>JAKADZ010000007.1 GCA_021818475.1 Nanobdellota archaeon
TTTGCTTTTTTTCTTTGCTTCAATTATAGTTTTAACTAATTCAGGATTATTTTTCCTTCCAAGCTGACTATCAATTTTCGTTTTTGTTTTCATGTTATTATTATAGAGAAAAATTTTCTCTACTCTTCGCTTTCGCTCGCAGATAAAAATCAAAGAGAAAAAGGGTTTATAAAAGTTTTTATACCTTCAATTAATTGAAATATCAGCCCTGAGCAGAAATGTAAAGGGAAATTCGAGCGGAAGAAACCGATAAGGTGTCGTCGCGCGGGATTGCCAGAGCGGTCAAATGGGACAGACTCAAAATCTGTTGGCTCAGTGCCTACAAAGGTTCGAATCCTTTATCCCGCACTTTTTCGTTTATTATTCAGAAGCCAAAAAAATGGTTCAGCGAATGTGGTGTATAATAAAATGAAAATGAAGATTAATCCAAAATTTAACACTATATTCTGCCAATTATGCTGGGACATGAAATAAAATTCATTCGCTAAACTATAAATAAAACCTATGGGGAATAAAAAATATAATGCCTTAAGGGTTTCAGAAAAAAATGATTTCTTCCAATTTAAAAAGATTTTTAAAAATAATACTGATGCAAATAAAAGAAGGGTTGGCAAGGTCCACCAATAAAAAATTAAAGTTAATTCATTTAAAAGATAAATTTGATTTATAAAAGAAGAGCAAATCAGTAAAAATGATATGATTAATATCAAAAGGATTACTCCTTCAATTAATATTTTTTTCAAAAATTGTTTTTTAATCATTCTTACTTTCCAACTTTCTTCGTAACTTCTTTCAAATCATCTTTCAAAACTTCAATTGCTCTTTTGAAAATTTCCTCTTCGCTGATTTGCCCGAATGATTCAACAGTAATTGCCAATTCTCCTGAAGGAGTTAATTCAACAGCTTTCTTTCCTGCTTTTTTGCAAAATTCTAAACATTCCTCACACATATCGCATTTTTCCTCTTCGATTATCGCAATTTTCCCGCCCTCAGATTTTAAAAGTTCTTTAGGGCAAGCATTAACAATTTCTTTAGGGCAGTCTTTATCAATTTTTACTTTTATCAAATTTCTGTAAAACATTAATCCCGGAGAGAATTTTACATGCTGGCTTCCTTTGCCGACTCTCGCAGTTGCAAGTATCTCAAGTTCCTGTCCTTTTTTCAATATTGTGATTGGTATTTTATCATAAACAGGTTCAACTCTCCCCTTTAATTCTCCTGAATAAATTATTCCATCGTTTTTTGCAATCAATGTTAATTGTTCTTCACTTTTTTCACTTATTGTTTTGTCCATTTTTAATGGAACAAGTCCTATTCTGTGTGCAATTGTTTCATCGTACAAAGGGGAATCATTCTTAGAAATCTCCACTTCATCGACGGCTAAAATAGGAATCTGATCAATATATCTTCTTATTGCATTTGCCAAGCCAGTGTCTATATCTGCACTGAAAGTTATTTGGTTATTTTTCTTGTTTAGTATTTTCATTTTATTATCTCTTAAACTTTATTTTTAAATTTATGGTCTTCTTCCACGTCTTCCGCCTTTCTTCTTTGGTCCGCCTCTTGGGAATCTTGTAGTATCTAATATATTCAATATTTTAAATCCGTCTCTTGTGAGACTCTTTACAATTGCATGTGCTCCAGGACCCAAAGCAGGATTTCCTGTTTTGACTCTGATTCTTATGTATAATGATTTTATTCCCTGTTCATTTAAAATTTCAGCAAGTCTTTTTGCAATGAAAATTGCGATTGTGGGATTTGCTTTAAGCCTTCCGTGTTTTGTAACCATCCCTCCGGTAACTTTTGCAATTGTTCTTCCCGACATATCCGTAACATGAGCAAGAGTATTATTGAATGAAGTATAAATGTTCAGTATTGCTTCTACTTCTTTTCCTTTCTTCTCAGTTTTTTCTGTTTTTTTCTCTTCTTTTATTTCAACAGGAATTTCTTCAACTGGTCTTTTCATTATTCGGTTTCTGCCTCCGCTTCAGCACTAACTTCTTTTTTAATTTTATTTTTTACTTTTTGTTCTCTTAACGAAATTTTATTTTCAAACTCTACTGGAACAATATATGATGGAGCATTAATGCTATTTCCATTAATTAAAACTTTCTTATGGGTAATTAATTGTCTCGCACTTTTCGGAGTATTTGCAAGTTTTTTCTCGACGAGAATAGTCTGAAGTCTTCTCTTTAAATAATCTCTTTTATCCAAAGAAAGAACATCTCCTATTGAGTTAACATTAAATCCCATTTTTTTAAGTCTCTTGAAAAAAGCTTCTTTTTCACTTTCATTTGCAGAAATTAATTTTTTGGCCTTCTCTCTCATTGAAGCAATTTTTGCATCAGCTTTCCAAATTTCCCTTTTATTTTTCAATCCGAATTCTTCTTTTATTTTTGCTTCCTCTTCTATTCTTACTTTGTCAAAAGGTCTCTTCGGTCTTGAATAAATTTTATGTTTTCTTTTCATTTGAATTCTCCTGTTTCAACTGAATTGGAAATTTTTAATTTACTTTTCATTGTTTCTTTTCAGAACCCCCTTTCTTTTTAATTCCAACTCCCTTTCTCTTGTTTCTTCTGAAGTGGCTTCTTGTTCTTTGTCCTCTTACCGGAAGATTTGCTGAATGTCTGAGACCTCTGTAACTCTTTATTTTCTTAAGCTTTCCGATATCTAATTCCTTTTGCAATTCAAGATCACTCCCTATCAAATGGGTATTTTCCCCCGTCTCAACATCAAATTTTCTGTTAAGTAAATGAGAAGGTATTTTTTTCTCTTTCAAAATATTATTTATCTGATCTATTTCTTCTTTGCTTAATGATCCAATTTTCCTTTTTTTGTCGAGATTTAACAACTTACAGATTGCATTAGATAAACTCCATGAAATTCCTTTTATTTTTGTCAGTCCGACGTAAACATTAAGATTACCCTCTATATCTTTTGATAAAATTCTGATTAACTTTTCTTCATATTTCTTTTCTTCCGGTCTTTGCCTGTGAGGCATTTCTTTTGTTTTTTCTTTTTGTTCTGTCATTTTATTGTACAAATAGGTTGTATCTCTCAACCGTTGTTAATTCGCTTAATATTCTTTTCTCTATTGCTTTTTGCGGGTCAGGAAGATTTTGTATTCTTTGTTTCATATCCTCAAAGGATTCGAATTCTTTTTCTTTTCTTTGTTTTAATATTTCCTGCATATGTTTTTTTCCGAATCCCGGAAGCAACTCAATCTGATGAAGCCTTTTGTTTATTGCTTCTGATTTATTGAAAAACTCAATAAACCTTTTTTCCTGATCTTTTACTACTTTTTCAACAAATTCCTGCAGTTGATTTTTTGCAGATTCTGTCAATTTTTCTCTGTGCATTCTGCCGAGAATATAGTATATCTTGTCTCGTTTCCCTTCGCCGATATAAACTTCTTCTCCTGCTTCTAATGAAATTCCTCGTCTAGGAACAAGTTCCAACAATACTAAACTTTTCTTGCCTATTGCCTGTGCAATTGGCATCATTTTCTTTTCTAACGGATATCCATTCGGTAGATAATCTAATATGATTGCAGTTTCTTCTTTTTCCATTTTCATCATTTGAATTTTTTAATTGTTTCGAGTATTCTTCTTGTCTCATCTTCATCTAAGCTGACATCAATAAAAATTTTATTTAATTCTTCAGAAGTTTCAGGCAAAAGATCAATCATCTTAACAATATAATCTGGTTTTATTTTCATAATTTCCAATCTTTCCAATTCCTGTTTTAATTCCTTTGCTTCTTTTGGTTTTAGTTTATTGAATTTTTTTATAAATCCTACTACATCTGTCTCTTTTTCTCCGCTTTCTTTGACATATTCCAAAACTTCTGCCATACTCAATAATTCGCTGTTTTTTATCATTTTATTTTGTAGTCTGTTTTATTTTTTTTAAATGTATTGGCTCGATTATAAGTTCTTTTTCCTTATTTCCATCTTTAATCTTTACAATATAAGATTTTCCTTTTCTTTCATCAATTACTCCTGTAATGCCCTGAAATCTTACGGGGAAACTTGATTGAACTGCAGGTTCTCTGGAAATAGCAACAAAATCTCCCTTTTTCAGTTCCTGAAAATATCTGCTAAGTTGCAATTTTCCTCTTGTCCTTACTGGTTTTCTGTTTGTCATAGATTACCCAAAATTATCTCATTTAAAAAACTATCCTTTTATAATAGTAAAAGAAAGATTAAGCAGCCCGCCTTTTTTCTTCTTGAAAATTTTTGCCAGAATTAAAATCCAAATCTCCTCTGTCCTGTGCTTCGTCGGTAGTTTTCTTTATATGCTCCCACTGTTTTTTTCCCCAAACTCCGACACCACATCTGTCGCAAATTTGCATCGCTCTTTCAGCAGGAACCTCGCCATTGCAATAAACGCATTTCCTCATTTTTTTACCTCTACGTTGTTGATGCAGATTTAGTTTTTAAAGATTCTTATTCTGATTTATCTATTTTAAAAATTATAATCGTCGTCGATATTAATCATCCTTGAGCACAAATTTAAGGAGAAATTCAAGCAAGAATAAACGGAGTATTTGGAATCTTTGATTCCCGGTGTCGTCGCTATTCATATCGGAGCGCATCTACGGGTTTTAATCTGGAAGCGGTCATAGCAGGAATCGTTCCAGATAAAGCCCCTATTAAAAAAGCAAAAATCAGGCAACCCAATAATAAATATCCCGGGACTGCTGCCTTTAAAAGAGTTGTATGAAGAGAGTTCACTGCAATAAATTCAATTGTTTTTGATATTAAATAACCGCATAAAACACCGATTACTCCGCCGATTAATCCAAGCAAACCCGACTCAGATAAAAAAATAAAAAGGACATCTGAATTTTTTGCGCCGATTGCTTTCATTGTCCCGATTTCTTTTGTTCTTTCCAAAACAGAAGTATACATTGTATTCATAATTCCTATCGCTCCGACAAGGAGAGAAATAGCTGCAACAGCGACGAGAAATGCAGTAATTATATTTAGCACTTTATCAAAGCTGGCCAAAAGCTCTTCTGGTGTGGAGATATAAAAGTCCTTTGTTTTTTCAGTTACTCCTCGGAATTTTATTAATTTCTGATTTATTCTGTCGCTTATTTCCTGAATCTGATTCTGATCTGAAACCTGTACAATTATAGAGGCAACATCATCCCCTGTTCCCAAAAGATTTTTGAAATCATCAAAGGACATATAAATATTTTTATCATCTGAAGGATTTCCGATTGCCTGTGCAATTCCTGCAACCTTGAATTCCTTTCCATTTATTATAATCTTATCTCCTGTTTTCACCGGCTTGTCAAAAACAGAACTATATTTGTAATCATAGCCAAGCATTACCTTTCCGGTTTCCCCCTTCTGTAAAACAGCCCCCTCATCCATGCTGATGCTTGCACTGTCAATGTAAAGTTTTATTTTATCTAGAGGGAGTCCCATTGCTATAGAGTATCTTTTTTCTCCGTCAAATTCAACTTCTACACTTCCCGCAGAAACGTAAGATAAATCTTTTACTCCCTGAACTTTTCCAACAACATCTGCATCTTGAGTTGTGAGACTTGCTGCTCCTTCGGTTCCGATGCCGCTTGTTCCTTTTGGACCAATAAACAATTTATCTGTTCCGAGAATCTGAAATTGCTCACTGATTGCTTCCCGTAATCCCAAGGATAAACTGATTAATGTAAAAATTATTGAAATTGAAATTACAATTCCTACAATTGTGAGCCAGCTCCTCAGTTTTCTTTTCTTCAAATTTTTCAATGCAATTCTTACATAATCCTTCATCATTTTCTAAGCGCTTCAACTGGTTTTAATTTGCTTGCCTGAAATGCAGGAGTTAATCCTGATAACAATCCGATTAGAAATGCAAATATTATTGCCCCTGACAAAAGAGGGACAGATAATTGCACCTGCAATATCTCAGAACCAAATGCAGAATTTGCTAAAGCAGAAATTCCAAAGGCTAATCCTACTCCAATCACTGCTCCGATAACCCCCCCGATAATTCCAAGCAAACCAGATTCTATAACAAAAATATAAAGGATTTCTTTATTCTTAGCGCCTATTGCTTTCATCGTCCCGATTTCTTTTGTTCTCTCCAAAACCGAAGTATACATAGTGTTTGCAATTCCAATTCCTCCGATAAGCAGGGAAACTGCCGCAATCCCTCCCACGATTAAATTGATTATGTTTAGAATTGTATCGACACTTGAAATTGCTTGCATTGGTGTTTGAACCGAAAAATCTTCTTCTCCAACTTTTTCTTTTCTGTCTTTCCTTAATTCCTCAGAAATTTTTTGTGCGATAGACTCTGAATCTTTTGAATTGTCAACCTGGACAACAATCATATCAAATTCATTATTTATATTGAGTAATTTATCCATGTCATCCTGGTTCATTAAAATTATCTGATTAAGCTCAAAAGAACTGGATGTTTCAAGAATACCTATTACTTCAAAATTTTTTCCCTGAATTAAAATTTTATCTCCCACAGAAATTTTTTTTCCGAAAGTATCTTCTCCGGCAAAATCAGAACCAATAACAATTTTTCCGCTATCTTCTGAAGTCAGCAACCTTCCGTCGCTTGTTTTGACATTTAAAGAATCATAAATTACTTTTGCTGCTTTTTCATCATTTGGAATACTTGTCATATAACTAAAATCTGCATTTTTATTAAATTCCGTTTTTACAACCCTTATTAATCTTGGAACAACTTCTTCTACTCCGGACACTCTTTTTATTATATCGACATCGTGAGAATTCAATTTTCTTATTGCAGTGCTTCCCGGGGGACCCATCCCGGTTCCTGCATTTTGGATAATTAATTTATCTGCAGATAAAGTAGAAAATTGTCCGGTAATTGCTGTTCTTAACCCGTCTCCAAGAGTAATCAATGCAACAACTGCTGCTATCCCGATAAAAACCCCTAAAATAGTCAGCCAGGATCTTACTCCTCTGTGTTTAAGGTTACCAAATGCCAGAATGAAATAATCTTTTTTCATTAGGGATTATCTCCCTTGAGTTTTATTCAGCCTTCTTTTTTTTCTGATCTTTTTTACTATGACCCATGATCCAAAAATTAGCCCGGCTAAAATTAGAAAAGCAAAAGTATTGTTCGGTTTTATTATCCCCAATTTTAAGGCATCTTCTTTTGAATAAACTGTAATTGGCAGCTCAACATTATCAGTTATTTGCTGATTATCAAAATTTCGATATTCCACTTTTGCTATTAAAATTGGGTTCGGTTGATTAAAAATTGCATTAAAACTAACTGATTGGGAATCATCAGAATCTATAGTTCCAATATAATCATTGCTGTCTGACAATAAAGTATAACCTTGCGGAGAAATCGTTACGCTGACAAATTTAGCCTCTCCAAGTCCGGAATTTACGACATTCAAATTGATTTTCCCCTGGCTGCCGACAACAGGAGTATCAACACTCGCGCTGTATGATAATTCGGGGCTTGCATCGACGGTAAAAGTGAAAACTCCGGATTTTGTGCTCATTTGAGAGTCATTTCCCAACGTATAAGTTAAAGTATAAGGAATGGAATAATCTCCTGCAGTTGCACTACTTGCAGCTTTTACAGTGAAATCGAAGTATTCTGTATCTCCTGAAATTATTTCGTCCACATTGCTTTTTGAATCAGTTATATAAAAAGGCAGCCCTGCTAAATTTAGATTAAGTGAAACATCTGTTGCATCCTCGTTGAAAATGTTTTTTATCCCGACATTAACATCCTGTTCACTTCCTGGCTGAAAAGAATTAACATCAACAGATTTAATACTCATGGCAGAAACCAAACTTAATGTGAGGATGATACTCGCTAAAGTTGCAGCAAAAATTTTTTGTTTATTCATATAATCTCGTTATACAACCTATTTATAAAGTTTCTGTAGAATTTTTACTTATTACACTCTCTTCCATTTTCCGTTTATTTTTTTCTCGAGACTTTCTATATGCCCATCTTTTACAGAATAAATTGTCTTTGCATGCTCTCTTGCTAATTCTGGGTTATGAGTAACAATGATAATCGTTTTCCCTTCCTTGTTTAATTTTCCCAAAAAATTCATAACCATTTCCCCTGTTTTTGTATCCAGATTTCCCGTAGGTTCATCCGCAAGAATTACCTCGGGATCATTAGCCAACGCCCTTGCAATTGCAACTCTTTGCTGTTGCCCTCCGGAAAGTTGATTAGGGTAATGATTCTTCCTTTTTCCCAAATCAACCAAATCCAAAAGTTCGTTTGCTTTCAGTTCTCTTTCAATTTCTTCTTTGCCCTGAAATAGCATGGGAAGCATGACATTTTCTTTTGCAGTGAGATTAGGTATAAGGTTAAACTGCTGGAAAATAAAACCAATTTTTTTGCCTCTTATCTGGGCAAGTTCAGATTCTTCTAATTCCTCAATATTATTTCCGTCAAGATAAATTTCTCCTTTGCTTGCTAAATCCAAACTTCCGATAAGATTCATGCTTGTTGATTTTCCACTTCCGGAAGGACCCATCACTGCAACAAAGTCCCCCTTTTCTATTTCTATACTTACCTCTTCCAATGCCCTGACTAAATCTTCTCCAACTTCATAATGCTTAGAAACATTCCTTAGTTCAATTATTTTGTTTTTCATAGAATTTAACTTTCATTTTAGTAATCTATTTAAATTTATTCAATTCACAAGTTTTATAAACCAAGAATTAGGGATAATTATATGATAATTCCAGTTAGATGTTTTTCCTGTGGAAAGCCAATTGGCCAACTTTGGGAAGACTATAAAAAAAGAACTGCCAATGGAGAAAATTCAAAAAAAGTATTGGATGATCTTGGGTTGGAAAGACCCTGTTGCAGAGCAATGTTTTTAGGTCAAACTGATTTAGTTGAATTAGTCGGAAAATTCAAGAAGTCTTAATTTTCCATTTATTAACTGCCCCGCAATGATTGCAGGTTATCTCTTTCACTCCTTTTTTTATTCTTATTTTTGAATTATCAAAAGGATTGAAACATTTTTTGCAGAATTTTTTCCTGAAGTTCCCAAGGGGAACATTATACCTCATTGCTAATTTTTTTATTTTCTTAATTTCTTTTGGAGATTTATTTTCAATATCTTCAAAGAATTTTTTTATTTCTTTTTCTGTGTCAGATTTAGATAATTTTTTCATTATCAATAAAGAAAATCTAACTATAAAAATTTAAAGAAAATCAAAGAAGACAGCTTGATTGCTTGGCGCCTTGTCGGGCACTAACACAGTCAACATAGGAAGCTTAACTTCTGTGTTCGGAAAGGGAACAGGTGTTTCCAACCTATTATGGCCGTCTTCAAAATCTCGAATAAAACACTATTTATAAAACTTTTTATATGGCTAATTTCTGGTTTTGTTATATGCGGGAGTGCCGGAGTGGTCAAACGGGCGAGATTAAGGCTCTCGTAGCTTAGTGCTTGCAAAGGTTCGAATCCTTTCTTCCGCATTGCGTCCGTAGCTCAGCCTGGATCAGAGCATTTCCGTCCTAAGGAAAGGGTCGTAGGTTCAAATCCTATCGGACGCGTTAATAAAATGAATAATGAATTAATTGAAAAAGTTATCAATGGAATTGAAAAAATAAAAATTAGTTTAGAACCCCTTTGGGGTGTTGCATATCTTATCTCTGGTGAAGCATTGATATCTATAAATCAACCTATCAGCGAGATGACAGTTTCATTAATTCATGAGGTACTTCATACTCTTCCAGAATATTTTCTTGCCAATTTTGATAGCGAAAAAAATCAAGAATCTAAAATTGAAAATGATGCACTATCTTTTTATTTTGATTATCCCAAAATAAAAAATCTTGCAGAAGAGAGAATAATCCGTTCAGATTGGCCAGAAGGATATCAAATGTTTCTCCCTTTCGAACCCATTGATAAACGACAAATCATAAACTTTATTAAATAACATTTGAGTAATATTTTAATGCGCTGATAGTTCAGTGGTAGAATATTTGCCTTCCAAGTAAACGCGAGGTTTTCATTCTTCGCTTACAGCAAAGAAAGCAAATGACTCGGGTTCGAGTCCCGATCGGCGCACTTAAATAAACGAGAACCTCCGGTTCCGTCGGTGCATTTATAATGAACAAAGAAAATTTCAAAAAAAAGTTCACAGAATTTCATGATAAAAATTACAAGCTTTTGCTTTTAATTCCATTAGCTCTGCTAATTTTTGGTTTTGTTTATCTTGGTTTTTTTTATTCTCAAAATCATGATTTTATGTATAAAGATATTTCATTGACTGGGGGAACTTCCGTAACAATAAATGAGAAAGTTGATCCTGCTGCACTTACTAATGCAATTTCATCTAAATTACAAAATGTAAATGTAAGGGAAATATCTGATCTTATAACACAACAGCAAATTGCGGTCATAGTAGAAACACAAAGCGATGCTGCAACTGCAAGACAAGTATTGGAAAATTATTTGGGTTATCCTCTTACCGAAAAAAATAGCAGCTTTGAATTTACAGGCTCAAGCCTCGGCGAAGGTTTTTATTCGCAATTACTTCTTTCAATAATATTTGCATTTACTTTTATGGGGCTGGTAGTATTTTTTATCTTCTCTAAAAATACCAAAATAAAAATTTTGCTTGCATTTTTATCTATTCTAACTCCCTCTTTATTTTTCTTTGGGCACGTAATCTCTCTAAACGAATCCTTCATTCTTTCTATAGTAGTTCTTTTAGTCAGCCTTTTTTTCTATGTAAAAGAAAGCATCCCTTCAGTTGCAGTAATTGCTTCTGCTTTTGCAGACATTTTTATGACTTTAATTGTGGTTGATTTGGCCGGAATGCATGTTTCAAGTGCAGGAATTGTCGCATTCTTAATGTTAATTGGTTATTCTGTTGATACAGATATTTTACTTACAACCCGGGCAGTTAAAAGAGATAACGGTTCTTTAAATCAGAGGATGTTTGAATCTTTCAAAACTGGAATAACCATGACTCTTGCTTCTCTTTTTGCTTTGCTCGCCGCATTGATTATTGTCGGTCCGTTCTCTTCAGTATTATCCCAGATTTTTACAATAATGATTATAGGATTGGGTTTTGATATCCTTAACACCTGGTTGACTAATGTATCTCTGGTTAAATGGTATTTATTGAGGAAAAAACATGAAGATTAAACTTACTTGGAGAATCTGGCTTTGGATAGTAATAGTATTATTATCTTTGATCGCAATATTTTACAATCCGAATTACACATTTCAGAAAGGAGTTTTAATAACCAGTGTTACCCAAAATTCTTCCGCATTTGAACAGGGGTTAAGAGCGGGGCAGATTATCACTGCTATCGACGGAAAATCAATCTCAAACATTGATGATTATTCTAAGATAATATCCGGGAAATTTACATCCAATCAGTCGGTAAAAACAATTATCACCACAAAAAATTCTGAGTATGTTTTATATTCTAACAGCATTGATCTAACTGTTTCAAATCTTCCGGTTACAAATTTAAAATTAGGGCTTGATTTGAGCGGAGGAGCTAGAGCATTGGTTCAGGCTCAGGGGCATAAGCTTACTTCCTCTGAAGTAAATAACTTAGTTGATGTCATAAGCAATAGATTAAATGTTTACGGAATTTCTGATTTAACCATCAGCCCGGTTACGGATTTAAGCGGGAATTATTATATGCTTGTGGAAATTGCAGGAGCGACTCCGTCTGATTTAGAAAATTTAATTTCCCAACAGGGTAAGTTCGAAGCGAAAATTGGAAATGATACTGTATTCACTGGGGGGCAGCAGGATATAACTTCAGTGGCTCAGTCGGGACAGGATGCCGGAATTTATTCCTGTGATCAAAATACTCAGGGATACTATTGCAATTTTAGATTTACAGTTTATTTAAGTCAGGCTGCTGCAGAAAGACAAGCTGCATTGACTAATAATTTGACAATAAACTCTAGCGCAGGGGGAGATACTTTATCTAAAACTTTGGATCTTTACGTTGATGATAAATTAATTGACAGTTTAACAATAAGTTCTGATCTTAAAGGAAGAGTGACCACCCAGGTTTCTATTCAGGGTTCTGGCTCGGGGGCAACCAGGGATGATGCAATTACTGCTGCACAAAATGATATGAAAAAATTGCAGACAATTTTAATAACAGGAAGCTTACCCTTCAAATTAGAAATTGTTAAATTAGATACAATTTCCCCTACATTGGGAAGTAGTTTTACAAAATATATTCTTTTGGCAGGAGTTATTGCTCTTCTTTTGGTAGCAGTAATCGTTTTTTTCAGATATAGAACTAAATCTGCAATTGCACCTATACTGGTTTGTGCTTCAGAGATAATAATTACCCTTGGGGTCGCATCAGTTATCAAATGGTATCTTGACTTGCCAAGTATAGCCGGAATTTTGGCGGCGATAGGAACAGGAGTTGATGACCAGATTGTGGTTCTTGATGAGGCAAGGCATAAAGAAGGAGGATTGAATATTAAACAAAAGATAAAGAGAGCATTTGCAATTGTTATGGGAGCTTATTTTGCTTCAGTTGTATCTCTGCTTCCTCTTCTTGGTGCAGGTGCAGGCTTGTTAAAGGGATTTGTGGTAACCACTGTGATTGGAATAACTATTGGGGTGTTGATAACACGACGTGCTTTTGCTGACATCGTAAGATTAGTGGAAAAAGACAATGCTTCCTAAAATTCATTTTATAATCGGATTATTGTTTATAATCATCCTTCATTTTATTTTTCCCCTAATCAGTTTTCTTAATCTTATGATTATCCTTTTTTCAAGTGTTTTTATCGATGTGGATCATGTTTTTTATTATATCGTGAAAGAAAAAAATATCAATCCTTGGAAAGCATATTCTTGGTTTAAATCTCATTTAAATCATACCCTCTCTCTGCCGATGAATGAAAGAAAAAAAATTTATACCGGATTTTATTTTTTTCACGGTGTTGAGGGGTTAATTCTATTATTTATTTTGGGAACTTATGTAAATCAGATATTTTATTTTGTCTTTATCGGATTTTTTCTTCATATGGCCGTAGATATTCCTTCAGAAATATTCCTTAAAAGAACTGCAGATAAATCTTCATTAATCTGGAATTATCATCGATTTAAATTATTAAATAGATCTAATTGATTTTTTACCCTTTTGAAATCTTATCATATCTTATTTATATATCCTTTAATCATTCCAAATCCGTAACTAAGATGAATTATTGGAAAAATAAAAATTAATAAAAAAATTGCAAACAAATTTTTATTCTTTATAGACTCATAAATTGAAAAAATGAAATCTAATAATAGATATAATCCTAATGGAAAAAACAAAATAACATTTGGAATAAGGTTTATTTTCAATAGTTCTAAAACCAATAGAATTAATGTTGCAAAAAGATAAACACAAAATAAGAGAGGGATCAAGAAAAATGGTCTCTTTAAAGTATCCGCAAATTTTTCTTTTTTTGTTCGCGTTCTTCCATAGCTTGCAATTTGTTTTATCAGCGCTTTTATGGTCTCCCTTCTTTTATGATATAATATTAAATCTGGACAATAAGCTACCTTTAATCCATTATCTTTCGCATCTTCAATAAATTTTGGGTCTTCTCCGGGAAATAAATTTGGGTCAAACTGGATTTTTTTCATTACCCCTTTCTTGCACAAAAGATTTGCAGAAGTCAGCATTGTTTCATCTGCATCCAACTTTAATTTATCCTGCGCATATCTTGTTCCCATTTTCCATGCTCCAAATTTAGAGGAAAGGGCATAACCCGAGATTTTTCCAAATCCCCTTTGCCATTTGGGAGTAAGTTGAGCTCCCCCCACGATATCAATTTCTTTATACTTTCTAAAAAATTCTTCTGCTTCTTTTAAATAATTAATATCTAATGTTGCATCATCATCCAGGAAAACAATTATGTCTCCTTTGGCAACTTCTGCCCCACTATTCCGGTTCTCACTTGGATTTAGTCCTTCTCTTACAATTACCTCATATTCTTTTTTTGGATAATTTAATTCTTTTATAGAATCAATGATTTCCGCATTTCTCCCAGGAGCAAGGGGAATGACTAATGAAAATTTCATTCAATTAATTGGGTCTTATCATTTAAAAATTAATGCTACATTAATTTTAAAAGCCTAATCTTTCTTTTTTTTGAATGATTCGAAGAGATTCCGACGAAATAAAAGACCAGCTTATAAAAAATAGTTTTTGGAATTTTATAAACAGTTTAATAAATCGATTCGGCAGTTTTATCCTGGTAATTCTCATTTCAAAAATATTGATGCCTGAAGGATTTGGCAGATATTCTCTTGCACTAAGTGTGGCTTTATTTTTTATAACTTTCTCTGATATGGGGGTTAATCAGACTCTGATAAGATATGTTTCATTTGGAATCCATAAAAAAAGCGGAGAATCTTCTTCTTATTTGAAATATCTCCTTAAAATAAAATTCCTTCTTACTGTTCTTTTTTCTCTCTTAATGTTAATCTTGTCTTATCCTCTTTCAGTTTATATGTTCCACGACACTGAGCTGTTTATTCCGCTCCTAGTCCTTTCTTTTTATGTCTTCATTGTATCTCTGACTGGTTTTTTTGAATCCTTATTTTTCCTCAAAAAAAATGTAAAATATATCTCCGCAAAAGAAACTGTTCTTTTGATTCTAAAATTAATTGCGGTTATCTTTATAGGATATGTTACTTATTCCCAGAGATTAGTTCTTATCTTCCTTTCTTTTTTTGTTTTTTCTATTGGGGTTTTCTTATTTGACTTTTATCTTTCCAAACATTTTTACCCTTATTTATTCTCTCGATATGAAAAAGAGATAGATAAAAAAGAAATAAGAAAATTTATTTTTTCCTTGAATATTCAGAATATTTCCCTGACAATTCTTTCTCAGGCAACAATAATTATTTTGGGAATTTTTCTATCAAAAGATTATATTGGTTATTATAACTCTTCATTAATTCTTGTTACCAGCATTGCAAATCTGTTCATGTTTTCTTCAGTACTTTTGCCAATTTTGACTAAGATGAATGAAAATGATTTTCCTAATTTCATAAAAAAAATTTTTAATCTTATTATGACTGTGCTGCTCCCAATATCTTTTGGGTTGGCTTTATTATCTCGGTATTTCATATTTTTTATATACGGTGAGAATTATCTTGCTGCAAGTACCTCTTTGGCAATTTTGGCTTTCCTGATTCCATTTATGTCTGGAGTTGATCTTGCTCTTGCATCCTTCCTTGCACGAAATAAGCAGAAAAAATTTTCTATTTTAATGTTTTCTTCAACTATTCTTCTGATTGCATCAAATTACCTTTTTATTACTTTGCTGCTTTCTTTTTCTCCGGAATCAGTTTTGGTTGGAGTATCCTGGGCAAATTTATTGACTTGGGGTTTTTGTTTTGCCTTTTCTGTTTTTTTATTAAAAAAAGAACTGAAAGTGCAGATAATTTCTTCATGGATAATTAAGCCGATTCTTTCCTGCTTAATTATGTCTGGATTTTTATTTTTATCCCTAAATTCTTTTGGAGAAATGAACATGATTAAAGGAATTATTTTAATTTTATTTGGAGCAGGGATTTATTTTAGTTCATTGTATTTAATGGGGGGAATTAATAAAGAAGAAATAAAAGGGATAATCCGTTTAGCAGTAAGAAAAAAATAATTAATTTTCTTTTAATATTTGTTCAAGAGAATTGCAGACATAATCAATTTCTTCATCACTTATATTACTGGAACTTGGAAGATAAAATCCTCTCCTGCTGATTCTGTCTGCTATCGGAAAACTCCCTGAACAATCTGGGACATTTTCTGCGGTTTTATTTACATAAGCGGGCTGTTGGTGCATTGGTATAAAAAAACTTCTTGTTTCTATTCCTTCTTCAGCCAATTTATCTTTTAATTCATCTCTGCTTAATCTTACATTTTCATCTAAAACAACCCCATACATCCAGTAAACATTTTTTGCATAAGATTTCTCTTTTGGAAGAATCAATCCTTTTACTTTTTCTAATCTTTGATTGTATCTTATTCCCACCTCTCTTCTGGCATCGACGAGCATTTTTGCATTTTCCATCTGCGCACATCCTATTGCTGCCTGCAGATTTGTTATTCTGTAATTAAATCCCACTTCACTATGCACAAATCGGGGATGGTCAAATGCATGATTCCTCAATTTTTTTATCCTATCTGCAATTTCCTTATTCTGCGTTGTGCACATTCCGCCTTCTCCGGTGGTTATTATTTTATTTGCGTAAAAACTAAAACATCCGACATCGCTCATAGACCCGCATCTCTTCCCATTGTATTCTGCACCATGCGCTTCTGCTGCATCTTCTATCACATAAAGATTATATTTTTTAGCCAGATAGTTAATTTTGTCCATGTCACAGGGATGCCCGTAAATATGGACCGGCATTATTGCCTTTGTTCTTTCAGTTATTTTTTCTTCAATTTTATCTGCATCAATACAATAAGTTTCTGGATCAGAATCAACAAGAACAGGTTTGGCTCCTGTAAAAATAATTGCATTTGTTGATGCTGCCATAGTGAAAGTGGGGGCAATCACTTCATCTCCTTTTTTTAACCCCAGGGCAGAACATGCTAAATGCAATGCCGCCAATCCGCTTGTACAACAGGCCGCATACTTTGTTTTGCAGAACTGTGCAAAATCTTCTTCAAATCGGGTTATATATTCCCCATTACTGCTTATCCAGTTAGTTTCAACTGCATCATCGATATATTTTTTTTCATTTCCTGGAAGCCATGGTTTGCATACCGGTATCATTTTAATCTTTAAGAGTTACTCTGACTACATCATCTTCATAGCCTGTTCCTGCCCTCGATTCAGAAATCATATCAATAAACACACTTTTTTCTAAGGCTCTTACTTTGTGAATTATTTTGTTTTGAATGGTAATCAATTCTCCTGGGTTTAAAACAATCTTTTCTATCTCCCCCGCAGATTCCGGCGTTGCAAGAGAAATTTCCAGTTTTCCTGAAAGTAAATAATTATACTGTACAGAAAGATTATGGTAATGATTCCCTCTTACCGAATCTTTTTCACTTACTATCAATCCTACATGGCTTATTTTTTCATTAAGTAAATCAGTGATGCTTCCTCTCGCATCCGCATATACAGGATCAATTTTTTGAATTGTTACGCCTTTCATTTTTTTTCATTATCCTTTTTTATTTTTATATATTTTCTCACTTCTATTCCCTGAGAGGTTACCGGGATTATAAACTTTCCCCCATTCTCTGAGAATTTTTTATTGTTTTTTATTATTTCTTCTGCAAAATTCCATGCAAATATGACCCCATAATCCGGTTTGTCTTCTAAAAGTTTTGTTTCACTTAAAATTGGGATATGCATTCCTGGAGTATAATTTCCCAATTTTATTGTCGATTTTTCAGTGGTGTAATCGATTAAACTGTTGTCTATTTTGCAATAATTCAAAAGGGTATTTCCTTTGGCAGGAGCGCTAATTCCCACAATTTTTTTATCTTTCTTTTTTAATTGCCTTAATAATTCCAAAAATTGTTTTTTATGTTCTTTCACTTTATCTGCAAACTCATTCAAAACTTCCTTTTTGTATATCCCCTTTTCCTCTTCTAATTCCAAAAATTTTTTTACATTTTCTTCTATTTTTCTTCTTCCTTTCCAGCAAACAAAAACTCTTATCGAACTTCCATGAATATTATATTTTTCAACATCAAAAACATCCATCCCCCATTTATTGAAAAAATTAACAAGAGGTTTAACGGAAGTATATTCTAAATGGTCAACATAAATTGTGTCATATTCCAAATTTTCAAGTAAATCCACAAAATAAGGTGCTTCAATTATAAAAACTCCGTCGTCATCAAGCATAATTTTTAAGCTTTCCATTAAAGAATCTTTGTTATCGATATGTGCAAATACATTTGTTCCGGTAACAACTTTAGCTTTTCCTTTAATCGCAGCTACCTTCTGGGCAATAACTGGATTGATAAATTCCTGCCATGTTTCAATTCCTTTTTCGTTTGCAATTTTTGCAATTTTTGGTGCAGGGTCTATTCCAAGAATTTTCATGCCATTATTTTTGAACCCTTCCAATAAAACCCCAACATTACTTCCGATGTCAATCGCTAATGATTCTTTTTGGAGATTAAGCTTCCTGCAAACTGAATCTGCCATCTCCCAAAAATGTTCTCTTCCGGTTTTTGTAATTGAAGATTCATACAGATATTTTTTTCCATACAAAATTTCTGGATTTGGGGCATAAGTAAGTTGGGTAAGCCCGCAATTTTGGCACTGGCATACTTTTAACGGAAAAAAAATCTCATGTTCATTTATATCTTCAGGAGACAAAATCCCGTCGGCAGGGGGCATGAATCCTAAATCTAAAAACGTAAACAGATTTTCAGATCCGCACATTCTGCAGTTTGTTATTTGTCTTCCGAATTCCATATTAAATTTTTTTTTCAGATAATTTAATTCCGTATTTGTCCGCAAATTCAGATAGGATAGTTATAGCAGAACTTATTTTATCTCCAACTTCATTCTCTCTTCCGGAAACGTACGCTTCTTTTTGTGCAAGCTTGAAATCATGCTCAGCCATTCTCCTGGCGAGTTCTTTAAATTTTATTTTTGGTTCCCATTTAAGCAAAGTTTTTGCTTTTGTGGGGTCTGCGCATAAATAATCTACTTCCGCTGGACGGAAATATTTAGAATCAATTTTGACAATTACTTTCCCTTTTTCATCAATATATTCTTCTTCACTTCCTTTTTTTCCATTTGATTTTATATTCATCTTAAGATTGTTTGCAACCTCTTCTAAAAATTCTCTTACTGAGTGAGTTTCTCCCGTTCCTATAACATAATCTCCAGGCTCATCTTGCTGTAACATAAGCCACATTGCTTCGACAAAATCTTCTGAATGTCCCCAGTCTCTTTTAGCATCTAAATTGCCCAAAGAAAAATTTTCAATCAACCCCAATTTTATCTTCGCTAATGAGAGGGTTATCTTTCTGGTTACAAAATTCTCTCCTCTTTTTTCAGATTCATGATTAAATAAAATTCCATTTGAAGCATGCAATCCGTAAGCTTCCCGATAATTTATTGTTATCCAATAAGCATAAACCTTTGAACACCCATAAGGACTTCGAGGATGAAAAGGTGTTTTTTCTGATTGGGGTATTTCTGTAACCTTACCGAACATCTCGGAAGATGAAGCCTGATAATATCTTGCTTTTGGACAAATTTCTCTTATAGCTTCTAATAATCTTAATGCCCCCAAAGCAGTTATATCTGAAGTATTTTCAGGAATTTCAAAACTGATGCCAACATGACTTTGCGCCCCGAGGTTATAAACTTCATCGGGCATAACTTCTCTTATTATTTTTTTAATTGAAGTTGAATCAGTCAAATCTCCATAGTGCAAAATTGGTCCTTCTGAGTCATCAAAAAAATTATTCTGGTTTGTTAAATGTTCTATCCTTTCTCTGTTAAATGTGCTTGATCTTCTGACAATCCCATGCACTTCATAACCTTTTTTTAATAGAAATTCTGCAAGATAACTTCCGTCCTGTCCGGTAATTCCGGTTATAAGTGCCTTCTTTTTTTCCATAAAAAAAAATCTGATTTTTTATTTAAATACTTATGTGAGGTTTAATCAGTATTTTAAATATTGAATTAACTTTTTGCGTTGGAGATTAAAGTCATATTCCAGTCTTTATCCATTACTTCTCTGCTTAGATCATAAGAGGGGCATAAATGATTTAACTGGAATCCTCCTTTTCCAAGGTATCTTGACAATTCTTCTGCAAAGAAAAATCTTACCTTGTGATTTTCTTCATATTCTTCAATCATCCTCTCATTCTCAAAAATTTTAATGTTAAATCTGACTTCATTTAAATTCCTGGCCAAATTTAAACGCGGGAAACTTTTTCTTATTATTTTTATCTTTCCAGACTCAACAATTTTTTCCCTCGAGCTGGGAAGTTCATTTAAAACCCCAAGCCCATTCCAGACATCTAAGATTAAAAGTCCGTTTGGTTTAAGATGTTCATAACTGCATTTAAAAAATTCTTTTACTTTCTTATTTTCAGTTAAGTACCCTAATGCAGAAAACATGCATATAACTGAATCAAATTTCCTTTCGATATAAAAATTGGCCATGTCTCCAACAATAAATTCAAGTGATGAATTTCTTCTTTTGGCAATTTCAATCATTTCCGGGGAAAGATCCAGGCCTGTAACTTTATATCCTCTTTTCGCAAGTTCCTCATCATGCCTGCCTGTTCCGCATCCTAAATCAAGAATCGTTTCAACTTTTCTTTTGGAATACTTTCTGAAAACTTCTTCCAAAAAATTGCATTCGTGACTATAATCTTTTCCTGAATTAAACAGGTCATAATATTGGGCATATTTTAAATCAAAATTCATCTTCTAAAATATTTTTTAATGTTTTAATAAATTTATCTTCTCCAAATTCTTTTGCTCTTCTTATTGAACTTTTATTATTAATATTTTTATTTTTCAAATTGGTTAAAATTTCATGTAATTTTTTCCCTCCTTCTTCAACTTCTAAAAAACCATAACCATACTTTCCATTATCAAGAATATCCGTATATCCTCCGCTGTTCTTATACCCCAGGACAATGTTTCCAGCAGCCATGGCTTCTATAGAAGTCATAGTCAAACTTACTTCTTTCTGAGCATCTATTATAACCTTTGATTTCTGCAGAATTATTTTTATATCTTCAAATGAGGGGTCTTTTATTATTTTTACCCTGTTTTCAATCCCAAAATTCTTGATTATTTTTTTTAAAAATTTGATGTATTCTTCAGAGTCGGGAGTAGCTCCTCCTGCTATGACCAAATTATACTCGGGAAAATTTTTTGTCCCCAAGGAGAAAATTTTTATCGAGTCATGAATACTTTTATTTCTGGCAATTCTTCCAAGAATAACTATTAGATTTTCTTTTTTTGTATAAGGATTAAGTTCTTTAATTTTTATTTCCGGGTATAAACAATTTTTTTGAGGTTTAACATGCCACTGTTTAAGGATATCCCTTTTTGTCCATTCATCAACCGCATACATCTTTATTTTTTTTGGAAAATCCCTTTTTCTAAAGAGAGAGTCTTCAAGCAAATTTTTTATTGTTATCTTCCAGTTTTTTAAATTTTGGGCTTTTACAGCTGCTCTGTTTAGTCCAGAAACTCTCCATATGACATACCTGGATTTATCAAAATTTTTAGGAAGATAATTATGCAAAATTCCCCCATCTAAATCAATTATAAAATCAACTTCTTTAGCCATCTTTTTAAAATCCCTTTTTAATAATTTTCTTCCTAAAGTTTCTTCATGAGAAAAAAAAGATTTTAATCTATTTGGATAATAAATTTTATTAATAATAACTGGTCCATATAAGAAACTTATTTTTTCAAGATCTATCTTAAAAGGACTGAGCAAAATTACCTCCTTCCCCATATCATTTAAAGATGCAATTAAATCTCGAACAACTCTTGCAAACCCTCCTCCGACAGAAATTTTTGGCATGGTAACAATGCCTACTTTTTTTATCTTTTTCATTTTATAATCTTCCCTTTTATATCTTCAGGGATTTTTACTCCAAATTCATTTAAAATTGTTGGTGTGATGTCTAATGTCTCTACTTCTCCTAAATTTCCCCTAATCTTTCCGTTATTAATAATAAAAATTCCTTGCCTTGAATGACAAGCATCATCACTACCCCTGGCAGTATTTGGCGACCAGAGAGTTTCATTACCTATCAAAGAAGTATTGCATCCATAATGCAGGTCATCAAAATAAACAATTAAATCCGGGGCGATATTTTCACATTTCCCTTTAAAATATTCTTTTTTCTTAAAAATTTTTGTATCTAAAATCTTTCCATCATCTCCTGTTATTTCCTTTAAATTTTTTTCTAACTCTTCAACTAAACTACTATATTCTTTTTCGTCTACAATCCCTTCAGGTTCCCTACCTTTTAGATTTATAAAAATTTGTCCTTCATAAGCCCCCATCGCAAAAACTTTTGTTTTTTTCCAATCGACCATATCTGCCCTAAACTCACATTTTTCCTTTAGTGGTTCCTTTAAAATCATATAATTTTTTTTAATAAGCCAGTCAGTTAGATTAACTCTTGTATGCATTCGAGTGATACCATGATCTGACATTACTATTACCGTAGTGTCTTTGTCTAATAGGTTTAACATTTCCCCTAATTTTTTATCAACAAATTTGTAATAATCTTTTAATGCATTTTCAAATTTAGATCCGGGTTCATATTTTCTATGTTCCTTATCCATATATCTCCAAAAAGTATGGTTCATTCTATCACTCATTCCGGACAAACCAAAGAAAAATTCCCATTCTTTGTTTTTTAAAAGATATTTCATTACCTCTAAATGTTTTTCTTCCAGTTTCCTAATTTCATCTATTGCCTGTTCTTTTGTAAGATTTCTAAAATTAATTATATCCAAAGGGGGAACTTCACCAAAATTTTTTTCAAATTCTTCTTTTAACATTTGAGGGAAAATATTTTTTGATGGGTCTTTAGAGGTTCCGAACAAGGAGTCACTAATCATCCATCCATTAAATGGTCTTATTGGCCAGGTTAAAAGTAGATAACATATAGCAGATTTTTTTCCTTCCTCCGAAAGAATCTCCCAAACAAATTTTTCTTTTAAATTATTAGATGTAACTATATTAAAATCATTATAAGAATAATTTTTTCTATAGAGATATTCAAATATCCCAGTATCTGCAGGAGGTTTTCCTGTGCATATAGAAGTCCACGCAGTTACAGATAATGGGGGAATGGTACTATTCATTTTTGCATATCCTCCATTTTCAACCAATTTTTTTATATTTGGTAATTCATCAAGCCAGTCTCCAAAAAAATATTCTGGAAAAGCACCATCAATTCCAAACACAAAAACTTTTTTCATTTTATATGGTACTCCTTAAAAAATTTATTTGCTAATTTTACTGCCGTTAAATATAAAGCTATTGCAGTTTTTTCTTTTTTATCTCCCTTAATATGAAAAGGCATAACTGAACAAAAATGTGCAACCTCACTGAATTCCGTTCTTATTTCCCAATTTTTATCTTTTAAGGATTTTTTAAGAAATTTTTTTATTCTTTGATAAATATTTTCATATACTAAATAGGAATACTCATCAGTAAAAGAAACTTTTGCATAAAAATTTGTCTCCTTAAATGCATATTTTAATTTATACTTCCCTTCATGAATTAAATCATACTTGCCGTGAAAAGAATGCCACAACTTTCCAAGATCATAACAATACTCATATTTATCATCTAACCCCCTTGGGTCCAGAAAAATAATTTTAAGCATTGGCATTTGACTTATATCCACTAAAAAATTATCAAAATGCAAATCTCCATGCACCATACACAGAAAAGGAGGTTCTAATTTATTAAGTAATCTTTTATTTTTTCCAATCCTTTCTAGGATATAAGGCAAATTAAAAAATTTTTCTCCATTTATAAAAATATATTTTGAATTAAGAACATTCTTCATTAAATCAGATTTTTTAGACATTAAACTAATCCTTTCTTTTATCCTTTTTAAGTGGACTTCTTCAACATAATTTTTTGTTTGGGCATTACTTTTTCTTGAATAAAATTTATCAAACATTAATTTTATTAGGGATTTTATAATATAGACTCCTTCTTTTTCATGGATAGTTTTACTTAACAAAAGATTTTTTAATGTTGGCAAATCAAAATATTCCATTTCGTACCATGCTTTTTTTTCATTTATCTCATAACTAATTATATCGGGGAAATAATTACTTATCTCAATGGGTAATTTTTTTATCCATGTTATTTCATCTATTAATTTTTGTTTTCCTTCATCTGAAGCTTCTTTCCTGACGACATAACTAACTTTTTTAATCAATCTACTTATCGTCCGAGTATTCGCATAAGACCCCCCCATAAGAGGTTTAAAATTAAATAAATCCCCGATATTTCCGTCCATATTTTCAATATCCAGATAAAAAAGAGAAAGGTCTGTTAAAAGTTTATTTAACAATAAAGTATATTCCATCTTCGAATTTTCTGATCTATCCAGAATTTCCTTCATTTTTTTAAAGAGGATTTCATCTATCTTTGTAAGGCCTATAAATCTTTTTTTTGTTTTTACCGAGCGACTTATTGATTTTACTAATTCTCCTTTTGTTTCAACATAATTACATTTTGAATATCCTCCTGTTTTTTCTACGACTATTAATCTCGGATTTTTATTAGAAATAACACTTTTTATCACTGCTTCTTCAAAGACTAAATCTCCGTCGATTAAAAGGCATTTATCCGGTTTGAAAAATTTAAGTCCCAATAAGATGCTGCTAGAACTTGTTGTAATTGCATTATCTTGGTTAATAATAACATTTTTAGCAATTTTTCTTATTTTTTCTTGATTTTCTTTATTCCAGCATTCTCCTTCATTTCCGATTACCACTAAAATGTCTTTTACCCCAGATTTTTTTAAAATTTCTATTTGTTTCTCTAAAAGAGTTTTATTTTCTACTCTCATAAGACAAGGGGGTATTAATCCCTCATTTTTAATTGTAGAGATGCCTTGCAATCCTGCAGATAATATTATAGCTTTCATTTTTCGTAGATTTTAATTTTTATTCCCTAATTATCTTGTCGTCAATTATTGCCGGATTCTGGAACGCCCATATCCTTACCTCATGATCTATGGGGATTGCCCCATGAACATCCCCCGGCTCAAAAATAACAAAATCATTTGCATTAATATGATAATCTTCATTGTTTATTCGATAATTTGCCTCATCCAGAAAAAGAAGCATCTCATATGATTTTTCATGGCTGTGTAGAATTTCTTTTAATCCGCGCGGATGGGTTACATAAAGAAGCTGCATACTATTGACATCTTGATTTAACTCTTGCTGAACAATTTTTGTTACTGTCCTGCCGTCTGGTCTGTCTTGCTTGCTTAATTCATTAAATCTGATTATTCTCATTTTCATTATTTTTTTCTTTTAATTCTTCAATTTGTTTTTTTACCCATTCAATCCCTTCATTTAACCCATGAACTCTCTTCCAATTTTCTAATAATCTAACATTAATTGGTCTATTCGGTTCCATCTGTTCAGATTTAAAAATATTATCTTCCGGCATATTAAAGACTTCTCTTATTCTCAGTGCAAAATTATATTTTGTTATTGCTTCATTTCCTGAGACGTGCACAATGCCCCGGTAGTTTGTATTAATAATATCTTTAACCATTGCGGAAATATCTTCAATTAAGATAGGATATTTTACTCTCTGATTATCTAAAGAAATCTTTCCACCATTTAAAACTTTTAACATAAAATTGTTTTTATCATTAAAACTATTAAATCCATATAACCATGTTGGTCTTATTATCACATAATCTTCCAATCTTTTTTTAATTACTTCTTCCCCAATACTTTTTGTTTTCCCATAATAATTAAGGGGATCTTTATCTGATTCTTTGGAGTAACCATCTTCTTTCCCAGAGAAAACATAATCTGTAGAAAAATAAATCATTTTAATATGTGCTTTCTTACATATTTGAGATAAATTTCTTGTTACTTCAACGTGTAATCGGTATGCCCTTTCTCTTTCTTTTTCACATTCCTCTACATTTACTAATGCAGCAGTATGAATAAGTACATTGGGTTGAAGAAACCCTATCAGGTCAGATACATTTCTTTCATCCAAAATTTCTAACGGAAATCTATTTTGATATTGTTGGCTTATCCTTCGGCTTGTTCCATATGTTTCATATTCCCCGCTGAGTGAACTCATCAATTTCTGTCCTAAGAATCCATCACTTCCCGTGATTAAAATTTTCATTTGATTAAATAGTTATTTTATCTTGAGGTAAATCAGGAATTCTGACTGCAAATAATCTTAACTGTCCTATTGGAATAAATTCATGTCTGTCCCCGGGTTCTAACAATAAATTATCTCCCTCTTCAAATTGATATTTTTCTCCATTAATTATTCCAATCCCCGAGTCTAAAAATAACACTGATTCATAAGAATTTTTATGATAATGTTCCCTACATTTTCCTCCTACTGGAACCGTGGTTAAATATTCTGCAATACTGTCTACAGAAAACCCGGATTTAATAGGTTTAGAAAGCATTTTTCTAACCAAATACCCTCCACGATCTTCTTCGGGCTGTTCTTTTTTTCTTATAATTTCCATTTCTTTTAAAGTTCTAATTTAGTATTTAAGCTTTATCTACTAGAAATATTTTCATAAGAGACACAAATCTTTTTAAAAAAGAATTTTATTTGTAATTAAATGAAAGTATTATTTGTTTATCATAATGAGTTAGAAGAAGGTTTTATGCCCGCATCAATTTCTTCATTAGGGGGGATTACAAGAGATTTAAATGTTGAATCTAAATTATTTGATACAAGCTTTTGGAAAGATAAAGATTCAAACATTCCTGAAAATGATAGGCAGGTAAGAGAGAGAACTGGAGAAGTTAAAAGAGTAGAGGGATTTGATTTAGAAAGAGAGACTATTGATATAAAAGAAAGATTTTATAAAACAGTTGAGGAATATCATCCAGATCTAATTGCAGCAACTTCCACCTCTTATGAGTTTGATTCATTAGTGGATTTTATTCTCCCCGCTAAAACCATTTTTAATATTCCCCTAATTATTGGGGGAGCTCATCCAACAGTAGCCCCTGAAAGAGCGATTAATAAAGAAGGAGTGGACATGATTTGTAGGGGGGAAGGAGAAATTGCTTTTTCTGAACTATTAAAGAGAATGGAAAAAGGGGAAGACTTTTATGATATTCAAAATTTATGGATAAAAAAAGATGGAAGAATAATAAAAAATAAAATTGGAAATTTAATAGAAATGGATAATCTCCCTATTCCAAATTGGGACCTCTTTGATGAAAGACATAGAATGAGACCCTTTGAAGGAGAATTAAAAAATTATGGTTTCTTTGAAATAAGTAGGGGATGTCCTTATAGCTGCAGTTATTGTGTCAATTCAAAAATTCACAAAATCTACAAAGAGTCGGAAATAAATTCCGGGGTTTATAGATTTCATTCGCCTTCAGAAGTTATTCAACGAATGAAAAAGTTTAAAGAAAAATATGGTTTTAACCATATTCAATTAGTTGATGAAAATTTAACCGTAATGCCATTAAGTAATTTGGAGTCTCTGGCAGAAATGTACATTCAAGAAATTGGAGTTGGATTTTTTACTATGGGCAGACCTGAGACAATCGTTAATCATCCAAAAAAAGCAGAATTACTTGCGAAAATGGGATGTAGAATGTTTGCTTTGGGGGCAGAATCAGGAAGCGAAACTTTAAGAAAAGAGATTCTTAATCGACCAATGAAAAACGAAACTCTTGAAGAAGCTGCTAAAATTTTAAAAGAAAATGGGATTTTAGTTTCACTTTATAACATTATAGGATTTCCAACTGAAACTAAAAGTATGATCTTTGATACCATAAGATTAAACAGAAGAATTCAACCGGATAGATATTCAGTTAGATTTTTAGTTCCTTATCCTGGCACAGATATCCGAAGTTATTGTGTTGATAAGGGATATTTAGAAGAGAATTATGAGAATCAAAGAAAAATGGTTTCATTTTTGATAGAACCTATCTTAGATTTACCTTCTCCCCCTCATCCTACTAAACAGGAATTGATTGAAATAAAAAATAATTTTGGAAACTATATTCATATGTCCGAAGAAGAATTTGAAAAAATAAGAAAATATTAAAGATTTTTTATTGCTTCAATTATCTTTTTTTTATTCTCTGAATTTTCATTTCCCTTAATTAACTTCAATTCGTCTTTTAAGGTATCATATTCTATTATATTTACCTCTTTCCCTTTTTTAATATCATTTTCTAAAGATTCAGTAATAAGTTTCGTAGAAAGATATGCATTCCAAGAGGGGGTTTCATTAAGGGGGGATTCGCTAAATTTTTCTGCCCTAAAATTAAGCCTCCTTTTTATTTCCTCCTCGTCATCACACATAACCTTTACTATAAAAATCTCAGGGTGTAAATTATTTATCGCGGTGTATATCAAATCTCTTTGCCATTCAAAAAAGAATCCTGCATCAAGAATAACATTTTTTTTATTTTCTAATGACTTTTTTGCATACTCTGAAAGTTCTTTGTAAACTTTTTCATCTGTTGTTTTTCGGAGATTATTCTTATAATCAAAAAATTTGTCTGCTTCTTCTTTTGTTTTTGGGCTTAAATTTAAGTCACTTCTTATAACTGCTGAATGAAAAATATTTGTGTTGGGAATTTTATAAATTCTTTTTGCAATTGTGCTTTTTCCTGTTCCAGTATATCCAAACATCATCACCAGAAAATTTTTTTTAAACAATTTTTCTGCTTCTTTTAAATCCCCTTTAGTATTAACATTAACCCATTCCTCTTCAGGAAGATTATAAACTTCTGTTTTTTTGCATAGTTCATTAATAACTGGCCCTAAATCTATTTTAGAGTATTCTTCTTTATTGGCTAATTCTTTTATCAAAAAAAATTTTTCCTTCTTAACTTTTAAAACTCCCCCATAAACAAAAACTGATTTTTCTGAATTAATGTTTTGAATTTTTCGGTTAATCTCCAATACCTTTCCATTTTCCTCTGTTATTACTTTATTATTTGGATTGTCTCTATCTTCGGATTTTTTTGTAAGGATTAAATCTCGGTCAACACTAATAATTGTTCTAAGCAATTTTTCAGAAAATGCTAAATCTCCGTCAATTATCAGCAGATCTTCTTCTTCCATTTCATTTAATGCTAACATCAAACTGTAAGAATTATTAGTCGTTTTATTTTTTTTATTTATAATAACCTCTTTATTTATTTCTTTAATTTTTTTTTGATTTTCTTCTGTCCAGCAATCTCCTTCATTTCCAATAACTACCATAATATTTTCTAATCCGTTTTTTTTTAGAATTTCTATCTGGTTTTCTAAAATAGACTGATTATTGATTTGCACGAGACATTTAGGATTATTTTTTGTTAATTCTTCTAGTCTGGTCCCCATCCCTGCAGCTAAAATTATTACTTTCATTTAATCTTCTTTATACGAATTTAATTCTTCTTCCAACTTTCTTTTTCCAGAATAAATATTATTTTTTTCTTCGGGGTCATTTTTGAGGTCATATTCTTCAGAACCAGAACCATGAAATGCTCCGCAAACATAACATCTATTCCCCCCTTCTTCGGATAGGATTAGTTTTCTATCCTCTGTTCTTATAGCCCTCCTGTTCTTGCAAAATCCATCTGAAAGAAAGGCATACTCTCTTTTCTTTGTTCCGTTAACGATTTTTAACAAGGAAATTCCATCAAGTTTTTTTTGTTTATCCCTTAAAATTTCTAAAATGGTTGGAGCCAAGTCGATACTTTGGGTTATGTTGTTTATAACTCCAGATTTTATTTTTGGACCATGGATAATTAAAGGAGTATGTACTGAACTATCATGTAATCCTCCCCTGCAAAAAAAAGAATTATTCTCCCCAAAATTATCTCCGTGGTCTGAAGTAATTATAAAAACTGTGTTTTCCCATAAATTTTTTTCCTTTAATAATTTATGTAACCTCCCGATTTGTTCATCTACCTGGCGAATTGCATTATCCCTTTTTTCAATAACTTCCTCGATATTTTTTACGGACATATCATGAAACCTTTTTTTTAAATATTCTCTTTGAAGGCTGTTCATTCCGGCACTAATTTTTTTAATTGTTCTTTCTCCAGAAATTGATTTAAATGTAGCCCCAGAATAAGGACTGTGAGTATCAACGAAATGCATAAACAAAAAAAATGGTTTTTTTGATTCTTCAATTTTAGAAATTGCTAAATCCATAACTTCTTTGCACGAATAAAAATTAGGGGAGGCCCTTGTTTTAATGATTTTCTTTCCGAAACTATAAATTCCCGAAGGCAGCTTTAATAAAAATTTATTTATAATAGGATAATTAAGAAATTTTTTAGTCATTTCTTTTGGGTCTCTATCCATGTAATAATTAAAACCTTTTTTGAACCACATGTGAAGTGGAGTTGCAGAGATAGTAAAATAACCTCTGCTTTGAAGATATAATGGAAGCCAGAACGTATTTTTTTTTAATTTTTCAAATTCTTCTTCGGACATATTTGGGTGTTGATGTATAATACCATTATTGACTGGGTATTTCCCTATAAAAATGGAATTAACTGAAGGATCTGATGCATTTGATGCTGAAAAGTTATTTTCAAAAACCAAAGAATCTGAAGCAATTTTTTTTATGTTCTTGTCAGTTTCTTTATCATACCCATATAAACTCAAATCCTGGGGTCTTAATGCATCACTTATTATTAAAATTATATTTGGTAAATCAGATGTAACCATAATATTTTAATTTTTCTTTTAATTCCTTCTCTTCTTCTTCGGTTAACAATTTTTCATCCTCTCCCATAAAAGGGGTTTCTTTTGTTTGTTTGTTTTCAACATCTTGTTTTTTTGCCATCTCTATTTTTATTTTTATTTATTTATAAGGTTGTTGTAGGAAAGATTTTATTTAACCTGTTAAAAATCCTTTCCAAAATCCAAATACATAAATTAAGTGGGTAATGGGGGACAAAAGAAGATATACTGGAAAGAGTAAGGGATGCTTTCCGAAAGGGAACACGAAAATAATCGGCAACATTCCAAATAAGGGAGTAGCTCTTAATAATCTTCTCCAAAAAACTGCTTCTTTACTTCCATATTTTCTTACTACTCTACCACTGCCAACTGCATATTTATAACTAAGTTTTATTTTTTTTAAATTGGTCAGATGATGCAGATGCAAAACTTTTGTGCTCGGATGAACTATTTTTCCTTTATCTTTTATTTTTTTATACAAATCTCCATCTATTGCAATCACATTTGGGTCTTCACTGAACATACCCACTCGAATTAAATCTTTTTTTCTGTATGCACATGCTCTTGCATCCATTATAGGGTGTTTAATTCCAATATCATTTACGGTTAAAACTCTTGTTAAGAAGGGATATTTTTTCCAATATTCTTCTGGCAAGTACAAATCCGAGACGGTTGCGATAACTTTTTTATCTTCTAGAGGTTTTATTAATTTTTCAATCCAATATTTATCTTCTGGAATGCAATCCTGGGCTAAGATTATAATAATCTCCCCCTTTGCTCTTTTAATTCCTGTATTCATTGATTTTGCTTCAGGCATATTCCAGTTTTCGACAATTTCCGCTTTTATAGTCTGTTTTCTTAAAATCTCTTTTACTTTTTCAAAAACTTCTTTTTCTGGTTGATAAACTGGAATCACAATAGAAACTTTTTGTTTTTTCATAGATTAGTACCGGATATTTGTTGTTTTGGTAATTTTATCGAATACCTGATCCCCTTTTACTTTTCCTAACCTGTCTATTACGCAATCATGATACCTTGCCATGGAAAGCATTTTGCTGGTTTCGTCGTCAAAATCGCAGTTGAGCATATATTCCATCCACTTTCCATCCATTTTTTCATTTGCCAAATAATCTAATCCTCCCCGGATCAAAGCATTTCCCCATGCTTCATCAACTGCCCCTTTTACATAGAGTGTTCCAAACTTGCAGATATTTCTTAATTTTTTTTGTATATCTTTCTGGAAAGATAATCCTCCGATACCGCTATTTGTATCTCCGGAGCAATTTTCATTTACATTGAATCCTTTTTCTCTTGCAATTTGGTTTATATGAGTATGAGGATATATCTGAAGGGGATAGATTGAAACTATACTTCCGGGACCGATTCTTTTTAATCCTTCCAGAGTATCCAGTGCATCTTCAACAGGGTCTTCTAACGGCAAACCAACAATTGCCTGAAGATTGACGTTATAACCAAAATTTTTTAGTCGGGTATAAGCCATTTTTAACTGTTCTTCATTATCCCATTGCCTGTTAAACATTCTGAGAGAATCCGGCCTTATCGCCTGAACGCCAAGACCCACGCAGTTGACTGTTCTTTTTAATGTTTTTAATATTTCTTCAGAAGCTCTTAATGTGCTGACAGAAGTTGTTGAAACATACATTGGGAAATTGATCTCTTTTTTCCAGGCTTCAACAAACTCGGTAAGCCATTCTTCTCCATTTTTTCCGGCAAAAACATCATCGTCAACCCACTCTATTTCTTCAGTTGGATATTTTTTCACTATTCTTGCTTCTCTTATCACAGTATCAACTGATCTTCTGCTGAGAAAATAATCCTTTTGGATCTTAGACCCAAATAATTCTGTTCTGTGCAGACTAGATGAACTGCAATAAGTGCATGCATAAGGACATCCTGCCATAGATAGCATTATCTTTCTGTATCTTTCTTTCATTCTTGGAATATCTTCATAACATTCTTCTCTTGCAGGAATCTGTAAATCTTCCGGCTGTCCAGGTGAAGAAGTTATTACTCCTTTTTCTCCATTAAGAATTTTTTCTATTGTCCCCTTAACTGGCCCTCTGACAACAACATCCACATTTTCTAATTCTATCATCTCGGGGGAAGCAGTTGCATGATGTCCTCCAAAAACAGAAACAACTTCCGGAATTTTTTCTTTAATAGATTTTAAAATAGAATAAGCCTGCGGAAAAAAAGTAGTCATCGGGGAAAAGCATACATAATCGGGATTCCATTCCCCGATATTCGCCAAAACATTTTTATCATTTTCTGCATCAAAAAATTTTATTTCTTGCCCAAAATTTTTCAGTTCACTTCCGACAAAAAATAATCCGTAATTTTCTTCATTACCAAAACAAACTAAAGCATGTTTCATTTTACCAACCTGATTTTATCACGCTGCATATCTTGTCAACGTCATCTAATTTCATTTTTGGGTGGAGAGGCAGAACAAGATATCTGTCTTCTAAAGCATCCATGTTTGGCAAACTGATTCTTCCACCGAAAAGGGAATACCTGTCATTCCTGTAATGGGTCTGGGCTGATTCAATTTTATTTTCTCTTAATTTTTTCATTAAATCTTTTCTTTCATCAACTAAAACAGTGCATATCCATGCAGCATGTTCCCGGTCTTTATAGTCTGCTCCAATAACCTTGACTCCATCAACTCCCTTCAGCCCGTCGATATATCCCTGTAATAATTTTTGCCTGTAATCTAAAACCCAGTCAAAATGATTCATTGACGCTAATGCAACTGCTGCGCCAATATCTGTCATTTGGTATTTGTATCCAAGTTCTTTAATATCATTTTCCCAGATTCCCATCTGTTTTGCAGAACGGTCAATTCCAAACCATCTTATTCTTTTTGCTTTCTCTTCGAGAGAATTATCTTTTATTGCAACCATTCCTCCATCTCCTGTCGTAATATGTTTTATTGCCTGAAATGAAAAGGCAGTAAACTCAGAGATAGAACCAATTGGTTTTCCTTTATATTTTGCCCCCAGAGCCTGTGCAGCATCTTCAATAACAGGAATATGGTATTCTCCTGCGATGCTTCTTATCTCATCCATATCGCATGGAAGCCCGCCGTAATGAACACAAACTATTGCCTTTGTTTTTTCATTTACTAGCTTTCTAACATGTTCTGGATCGATATTTAATGTTTCTTTTTGAATATCCGCAAAAATAATTTTTGCTCTTTGATACAAAAGAGGAATGTTTGTCGCAGTGCATGTAAAAACAGGAGAGATAACTTCATCCCCTTCTCCAATATCTGCGAGTATGTAAGACAAGTGAAGTGCATCGGTTCCGGAACCAACAGCAATAGCAGAATGTTCTTTTGAAAATTTTTCTTCGAAAATTTTTTCTAATTTTGCGACCTTTGGACCTTGCCCAATCCATCTTGATCTTAATGTGTCTGTGACTTCTGCAATTGCTTCTTCTGGGACATAAGGGTGAAAGAGAACAATTCCTTCGTCGACATTCATTAAAGGCATTTCATCCTGTTTTTTTTCCATATCTTTTTATCTCCTTTTTTGTTTAAAAGTATTAATGTAATTGATAACATATTATTTAATTTCTTTTTAATCCTTGCTGATTACTGCTATATACTTTTCTTATTCCAAAACTCTTTCCCTTTTTTGTAAATATAGTCTTCTGCAAATTTTCTGCTTGAATGGGTTCCTGCATCAGACCAAAATCCGTCAACAAAACCATATCCACAATTTCCTTCCTGAACATATTTTTCTATTGCATCAGTTATTTCTAATTCTCCTCGGGCAGAACGGTGTAATTGTCTTATCTTGTTAAAAATTTCAGAATCAAACATATAAAGCCCGGTCATTGCTAAATTTGATTTTGGTTCTGCTGGTTTTTCTTCTACATACTTGACTTTATCTCCTTCAACTATTGCAATTCCAAATCTTTTTGCTTCATCAATATTAACTTTCTTCAAAAATAACATCGCTCCTAATTTACTCTCTTCAAATTTTCTTGCTTCTTCAGAGAAATTTCCTTCAAAAATATTATCTCCAAGAATTACAATAATCTTTTCTCCATGATAAATATTTTCGGTTAATGATAATGCTTCTGCAATTCCCCCCGCCTTCTTTTGAATCTTGTAAGTAAAATCAATTTCTTCATGTTCTTTAGTAAGATATTGAACGACTGTTCCTGCATGTTCTGCTCCTGTAACGACAGCAATATCCTTAACTCCCATCTGAACCAGGGTGTTTAGGGGATATTCTATCATAGGAACTTCTCCGACGGCAACAAGATGTTTATTAAGAACACTTGTTAACTTTTCCAATCTTGATCCTGTTCCTCCTGCTAATATTACTCCTTTCATTATTTTTTTAACGGCCTCCACCAGTCAGAATTATTTTTATACCATTCAACTAATTTTCCGATTTCTTCTTTTAGATCTAGATGATTGTAAATAAAACCTAAATCTTTTAATTTTTCTCCGGAAATAGAATATCTAAAATCATGGCCTTTCCGGTGTTCTATCCTCTCTATCATCTCTTCTCCAAAACCAAATTGATCCAGTAATAATTGAGTCATATACATATTTGTTCTTTCATTTTCTCCGGGGATATTGTATATTTCTCCATCGTCTCCATTTTGGGAAACAAACCAAATCGCCCTGCAGTTATCTTCAACATGAAGCCAGTCTCTTTGATTTAACCCTGGATTTTCTGTGCTCCACATTAAAGGAACTTTTTTTCCATCAATCAAATTTGTTATAAAAAGGGGCAATAATTTTTCAGGGAACTGATATTCTCCATAATTATTTGCACTTCTTGTTATTATAACTGGGAAGCCATAAGTTTTGTGATAAGAAAGCGCAATTAATTCTGCTGCAGTTTTGCTTGCAGAATATGGGCTTGAAGGATTTAATTTATCTTCTTCAAAAAAACTCCCTTTCTTAATGCTACCATAAACTTCATCTGTGGAAATTTGCACAACCCTTTTTGTTCCGTGTTCAATTGCAGACCTGAAGATATTTCCCGCTCCTAAAATATTTGATTTTTCAAATAGATAAGAATTAACTATGCTCTTGTCAACATGACTCTCTGCCGCAAAATTAAAAATAATCTCCGGCTTTTCCTCTTCAAATACTTTTTCTACTAATCTGGAATCGCAAATATCTCCATGAACAAATTTATATCTTTTGTTATCGGAAATCTTCATATGCTCGAGATTTTTTCCTTTTGCTGCATAAGTTAATTTATCCATATTAACAACAAAAAAATCTTTAGATTCTAAAAGCATTCTGATAAAACTACTACCTATAAATCCCGAACCGCCAGTTACAAGTATTTTCATCTTAATTTCCAAATATTATTTTTATTTAAATATCCTTGTAATAAAAGATACATATTTTGAATACATATTATGCACATATTTTATTTACATAACAATTATAAATAATCTTTCTGATTTTTTTTTGTGAAAATCGCGCATATAAGCATGTTTTATCTTCCTACATTCGGGGGAGTTGAACAGGTAATTTATGAATTAGCAATAAGACAGGTTAAAGAAGGACATGAAGTTCATGTTTTCTGTTGCGATTCGGATAAGAATAATAGAATTAAATCAAAAGAGGAAATAATTGAAGGAGTTCATGTTCATCGTCTTCCTTACTGGTTTAGACTTTCCCTTAACACTTTTATCTGGCCGTCTTTATTATGGAAATTTCGTGGGGAATTTGATATAGTGCATTCTCATGTTTCAGGTCATGATTACGTTTTATTTGCTGGATTGCTCTGCAAACTAAAAAAAATAAAACACATTCATACAACTCACTGCCCATGGACTGATGCTTCTTTCCGCCCTAAAATTCTGAAACCATTTTTATTTTTGAATGATGTATTTTTTAACAAATGGGCTTTTAGCCTGACAGACAGAATTATCTCCATCACCCCCTGGGAACTTGAGACCCTTGAAAGATATTCTCCAAAAGAAAAAATAACTATAATCCCCAACGGGGTTGACAAAATATTATTCAGGAGGATTAACCAAAATAATTTTAGAAAAAGAAATGGAATTAAAGAAAAATATTTGGTTTTATTCTTCGGCAGATTGAACCCCACAAAAGGGCCGGAAATGCTTGCAAAAACAGCGATAAATATTACAAAAAAAAGAAAAGATATTGCTTTTATCTGGGTAGGTCCCGATGAAGGAAAGGCTGATGAAGTAAAAAAATTGATTAAAAATTTTAAGAATATGAAATATCTTGGCCCAATTAAAGGAAAAGAAAAAATTGCCGAAATGTATCAGGCAGCAGATGTTTATGTTTTACCCAGTTATCGAGAAGGGTTGCCATTAACATTATTTGAGGCTATGGCTTCTGGTCTTCCAATAATTGCTTCTCCTGTCAATGGGATTCCTTATGAAATGAGAGAAAATGAAAATGGATTTTTTTCCAGTTACGGTGATTTAAAATCTTTGGAAGAAAATATTCTTAATTTAATAAATAATCCAAAAATTGCAAAAAAAATTTCAGAGAACAACCTAAAAAAATCCAAAAATTATGACTGGGATGATATTTATAAAAGATACATGAAAGAATATAAAAAATTATTGAAATAAATCTTAATTACATAATCCTTAAAAAGGATTTTTTTTTAATCTTTTTATGAAATTTTTATTTGTAAGTAAACCATTAACCATGGAAAATCTTGGGATTATGTCTCTTTCTTCTGTAATAAAAAAATTAGGGCATGAGACTGGTCTGGCAATTACAACCGAAGATTTGGAGAAAAGAGTTGGGGAATTTAAACCGGATTTTATCGGGTATAGTATTATGACGGGAGACCATGAAATGTACGACGAAGTTAATTCCACCTTAAAATCAAAATTTAATTTTTTTTCAATTGCAGGCGGTCCGCATCCTACTTTTTTCCCTGAATTTTTAAAGAATTCCAGTTTTGATGCAATTTGTCGCGGAGAAGGGGAAAAAGCAGTTCAGCAATTTTTAGAAGATCCTTCTTCTCACCGAATTTCTAACTTTTGGTTTAAAGATGAAAATGGGGAGATAGAAAAAAATCCTGTTCAGCAATTAACTGATCCATTGGATGAAATTCCTTTCCCCGACAGAGAATTAGTTTCTTCATGTGAAGAAGTCAGGAAAAGTCCGATAAAACATTTTATTGCTTCTAGAGGTTGTCCTTTTGATTGTGCATATTGCTTCAATAAATCTTATTCTCAGTTATACGAAGGAAAGGGAAAAAGAGTGCGTTTTAAATCAGTTGATAACTTGATTCAGGAGATAAAAGAAGTGATAGAAAATTATCCGACTAGATTTGTTTACTTTCAGGATGATACTTTTACACTAAGTGAAGATTGGCTTAAAGAATTTTCCGGGAAATATCCTTCTCAGATAAAGTTACCTTTTCATTGTCATGTCAGGGCAAATACTCTTACAGAAAATAAAGTTAATTACCTGAAGGAAGCAGGATGCTACAGTGTGCATATTGCAGCAGAAGCAGGAAATGATGAATTAAGAAATAAAATTCTTAACAGGGGAATGACTAAGGAGCAGATAATTTCTGCCACAAAAATGTTAAGAAAACATAAAATCAAATTTATGCTTCAGAATATACTTGGTGTTCCTGAAGGAAATATTGATACTGATTTAGAAACTTTAGAATTAAATATCTCTTGCAAACCAGATTACGCATGGGTATCTATCTTCCAGCCTTATCCCGGAACAAGGCTTGGGGAATTCTGCAGGCAAAAAGGATATTATACCGGAGACTTCAAAGATTTGGGAAGTAATTTTTTTGATTCAAGCAAACTGAACTTTTCAGAAGAGTATAAATTGCAGTTAGCAAATTTGCAGAAATTATTTGCTATTACGGTGGATAATCCCCGGTTATATTCTCTTGGATTATTACAATCTATGATAAATGTATCTGATGAATCTGTCAGGAAGGAATATCAGGAAGCATATAAAAAATTTAGAAAAATAGGGGACAGAAGACTTTACGGTTTTGATTTATAGTCATATAAAATGATTTCAATAGTAATCACCGCATTTAAAGAACCTAAAACAATAGGTAAAGCAATAGAATCTTTTCTTAATCAAAATATCGGGGAGAAATATGAACTGATCGTCTCTGCTCCTGACAAGGAAACTCAGGAAATTTCTAAAAAATACAAAAAAGTAAAGATATTCAAGGACCCAGGAAAGGGAAAAAGCTACGCATTAAATCTTTTGCTTAATAAACTGAAAGGAGAAATAATAATCTTAAGTGACGGTGATGTTTATGTTTCTGAAAACTCAGTAAATGAAATTTTAAAAAAATTTGAAGATAAAAAAGTTGGATGCGTTACGGGGAGACCATTCCCTCTTGAAGATAAAAAAACTAAATATGGTTATTGGGCAAATTTTCTTTTTGATTCTGCAGATAAACTGAGAAAAAATTTAGAGGATAAAAATGAATTTTTGGAATGTTCAGGATATCTCTGGGCATTTAGAAAAGGAGTGATAAAAAATTTTCCTTCTGATGTGGCAGAGGATACAATCATACCTTATTTTTTTTATGAACGGGGATATCAGATAAGATATTCTGAAAAATCTTTGGTTTATGTAAAAAACGTAGATAATTGGAAAGACTGGATAAGTCAGAAAGTAAGAACAAGCCGGGCTCATGAAACCTTGGATAAATATGTTGATACCAAAAAAATTCCACGAACAAAAACTTTTTCAAATGAACTCGCTGGAATTTTTTCTATTCTTTCTTACCCAAAAAATTTAAAGGAATTATTTTGGTCATTGGAACTCGCATTTGCAAGATTATACATGTGGGGGGTTGTTTTCTTTGAAGTATACATCAGGAAAAATTATCACAGAGATAATTGGGAAAGGGTTGAAAGTACAAAATAACTTCAATATGTATCAAAGATTGATAATCCTTTTAAATTATTATTTGCCCCTCTATTCATGCATTTAAAAGAGACACAGGCAGTAATATTAGTTGGGGGATTAGGTACAAGATTGAAACCGTATACTGAAACAGTTCCAAAACCAATGATTGAAATTAATGAAAAACCTTTTTTAGAATATAAAATAGAACAAGTAAAAAAATTTGGAGTGGAAAATTTGGTTTTTTGTGTCGGTTATCTCGGAGAGAAGGTAGAGGAATATTTTGGTAATGGAAAAAAATTTGGAGTAAATATTAATTATTCTTATGAAAAAGAACTGCTTGGAACTGCCGGAGCAGTAAAAAATGCTGAAAGATTGATTAATTCTGACTTTTTTATAGTAATGAATGGAGATACTTATATCCCGATAAATCTCTCCGGATTAATTAACTTCCATTTCAGGAATACTTACCCTATTACAATGTCCGTTACTCATGCAACAAATCCAAACGAGCAGGAGTTAATAAAAGTAGAAAATGGAATAGTTTCTCAATTTTTTAAACGCGGAACTTCTGAACATAAAAATTATCTTGAGGAGAATAATTCTCCTTTAATTAATGCAGGAGTATACGTTTTTGATAAAAATGTTTTATCTTCAATCCCAAGAAATAAAAAAGTTTCTCTGGAGCAGGAAATTTTTCCTCAATTTGTTGGGAAAATGAATTCATTTCATTACGAGGGGTATATGAAAGATTTGACAAATATTCAATTTTGCAGGGAATTGGAAAAATATCTGCAGGAGAATAAATGATATTGCGAAGTCGTGCTCCTGTCAGAATAACTTTCGCCGGGGGAGGAACTGACATCCCTCCTTACGATAAAGAATTCGGAGGATTATGTGTTGGGGCAACAATCGATAAATATGTTTATTCTTCTTTAATCCCAAGAGAAGATTCTGCAATTGAAATTAATTCCTGGGATTTAAGGTCAAAACAAACTTTCAAAAATCTGGAAGAAATGATTTACGACGGAAATGGAGATTTAATCAAAGCAGTGATAAAAAAGATGAATCCTCCTTTCGGATTTAATCTGTTTGTAAGAAGTGACGTGAGCCCTCATTCAGGGCTTGGAGCAAGTGCTTCTGCTGCAGCATCAATGATTGGCTCTTTTAATCATTTAAGAAAAGAAAATAAACTCAATCGGTATCAAATTGCAGAGTTAGCTTATATAATAGAAAAAGAAGAGATAAAAAATATTGGCGGAAGACAGGACCAGTATGCTGCAGTTTTTGGGGGAATTAATTCTTATGAATTTAACGGAGAAGAGTTTGTTAGGGTAAACAAATTAGATATTAGGGAAGATTCTGTTTTTGAATTGCAGAAAAATTTACTTTTGGTTTATGCGGGAAAACGTGAACAGTCTTCTGGGCAGGTTCATATTGAAGAATCACATAAAGAAGGTCTTGAAAAAATTGCAAGACTTCATGAAGTGAAAAAGGTTGCAGAAGAAATGCAGTTTATTTTAAGAGAAGGAAAATTAAGTGAGTTTGGAAGATTAATCAAACAAAGCTGGGAAAAGAAAGTGGAATATAATCCAAACACAACAAATCGTCATATAAATTATCTGATTGATACCGCTTTAGATAATGGGGCTATTGGAGCAAGGCTTATGGGTGCAGGAGGGGGAGGGCATCTTTTAGTTTATTGCAAATCCAATACTGAACAGATTGTTTCTCAGGAATTGGAGAAATCAGGAGCCAAAGTAATTCCATTCAGTTTTGATTTTACAGGATTAAAGACGTGGGAGGTTCAGGAATAATGGAAAGAGAAAAAGTTTGGATTACAGGTGCATGTGGATTTATGGGACAGCATCTTACTGACTTTTTAATTGATAAAGGATGCGAAGTCTTGTCAACGACTTATCATCCGACAACAAATATAAAAGAACTAAACAAAAGAGCAGTGATTATGGAATGCGATGTGCGTGATAAAAAAAGAGTATATTCAATAGTTGAATCTTTTGCTCCTTCTAAAATTTTTCATCTTGCTGCACAGAGTTATCCAACACTTTCCTGGGAAGATCCCTGGTACACATTAGAAACTAATGTAATTGGAACAACAAATATTTTTGAAGCAGTAAAAGCATTCACTCCGGAATGTAAAATTTTAAATGCGTGCACAAGTGCTGAATATGGATTTGTTTCTCCTGAGGAAGTTCCTGTAAGAGAAGACCACTCATTAAATCCTCTTCAGCCATATGGAGTTTCAAAATTAGCTCAGGAAAAATTAGCTTATCAATATTTCAAAAATTTTGGAGTTAAATCTGTTTCAGTTAGAATATTCAATACTACCGGCCCAAAAAAAGTAAATGATGTATGTTCTGATTTTACAAGAAGACTAATTGAGATAGAAAAAGGAATTAAACCCGAAAAAAAATTGCTAGTCGGAAATTTAAATACTCGGAGAGCAATAACCGATGTACGTGATGTAATTGAAGCATTTGATTTGGCTTTGGATAAAGCAACTATAGGGGAAGTTTACAATTTAAGCGGAAGAAATGTTTACCGGATTGGAGCAATAGTTGATACACTAAAAGATTTGGTTCAATTTGATTTTGAAGTTAAACAAGATTCCGGATTAATTCGTCCTACAGATGAGCCAATAATTTATGGGGATAGTTCTAAATTTAAAAAAGAAACCTGTTGGGAGCCAAAAATTCCTCTTGAAAAAACTCTCGAAGACATGTTAAATTATTGGAGGGAGACCTTATGAATAAAGCAGTTTTTCTTGACAGAGACGGGACAATCAATGAAAATGTTGGATATACCAGTAAAATTGAAGATCTGGAATTTATTGAATGGGCAGTTGAAGGAATGAAAAAATTTCAGTATGCAGGTTATAAGTTAATAATTGTTACAAATCAGGCAGGGATTGCAAAAGGGAAATATGACGAAGAAGATTATTTTGTATTTAGAGACGAAATGCATAGAAGATTGAAGGATAATGGGATAACTATAACTGCAGAATATTTTTGTCCTCATCATAGCGATGGAATAATTGAAAGATACAAAGTTGATTGTGGTTGCAGAAAGCCAAAATCAGGAATGCTCGAGCAGGCTGCAAAAGATTTTGATCTGGATTTAAAAAAATGCTGGATGATTGGGGATATGCCTTCGGATATCCAAGCAGGAAAAAATGCAGGATGCAAAACAATTCAGGTTCTGACAGGAAAAGATAAAACTGAATCTATAGACGCTGATTTTATAGTGGATAATTTGTATAATGCATCTTATTTTATGATATAATAACAAATAAAAACCTAAAATTAATGAATTAGTTATGGAAGAAGTGAAAGGAGAAATAAAAGAGAATATTTCTGAAAAAGAGATAGAGAAAAGAAAATCAAAACTGAAAAAATTTTTCTTTGGTTGGGTGAAAGATAATTATGACAAAATTTTCATCGCAATTCTTGTTCTGGCTTTTGTAATAAGACTTTGGATTTTTTTTAAGACATTAAATCAGCCTTTTTGGTGGGATGAAGCAGATTATATGTCTGCTGCTAAACGATGGGGTTTGGGTTTGAACATAAGAGATATATGGTATTACAGAAGAGGATTTCTTTGGCCTTTAATCGGGGCATTATCTTACGGAATCGGTTTTGGGGAAATAGGGATGAGATTCTTGGTTGTTTTGCTTTCAACAGGAATTGTTGCATTATCTTATTTTATCATTGCAAAAATGTTTGATAAAAGAATTGCTTTAATATCAGCAACTGCATTAAGCTTTTCATGGATATTATTATTTTTTACCGGAAGAGTTTTAACTGATATTCCGGCAGCATTTTTCTTACTTCTCTCGCTCTTTTTTTTCTGGAAAGGTTATGCTCTTAAGGAAGGAAATAAATTCTTATATCTCTTCGGGTTTTCTTTTGCATTGGCTGTTCTTACGAGAATGCAGTCCTTTATGCTTGCCCCTCCATTTTTGATTTATATCTTGGTGAAAGAAAAATCAAAAATTTTTAAGAATAAACAATTATGGATTACTCTGGGAATCATGCTCCTTCTTCTTGTCCCTGAATTCATTTTGTACACTATCCATTATGGTAATCCTGTTGATGATATAATTTCCCATTACCTTGGAATTGGACAGCAGGCAGCTCAGACCGGGAATGAGAGGGTATTTTCCATGGCAATTTTCAACTATTTTGCAAATCTTCCTTATATGTTATCTACCCTGATATTTGTTCTCCTGCTTGTTGGTGTAATTTATTTCTTTTCAGATTTATTTTTAGGGTTTGACAAAGTTTCTAAGAATGAATCTCTTCAGACTAAGCTCTTTGTCTTAACCTGGATTCTCTCACTTTTCTTGATTATGGGTTATATCGGTTCTGTTTCATATGTAGAACAAAGATATATCACTGCAGCATTGCCATTCTTATTTCTTGTTGCAATTTATCCTCTGATAGCAATAGGGGACTTGTTGGCTAAACATTTTAATATAAATAAAAAAATAATGCTTGGGTTAATTATTATTTTAACTATTGCAATTATGATTCCAAACATGTTTTTATCAAATAACCTGATTGTGCAGCAGGCAGATTCTTATTCCCAGATTAAACAGGTTGGGGAGATGATAAAAGCAGACTCAAATCCCGGAGATATAGTGATGTCTACTTCATTGCCTCAGATAACTTATTATTCCGAAAGGTCTACTTATCCTTTTGATGTTCATAACGACAGCATAAATAAGGGAGATAAAAGCATTGCAAACTATTCCGACGGAGAATTGGGATTCGAACAATTTTTGCAGAATAAAAAGCCAAAGTATCTTATGGCTTCCATATTTGAATCGGATCCGGACTGGATTCTGCAGAAGGGTACTATCCAAAGCGGAGATAATTATATCATAATGCCTTTCTTTAATTCTTCAATGTCTTACAATTCTCAGGGACAGATTACTTCTTTTGATATAAAAAATCAGGTTAAAAAAGGAAATATTACCCTCAATTTATTTTATCCCCAGAATCAGGGGCAGTTAGATGGAATTTTTGTTTACAAAGTTTCTTATTCTTAATCTTTTTTATATTCAAAAAGAAAAATTTTTGTGACTGTAAAAAAATTAACTTTCTTTTTCAGCTTAAAATTATCTTTTAGAATTTTCAAAATTTCTCCATAAGAAGTGATATGCTCTTTCGGAACTTCATCCTTCCCTACGAGTTTTCTTACTTTCCTTGAGATAAAATTGCCGGTAGGTATTGAAACAATAATTTGGAATGAGCTGCTCATTTTTTTAAAATTTTCAATTATCTTCATTATTTCTTCAGGGGGTATATGTTCAAAAACATCAAGGCAGAAAATTTTGTTTGGTTTTAATGTTCTGTAATCTTTAATGAAAGTTTTTTCTGGGTTTATATCATAACCGGTAATATTAAATTTTTTTAGTCTCTTTTCAAGCCATCCTGCTCCGCATCCAAAATCAAGGATTACATCTTCTTTCTTTAAGTTTGCAATCTTTATGGAGGAATTAATCTTCTTCCTGAAATAAGTTCTGGTTAAAAGATTCTTATTTTCATAAGTATTTTCTAAAAGATTATTTTCCATTATTCAAAACCTCCATTTTGAATTTGTGATGAATTTCCTGTTCTGTCATTTTTCATCTCCACAAATATCTTGTGCAACTTTTCAACTTCCAAATTTTTTTTATTTCCTTCCTTATTAATTATATAAATTCCATTCATATCAGTACATTCTGAATTATACCCATGCATAGCTTTTGCAGCAGTTTTCCCCTGCCAATAATTTGGAAAAATCAAAACTCCGGGGTTTGCAAGGAAAACATATTCACCGTATTTTCTATCTTCAATTTTAATCCATTTTCCGTCTTTAGAATCAAAGTCAGGTTTTTTACCCCAGTATCGGGCAAATGTGGAATCAATCATGCATTCTTCTGTTTCCGGGACAGAAACTGTTTTTTTTATGTCAATCATCCCATGATCTGAAAGGATTATATCAAATTTCATTTTTGATAAATTAATATCAACTTTTTTTATTGCAGAAATTATTTCCTTGCTTTTTGTTCCGTACTTGTGCCCGATTACGTCCAAGTCTCCGATATATTTGTATTTTATTCCTTTTATCTTATGAAATGGTTTTCTTACAGAGAACTCAAATTCACCTAATCTGTTTAAGGGGATATTTCCTGTTCTGAAAAGGGCATATCCTTTCATAAATCTCGGGAGATTTATGAGGCAGTCTGCAGCAAGTCTTCCAATCTTTCCAAATCGGTCAAGAAAAGAAAAATATTTTATAAACTTTAATGAAGAATTTTCTTTTTTGTATAATAATGCTAATTTGTCTGACTTTCCGCTGAAAAAAGTTTCCATCCCCCCTTCAAATCCAAGGGGCATTTTTAATTCCCCCCACTGAAATTTTTTTGTTAGGGAAGACAAATAAGGAGCATATTGTAAATATTCCGGCTTGAATGCATCAATCATTACTATTTTCATTTTTATAAAATAATTCTCAGATTTAAATTACTTATCTAAATCTTCAAGATAGTATTTATTAACTGTAAATCTGAACGCGTTATCTATTTCCAGGTCATATTTTCTCCTGTAATAAATAAGAAATATAAATGCATCAAATAAAAATATTGGTCCTCTCATTTTAATTCCTTCTAAAATTGCTTTTTTTATCTGATAATTTCTTACCTTATTCACAACTTTTTTTATTTCCTTTAATGAGGCATATTTTGTTTTTGAAACAGGGGTTGTAAACATTACATGAGAATCCTTAAATCCGCTTTTTTCTATTAAATTTTCTTTTTCGCAGATTTCTTTAATCTCTGTGGCGGGAAGCGGCATAAGTATGGGGAATAAGGTATAATCTGCATTTATTCTTCTCGCCATTTCATAACTCTCATTCATTGTTTTTGCAGTGTCATATGGTGCCCCCACTATAAACTGCACTCTTAAATGCAATCTGTATTTCTTGATTATTTTTACCGCATCATAAATCTGCTGCTCACTCATAACTCTTTTGTAAAGTTCATTTCGTATCCGGTCATTTCCTGCTTCAACTCCCATACGCACCTCGTAACACCCCGCTTCCTTCATTGTTTTGATTATCTCATCACTGACTAAATTTGCCCTTACATTAACATTCCATTTTATTTTTTTGTCAAATCCTTTTTCGCGGAATTTTTTGCAGAACTCAAAAACAAATTCTTTATCAAGAATGAAAGTATCATCATAAAAAAATAAATATTTCATTCCTCTTTGAGAATACTGTTTAATCCTTAGTTCTATCTCCTTGATTATGCTGTCTGCACTCCTTATGCGGACATATTTTCCGTCTAATCTTTTTCTCAGTGCATGATTGCTGCAATAAGTGCAGTTGTAAGGACAACCCCTTGAACCCATTATGGGAAGATGATTATTATTTATCAGGAAATATTTATCCAGGTCATAATCTTCAAAATCGGGAAAAGGAAGAGAATCTAAATCTTCTATCAGTTTGTTATTTGGATTTTTTATTATTTTTTCCCCCTCTTTATACCATACTCCCTTGACATTTTTGCAGTTTAGATTTTTGTCAAGCAAATCTCTCAGGGGATATTCCCCCTCTCCGACACAGACAATATCTACCTGTTTATTCTGTATAACCTCTTCGGGGGAGAGTATTGCATGGACTCCTCCAAAAATTATTTTGATGTTATACTGGCTCTTAATAAATCTGGCCATTTTAAGAGCTTGTGAATAATCAAAACTCATTATAGAAAATCCTATCAAATCCGGTTTGAATTTATCAATCCTTTTTTTAATATATTCTTTCCAGTCTTTTTTATGGAATATAAAATCCGCAATTTCTGCCTTGTGTTTCGTTTTTTCATTTACAAAAGCTTTTAACACTGCGAGAGCCATGCTGGGCATTAAAGCATATCCTTCGATATTTGGTTCAAGTAATAAAAGTTTCATCTTATTTGAATCTGAAAAAAGCCATTCCGGCATTGAAATATAATTTTAATTTTTCAGTATCATTAAGATGCTTTAATGCTTTTAGGATTATTTTTGGCCTGAAATAAAATTCTCGGTAAGCTTTCTTTTGCATTTCCAGAAGCATTTTTTCATTTAATTTTCCGTGTTTGAATATCACATTACCATAAGCGATGTAATCCCTGTAACTCTTTGGAAATATCTCTCCTTCTTTTTTTATTATTTTCCAGTAATCTGTGTTAGGAAAAGGAATAGTAATATGAAAAGTTGCAGTATCGAGGTCAAGTGATTTTGCAAAGTCAATTGTATCCTGCATCGTTTTTTCGTCTTCTCCAAAATTCCCAAACATAAACAGCCCCCTTGTTTCAATGCCTGCCTCTCTGCACCATCGTACTGCTTTTCTTACTTTTTCCAAATTAGTGTCTTTCCTCATTTTTTTAAGAATTTCCTCATTTCCTGATTCAATGCCGAGGGAAACCATATAGCATCCCGCTTTTTTCATTTTTCTAAGCAATTCAGGATTAATCCTGTCAACTCTGATTCCGTTGGAACATCTCCAGCTCATTTTTTTATTAAGCCCTTTTTCTATCATAAGATCACAAAATTTTTCAACACGGTCTATAAATAATGTAAAGTTATCATCAACAAAGTCCCAGTCTCTTGAGCCTCTTTTATAAATTTCTTCAACTTCTTTTATTATATTTTCCGGGCTTCTGAATCGGAATAATCTTCCATGAACTAAATGGTCTGCACAAAACAGGCATTGGTATGGGCATCCTCTTGAACTGAGGATATAATCACTTGGATTTCTTTTTGCACCAGCACTGAAATATTTATTCATCGGTAAAAGTTCTCTTGCAGGAAACGGCAGGTCATCCAGTTTGTTATTAAGTTCTCTGTCAGGGTTATGAATTATTTTCCCCTCTTTCCTGTAGGATAATCCTTTTATCTTTGAAATTGGCTTTTTCTGCACCAATTCGAGCATCGCAAATTCTCCTTCTCCTCTGACAAGATAATCAAATCTTTCAAATTTTTCCAGTGTTTCCTGGGGCATTGAACTTGCATGAATTCCCCCAATTACAACAGTAATTCCTTTTGGACATAGATTTGCAATTTGATGTGCTTCTTCTATCAGAGAAGTAGTGGAAGTTATACCGGCAAATTCGGGGTTAAATTTTTCAATTTCTTCCTTAATCTGTTCATGATTTAAATCGTTGGCATTGGCCTCTATTATCTTAACTTCAATACCATTTTTTTTCATAACTGCAGCGATATAGGCAAGTCCAAGAGGGGGAAAAATTGGAGTTATTTCTTTTTTCTTTGCATACGCATAAATCCTTCTGTAATTGGGCTGGATAAGTAAAACTTTCATTTTATATTAAAAATCTAAATATCATCATTAATAAAGATTATCCTTATTTAAACCAACTTTTGCAAGTAATATATCGAATACAATTTTAGGATTCTTTCTTTCAGGGGAGAGGTTTTGTTTGTCAGTTTTTTAAGATATTTTTCCGCATATTCTTTTTCGTTAAAAGAGTATAAAACAAGAGATAACGCGATTATTATTCCGGCATCCCTCCAGCGAAGCAGACTCTTTCCCAAAAATTCTTTTTTTCTGAGTCCTTCAAGAAAAAATTTCCAGTTTAAATAGTACTGTGCCGGAAAGAATAAACTTCCCCCAAGGTAATCATTAAAATAAAAGTAAGGAAGTTTTTTATAAGCTTCCTTGCAGATTTCTTTCCAATTCTCTGTTTTAATCTTAAGATAATCTTTGAGAATCTTTTTCAATCCCCATTCAACCCATCTTTTGGACTCGCTAAAAAAAGAATCTACATTTTCTATAGTGTACCCGTGATATAATTTAGCTTGTGTAGCTTTACTTACAAATTTTTTTAATTCATCAGGATAATTCATTGACAGAAAAATCTTTTCCCTTTCTTCTGCTTTGGACATATATTTCCCCTCATAAATAAGCAGGGCAGAACACAGATCAACAAATCCTTTAATCGCATAGATAGATTTTATTTTTTTAGAATTATTCTCTGCAATACTAAAATGATCTATTTTATTAAATAATAATCTTATTGAATCAGATTTTGAAATTTTTAACAGAGGAATTTTTTTTGTTATCTCCCTGTCTCCATAAACAACAAGACTAGTTTTTAAATCAAAAGTTCTTTGTGTGGGATATAATTTTGATAAATTCTTGTAGGGGATGCAATGCAGATCAACATGGAAAAAATCATTCTCATTATATTCTTTATCAAAATTCTCGACAATTTCAAGCCCTCCTCTGCCAATTTCTTTTGAACATTTTTCCCCAAGTCTTTCAAGTATTTCATTGCTTATTCTTTTTTT
>JAKADZ010000008.1 GCA_021818475.1 Nanobdellota archaeon
GCCATGATTATCTGACTAATATCTCCCAAAGAAAAATTGATGAAAGTGAAGGAGTTAAAGTTAGTTTCAAAAGAAAAAGAAATTTAATTAGTATGCTATCCGGAAATGATGAGGGATTTGAACTGGACATAACTTTGAAAAAATAAATCAAGATTCAAAATACTTCTATTTGTTCTCCCTATAAAGTAACAAAAACATAACATTTAAATAGAAAGGAGTCTTATAAAAATCATGGCTAAAACGTTAATAGGCAGATTAAAAGAGAATTTGAAAAGAGGAATTTTGATAGGTGCAACCGTAGCTTCAATTGGCCTGACAGGATGCCAGCAACCAAATAATCCTCTTCCTCAGGAAAATTATAAACCTCAGGCAGTCCTAAGCGTAAATCCACAATATGGAAAAAATCCCCTGAATGTAGAAATAAAAGCAGACGGAACAGATGAAAACGGAAATCAGGACATAAAAAATTACAGCTTAAAAATAGATGTAGGGGAAGATGGAATTATTGACGAAACCTTTTCAGATTCCAAACCAATAGATATAACAAGAACATTTAACACAGGCAAGGTAAAAATTTACGAGACCGTTACAGATATGGGCGGATTAAGTGATGAAAAAGATTTGGAAGTAATTGTTTCTGCTTCAGATTTGCCAACTGTCGATTTGAGTTCTGTAAATTCAAATTTAATTGACGGGAAAACTTCCACAATAAACTTGCCTAACCCAACAGATGATGACACTTCAGGAATTATCCCTTATACAAAAGCTGAAGTTTTAAGCGGAAATGCGACAGCAACACTTAACGGAAATAATTTAATATTAAATGCAAACCGGGTTAGTCAGGATAATCCTTATCAGGTTAGATTGACTTTTGGGACTCCCGAAGGAGGAATGAACACTGCAACTCTCAGCGGAACAATAAAAAATTTGTGCGATATTTCCGGAGTCTTGCAGGATGTTGAAACGCATTCAAATCAGGCAGGAATAATAAGATTATATGATGCATCAAATAATTCTCAGTTGGGAGAAGATCCGACATCAGACGGAAATTTTAGCTTCGAGTCAGCTTCCCCAGTTTCACAAATAAAATTGCAGGCGCAGTTTGGAGACAGTTATATAAGAACAATAACTTTAGATGGAACAAAAGATTATTCGGGAATTTCAGTAAGAGCAGTTTCTGCACCAAACTTTTCTGTATCTAAAACTGATTTTATAACTTTTATGAGACAGATAAACTTTGGAGATCCGGTAGAAAGTAATTATGGACTTAAAAGATGGGACCTAAGCCAATTACAAGGAATTGAAATTCTTGCAGTTAATCCTCTAAATTCAAATTACTCTTTTACACAATCTCAACAAGATTTTATTGCAAATAAAATAACAGCAGGTAATGATACTGAAAGTTATGATATTAGAAATTATGTAAGAGGAAAAGATTTGAGTGGATTAATACATGAAGATACAACCCCCACAGGGATTTATACTAATGATTTAACAAATGGAATGATTACCCCTAAACCCGGATGGATTGTTGTTGTTGTAGATAATAGTGATGAAAATCCCGGAGGATTAACAGATAAGAATATAATTAACAATAAGATAACCGGAGCACTAATAAGATTAAGAACCGAGTCTATCAATGATAATGTTGTTTCACATGAATTTGGGCATGTTTTTATCGCACCTATTGGAGAAGCAAATAATACTGTCTCCTCAATTTATTCAATTATGTGGTCAGGAGAAGGAAATCTTACAAAACCGGGAGTTGCAGATATAAAAGCAGGACAGATTATTTATGAAGACAGCTATTTGCCTGCAGAAAAGTTAGATGATATTTTAGGAATGAACTGGATGAATTAGTTTTAATTATCGAATTATTTATAAACATTGAATGAACTAAATATTTAACGAAAATGGATTTAGAAAATAATTTGTATGGGAGAATTGAATTTACTACTAGAAGAAAAAGAGGGATGATACAACCAAGATATCATTGTATTGAGATTAAATTCTTTGATGATGAATGGAATAATCTACTCTTAGGAAGTGGATTGGGAGGAATTGCACCAAAGTATAAACCTGCAGAAACTTGGTGGGAATCATCACGAAGATTAGATGCACAATATAAAGAACAAGATTCATCAACTAAACTGTGGAGCATTAGTGAGATTAAGTTAACTTATCCAAAAGAAGAAGAAAAGTCATCTTCAGGGATAAAACCTTGGACTCTTCCCCAGATAGATCTGCTTAGTCCTAAACCTATTGGCAGTATCTCCAATCTAAATAGTGGAAGTTATGGAAATCTTTTTGAAGAAGTTAATTTAGGAGGGATTTTTCCAAAAGACAGAGATGCACAGGGATTAATTTTACAATCAAGATACGATTTTGCAGAGAGGAAGAATGAAAAACCTCATCTCAACTTAGGATTTACAAAAAGCAAAGAGAAAGGGTATACCCCATTTGGAGATTTGCATAAAATTGATCTTTTTGGAAGTGATGACGAAGAGAAGAGCTGAAATTATTTTTTAGAAGATTATAAAAATGAAAAAAGATTAGTTATTCTATGAAAATATATACCCAGATTAATAACAAGTTAGGGGAGATTTATGATGAGTTTAAAAAAGATAAACAAGATTTAACTGGCTGGTCTTTGATGCAAAAAATTAAAGAGGAAGCAAATTTTGAAGAATCTCTTGAAAATCTTTTAACCTATAAATTATTTGAGATTGCATTGAGCAAAAAAGAAATAATCAACATACCTAATTTGATAAAATTATTAATAGCCTCTAAAAACAAAAAAGAAAAGGTATCAATTGAAATTGAAGGGGAAACAAAAGATTATCAAGAGTTATATCGGGGAGTTTATTTAAAAAAAGGGGCATTGACACAGATATTAGAAACTTTAAGGTTAACTGAAACTTTAGATTTTTTTATAAAATTTGTAATACTTGATGATGAAGAAATAAATCCAAATTATTATGTTGGAGAGAAATTAATAAAAGAATACGGCAAAGATAAAAAAGAACTTATTGAAAAGATTATAAAGACTTTTGAAAGAGAATATGAAAAAAAGAAATTAAGAAAAATCGGAAGAATTATAAAAATAAAATAGAATCATTAAGTTGTGAAAAATTAGATGATATTTTAGGAATGAACTGGATGAATTAGTTTTAATTAGAAAATGGTGACAAAAGAAAGATTTAAATAATAGTGTTAAATTAATTATTTATGGAAAATGAAAATTTTGATGCAAGTTTATTGCAGTTAATGCAAAAAAATGAACCAAAGGTATTGGATGATTTTGAGGGAATCCTTTTTGAAAGAGGTTCATGTGGAAATAAACCTTGTTAAAAGAATAAATGGAGTATTTAATAAGAACTCCTGATTTTAGTTACTTAGTTTTTTATAAGAATGATTCTTCAGGATTTCGAATGTCGAAAATTCTGACTCTAAATAAAAAAGCTTCTAAAGAGATTGAAGATTATATCAGAACAAATAAAAATTCTGAATTTATTAAATCATTGAAGAAAAGAGGATTTAAATTAAATCAAGTGTCCATTCGGGGGGATTATCAAACTCTCTATCCCTTGCATGTTCAGGTGGAGATAACAGATAACTGTAATTTAAACTGTAGATATTGTTATAGGAATTCATTTTTTAATTCAGAGAATAGTAAAGAGATAAATCTCTCAAAACTAAAAAAATTTTTGTCATCGTTAAAAAAGAGAAATTTATTAGAAGTGGGGATTACTGGTGGAGAACCAACTATCAATTCTAACTTTTTGAAAATTTTAAAATATTTACTTAAAAATTTTGAGGTTATAGAATTAATAACTAATGGGACAAATCCAGAAGTTATTTTTAAACTATTTAAAGAGATATCTTCTTCAGAGAAAAAGAAATTAAATATTAGCGTATCTTTTCATGATTGGACTAAAAAAATTTCAAAATTAGAGGATCCTGAATATTATCTTAATAAGTTTATAAAAAAAATTGGAAAAACTCATCCCTTAAGATTTATACTAACAGATATAGATTATTTTCCAAAAAAAGCAGAAATAGCTAAAAATCTTTTAAAAAAGAAGGGAGTCAAAAAAATAGATTTCTCATTTGTATCTCCAATTGGCAGAGCTAAAGATAAAATAACTGAAGAGGAATATATCAAAAAATATCCTCCCTTAAATGAGAATCAGAAACCAAATCTAAATTTATTAAACTGTTCTTTAATTTTTAGACACACTTCGGTATCTCCGGATGGAAATCTTAGACCTTGTGCTCTTTTCCCAACTTCATTCGTGATCGGCAATCTGGATCAAGGAATTTCAAATGAGTTTCTATCCTTAAACCAACTACCTTGTCCAAGTGATAAAATATGCGGATCCTGTACTTATCTAGATTATTGTCGCGGATGTATCTTAAAGGGATTATCTAATTCGAATAAAAGATGTTTATATAAGAAAGAATTAAAAAAAAGGTATCCGTTATTGCAAGATGATATATTCAATTAATAGTTTTGCTGAAAAGGAAGAAGTAGGAAATAAGGCTTTTGTCTTAATGCAGTTATCGAGATCTAATTATAACATCCCCCCCGGATTTATTATTTCTTCAAGGGTTAAAGACATTATTCGGGTTCAAGAAAAAGTTAAGGAGTATTTTGATGAGATTATCTCAGAATTTCCTGTAATCGTAAGAAGTTCCAGCCCCCATGAAGATTCTAAAAATTTCTCTTATGCGGGGCAGTTTAAATCAATACCAGATGTTAATTCTTTTGAAGATCTAATAAAAGCTATTATCGAAGTCAAAAACTCGGGTATACAAGATTTTGGAAAATATGGAGAGAAAAATAATGGCGATATTGCAGTGATAATTCAGAAACAAATAAATCCAAAATATTCCGGAGTTTTTTTCACACAAAATCCCATTTCATCAGGATTTATAATTGAGTATGTATCTGGGCATCTAGGAAAAATGATTTCAGGAAGGGAAGATTCACACAAAATAATCTCCCCCCCAAAAGAAGACAGCCCATTCTCAGAAATTTATCAATTGGGAGAACAACTTGAAGATTATTATGATTCTCCCCAAGACATTGAGTTTCTGATTGATTCAAATGATAAGACTTGGATAGTTCAGGCAAGACCAATTACAACTATTAAAAAAGAAGACTACCAAAAGATTGACTTAAAAAAACATTTAGAATCTCTCTCTGGAGAAGTGTTATCTTTAGGAAATGCTGTTGGAAAAATTCAATTTATTTACGATGACTTAAATCCTGAAGAAGCAGAAAAGATTTTTGAGGAAGGGAACATATTGGGCACTTATGTTTTATTTCCAGAGTTTAACAAAGTTTATCAAAAAGCAGGAGGGGTGATTTGTATGATTGATTCAATAACAAGCCATCCAGCGATTATCTCCAGAGAACTTGGAATCCCTTGTATTGGGGGGATAAATATCACAGAACTTTCAAAGAAAATAAAAGATTTTGATGAAGTAATTATTGATTCCGAAAAAGGAAAAATTTTTTTTAAGTCTAGAATAAAAAAAATTCTTGAGAAATCTGATAAAAAAATAACTAAGGTGGAATTTACTCCAACTAAAGAATTTATGTTATCCGAAGAAAAAATAAAAAAGGATATTGAAGAATTAAACAGCCAGAAGTTAGGTTTAGATATTTTAAATGCAAAAGAGGTTATGAAAAAACATTTTTCCGAATTTTTAAATAATCAAGATAAGAAACACCTAAATGAAGCAAAAAGTTTTTTGTACAATTTATCCAATTTATTACAAAATAGATTTATTTTAATATTAAAAAATAAGGGATTTTCGCATGAGGAGTTATTAAGGTCTTTTTCAGAAACAGATTCAGGGAAGGTTAATGGCAAATTAAGCGAGGTTTATTCTGTTATCAAAGAACATGTACAAACATTAGATGAATATTCAATAATAAACGGGAAGAAAATATGGGATTATAAGTAATGCAATGACCAAGGTGACATTTAAATTTGACAAAGAGAAAGATTTGTATAATATTTGGCAAGCGTGTAATTCAGATTCTTCTTTCGGATATGATTTCAAAAAAAATATTGATAAAAAAACAATTTCAATCTGCCAAGGCAGAACTTTTGAAGAATGTAAAGAAGAGTTAACAGAAAAATTCAAGGCAATCCACAATTCAGAATTAGTTCCAATATTACTAAATGCAGTTAATGAATCCTGGAAATTAATAAATAATGAGTTTTTTAAAAGATTAGAAAACATTATGAAAAAATCAATCTATACTAACTCTTTTACAGGATATTTAACTTTTATACCAAAGTGTTCTTATTCTCTAAAAGAAAATTCTTTTTATTTTAATTTTTTTTCTCCTCTTAGTGGTATACTACAGACTGCTGCCCATGAAATAATGCATTTGCAATTCCATAATACCTATTGGTCTAAAATTGAAAAACAAATTGGAGAAGGAAAAACTGCGGATTTAAAAGAAGCGTTAACAGTATTGTTAAACTTAGAATTCAAAGATTTATGGTTTATTCAAGATAATGGGTATGAGATTCATCAAGAATTAAGAAAGTTTATCGTGGAAGAATGGAAAAAGGAAAAAGACTTTGAGAATCTTATAAATAAATGTATTGCTTTCTTAAAATAATTAATTAAATTTATTAGGTCTCAATCTTCTTGGAATATGATGATTATCATTCCAAGTTTTCAATCTCCAATTTTTGAATTTTTTAACCCAGTAAATAGAGTTTAATCCTGATTCTGATTGTATAAAGGGGACTAATTTTTTTATTTCTAAACCAAAAAAATAAGACAAAATTATTCTATTTGTTATTCCATGTGCAATAATCAGGATAGATTTATCTTCATCAGGATTTTTTGTCATTTTTTTAAGGAAAGAAATCATTTGAGAATAATGTTTTTTTTCTTCTCTGGTCCATTCCTTTTCATCTTTTTTTATCATCTCGGATTTAAATTCATTTAAAGACTTTTCAATTTTGGGATTTAATTTTATCTTCCTAGAAACTATATCCGCTGTTTGTTTTGAACGATTTAAATCACTAGAATAAAATTCATCAAATTGTTCTTTTTTTAATTTGCGGGCTAAATATTTAGCTTGTTTAATTCCTTTTTTTGTTAAGAATGGATCTTCCCCAAGTTCTTCTTTTTCAGCATGTCTAATAAAAGTAATCTCCATGATAGGGATTAAATTAGGTTATTAATAAAAATATCTGTTAATTCATTATATTTAAATAAAATAAATTAGATTCAACTAAAAAGATATGAAACTTTATTTATTGCGGCATGCAGAAAGAGGACATGGAAAAAAACAGGATACTTTGGTAAAAGAAGGAGTAAAGCAATCGAATTTAATCATAAATAGTCTTTCTAAATTAGGAATTGAAAAAATCTACTGCTCAGACTCAAAAAGGACTAAAAAAACAATTGAACCTTTTTTAAAAAATTTTAACGGGGAAGTCATATACACTGATGAAATAAATGAACTTAGAATGGGGGTTCTTGAAGGGAAAAGCGGAAAAGAATATAATGAGATGCTTGAAAAATCAGGGTTATCAAAAGAAGATTTTAGACCACCAAAAGGAGAAAATTTTGAAGATTTCAGAAACAGGGTAAAAAAGTTTATTGAAAGTTTAAAAGATGAAAAAAAAGAAAAGGTTTTATTAGTGACTCATGGGGGAGTTATAAGAAATTTTATTAAATCTTTAATTAACTTACCTCCAGAAGAAATTTCAAAAATAGATTTCGTATCATTAACAACTTTTGAAATAGATGGAGATTTTCAGGTAATTAGTTATTCTTTGAATGAAAAAATAATTTAGATTAATAGTTTTCCAAATTCCTTTTTTATTTTTTAATTATTAAAAAATATTCTTAACTAACAATAATATTTATAAAAGCGATTTAATTAAAATAGTAATGGAAAAAAAGAGGATTGGGTTATTTGTATTCTCAATAATTTTGTCAATTTTTATTCTAAATTTAATTTCTGCAGCTGCTCCTGCAGCAGGAACATGCGCGATAGTTCCAAGGGCAGACTGCGTTGCATCAAACGGAAATTATATTTTAATGGGATTGGCATCAACAACAAACAGCCACGGAGAACTTGCCCAATATAACCAATGCACAGGAACTCCCACCCCATGTTCAAGTTTTACTACTTCTACTTCATGTTTCCCCCATGCTGGATGCTGGTGGAATCCAGGTTCTAAATTCCTTGGAATAACATTGGCTGCTGCAACCTGTACAGGAACTCCTCTGGCATGCAATCAAATTTATGACAGCACATCATGCACTAACCAGGCAGGATGCTTATGGTCAATTGCTTCGGGAAATTATCCTGATGTTTTATGCTGCAGCGGCGGAAGCGGAAATACAAATTGTGCTTCAGATGGCTCAAATAAAATTTTAGGATTATCTGATGTAACCAATGCTCACGCAGAATCCCCTTCACAATCAAATTATCCTCCTTCAGACAATGTCTGTTATGGAGATTTTTCCTGCATCACTACAACAAGCTCATCCTGCACTGCTACTTATCCTGTTGCTACTGTTTCTTTAACTGCAGTTACTAATGCACATATCGGAGGAATAAATGATTATCCCGTTAAAATTTGCTGTAAGGGAACTTTAACTCCTACTTCTTGTATATTAAATGCAGCAGGAAGTACTGCTAATTGGGGAACCAGTGAAGCGATAGTTGGTTCAGTAGTAGGATTAAAGATTCATGAAAGTGTAGGCTGTGCAGGCAAAAGTGTTTCTGTTCAGATAAAAAAACACGGGTTAGTTGACAGCAATGTTGGCTCTCCTTTCACAGTTACTCTCGTTACGGATAATGTTAATGGCGGAGCAGTAGGAACATCAAGCTGGACTGTCCCATCAAGTGCAGTCAAAGGAGATAAATATTATTTTGTTGCAACTGCATCTAATCCAAGTTCAAGTGTCACAAGCAATGACTTATTAATTATGGATCCAAATTTCTGCAATACAATTTCCACATGTTCTGGTTATACTGCCCAGGCAGATTGCAGCAGTGATTCATCTCTCTGTGCCGTTGCAAATACTGAAGTCAATGGAATTATGCAGGATTCAACTTTTTGTTCAACGCACTCATGTTCTTGTTCATGGAATAGCGCAACAAATGTCTGTGGTTCTACATGGGGAAATCCTGTAGGCTCAGTTTGTGGTAATGGAATACAGGAAGCAGGAGAACAATGTGATTTGGGAGCACAGAACGGGCAACCATGTTCAGCATGCAGTTCTACCTGTACCTATACTGCAATAGATCCTAATCAATGCGGAGGGGGATGTCCTGAAGGAACAACTCTTTGCAGCGACGGAACATGCAGTTCAAATTGTGTGCACACTGATACTGACCCTTCAAGTAATGGATGTTCAAATCCTGCAAATGATAATCAACAAGACCACTGCAATAGCGGATTATCATGCAGTTTAATTGGAGGAGGAAATAATCCTGCCTGCTGTAATACAGTATCAGACGGAGTTTGCAATTTATTGTGTGCAAGTGTTGACCCTGATTGTATTCCTTCAGTTGGTTCATGTACAAAAGACAGTGATTGTAATTCAGGAGCAAAGTGCATATCTGGAGTTTGTGAGATAACACCGACAAGCTGTACAGGAGTAACATGTCCTACCGGATATACATGTAATAGTGGAATTTGTGCAAGCGGAAGCGGAACACCATGTACAACTTTAACTGCTTGCCCTAGCGGAGAAATATGCAACAATGGAATATGTGTTACAAATGGTGGCGGAAGCACAGGAGCTCCTGTCTGCGGAAATGGAAAAGTAGAGTTTGGAGAACAATGTGATTTGGGAGCACAAAATAATGCGACAGGAACTGGTTGTGATACAAGCTGTAAATTATATGAAGTTGCCCCAATCAATGGAAATCAATGCCCGGAAGGAACAATTATGTGCAACGACGGACAATGCAGTTTGAACTGTTATAAAACAGATGCAGGAGTAAAAAAATGCGATCAGGGAGGATGCATCTGTGCACAAAGTCCTGTCCTGCTTACTTATAGTGAAATTGATCAGGCTTGCTGCAATCCTATTTCCGACGGAGTTTGCAATCCCTACTGCACTTATATGGATCCAGACTGTACAAATCAACAAAATCTTCTTCAGATTGGAAGCTGTAAAATAACACAAAGCGTGGAAAAAGATTGTGATACTGAACCTAAAGGTTACAAAACTTTGACATGGACAGGAGTATGGAATCCTGCACCAGGAGCATCTGACACAGGAGCAGCACATGATTTATGCGTTGCTGGCGGAAAAGTTACTGTCCCATGCCCTGCATTAATCCAGCTCCCATTCTTTGATTATTTGGAATTGATTGGTTCAGCTTTGGTAATCGCATTTGTCTATGTTGGATTAATTTTCAGAAGAAAATTCAAGAGATAATTCTATAGTTTATATTGCTCACTGACGCTCGCTTTTGTTATCACCTCTTTTTTAGATTAAATTTATCAACAAAAATATATGAATAAACGCGTTAAAATTCTCTTTCGACATTAACAACCTTTATCGGAAATTTCATCTTGTCCGAAGGCAGGAAAAATTTCAATCAATCCAAAAAATTCTTTCAGAATTTTTGCAATATTTTCCGCAGAGGCAGGAGCAGGAAATCAAAAACAAAATTGCAAGAATAAGCTATTTCAACTTTTCCAATAATTCTGAAAAATTTATAAACACTTTTTAGTTTATAATTAAAAGAAGATGGTGAAAAAAATATTTTGGGGAATTATTCTTTTTATAACTACAATTTTTTTTATTAATTCTATTTCCGCAAATTATGCAGTTGGAAATTTAAGTTATTCAATTGATAATGCATACAGCAGCCATGCTACACTAAGCGGATGGGTAAACATAAGTTTAGATAATGAGCCTTCAGATTCTGCCCTGAAAAGTTCTGTGGGAACAAGTCAGAGCACAATAAGTCTGATGAATTTGCTGAATAAAAATACTAATCAGGGATTTGTGTACAAATGCAATCCGCTTGATTGCGGTTCGGATTATAATGTTCTTGATAACGGAGAACCTTCAAAGACCCTAAATTTAAATGAAGGGCAATCAGGTATAATCGGATTTAAGATAACTACCCCTCAGCCGATTACAGATATTTCTTCATTTTTTCTGAATATACTAAGCAATAATCAGGAATCAACTAATCTTCCGCTGTCAGTTGACGTCTTAAATGACGGGGAGACCGAGTGGAAAGCAAATACTGGCTCCGGACATTTTGGCAATGAAAATCAGGGATGTTATTCTTATGATTCAAGTGTAAAACAGGCAGGAATTATCACAACCCCATATTGTGAAAAAATAACTCTCACTGAAAGTCCTTCTGTGAAAATAGGGGCAAATGTTATCGGGAGCGTTTCTAATACTCTTTTTATGTTTACAATAACCGACGTCAACGGAAGCACCAAAGGAACATGTTCTGCAACTGCGAGTGCAAGCGGGGCAGTTTCATGCAGCCCTACCGGTTTCTCTCCGCTAAACGGGGATTATTATGTGTGCATAAACGCAAAGAGTTCAGCAGACAACAACAAATATCAGATTAATTATGAACAAAATTCCCCGTGCGGTTTTTCAGGAAATTACCTTGGAAGTTATATTTATGATTTTGATATTTTCGCACAGACTGAAACATATGCAGCAAATCAGGGGACAACATTAAACAATGCAGCAATACAAAATGAGATAAAAGATTATTTATCAAACAGATACAATGATAATTGCACCAATGGGTGCGTAATCCCGATAAAATTCAGTTCAGGAGCACTACAGCAGGTTGGTGTCACCAGCCCATCTCTTTCATATGTTGCAGGAATCTCCTCTTCAGAAATAACATTGTATAATCTTGAAGAAGTTGCCCCTAAGCTGAGCTCAAATTTTCAAAAATTATATTTAGATGAAGCAGGTTTTACTGTTCCCAGTGAAGTTGGAAATTATACTGCAGCAATAAGTCTTGACGGTAATCAATTATTTTCCCAGGATATCTCAGTTGAAACTGGGGCGCAGATAAAATATTTGTTCCCTGTAAGCACCGCAGTAAATTACCCCACGAATTTTAAGGTTTATCTTAATTCAACCGATTCAAATGTTACCGGATATTACTGGGATTTTGGCGACGGGAGCAATTCAACCACCACTTCAGATCAAGCCACACATACTTATACTTCAGAAGGAAATTATAATCTGAAGGTAACTGTTTATTCTGACGGAGTCAGCACATCCAAAATCTTTGAAATAATTATTCTCCCCGCATCGGAAATTGTCCCGACACTTTTACAGAACATAAAAACAAGTATTGATAACCTAAAAAATCAGACAGTCGGATTCTCGGATTTTGAACAGAGAAGCCTGGATTATTCATTAAAATTAAGTGATACTGAATCTTTGGTAAACGGACTGATGGGAAATCTTTCAAGCGCCACAAGTGAAGCAGATTATGAATCAATACTAACCCAGTTGGTAAACATAAAATTACCAAGCCAGATTGTAAGAACAGTATCAAGCGACAATATTCTTTTTTATCCTACTCCGGACAATATTGATTTAAATTCTCTTGTTGAAGCCAGCGGAGGAAATTTCACTGTCAGCGATGAAGATGCATATAAAAATGCAATATTAGCATGGGATGAAGGAAATGTCGACGCTAATTTAATTTACAATGAATTCACGGGAATATTTGATGACCACGAGGAATCAATCCTGAAAACATTCGATGTCACATTTACAAAAAAAAGTGCTGATGTTGAAAATCCGTTTATAATAATTAAAAATATGGATAATTTATTTTTTGATAATAACAATTCTCAGACAAGCCTTGACGGATATACTTATTTTACAATGGACCAGCCAAGTCAGGAAATTAAATTTTCAACAACAGGGGATTTCGATTTTGTCAATCTTCCTATGTTTGTTTCACCGAACATCAATGATCTGCAGGTTTCATTAAATGTCAGTCCGTTCCAGAAAAGTTTTACAAAATGGATATGGTTTGCAGTCATAGTATTAATAATTCTTATACTTGGCATTGTAACTTACATTCTTATCCGAAGATGGTACAAGAAAAAATATGAAACTTATCTTTTCAAGGACAGAAATAATCTGTATAACCTTGAGAGTTATATCGACGGAGAAAAAAAGAAAGGAACAAATGATAAAGAAATAATATCAAAACTGAAGAAAGCGGGCTGGAATTCTGAACAGATAAGTTATGCTATGAAAAAATATGTCGGGAAGAAAATAGTTTAATTTCCACGAATATATGTTTTATTACTGAAATATTTATAAACTAAAAAGATAAATTTATAATATGCCGATAAAAATTTTCAAAAATTTTTTCAAGCGAATTTTTACCAACCTGTTTAATAATAAAAAAGAGATCAAACTTGGTTTTTATGGTCCGCCTAATGCAGGGAAAACAAGCCTGGCAAACAGAATCTGCAAAGATTTTACAGGAGAAGAAATTGGAACTGTGAGCAAGATTCCCCATGAAACCAGGAAGGTTCAATTCAAAGAGAAAGTTGAAATTTCTTACAAAGGTAAAAAGATGACTTTCAAAATGGTTGATACTCCCGGAATTGCAACGAAAATTGATTATGAAGATTTTTTAAAATATAAAATGTCGAAGAAGGATGCAAAAGAGAGGGCGAAGGAAGCTACGCAGGGGGTTATTGAAAGTATAAAATGGCTTGATGATATGGATATAGTAGTAGTTGTTCTTGATGCAAGCGAGAACCCTTATAATCAGGTGAATATAACCATAATCGGAAATCTTGTTGCGCGAAATATCCCTGTGTTAATTGTAGCAAATAAAATTGATTTAAAAAAAGCAGACATAAAAAAAATTGAAGCTGCATTCCCGGAATATGAAGTTGTCGGGATAAGTGCAAGATTCGGAGATAATCTTGAAGAGTTTTATGAATCAATTTTTAGATTATCAAAAAAGGTTTAATAAATATATTCACTTAAAAATGAAAGTATTAAAAAGCATATTTTGCTTATTATAAAATGGGAAAAGAAAAAAGGGGATTAGAAAAGCTTGGAAAAATAAAAGGATTTAGTATTCAATTTCTTCCTTATTCTGAGATAAGAGGATTAAACAGCGAAGACAGAATGAGAAAAATTTTGGGAATAATACTTGGAAATAATATTTTAATTTTGCAGGGAAGATTAACTTCCAACGAAGAAGCGAGATTAATAGGAGATACAATGGCGATGATAGGACATGTTGCAAATTTTAAAGGAATAGAACTTGCAGTAATTTCCGGAAATAACCAGGATAGCCTTCTAGGAAAAATGACAAAAGGAATTGCAAATGCAATTGCAGGAGGAGATTTCAGCTCTATAACAATCATCGGACCTGCAACAATAGTAAAAGAAATAAAGCGAAATCCTAAGAAGATAGAATTATTACTGAATAGATAAATAATAGGTAAAATTTATTAATTAGATGATTTTCTAATAGTTAGCTAAAATGCTAATAAAATCAGAGGAGAATTTTATAAAATAAGTTAAAATGCCACATCAATGCGTACATTGCGGAAAAATTTATCCTGCCGGAAGCAAGGAATTATTAGAAGGATGCAGCGAGTGCGGAGCGCATTTTTTCTTTTACATAAAAGATAATCAATTGCAGAGGATAAAAGAAAATCCAATTGAAATTCCAGAAGAAGAAAAGAAAAAAATAGAAACTGAAATAAGAGAACTCGCGGGAATAATTGAAGAAGATACTCCTGTAATCCTCGACATAGAATCTGTAAGAGTTGCAGGAGCGGGAAAATTTGAAATTGATTTGGTAAATTTATTCAACAAAAAGAGGCCTTTAATTTACAAAGTCGAAGAGGGAAAATACATAATCGATTTGGCATCGACGCTGAATCAGAATATAAAAGATATTAAGGAAATTAGAAATCCGGAAGAAAAGGATTAGTTTTATATAATAAAAATTGTTATTTAGTTTATGAAGAAAGTAGATAATTTTCTAAAAGAGGTTTTGAATGAGATAAATCCTCCGAAAGAGGATTTGGATTCAATAAGCAAATATCTTAAAAAATTTCTTGATGATTTTGAAAAAAAATTAAACCGGGAAAAAATAAGCGCAGAAATTTTTGTCGGCGGAAGTTTTGCAAAAAAAACACTCATAAAGAAAGGAAGATATGATATTGATGTTTTTGTAAGATTTGACAAAAAAAATAAAGAAAAAAATATTTCTGATATCACTGAAGGAATTTTAATGAACATTGAGGAAAAAGAAAAAATTCTGAGAATCCACGGCTCACGCGATTATTTCAGGGTTAATGCAGACCCTTCTTTTTTCTTTGAAATAATTCCTGTAATTAAAGTAAAAAATCCTAAAGAGGCGGAAAATATTACTGATTTATCTTATTTTCACGTCGCATATATAAAAAAGAAATTGAAAACTGAAAAAATGCTGGAAGAAGTAAGGCTGGCGAAGGCATTCTGCCACGCAAATAAATGTTACGGAGCAGAAAGTTATGTTAATGGATTTTCAGGATATGCACTTGAACTTTTGATTTACCATTATAAAAGCTTTCTTGGATTTGTCAGAGGAGTAAGCAAGATAAAAGAAAAACAAATAATTGATTTAGAAAAACTTTACAAAAATAATTCTGAGATTATGATGAATATGAACAGCGCCAAGATGAATTCCCCGATAGTTTTAATCGACCCCACATATAAAGAAAGAAATGCGTTAGCGGCTCTTTCAAAAGAAACTTTTGATAATTTCAGAGAAGTATGCATAAAATTCCTTAAGAAACCAAATGTAAACAGTTTTAGAACAGAAAAGATGACTCTTGAAAAAATAAATGAAACTGCCAAAAAAAGAAAAAGCGAGTTTATTTTTATAATTGCAAGAACCGAAAAGCAGGAAGGAGATGTTGCGGGAAGCAAACTTGCAAAATTTTACAGGCATCTTGATGAAGAGATAAGCAAATTTTACAAGACAGGAGAAAAAGGGTTTGATTATGACGGGAAAAAAACTGCAGAATATTTTTTTATAGTTAAAAAGAAAGAAGAAATTATTATAAGTGGGCCAAATAAGAATGATAAGGAAAATGTTTTGGCTTTCAGGCAAAAACATAAAAATACTTTTGTTAAAGGAAACAGAATTTTTGCAAGAGAAAAAACAAAATCTGACATTAAAGAATTTCTTGAAGAATGGAAATCAAAAAATCAGGAAAAAATAAAAGAAATGGGAATAAGTGAGCTGGAATTTAGTTAAGCATAATCATCTCTTTTTGGATTAAATCTTTTCCATTCTGAAAATCCTTCTCTCATTGACGGGGGAATTCTCTGCCATGTTTCAATTAATCTTTTCATGTCTGATTCTGAACTTCCATACCAATTAAATGATTTTGCCTTTGTTGCTTCTTTGCTTGGGACAAAATGTTTTATATTAGCTCCAGGTATAAAAATAGGTCTATCTTCTCTAATTTCGCATATTTCCCAGAGTTCTCTTTGAAAGGGGGTTTCAGAAGAAGAAACATCAAATAGTCTTAATGTGTGTCCAGCAACAGAATCTTTCCTTATTTTTTCCGGAGAGATAACATCAAAAAAGAAGTGATAACTTGAATAAGGATTTTCTTTCATAAAATCCCTTAAAACTTTGAAATCATTTTGCGGTTTTTTATGGCATAATAATTCATCAGCGTCAAGAATTAAAGCCATTTTTGTTTTTACATATTTTAATGCTGCGTTTCTTGTTGAAGCATAACCGGTGAAAGGAATATCTACAACTTTTAAATGAGAATATCTTGCCTGCATTTCTTCAAGCACTTGTCTTGTCCCGTCAACAGAACCTGTGTCCACAACAACAGCTTCTTCCACATAAGGAACATGCGACTCTACAAATCTTTCAATTCCACCTGCAGGATTCATCATTTCATCTCTCACAATTGAACAAAGAGAAACATTATCCAAGACAACGGGTTTAGATTGGAATATCATTTTTCAAGAAAAGCATTTAAACAAAATTCCTTGAATCTGCAGTACAATTTTTCAAATTCTCCCCGGTTAGCAATTCTCATTTGTTTAAAGGGGATTTCATCAATTAATTTTTCTACTACCAATAAATCCTGTTTAGCAAGTTTTCCTTCGGAATAAAGATTATCTGATTGCACCATACATTCTATTGTCTTGTTAATTATTCCTTCAGTTGTATCGCCAAGGTCTACATTCAAAATCTTGAAGAAAGGATAGACAATTAACTCTGAAATTAGAATATGATATAACCTAGAAATATCTCCAACATTTCCCCTTACTTCTGAAAGAACATTATTTCTTAAGACAGATTCAGCTGCGAAATAATTTCTTTCCTGGATATATTGTCTGCCTAAATCTAAAATTCTTTCAGAAGGAAGACCTTTAGTTCTTTCATTCAATTCCTCGAATTCATCTTTCTTTACAGACTTTCCTAGATACAATTTCATTTTTATTTTTCCCCGATTGCTTTTTCAAATAGAGATGCGAAAGATTCAACGAAAAAATCTGAGTTAAGCCAGACTGCAATATCGTCGCTGTCGCTTCCGCTTTTTGAAATGTAAAATAAAACTTCTTTTCTGTCAACTATAAAGAATTTTGAATCAATCTCTATTCTTTTTATTTTAACCCCTAATTTTTCCTCAAGCTCTTTTATCATTTTCTCATCTCCTGACAGAGCTATCTTTATTTTTACATTTGCTTTTTTAAGAGTTGAAATTGTCTCTGAAAATAATTTTGCCTTTGATTTAATTTCCTGAGCATTCGTGCAGATTACTACTTCTTTTTTGGCACTGTCAATTATTTCCCTCAAGAAATTTGAAATGTTTGATTTTCCCCTTAATGAAGTTGAAATTTCTTCTTTCTTCACCGGATTTATTCCCTGAGTATAAATTTCGTTTAGTTTTGCGAATTCTTCTGTATCCTTTAATTTAGCCAAAATATTCACTCTTTCTTCTGCATCTTTTCTTATATCCTGTTTTATTCTTTCAAGAATCATTTGAGGTTTTACTCCAAGATATTTTACTGGTTTTCCCATTCTGATTATTGCAAATCCTTTTTTCTCCAGACTTTCAAGAACGTCATAAGTTCTGCTTCTTGGGACCCTTGATAAAGCTGCAACTTCTCCGACAGAAGCAACTCCCTTGCTGAGCAAAGCAAGCCAGACTTTTGTTTCATATAAATTCAAATCAAAATGATCTTTGATTTTCCCAACAAGTTCCTGTGCGACTATCATTATATCAAACCCTCCACTTTTCCAAGAATTCTCTTTGCAAGAGAATCACATTCCCTGCGAATTTTAGCCGGAAGATGCTGTTCCTGCATTTCTATTAATTCATAAAACATTCCTTCTAATTTTTCTCCTTTTTCAGATCTTAAAGAATATCTTTCCTCAGTAAATTCTGTTGAGATAATTTCAGAATATTCCTGCATTTTTCTTACAATATCTTCATTCATATTATTGCCCCCTTGTCTTCGTGGATTGTCCAGCTTCTTGTTCCTGCATAATGCATTATTTTAGATTTTAGATTTCTAATTTCACGATTAGATAATCTGTGATAATCTATTTCTTTAACCTTGTAAAAAATATCCTTAAGAAATTTCCTATCATCATCTGAGAAACTTTCATTTTCAGAAAATCTAGGGAGCTTCTGCATTTCTCCAAGTATATGTGCATATTTTATTATTTCAACTTCATAAGGATTTGTATTTCCTATTTCCATAACGCTCAATAGAAATAGCTATTTATAAATCTTGTTATTTGTTACCTTTACAAAGTAGCAATTTTAAGAAAGGTTTATAAATTAGAAAAAAGAAAAATATTTATGGATGAAGAAACCCCCTTTGGAATGAAGAAAAGAGAAAATTTTTACGATGAGTATATTGGGAAATTTGTAATTATTTATCCTATTTCTGGAAATAATAATTTTGCTGGAAAATTAATCGAAGTAAAAGAAGGATATGCCACATTAAATCCATTTCAAGGAGGAGTGATTGATAAAGAAAAAGGGTTGATAAGAAAATTAATCCATGAAAATTCAAAAGTATGTATCTGTCCGTGTGTTGGAATAGAACCTACGACAGAAGAGAATATAATCAGTTTCTGTAATCAGAATAACAGAAAATCAAAAGACTAAGTAACTTAAGATTAATCCAACAAAAATTCCTGCAGTTATAAAAGGCATAGCAGGATAAAATTTCTTTTTTTCTGAAAACATGAATAATAATCCCAATCCGATTGTCGCTCCAAGAGTTACAAATAAAGCGGGAATTAATCCTCCGACAAACTGAGGAAGACCAAATGGAAGATTTACTGATTTAGTCATAAGGATAACTCCCGCAGTTATTATTGGGAAGACAATATCTCCACCTCCAAGAATTGCAAGATTAACTTTTACCCTTTTATTTTTCAATTTTGATTTTTTCATTTTCTTTATTTTTAATCTTAATGCCTTTGGAATATACGGAACAAAAAATCCTGAGAAAATTTTAAGATTATTTATCTGATATTTTGCCATTTTCTGCATAATTCCCGAATGCCAGACAGCCCAAATGTCATAAATTGAAATTATAATTAATAAAATAATAACTGACCAAAGATTTAATATCGGAACAAATACCGTCGCTATTCCGGGGTAAATCAAAAGTTCTGTCAAATTATGCACTATAAAATTAGTTCTGAATATTTTTATAAAAGCAAGGGTAAGCGCAAAAAGAGAAGCAAAGAGAGTAAAGTAAAAGGAATTTATATATTTAGGAAAGAAAGCATTAAGGGTAATAAATAACGCAATAGCCACAACGATAAAAAACCATGCTTTTAATATAAAATCAATTTTGAACCTTGTTAAAAGAAATAGTATTACAATTGCAACTATAAATGCAAGAACTAATGAACCAAAATACAGGCTAAAGTCAGACTGCTGCTGAACCTGCGGAGGCTGAAGTGCGGACAAGACCGGATTTGTTACAGCAACAGAAGTCCCATTAATCTCGGTTGTCTGACCGAATACATTTGCATTAATCACATATAATCCGATTAACTGAGTGACAAAAAACATCGACAGTAATAGAATTGTTATTTTTATGTTATGTTTCATGGAGAACACCTCCGGTTTTCTTTCACATGTTTTCCCACTGAATTTGTGCTCATGGCTGATTTAACTTACCTCTTGGATATAAATAAAATACAAAAGAAGTTTTTAAATTATCTTAACCTCAAGGTTTCTAGATTTCTTGGAACATTTGTTTCAACTTTGTTGAGCTTGTATAAAGCGGAAGCCAGATCCAAAGATTTTGAAACTTCACCGTGATTGATAATTATTCTCTTTGATTTTGGCCTTAAATCATTAAAGAAAGAAATCAATTCGTTTCTTCCTGCATGAGCGCTGAATCCAGTAATTGTCTCAACTTCCATTTCTATTTTAATTACTTCTTCTTTCCCGTCGACAATCATCTTGGTTTCTTTTGCTCCATCCTGAACAGCCCTTCCAAGAGAACCGACTCCCTGATAACATACAAAAATTATAGAGTTATTTGGATTTATCGCAAATTCACGGAAATATTCCACAGATGCTCCGCCGACAAGCATACCTGATGTTGCAAGCACAATGCATGGGCCTCCCTCGATTACATTTTTTCTTTCCTGCGGAGAACCAACACGGTTAAAAAATTCTGACACAAACGGATTGTTATCCTGAAATATATCTGATTTAACTTTATTGCTCAAAAAATCCGGGTAAGCAGTATGAATCGCGTTGATGTCCCAAATCATTCCGTCGATATAAATAGGAACAGGTTTTAATTTTCCTGATGCCATCGCATCTTCAAGAATAAGCATGGTTTCCTGCGCTCTTCCAAGCCCCAATTCCGGAATTAAAACTTTTCCGTTTCTCTCAATGGTTTTATTGACTATGTCTAAAAATTTATTTTCAACTTCTGCTCTCGATGGGAAAATATCTGTTTTGGAACCATAAGTAGATTCAGTAATTATTGATTCAACTCTCGGGAAAGACGCAATTGCCGGCTCCAACAGTCTTGAACGTCCATATTTGAAATCCCCCGCATAAATCATATTGTGCAGACCATTTCCTATGTTAAGATGAATTAATGACCCGCCCAATACATGCCCTGAATTATAGAATGTTAATCTTACGTCAGGAGTAATATCTGTAACCTCATTATAATCCAAACAAATACTGTGTTTTACCATTTCTTTAATATCCGTTGAGTCGAATAATGGCTTTACTGCCTGTTTATATGCCACTCCAATAAAATCCAAAGCCAGCAATGCCGCGATATCTCTTGTAGGAGCAGTCATGTAAACCGGCCCCTTGTATCCCATTTTGTATAAATAAGGAAGAAGACCGACATGGTCGAGATGGGCATGAGTGATTATTATTGCATCAAGTGAACTTAAATTAAATTCAGGAACATCAAGGTAAGGAAATTTATCTGCTCCCTGAGAAGCAACATCAATTCCACAGTCCAAAAGAATTTTTGAATTTGGCGTTTGAAGCAACAAACAGCTTCTCCCCACCTGCCTTCCTCCGCCGAGGAAAGTAATTCTTACCCACTCATCAACTTTTTCCGGATTCCATTCTTTGTATATTTTCTGTCCGATTGAATTAAGGAATTTTCTTCTGTAATTATTATTTGCATAAAGAACTTCCCGGATACTCTCGGTAATTTTACTTTTTATTGCAGGTGAACGCTGAACCTGGGGGGTCCACAAAGTTGAATTTCTTATTTCATTTAATATGCTTCCCTGCTTACCTATAACCATTCCAGGACGTTTAGCCTCGATTATCACTATACTTCTCTGAACATCAAAAATTAATCCTGTAAGTTCTGCTTCAGAAGGAATTATCTTTCTTATCTCCGCTTCTGTTTTTTCAGGGTCAAGCAAAATTTTCTGGTCAGCCCTTAATTCAATCCTTTTTTTAATCTGATTAACAATTTCTTTTATCTGTGATTCCCCTTCACGAAAAAACTTTGCATTAGCAGTGTAGACAACTATATTTGCACCTTCAAAAATAGCCTCGGTAATTTCCCCATGTAACTGGTCAGTTATTTGTTTAAGTATATCAGTCATATTAAATAAAAATTAGTTTAGAATTAGTTAGATTATTCCTCTTTGTAATTAGGTTGGATCTCCTGTGATACCACTTTTTTTATTCCACTTTTAGTTATAGTGAAAATATCAATTCCGTTTCCTGAACCCATATCTCTTGAAGTAGATGCTTTTAGTGCTTCCTTTGCAATTTCAACTCCGTCTTCAACAGACATATTTGGTTTCCATGACCTTTCGAGATAACCGAGAGCGTAAGGCATTCCTGAGCCGACACTTGCAGTATATTCTTTAACTTCTTCGACATATCCTCCGAGGATATCATATAGAGAAAATGATTTATTAGCATCAAGTCCTGCAAGAATAAAAGCACTTCCCTGAACCTGAATATTTGAAAGAAGTCCTGCAGCCTGCCGCACAGAAGGTTTTGTCCTTGATTTTAATTCTTTCAGTTTCATCTCTGCAGTCAAGAGTTTTGCTACCTTTTGAATTTCTGTAGCTGAACCGCATCCGGATAAAACAAGATAATCGTTAAGGGGATAAACTTTCAGGGTGTTTTTGTTATAAATTAAAGTTCCTACAGAGCCCCTTCTATCTCCTGCCATTACAATTCCATCTTTACAGACAATACCCAAAATGGTAGTTCCAGTTTTTAATTTTAATTCGTCATCCATTTAATCTATATTCTTTTAGAATAATTTAGCTAAAAATACTGATGATTTAATATTTATAAATTTTACGATGACTGTGAAACCTGAGTTATTCCGTTTTCCTTTCTGAATTTGATGATATTTGAAACAAACCCCTCCATTTTCTGCTCGTGAGAGACGATGATCAGCTGTTTCACATTCAGCTGCTGAAGAACATCCCTCATTTTGTCAAGCTGCTGTTCGCTAAATCCGTCAGTGGGTTCATCAAGAATAACCAAATCTCTTGTTTTAATTTTACTTAACAGGGAATTAATCACCTGATTTAATGCAAGGCGATAAGCCAAGGCAATTGCAGTTCTTTCTCCCCCCGAAAGATGAGCATAATCTATTTCAAAACCATTCTGCTCAATGACAGGAGTAAAGTCATCAGACAACTGAACATTAAAAGTGTCAGAAACAAGAGTATAAAACCAATCTGCAAAAACTTTTGAAAATTCAGTCTTAAGTTTCATCATTACATTTTTTTCTATAATCGAGATTAAAGAGGTAAACTGTTTTGAAAGCCAGTTTTCAAGTTCGCTGATATAATTCAGCTGAAGTTTTATTTTTTCGGTTTTTTCAATTTCAATCTTTAATTCTTCAATCTGCCTAGAGAATACTTCAATTTCCCTTCGGAGTTCTGCAGTTTTTATATCTGCCATTCTTTCTTCCCTTAGAGAATCATCCAGCTCTTTTTGTTTTATCTCCAGCAGGTTAACAAATCTTGTCAGGCTAAGAACAGAATTTGTCAAAAGGTCGAGATGTTGTTTTAAAAGTTCGATATCTTTCTCAAGAAGAGAATTTGATTTTTCAATATTTTGTATCTGCAATTGCTTTTCATTAATTCCCTGCAATTTCATTCTTAAAATTTTCAGGTCAGTCAGTTTCCTCTCTTCAGAGAATATTTCTGATTTAATTTTTGTCAGTTTTTCTGTTGTTTCTTTTTTCTCCAATTCCAGAGTCTGCAGCTGCCGATTTATCTCCGCATTATCCCCGCTAAATTTATTCAGGACATTTGCTTTGTAAACAGCATCTACATTCTGAAGGCATGTCGGACAAATCTCGAGGCTGGAAATTTTTTTCTCAATCTTTTGGTTATCTTCCATCTTTAATAAAAGAGAATTAATTTTGGAAGCAATTTCAATGTTTATCTGATTTAATTTTATCTCTTCGAGTTTGTCATATGAAATTTTCTGCTCTATTTCTTTAAGTATCAGCTCGTCAAACTTAATATTCTGCAATTCTGCAATCTGAACATTAAGCTCGGAAATAGATTTGTTATTTGAGAAGACGGATTCATTTTTATTCATAACCATAATTTTTGTTTTTTCAATTTCCTGCATAAGGCTATTTCTTTCCTCTATTTTTTTTGATATTTCCTCTTTCTCAATCTGAATTTTTTTTCTTATGTCTGTTTTTTCAAGAAGTTCTTTTTCAGCGGACAACAAGGATAATTTTTTTTCGTTAAGCTGATTTTCCTTGGCAATAATGTTGAGTTTATTCTGCTCCAAATTTGCAGTCATTCCTTCTTTTATCCTTTTTTCCTCACGAAGTTTAGTTGTTAAAATTGAAACATTTTCCAGAATCGTTTTATATTTATCAATTCCAAAAACGTGGCGGAGAGTATTTACCCGGGTTTCTGAGTCTTCAAGGATAATCTGCTTCATCTCTTCCTGGGGAGTGTAGACTGTAAAAGTGTAAAGGATATTCTGTTTTTTTGCGAATTCAGAGGGGTAATTTAAAATTTCAAGAATTCTCCCCTTTAATTCAGTAACTGCAAGTTCTTTTGTTTCGCCATCTTTTGTAATTGAACAAAAATCCTGCGAAATCGTTTTTCCTTTTTTCAGATTCCTTTCAATTGTAATCTCATTCCCGTCAACATCAAATATTATTTTAACACTTCCTTCATTTTTTCCATTTCTCAAAAGGGCAGTCCCCCTCTGACCAGGCTGAAGTCCGAATAATGCAAATTCTATTGCCAGAAGAACAGAAGTTTTTCCTGAACCAATATCGCCGGATAATAAAGTAGAACCATCTGAAAAATTTATTTCCTGATGTTCGTAACTTCGGATATTGTCTAAAATTATTTGTTTTATTTTCATTTTAAAAATTAAGAATTTTTCTTGATTCCTCCATTAATCTGCCTGTGAAACTTTCAATTTTTTCACCTTCCTGTTTTTCAATTGAAAGAGAATGAATTAACTGAGGAATGAATTTGTTAAAATCAACAGGATTTTGGTTGGAATATGTTTCTATTGCTTCTTCTTCGATATTATCTATATTTTTTATTTCCACTGTTAGTTCCTGTTCCTTTGAGGTTAGTTCATGATTATTTTTGAGAACGAAATATGCTTTTTTTCTTGAAGCAATTTGTTCTATCTGATCAAATTTAATGTCAGAGTTACTTCCGGATTCTAATTCCCCTTTTATTCTTAAAAGAATTATTTTGTCTTCGACGTCTCTCTTTTCAATTTCAGAAATTATTTGTTCTGTTGCAATCATCGCATTTCTTACTTCAACTTCTATCAGGACAACATCTTTAATCTTTAATTCGATTTTTTCAAGTGAATTTTCTTTTTCTGTGTCTACGATGTAAAAACTTCCATTTTGCAAATCTTCCAATTCCTGAAAATTATTTGGGTATATCGGCCCGGGGTAAACAAAGTTTTGATATTGAAAGTCAATGTGCAAATGTCCGAGTGCATAATAATTTGCCGATGGCAAAAGATCAGTTTCAATCGCGTCAACAGGCAAAGTCCCTTTTGCTTTATCAATGGTGGTGTGAAGCATTAAGATTTTGAAAAGACCGGGGCAATCATTAAGTTTTACTTTTCTTAAATCAGGAATTTCCAGTCCGGATTTTTTCCCGGGATATCCATAAAGCGCAATTCCCCCGTAAATAACCGGATTTAAAATTATTTTATCCTCACTCTCCTCTATGTTCATTACATTTCTGCAGAATCCTGCTTTCTCCAAAACGTCGAGGAATGTTTTCCCTGAAATTGAGTAGTCATGACTTCCTGCAATTATGAAACACGGAATTTTTGCTTCCTTTAATCTTTTGAATTCAGCAAAGGTTTCTTTTAAAATTTCTATCGGAGGATATGCGGAATCAAACAAGTCTCCGGCTATAAGAACAAAATCCAATTTTCTTTCAATGCAGACGTCAAATGCTTTTCTAAAAGATTGAAAATTTAAATCCTGCATTTGCTGCTGCTTCCATCCGCCAAGATGGACATCAGATATGTGAGCAAATCTCATCTTTTTAATCGGTACTTCAAAAAGTTTATAATCTTGAATAAATAATGTAATATATAAAATTGATTGTGATAAAATGAAGTTTACCATTCTATTTGGCGGAAAAGCAGGACAAGGAGTGAATATTCTCTCGGCAATATTAGGTAAAGCACTTACAAAAGAAGGTTATTATGTTTTTGTCTCAAGAGATTATCAGTCATTAATCCGTGGAGGACATAATTTTAATGTATTAACTTTTTCCGACAAACCTGTTTACAGTAATAATTCTGTTATCGATTTAATAGTTGCGCAGGATGATAACACAATTACTTTGCATAAAAAAGAAATGAAAAAAGAAGGAATGATAATCCAGAAAGAAGGAGCAGGAAATATGTACTTTGCGGGAAGGCTATTCAAAAGTTTATGCCTCGACTTTAAAATCCTCGAGAGAGAATTAAAAGAGCTTGACAGATTTGAGGAAAATATGAAAGAAGCAAAAGAAGGTTATGAAGAAGAGAAAAAAGTTGCATGCAGAGTAGTATCAAATAAAAAGAAGCTGACATTCAGAAACGGCAATCAGGGAATTACCAACGGAGCAATTGAATCAGGGATTGATGTTTATTATGCTTATCCTATGACTCCTGCTACCAATGTTATGGGAGAACTTGCAGAAAAGCAGATTGAAAAAAATTTGGTTGTCATCGAGTTAGAAAGCGAAATAGGAGTCATGAACAGTGCAATAGGGAGCGCAATCACAGGAGCAAAAACTATGGTAGGAACTTCAGGGGGAGGATTTGATTTGATGACAGAAGCACTCAGTTTAACAGGAATCGCAGAAGTTCCCGTCGTTATTTATCTTGCTTCACGACCTGGACCAAGCACAGGAGTTGCAACTTATAGCGGGCAGGGAGATTTGGAGTTAGCAAGACATGCCGGACATGGAGAATTCCCCCGGTTAGTTATAGCGCCGGGAGACCCTGATGAATGCGAAGAGATTACAAGCCAGGCTTTTTATTTTTCACAAAAATTTGGAATACCTGCAATTGTCTTAAGTGACAAACATCTTGCAGAAGGAACTTATACTTCCGACAGGAAAACTACAATTACTCCATCAAAAAAATTAACAAAACTTGGAAGATATAATAGTTATGAAAAGGATAAATTTGGATGTGCGACTGAAGATGCAGAGCAGATAAAGAAAAATGTTGATGAAAGAATAAAAAAATGGAAAGAGTTTGAAAAAGAAACTGAGAAATTCGAAGGTTTCAAAATTTATGGAAATAAAAATTCAAAGAATGTTGTTTTATTTTGGGGAAGCACCAAGGGTGCAATTTTAGATGCGATGGAAAATGTGAATGCAAAATTTGTTCAGGTTTTATACATGGATCCATTTTCCTCAAAAATTAAAAAGGAAATTGAAGGAAAGAATATTATTTTAGTTGAAAATAATGCAACCGCACAATTAGGGAAATTAGTTGCAGAAAAAACGGGAATTTTTATTGAAGAGAAAAATAAAATTCTTAGATATGACGGCAGGCCATTTTTATCTGATGAATTAAATAATGAACTTAGAAAGAGGATAAAATGAAAGGCGAAGAAGAAATGACAAGAAAAGAAAAAAGAGTTTTCTGGCTTGGAGCATTGGTCGGAATTGTCGGGGGTTTTATCGGAAATATGCTTGAAGGATATTTATTTAATTTTACTGACAAGTTAAACCCAAAAAATTTATGGTATGTTGATTTAACTGGGGTTGTTGTATTTACAGCCTTGTTTTTTGCGATATTATTTTTTATAAATAAACAAGTTCTTAGTAATAAAAAATGACTGACACAAATATTAACACGCCAATTGCACCAACATGGTGTCCGGGATGTTTCAATTTCCAGATACTTGCAGGAATCAAAAGTTCATTGAATGAGGAATTTAAGAAAGGGAGAAGCAAAGATGATTTTGCAATTGTTTCCGGAATAGGATGTCATGGAAAAATTTTCGATTATGTAAATCTTAACGGAATTAATACTCTGCATGGAAGAGTTTTACCAACATGCCTGGGAATAAAAGTCGGAAATCCTAATCTGACCGTAATTGGGTTCAGCGGTGATGGAGATGCATATGCAGAAGGAATGGAACATTTAATCCATGCTGCAAGGTATAATTCAGACTTCAAATATTTTGTACACAACAATCAGGTTTTTGCTTTAACAGCAGGGCAGCCAACGCCAACAACAGAAATTGGATATAAAGATAAGATAACCCCTCTTGGAGTTAAACTGCATCCGATAAACCCAATAAAATTAATGCTTTCAGCAGGAGCAACTTTTGTTGCAAGAGTTTATGCAGATAAACCTCAGATTGAATATGTTTTCAAAGAAGCAATGAAGCATAAGGGATTTGCATTCATAGAAATTCTTCAGCCATGCGTAATATTTCATCCTGACAAAGGATACAAAGAAAGGACTTATTCTCTTGAAGAAGAGAAGCATGATAAAACAAATTTTGATGCTGCAATGAAAAAGGCAGATGAATTTGATTATAATCTTGCAGAAAAAATTCCTTTAGGAATCTTTTATCAAAAAGAGAAAACTGTTTTTGAGGATAATTTTCCACAATTAGTTGATTTGAAGAAAAAGGGAATTGGTTGGAGTAGCGTGAAACGCTGATTTGAACGAAGTTCAAATGCAATTCGTCCAAACTAGCCGAATTGAGGATATTAAAAGATAATTATATAGTTGAATATATATATCATAACAATATTGTTACTAAGCAATGTTTAAAAATAGATTTTTTATTTCTTTTTTATGAAAAACTTAAGAAATTTTTTATTGGCAGGAACAAGCGCATTGGCTTTGACTTTGGCAGGATGTCCTTCAAATACTAATTATTCTCAAAAAGAAAAACCAAAAGAAGAAAAAGTAATTCCTGATTATTTTGCTGAAGTCCCAATGTATAGTCAAAGTGGGTTAACAATAACAACAGGAGATTTTGATAAAGATGGGAATTTGGATTTAATTGTAGGAGCTCAATCTAACGGACCTAATGTAGCAAGATTATACTTCTTTAAAGGAGATGGAAAAGGACATTTTAGTTTAGTAAAACCTGAAAATTAAAATTATTTTCATTCGCTCCAAAGTCGCTCATATTTTTCTGGCTCAAAACCAAATTTCATTAAGGTTTTTCGCAATTCTATTTTGTTAATAAAGAAATAAAATTGTAGAGGTTGAATAGATTTTAAATTTTCTCTAATTAACAACTTTTCTTGTGAAGAAATCTGCCGAATGGCGATTTCGGAACAATTTTTTAGCGAGCGCGAAGCGCGAGTTCCCAAATACAAAGTCTTTCGAAAAACAAATTTTCACATCCAATTTCTTTTGCATTGTATCCAAGCTCTTCAAAATTGACATCTTCTGCAAGAGAAGAAGTTATAAGAAATATTTTTCCGTTTTTTTCCAAATGACTTTTTGCCTGTTCCAAAAATTTTATGATTATTTCGTTGCCTTTTTTTCCACCAGTTGTTGCCCGTCTTGAAATTTTCGGTTCTCGTGAATCTTCCGGAAGATATGGCGGATTGAAAATTATCAGATTGAATTTTCCAAGAATATTTTCAAACAAATCAGAATGAATGCAGTTAAATCCCAGAAGATTGCAATGTGAAACTGATTTTTTGTCTATATCAGAAGAAAAAATATTTTCCTTTTTTATCCCCAGATTTAATGCAGTTTCGAGATGAATTCCGCTTCCTGCACCAATTTCTAAAAATTTTAGATTGGGATTTTGTTTAAGCATTTCAGGCATTTGTTCTTTCAAAATTCTTGACATCAAAAAAGAATCTTCTGCCGGCGGGTAAATCATTTTAACCAAACATGCTGCTGAAGAAATTAATTATCTGATCTTTAAACAGGAAAATTGCCCCCAAAATTCCGAATAGTAAAACGAGTACAACAATAAGGATAGTTATAAGAACTTTATCTCCGGATTTTTTCTTCCCGTATTCAGAAACCGGCTGCTTAACCTGAGGCTGTTTAGACGGTTGATTCCCGTAACCTGAGACAACCTGCTGATTAATCTGAGGAGGAATGGCAGGAACAGGAACTGGAATTTGTCCTGGCTTGGGAATTAATCCTGCTTTGGGCAATGAAGTTTGAGAAGGTTGGGGCTGGACTGCAACTTGGTTCTGAGCTAAAAAACGTGCAGCTTCCTCAATTTCTTCTTTTTTATAACCCGCATTATAAAAGGTCATCATTGCTTTATTCATAGATTCGCCTCTTTCAAGTGCAGATTTTAATCCCCCCAGAATTTCTTCATTCATGTAATTATTAAAGAATTCATTATTTAAAAATTTGTGCTGACGCAAAATATGTTGCTCCGAAATCTGATTCCTCCCGCACTCATTGCACTAAAAAATTATTGGCATTCGTGCAAACGCTCGCCATTCGGCAGATTTCTTCGCCAGAAAAAAATTGTTGATGAAAAAACTTTGCGCGTTTGTTCAATGGATAAAAAAATAATAATCTTTCTCTGAAAAAAGAAGCGATAGAAAATAAATTATAATTTTAGCTTCTGACCGTTTTTCATAAGATGACACTCTTTGCTTGTATAACCCATCTCCTTCGATAGCTCGCACATCGGAGTAGTGTGCATTAAAGAACCGTGAGCAGGAATAATATGTTGCGGGCTAATCATAGTAATTAAATCTCTCAAGTCTTCTCTGCCCGGGTGTCCGGAAACATGAATGTTATCAAAAATTCTGACGCCCATTTTTTTGAGACGATTATCAAGCTGCGCCCTGTTTTCAACGTTTACTGTTGAAGGGATGGTTTTTGAAGAGAAGACAACATTATCACCTTTATGAAAATTAAAAGGCAGATTTCCCTTAGATAATTTATCCATAATGCTTCCAGGCTCCCCCTGATGACCTGTGCATACAACCAAGGCATTTTCCCTGTTCTTGTCAATTTTTTTCAGGACAGAATCAACCTGATTTTTGTAACTTAATAATTTGATGTCTTTCTGAAAAGGGCACATATTCACATTCATTGCGGAAGAGACATATTTTTTCATGCTTCTTCCCATAAAGTAAATATCCCTGTCTAATTTTTTTGCGAAATCAACTATACTTTTTAATCTTGCAATGTGAGAAGAAAAAGTTGTTACAAAAATTGCAGAGTTTTCATTTTTTATTGTCAGTAAAACTTCCTCAACTAATGCTCTTGCAATTTTTTCACTCGGAGTTTTTCTCTCAACGCTGGAATATAATGAATCTACAATTATCGCTTTAATTCCCTCTTTTGCAATTTTTTTAAGCAAGTCATAATTTGGGGGCAGTCCCAATATCGGGCTGTTGTCCAATTTAAAATCATTTGCGTAGAGAATTACCCCCTCGGGAGTATGAAGAGCAATCATTGAGGTCTGCAAAGTTGAATGAGTGATATTAATAAAATCAACCTGATAGTTCGAACTTTTTCCCTTGACAAAAAAAGAGGAATTGGGGTTTACGCTTTTCATCTGGTTTGGAATTCTTATTGCATCATCTTCCATAATTTTTTTCAGAACTTCAATTGTGAATGGTGTTCCTACAAGGGGAGCATTATATCTGTAAGCGATATAAGGAACTGCGCCAATATGGTCAAGATGTGCATGCCCCAAAAAAATAGCCCTGACTTTATCCCTCAAATCTAATTTGTCTAGAATTAAATCATCGGGAACTGCACCAATGCTTCTCAGTTTTTTTTCTGAATATCCTGCCTTATCAGTTTCCTGCTCCTGAAGTTCAACAATTGCCGGAAGGAAAACTCCCATATCAAAGATAAAAACGTCCTCTCCCGTCTTTACGGCAGTCATATTCTTTCCAACTTCATCAAATCCGCCAACAGTAAAAATTTCAACCATTGCTAAGACAATTCGCGACCTCACTCATTGCTTTTAAAATTTCTGGCATTCGTGAAATCGCTCACCTCCGGTCTATTTAATTTTAGTTTCATAATAAATTTGTAGTCAAGCCTGATTACCATCTTTTATTTTATATCATAGTAAATATAGTTTAAAAATTCTTTCAGATCATTCAGTCATGTCCAAATGAGGCAAAATAAATCGGTTCCCTGAATCACAGTATCTGCAATTTAAAACAGAATCTTCCCGTGACGAAATGTAACCTCTCTGAAGAGTTCCGCATTTTCCGCAGGAATAATCAACTTTTATTTTTCCGGATAAAATTGCAAAAATGGGGATGGTGTGATAAGAAATATCTTTTGCTTCAGTAGTGCTGGAATTTCCTATTCTCGAAGTTAGTTTATCTGTCATAATCTTTCTGAAGTTAATCCAAATATAAACATTTATATTTTTGAAAGGATAAGTTATTTTATGAAATCACTTAAACCTTCGATGAGAGAGAAAAAAAGATATATGTTTGTTAGGGGGGAAGACTTAAGAAAAAATATTGAAAAAGCAATCCTTGAATTTACGGGAGTTCTCGGGCTTTCAAAAACAGGACTTGAATTTATCAAATCAGACAGAAACTCTGCAATAATTTCTGTGAACAGGGAAAGTGTTGATTCTGTAAGAGCTTCGCTTTGTGTTTTCCCGAGAGAAATTGAAGTCAAAATGGTTTCAGGAACTTTGAAGGGATTGAGGGAAAAATTGAATTGATAGCAGGAAAAATGAACTAATTCTAAGCAAAATTTTTAAATCATTATAATGAAAATTGGAGATGGAAGAAAGTTTAAGGGATTATTTTAACAGCATAAGAAAGATTCCCCTTCTTACGAGAGAAGAAGAAGTTGAAATTGCAAAAAAGATTGAAGAGGGAAATGAAAGTGCAAGGAGTGAATTAGTAAAACATAACCTCAGGTTTGTCGTTGGCATTGCAAAAAAATATAAGAGCCAAGAATTAAGCCTGCAGGATCTGATAGAAGAAGGGAATATAGGACTCATAATCGCCTCGCAAAAATTTGACTATCATCGAGGATATCGTTTCATTAGTTATGCAAAATGGTGGATTAGGAGAAATATTCAGTTATCCCTCTATAATTCAAAAGCAATAAGAGTATCAGTAGGAATGAACGAAAAAATACGCTGGAAGAAAAAACTGGAGGGGGAAGGATTTTCAGATGATAAAATAAAAGAAATGCTTAACTTGTCCGAGGAAAGGCTGGAAGAAATAACCTCCCTGCCAAATACAATTTCGATATATTCACCTGTAAATGGAAATGAGGAAAAAACGATAGAGGGGAAAGTTGCTGATATGAGGTATTCCCCCGAATCAGTCGCTCATGTTGAACGGGATAATCTTATATTATTCCTGGAAAAAACAGTCGGGAAAAGAAGGGCAGAAATATTAAAGCTGCGATTTGGTTTTGTTGATGGGGTGGAATATAACTTTAGTGAGATAGGAAAGAAGTACAGCATCAGCAGACAAAGGGTAAGAGAATTATATGATCTATCAATAGCAAAACTAAGAAAAGAGATGGAAAAAACTGAGGAAAAAATTTAAAAAGTAGATTGTAACTTAATAGTTATGACAATTGAAAAAAGAATTATACCTAATATCCAAAAGAAAAATGGAATTAGTCTTAATGAACAAGAAGAAATAATGTGGGAGATTTTTCAAACATATTCTCGGTTAGACTGTTATGCTAATTCAGATTTTATTGGATTAACTCGTGAAGAAAGTATTTCAAAAATTATGGAAATCATAAATAAAGATGAATTATTTTCAAAACTAGCTGTAAAAGATTTAGGACCTATCATTGGGGTAAATATGGGACGCATTAGCTTGAAAGCCACAAAAAAAGGATCGTGGAAATTATGTGATTGTTCTTTTGTAGGAGATGGGTTTTATGTGGAAAGAAGAGTTATCGCCCCAAAAAAGATAGATTATAGAGTTACTGGAGAAGATGTAAGAGAAGGAATAGTGTATCATTTTTTAATTTCCCTTTTAGAAACTGAAAAATTTTTTAAACCAAAAATGGAGAGAGGGGAAAAGAAATCCAAATTAAAAAGATTAGAACAAATTAAAAGAATAAAAGATTCAGATGAACAAATTTTAAGAAATCTTAAAGAAAGGGGATATTCTTATGATATAATTAGAGAAGTAGCTAATGACCCTTATTTAAGATTAGATAATAAATTAGTTGAAAAAGTCTTAAGCAAGTAAGCCCATAAAATTTAAATATGACCAATTCGTGTGAAAATCGGATAGAAAATTAAAATATTATATAATTTCTAAAAAATGGATATGCCTTTAGATATGCAAAATCAAGCAATGGGTTATGACCGAGCTGCGACTATGTTCTCGCCTCAGGGTCATTTGCTTCAGGTAGAATATGCCGAGAAAGCGGTAAGACTTGGAAGCGCAAGCATCGGAATGACCTGCAGCGACGGGGTTTTCATAGTTGCAGATTTGAGGATAGAAGACAAATTAGTTGTTCCAAAATCAGCAAACAAAATTTATGAAATTGATTCTCACCTTATGTCAAGCGTTGCAGGAATTTTGTCTGACGCGAGAGTTCTGATTGAAAGAGCACAAGTTTTAGCGCAGCAGCACAGAGTTACTTACGATTCTCCCATAGAACCCGAATTAATAATTAAAGACATTTCAAATCTGAAACAGCAATTCTCACAATACGGCGGAGCAAGACCTTTCGGAGTTTCTTTAATGGTAGCAGGAATAAACAACAAAAAACCCGAACTTTACACAAGTGATGTTACAGGAAATTATTTAGCTTATCATGCAAATGCAATCGGCGAAGACGACGACAAAATAAAAGAAAAATTGAGGGAAAAATACAAATCTGATTTGACAATAAAGAAAGGAGCAAAATTAGCTCTCGATATTTTCAAGGAAATGCAGGAAAAGAAATTCAATGTGAACAGATTTGAATTGGTTTATATTAAAAGCGAAGACGGTGAATTAAAAAGATTAACAGGCGACGAATTAGAAGGATTTGTGAAATGAGTTTAGAAAATAATTTATATCAAATTGATTTTTGCAACAGAAGAAAAAGAAGTGTGATTTCTCCTCGATATCTTAGTGTAGAAGTTAATTGGTTTGGAAGTGGAAATTCTTTTGTAGGTGGAGGAAGTTCTATTAAATTCGTTCCGATAGATGAACTTTTACCTAAACCTACTCCTTTGAAATATACTCCTCCAAAATTAGATTTAGATTTCCTTAAATTGCCGATTCTTGAAGAAAAAGAAAAAAATATTCCTGCCACAGTAGTAGATTTTCCTGCTTCGGGATTTCAATTTCATTATCATGAGGATGAAAATGGAATTATTGAAAATGGAAAACTTAAACCTTATGGGCCAGAAAATAAAGATAATGAAATTGAATTAGACAATTATAAAATATCAACAGGTGCTTTATATGCCGCATTATTAGGTTGGAAAGAAATGAAATCAGATTAATAAAATGACAGAATTAGATAAGGAAAAATTAAAAAAAGAATTAACTGAAATTTATGAAGAATTTGATAAGGGGAATTATAGTAAAGAAATTGTTAATAGAGCTAATAAAATAGACATGCTTTATAGTGGAGCAATTAAATTGCTGGATGACACATTAGGTGATGCAATTTATTTATTATCATTTGTGATTCAAAAAGAATTTCCTGGTGGCGGAAATAAACAGGAAGAAGTGAAAAAAATTTTAAAAAGGCTAAAAGAAGAACCAGAAAATAGAAGATTAGTGAAAATAATAGACCCTAAATTAAAAGATATTAATAATTATGCGAAAACTAAATTAATTGAATTATACACGGGATATATTGAAAACCCTTCGGATGAATTTATACAGAATGCTGCATCAGAAATTGGGGGCGAATTTAGTAATGCAGCAGATGCTATCTTTGATAAAGTTATATTAAATGCTATCCATAAAATAGATTCCATGGCTTTTGGAGAAGTATCAGTAGAAGAAGCCAAAAAGATTTTAAAGGAGTTAAAAGAATATAATTAAAATGACACGCACAACTGCTAGAATAAAACAAAAAGGAGAACCTTTCGAGATATTTGTCGAGCTCGAAGACGCTATGAAATTCAAGAAAGGGCAAATTGCTTCGATTGAATCTGAAGACGGCAGAGTTTACAAGGACATAAAAAAAGGAGACGTTGCTTCTGTAAAAGATTTGGAAGATGCTTTTGGGACTTCTGACCCCTGGGAAATTGCGAAGAAGATTGTAAAGGACGGAGAAGTTTTGACTACGCAGGATTACAGGGATGCTGAGCAGGAAAAGAAAATAAAACAAGTGGTTGATTTCCTTGCGAAGAATACTATTAACCCCCAGACAGGAATGCCTCATACTCCAGAGAGAATTGAAAGGGCTCTTAATGAAGCACACGTGAATATTAAGAACACTCCTGTAGAAAACCAGATTAAAGAGATTATGGAAGCCATTAGCAAGATACTTCCTATAAGGACAGAAGTAAAAAAAATCAAGATTACAATACCTGCGATTCACACTGGAAAAGTTTATAACCTCATATCTCAGTATAAAGAATCAGAGAACTGGATGAATGATGGAAGTCTGGAAGTCGTCGTCGCTGTTCCAGCCGGAATGATTATGGACTTTTACGACAAACTAAATTCAACAACACACGGTTCTGCACTAACACAGGAGATAAAAGAATAAAAATGACAGACAGATTAATTGTTGTGCCAGGAGAAGTTATATTTCAAGGCGAAGATTATTTGCCCGGAGAAGGAACAGAGAAAAGAGGAGATGAAATCGTCGCAGTCAGATATGGACTGGCTGAAGAAACAAAGAAGCTTGTTAAGGTAATCCCTTTAACAGGAGTTTATATTCCACGAAGAGGAAATGTTGTTATCGGAAAAATTGAGATGATAACTTCAAACGGCTGGGTCATTGACATCGGCACTGCTGAAAATGCTTTCTTGTCAATTATGGAAGTTCCAAGATATGTCAATAAAGATGATATGAAATCAGTTTTTGACATCGGGGAAATGGTTGCTGCAAAAATATATTCAATCGGCGGAAGAGGAATTGATTTAACAACAAGACTAAAAGAACTTGGAAAATTAGAGAAAGGAATAATTATAGAAATAAATCCAAACAAAGTTCCAAGAGTTATCGGCAAAGAAGGAAGCATGATTTCATTAATCAAAGATGAAACAAAATGCAGAATCACCGTCGGACAAAACGGATTTATCTGGATAAGCGGAAGCAAAGTTGAAGATGAATTATTCGCAAAGAAAGCAATTCTTTATGTTGCTGAAAACTCATTAATGTCAGGTTTGACAGATGAAATGAAAAATTGGTTCGTGGAGGAAAAGAAATGACCGAATATAGAGTAATTGCTAAACAAGGAAAAGAAATTGGATACTCTAGGGAATACCAATTTTATCAAGAGGGTAAACTAATAAAACAAATAAATGGTAGATTTAGTCAAACTCCTTTTTTATCACAAGAACATTTATTTTTAATAAAAGCAGCAAGAACTCAGGAACACATACTTGATGACAATGAAACAATTAAATCAATTGAAACAATAATTATCAGAGCATAAAATGACAGAATTCAAAAGACCAGATGGAAGGAAAGTTAATGAACTTAGAAAAATCACTGCTAAAGTTGGAGTTGTTCCAAATGCCGACGGAAGCGCGATTTTCGGATTCGGAGATACTGTTGCAATCGCTGCAGTTTATGGTCCTAAAAAAATGCATCCGCAACATGCACAGAATCCTGAGAAAGGAACATTGAGATGCACTTACAATATGCTTAGTTTTTCAGTTACAGAAAGAATAAGACCTGGACCAAGCAGAAGAAGTCAGGAGATTTCAAAAATAACAGAATGGGCTTTACAGCCAGTTGTTATGATTGATGAATATGCAAATCAGGTTGTTGATGTTCACATTAATGTTTTACAGGCTAATGCCTCAACAAGATGCGCCGGAATCAACGCTGCTGCAATGGCTTTGGCTCAGGCAGGAATACCAATGAAGAGTCTGGTTTCAAGCGTTTCAATCGGAAAACTTGACAAGCAATTAGTTACTGATTTAATAAAAGAAGAAGAGGACTGGGAAGAAGGAGAAGGTCCGACAGATATTCCAATAACTTTAACTGGCGACGGAAAAATCAGCCACATTCAGTTGGACGGAAAGATTTCAATAAAACAATTAAGAGAAGCAGTTAAACTCGCAGAAGGAGCTTATCAGCAAATCCATGATGCACAGGTTAAAGCTTTGAAAGAAGCTGCGAGCTCTGAACAGGAAATTCAGGCTTCATCCGCCAAAAATGTCGGAGGAGAGGAAAAGAAATGAAAGGGTATTACGAAAAATTAGAAGAAGCAGAATCACTAAGAGAAAACGCTGCAAGTTTAAGAGCTTGCTCAAGACACAGTGGAGTTGAATTTGATCTTCATGAAATTGCTGACAGATATGAAGACAGAGCAAGAGAATTAGAAAGAGCGGGAGAATTAAGACTTCATGTTCAAAATTTAAGAGCGCATAATAATGCACATGGGCATTACTTTGAATTTGATCTTGAAGAAAAAGCAAGAGAGATGGAGGGAAAAATATGATAACTTCAGATTTAACAGCAGAGAGAATAAGAGAATATTTGAAAGAAGGAAAAAGATTCGACGGCAGAAAGCTTGATGAATTCAGAGAGATAGTTGTTGAAACAGGAGTTTCAAAAAATGCCGAAGGAAGCGCAAGAGTAAAACTCGGAAAAACAGAAGTTGTTGTTGGAGTTAAAATGGATGTTTCAGAGCCTTATGCAGATTCAAAAGATGAAGGAAATTTAATGGTTACTGCAGAATTTCTGCCATTGAGTTCACCAAGACTTGACCTTGGACCACAGCCATTTGAATCACTTGAATTAGCAAGAGTTATTGACAGAGGAATAAGAGAAAGCCATTATATTGATTTGAAAAAATTATGCATTGAGGAAGGGAAAAAAGTCTGGACAGTAATGATTGATATTTACACAATTAACGACGACGGAAATCTTCTTGATGCTGCAGGACTTGGCGCAGTTGCAGCTTTGAAGGATGCAAGAATTCCTGGATACAATGAAGAAACCGGAAAAACAAAATTTGGTGAATGGACTGATAAAAAAGTTGCGTTAACAAAAGAAGTTCCAATCTCTTTGACAGTTCATAAAATAGGAGATAGTTTTGTTGTTGATCCGACCAAAGAAGAAGAAGACATCAGCGAAACTAGAGTTACAATCTGCAGTTATAATGGGATAGTCCATTCAATGCAGAAAGGAAATTCAAAGGAATTGTCAACCGAAGAGTTTAATAAAGTATTAGATTTAATTGAAAAAACAGAGCGTGAGATAATTAAACAAGTAGAAAAGATATAAAATGAGACTCACGACATTCGAAGAGGACGAGGAATGATTAATCATAGTCATTTTGGAATCAGAGAGAAAGATTTAAGAGACCTATTTGCTAAGGAAGGATTAGGAAACGATAAATCCGAGATGTTTAAGGAATTAAAAAGACAAGAAAAGATTTATCAGGCGACAGAAATAATAAAGGACAAATACGAATAAAATGATGTTAGATAATTTTACAAAATACGAAAAAGCAAGAATTCTTGGAGCAAGAGCTCTGCAGATTTCAATGAATGCACCTTTGCTTATCAAGATAGAGAAGGATGATTTGGAAAAAATTAATTATGATGCTCTTAAAATTGCAGAAGTTGAATTGAACTCCGAAACTCTCCCAATTTCTGTAAAAAGGCCTTTTCCACAGAAGAAAGAGGAAAAATTGAAGAGAGCAGCAATCAGGAAGATATCTGACCAGAATGTTCAGGAAAAAGAAGCCGCAGAAGAATCTGAGATAGTTGAAGGCGGAGAAATTATGGAGCTTGCAAACCCCGAAGATGAATATGCTGAAGAGGAAGCAGGCGGAGAAGAAAGCGAATAATTCTAAGTAAAATTTATATAACCAAAATTTTAAGCCAATTTATGGTAAATTATGAATACAGAGATTTAGTTCATGAATTGCTTAAAGGACAAGATTTAGTCAGAGAAGCTCATGAAAAGAACGAATCAGTCAATACGATAAAATTAGCCAGGACATTCAAAGCGATTAATTTCTATGGCTCTCATAGAAGCAATTTTACTGTTGAGCAAAGAAAAGGATTGGATTTACTTGTCCAGGGAATTTCTAATATCTGCTCAAGATAGAGATTAACTTTTTATATTCTGATTCATTTTCTTAATTATGAAAATAATTGAGGTGTCTGCAAAAGCTATTCCTGATTCACGAAAAGAAAAAACTATATCTGTTTTAATAAAGACAAACGTCGGGGAATTTTCTGCTTCTGCACCAAATGGGAAATCAACGGGGAAATATGAAGCAAAATCCTACATAAAAAATCTTGATGAAGACATTAAAACAATAAAACAACTTGGAGAATATTTTTCTGAAGAATCCGTTGAAAAATTTGATGACTTAAAAAAAATTGAGGATATCTGCGAAAAACAAATTGGGGCAAACTCAGTTTTTGCATTAGAATCTGCAATACTGAAAGCTCTTGCAAAAGAAAAGAAAAAAGAGATATGGAAAATAATTCAGGAATCTTTTGAGGCGGGAAAAAAATTTCCGCGTTTAGTCGGAAACTGCATCGGTGGAGGGAAGCATTCTGATATTGAAAGAAAGCCTGATTTCCAGGAATTTGAATTAGTTCCAGATGTGAAAAATGTTGAAACTGCATTTGAATTAAACAAGAAAGCAAAAAAAGAAACTGAAAGGATGATTAAAGAGCTTGACAGCAAATTTTCCGGGCAAAAAAATGATGAGAATGCATGGATGACTTCGCTTAATGATAAGGAAGTTTTGGAAATCCTTTCGAGAACAAATCTTCCGATTGGAATTGATGCAGCCGCGTCAGGATTTTACAAAAGGAAAAAATATGATTATCAAAATCCCAAGTTCAAGAGAGATGATGAAGAACAATTTGGATATATGAGCAATCTTGTTAAAAATTTTAATTTATTTTACGTCGAAGATCCGTTTGATGAAAATGATTTTGAAAGTTTTGCAAAATTGCTGAAAAAATTCCCTGACCGGTTGATTGTAGGAGATGACTTAACAACGACAAATCCTGAAAGGCTGAAAAAAGCAATAAAGATGAAAAGCATAAACGGAATTATTGTAAAGCCAAACCAAATTGGCTCGCTGATAAAAGTAAAAGAGGTCTGCGAAATTGCCAAAAAAAATAATGTAAGAACAGTATTCTCCCACAGAAGCGGGGAGACAGATGAAACAATTCTGGCAGATTTGGCATTCGGATTTCAGGCAGATTTTTTGAAATGCGGGATAACCGGAGATGTGCGTGAAGCCAAGATAAAACGACTTATTGAGATTGAAAGAGGAATGAAATAGGCATTGAAAACCTTTAAAAATATACTTTTTCTTTGAAATACTATGCCAAGAAAAAAAATAGAAGAAATTTCTGAAGAAGAGAAGCTTGAGGAAAAAAACCCCGAAGAGCTTAGCGAGAAAGAAGTTGAAAAATTAGCAGAGGCTGAATCTACTACTCTTGAGAAAGATGTTGAAAAAAAGAAAAAGGAACTTCTTGAAAAAGTTGCTAAGTTAAAGGAAAAAATTTCTGCGGAGGGAATCAGCACAGAGGAACTTAAAGAAAAAGTCAAGGTTAAGAAAAGAACAGATATGCTTATTCCTCTTGAAGAATATGTCAAGACAGGAATTTACCTTGGAACAAGAGCAGTTACCCCTACTATGAAGCCTTTCGTTTACAGAAGAAGAGCTGACGGACTTGCTATTTTCAACACAGACATAATTGATGAGAAATTAAAAGAAGCAATTGAATATCTTGCTAAATTCGCTCCTAATGAAGTTGCAGTTGTATGCAAGAGAGCTGCCGGCTGGAGAGCAGTGAATATGTTCTCTAAGATTACAGGAATAAGAGCATTCACAAAAAAATATCCTTCAGGAATTTTGACAAACACAGCACTTCCCGATTTCTTTGAAAATGAATTAACAATCATAACTGATTCGTGGCTGGATAAAAATGCATTGCATGATACATTGAAAGTTCACAAGAAAATATTATTAATCTGCGATACAAACAATTTTTCACAGGGAGCAGACAAAATTATAATCGGAAACAATAAGAGCGGAAAAAGCCTTGGAGTTATTTTCTATCTTTTAACAAAAGGATATTGCAAAGCAAGAGGAATTGATGCAGAGGTTCCTGATTTAGACTGGTGGACAATTGAAGATGAAAGTGAGAAGGAAGAAAAGCCAAAGAAGATTGAAAAAGTTGAAGCTGAATTTGGAGTATAATAATTCTTATAAAGTATTTCAAGGTAAATTGGTGTGGAAGATTTAAGAAATATGATTTGTTTGTGGGAAGATAGAATAAAATTCCCAAAAGGAGATATAATCAAATGTTCAAAAAGGAATGGAGCCAAGCTCCCTTTTTCTATCCCCTTTCTTGAAGACAAAGAAGTCTGCGTAGGGATGATATTTCATAAATCAGAACATGTAATCCCAGACAGAGAGATAGATATTTGCAGAATGTATAATTGCCCCTACAGGGAATATAAAAAATAAATTGTAATCATAAAAATTTTACATCGACTTCGTCTCGCTCATCTTCTGGTTCCGCATCGGCTTTCAGACGCGCTGCTACTCTAAAAAATAAGTTAATGTGAAAAATTTTCGGCGTGGGTTAAACAAGATAAAGCAGATTAAATTTTAACTCTTAAACAAAAAAGGTGATAAATGGGTTTCTTTGAGGAAGAAAGAAACTACACTGGTAGAAAATTAGAAAATATCAAAAAATCCCTTCAGGCTGATGGATAGATTGGACAAAAATAATTAATTTTTTTGAGGATGTTCAACACGTGTTCCGCATTCGTCACAGAATTTTTGTGTGTCTTCCATAACCTTTCCGCAGGTCTTGCATCGAATTATAACTTGTTTTGTTTCAATAACGGGTTTATATCCAGGACGTCCTGAAAATAATTTTCCAAGAGCACTTTGAAAAGCTGCATCACTCGTAGCATTGCTCTGAATATCACTCATCCTTTTTTGTAATGAATTTGCATCCATGAATTATATTAATGAAAATTTGATTTTTAAATATTTTTATTGTAAAAAATCAGCGAGGGGAAAATTGAAAAATTTCTTTTCAGAAATTTTTGATTGATTGCTCCGCGCCAGACTTCATCTGGGCGCTCCGCCAAAGGATTAGTTAATGAAGAAAGAATTTAATGCGGCTGTTCAAATTTTTTACTAGTAGAGATTATTTCAAAAAAAAAGGGGATAAAAAATAAAAATTAAAGTTTGAAAAATAACCACTGATTTTTTCCGTAAGAAGTTTTTATCAAAACATATTTTCCATTCAATTTTTTCCCATGAATATCGACCATAAATTTTTTTGGAGTTTTTTCAAGCAACTCATAATTTCCCTTGTCCCATATTTTAACTTCTCCTGCACCATAATTTCCTTCCGGAATTATTCCTTCAAAATTTGCATATTCAATCGGATGGTCTTCTACTTGTATAGCCAATCTTTTTTCTTCTTTTTTTATTGGGGGGATTTTTGGAACAGCCCAAGATTTCAAAACCCCGTCCATTTCCAGCCTTAGATCCCAATGCAAATGTGAAGCATGATGTTCATGAATTAGGTAGATTAATTTCTTTGAAGAAGATTTTTTTATTTTAGGAGAAGGTTCGCCGCTTTTTTTTAAATTTCTCTTTTTCATATACTGAGATAATGACATGATTAAATTAGGAAATTATTTTTTAAAAATATATTCTTTAATACAGAGAAATTTAAAAAGTTAAGAAATTTTTTTATAGGATGGTGAATGGAAAAGAGGATTCTAATTTATCATCTCCAAAGATTTATGTAATTACTACCGCACAGGCAAGTGAATTTAGGACTGTAAAAAATGAAGGAGGAGAAGAGATGATCCCTACTGAAAAAGGCAAACCAAATTATGCATTTCTTGAAAGTTTAGAAAAATATTGTGAAACCAGAAATGCAGAATTAATTATTCTTCCGACAACAGGAAAAAATGCAACTCAAATAGAATTACATCCGGACCTTTCCTGGAGGAAAGAAGTTTTGTGGAAAAGGAAGAAGAGATTAAATTCAAATATTTATATTTCGGATATGTTTGTTCCACCGCAAAATGTTGATCCTGCAAGTGGGAGGGGGAGATTTGTAGCAAGAGATCAAACTTTAATAATGGCTCACCCTAAACAAAGATTCAAAGCATTTCCGAATAGTAATTTTGATTTGCCAAAAATATTACTTGGAACAGGAGCAGTAACTCTTCCAAATTATAATGAGATGAATCATCGGGGAGATGCTGCAAAAAGAGACCATGTTTATGGAGCAATTGTCGTAGAGGTTATAGACGACAAAAGATTTCACTTTAGAAATATAAGAGCTTTGGCCAATGGGAAATTTGTTGATTTGGGGGTAGAATTTAATCGAGGGAGAAAACCAGGAAAAGCACATTTAGAAGCTCTTGTTCTTGGTGATGCACACACAGGAGATACTGACCCAAATGTAAGAAAAGCAAATTATGAAATGATTGAAGAATATCATCCTAGGAGGTTAGTGCTTCATGATTTTTTCAATGGACACAGTGTAAATCATCATGACTGGGGGAAGTTAGTAACAATGGTTCAAGAAGTTTATATGAAAGGAAGAGCAGAATTAAAAATTGAACTTGAACAAGATTATGAAGAACTTTGTTCTTTGGCAAAAGCAATGAAAGGAAAAGAAATTATCATCGTTGCAAGTAATCATAATGAATTTCTTGACAAGTATCTTGAAGCAGTCAGATTAAAAGATGACCCGCTTAATGCTTATCTTGCAGCACAGTTAATGGCAAAGATGATGGAAGGGAAAAATCCAGTTGAAGAAGGACTTAAAAGTGTTGGAAAAATCCCAAAGAATGTCACATTCTTAAGAAGAGATGAAGATTACAAAGTTTTAGGATGGCAATTAGCAAGCCACGGAGACAGAGGGATGGCCGGAGGGAGAGGAAGTATGACTGCGAGAGAATTTGCAAACGGAAAAAGCATAACCGGACATAGCCATGTTCCGGAAATATTAAGAGATACTTTTGTCGTCGGAACAAGCACATACCTTAATCTTCCTTACACGAAGGGAAGTCCTTCAGCATGGATGAATACTGACGCAATGTTATGGGACATAGGAACAGTGCAATTAGTAAATGTTATCTATGGAGACTGGAGATCAAAAAGTGGGATAATTCCCCAACATAAAGATTACGTGGTTTAACGTCGACAAAATTTATATTTAATAAAAAAAGAAAAATTCGAAGAGCAAAAATGATGTTCTCGACGGAAAAATAGCAGAAAGATTTATAAATCTCTTTTTTCTGGACATTTCATAATTAGAATGAGTACTTTAAGATATACACAGCGTAACATTAAAGTATGATGTATGTAAAGCAGTCATTCAGTTGTAGTTCTAATAATGATTTATTTTAATAAATTGTCGACGGAAAAATTATTTTCCTGAGCCAAGCCGAAATAGGATTGTGTGAAGTATTTTCATTTCTTGTAATGAAGATGCGCAATAGATTTTTTGTTGTTTATCGACGAGAAATATGATATTGTTTAAATCAAGTTGATCCTGCTTGCGGCTGCGGCTCTCTGGTTTGCACTTAGACATGCAAGTCTTTCGAGAGAAGGCGAACTGCTCAGTAACACGTAGCTAACCTACCCTTAAGTCAAGGATAACCTCGGGAAACTGAGGATAATACTTGATAGGAGATATACCCTGGAAAGATTTATCTCTCAAACTCGCGCTTAAGGATGGGGCTGCGGCGGATTAGGTAGTTGGCGGGGTAATAGCCCACCAAGCCAATGATCCGTAAGGGCTCTTAGCGGAGAGGCCCTGAGAGGGAATCTGAGATACTATTCCCAGCCCTACGGGGTGCAGCAGGTAGGAATCTTTTGCAATGCGCGCAAGCGTGACAAAGCGAGCCAGAGTGATTCTCACTGAGAATCTTTTGCCAAATCTAAAAATTTTGGCGAATAAGGACTGGGCAAGACTAGTGCCAGCCGCCGCGGTAATACTAGCGGTCCAAGTCGCAGCCATCATTATTGGGTCTAAAATATCCGTAGCTTGCTTAATAAGTTCCTTGTGAAATCTTATCTCTTAAGGATAAGGCGTGCAGGGGATACTGCTAAGCTAGAGACTGGAAGACGTAGAAAGTATGTTCAAAGTAGCGGTAAAATGTGTTAATCTTGAGCAGACTCACAATAGCGAAGGCATTCTACGAGGACAGTTCTGACAGTAAAGGATGAAGGCTAGGGGCGCAAAATGGATTAGATACCCATGTAGTCCTAGCAGTAAACACTGCGCACTAAACATTAGTACCTCTTCGGGAGGTATTAGTGCTGAAGGGAAGCCGAAGAGTGCGCTACCTGGGAAGTATAGCCGCAAGGCCGAAACTTAAAGGAATTGGCGGGGAGACACTACAACAGGTGACGCGTGCGGTTCAATTAGATTCTACACCGTGAACCTCACCAGGAGCGACAG
>JAKADZ010000009.1:0-3803 GCA_021818475.1 Nanobdellota archaeon
GGGCATAAACAAAATCAATAAAATTCCAAATAAAATTAAAATTCCAAAAAAAGAAACTGAAATTATTTTCCCTCTGTTATTCATCCTCTTTAACCCTTTATGATTAAAGGAAAAAAGAATTTTTAAATATTAGTATAAAATTTATTAAATGCTCTTTTCAGAAAGTATAAATATATTCCACAAGCCCATATTTCTTTTTCAGTGATTCGTACTGTAAATGCTGAACAAAATTTATTGTTCCATATTTATCTGATCTCTCTTTTATGCTGTCAAATAATTTTGCATCATTATATTCATAAAAATCATTTTTGCCAAAAACACTTAAATTGCCGTCGGGAACAGGAATAATCTGGGGAGTTGAAACAAGAGCCCCGATGCCAACATACTGAGTTTGGGAATCAGAAATGATAGATGGACCAGTGGTTTCAATGAAACAATAACCGCTGTCATTCAGGCTTTTCTGAACAGGGCATTTAATCCCAAGGGCTTCGTGATTTTCTGCTGAATAATAAATGAATGCGCTGTCATATCCAAGTTCTCTTAATAAAAAAGCAAGCAGTTCGGATTTTTCCCCGCAGACTCCGTTCATATCATAAAGCACTTCGTAAGGATAGCGATAATAGGTAATTCCTATCCCCCCAAAAGAGATGGTTTTATTTGAACTTCCAAAAGGGATATTTTGAACGAGGCTTACCGCAATCCTTGCCTGATCATCTTTATCCTTTGCTAAATTTTGTATGTCTGCAACAAGAGGCATTAGCAATTCTTTCTGATTTGGATCATCAATGCTTCTAAGTTTGAAGTCCAGAAGGACAGAAGTTTCATTTGGGTTATATTGCATATAACGAGGAAGAGAAGAAAGATGATCATCCATTTTTTTATAAACCGTGAAATTAATCTGCCCATCCACTCCGTTTAAAGTATAATTTAAAATTATATTTTTAGCTCCCTGTTCATATTGCGAAATGCAGCCGGTTCCTTCTGCTTCCGAAAGATTTGAACACCCGCAGAAAGATGAGTTCTCAATTAATTTTCCCTGGAAGCAAAAAAATGGTTTTACTGAAGAACAGCTGTTATATACAGTTCCGTCGTTGCAAACAGGTTTTTGTGAAATGAGGAATATGAAAAATACAGAGATTACCAATAAAGCCAGGATAGAAATAACTGCAAGTAAACCTCTTTTATTCATTAATTAAATAAAAATGAGAATTATAAAAAACTATCATTCTAAATAGATTGCAGGTTTGCTTGGTTTTGATTTTTTTGATTTGTTTTCCGGATCATATTTCTTGGCATCATTAACTGCAAAAATAAAGACTTCAAGATTGGTTTTCTTTTTTATCAAATCGGCATATTCTGAATAAATTTCTTTTTCATTGGGGAGGGTATAAATAAAAACTTTTTTCTTTTTGGCATCTCCTACAATTCTAAGAATATTATTGATATCATTAATCAAATCCTCAACGTCCTTTTCCTGTTTTTCAAATTTGTCATTTATTTTAGCCTCATCAAATTTAGGCCATTTTTCCAGACTGATAAAATTTTTATTTCCAAGCTTTTCCCAAAGTTCTTCTGTGGTATGGGGGCAAAAGGGATGAAGAAGTTTAAGGAATTTTTCCAAAACATCTTTGCTGGTTTTTTCAGGGAGGGAATCAAAAAATCCCCTTATTCCAATTATTGCCAGATTATAATCAAAATTTTCTATTTGTTCAGTAACTTGTTTTATTGTTTTGTTAAGTTTACTTTCAATTTTCGCATCTGTTGTTTTGTTTATTTTTACATCTTCCACATAATCAAAAACTTTTTTGATAAATCTAAAGCTCCCTTCAACTCCGTCGCTGTTCCATTCCATCTGCTTGTCAGGTGAAGAAACAGACATTAAAAATAATCTGGCGGTGTCAATCCCGTACTGTTTTGAAATATCTGTCTGATAGACCACATTGCCGTAACTCTTGCTCATCTTGGCTCCGTCTTTGTAGACAATTCCCTGATTGAATAATTTTCTGAAGGGTTCATTAAAGTTGGTTAACCCCAAATCTTTTAGGGCTTTAACAAAAAATCTCGCATACATTAAATGCATAACTGCATGTTCTGCACCACCTATATACTGGTCAACAGGCATCCAGTAATCTGTTTTCTTTGGATCAAAAGGTTTTGTTTTATTTTTAGGATCACAATATCTCAGGAAATACCATGAAGAATCAACAAATCCCCCCATCGTGTCAGTTTCTCTTCTCCCCTTCCCTCCACATTTCGGACATTTAACATTAACAAAAGTTTTGCTTGTTGCAATCGGATTGCCTGCAGTTTTAAAATCTACTTTTTCAGGAAGCAAAACAGGAAGTTCTTTTTCAGGAACAGGAACCTCTCCGCATTTATCGCAGTAAATAATCGGAATAGGAGTTCCCCAATATCTCTGTCTCGAAATCATCCAGTCGCGGATTTTATAATTAACAGTTCTCTTTCCTAACTTTTTTTCTTCGAGAAATTTAGTAATATGTTCTTTTGCCTCATCATTTAACAATCCGTCGAAATCTCCTGAATTTACTAATCTTCCTTCTCCTGTATAAGCTTGAGTCATTCTTTCAGGACTTAAATGGTCCTCGGGCTGAACAACAATTTTCATGGGGATGTTATATTTTTCTGCAAATTCAAAATCTCTCTGATCGTGGCTGGGAACAGCCATAACCATCCCGCTCCCATAATCCGCGACGACAAAATTGCTTGCATAAACAGGAACTTTATCTCCGGTAACAGGATTTATTGCATAACTTCCTGTAAAAACTCCCTCTTTCTCCAGTTTATTCAGATCTTCTTCTGTTGCAGAATTTATTTTTTCTAAAAATTTCTCAACACTTTTTTTCTGTTTCTCTGTTACGATATCAAAAAGATTTGGATGTTTAATTCCCATGACTAAAAATGTAACTCCAAAAACTGTATCAGGTCTTGTCGTGAAAACTTTCCATTTTTTATTATTGATTTCAAAATCAATTTCAACTCCCGGACTTCTGCCAATCCAGTTTCTTTGCATAGTCTTAATCTGCTCGGGCCAGTCAATGTCATCTAAGTCATTCAAAAGTTTATCAGCATATTTTGTAATTTTGAAGAACCATTGTTCCATATCTTTTTTTACAACTTGTTCTCCGCATCTCCAGCATTTTCCCCCCTCCGCTTCTTCATTAGCAAGAACACTTTCGCATTTATTGCACCAATTAACAGGAGCCTTTTTTCTATAAGCTAATCCTTTTTCATAAAGTTTCAAAAAGAAATATTGATTCCATTTGTAATATTCTGGCTCGTGGCTTGAAATAACCCTGCTCCAGTCATAGCTATTCCCAAGAGCTTTCTGATATTCCATAATTTTTTTTATTGAATCTTCAGTATATTTTTTTGGATGAATCCCCACTTTCTTGGCAGCAGTTTCTGCTGGAAGCCCAAAAGAATCATAACCCATAGGATAAAGAACATTAAATCCCTGCATCCTCTTAAACCGGGCATAAACATCTCCGAGGGTATAATTTCTTACATGCCCCATATGAAGAAAAGAAGCAGAGGGGTAAGGATACATCTCAAGAACATAATATTTATTTTTTTTAGAATCTTCTTTAACCTGAAAACATTTAGATTTTTCCCACTTATCCTGCCATTTCTTTTCAATTTTAGCAAAATCCATTTCCATTATGCAAAACCTCCTGTTTTGTATTTGTGGCAAATTTCATGTTTGCTCATTATGCAAAACCTCCTGTTTTGTATTTGTGGCAAATTTCATGTTTGCTCATTATGCAAAACCTCCTGTTTTGTAT
>JAKADZ010000009.1:3903-46400 GCA_021818475.1 Nanobdellota archaeon
CATTATGCAAAACCTCCTGTTTTGTATTTGTGGCAAATTTCATGTTTGCTCATTATGCAAAACCTCCTGTTTTGTATTTGTGGCAAATTTCATGTTTGCTCATTATGCAAAACCTCCTGTTTTGTATCTGCAGGTTTCCTTACGAGGACAGGAGAAAAAATCTTTGATTTTTTCAAACCGCTAAATTTCTTATTATTCATACTAAGTAGTCAGTTTAAGTTGTTTAAATTATTTTTGATTGAAGCATATTTTTAAATATTCTTCTAACCTTAATGTTTTATTAATTTTGTTTGAAGTAAATTTTTCCTGTCGGCAAAGCCGACTTGAGCGGGTGGGCGGGAAAGAGATTTGCAAACAAAATTTAGAATAAGATGGAAAAAATAAAAGCATATATCCTAGGGGAATTTATTTCAAGCGCAGATTCTGATGCATTCTCGCTTTATGAAAAAAGTCGTTTTGGGGAATTAAATGATGACAAAATACAATATTCACTCGCAGAAGCAATTTATTTGGTGGAGAAAGGAAAAATGGAAATTTTTTCTAATAAAAAAAAGTTTTCAAAAAAAGATTTGATTGAAAAATTCAGAAGAATAGATAAGAGAATTCAGATAAAATATCCTGTTTTCAAAGATTTGAGAGACCGGGGATATACTGTAAAAACTGCATTAAAATTTGGGGCAGATTTCAGAGTTTATGATAAAGGAAAAAAAATCGAGGAAGAACACGCAAAGTGGATTGTCTTTGCAGACCACGAATCGCAGAAATTAACATGGCATGAATTCTCCGCAAAAAATCGTGTTGCTCATTCAACAAAAAAAAATCTTCTTCTTGCGATTGTAGATGAAGAAGGGGATGTAAGTTATTACGAAGTTAAATGGATTAAACCGTGATGATAAAAGATAATTAATTTTATTAATCGTTTTTACATTCCAACAAGATGTCACCCGATGCTGCACAGATAAAAGAGAGGATAATTTCCCTGATTCAAAATAATGGACCGAGTCTGCCTGTTCAGATTGCAAATAATACCGGATTAAGCATTCTCTTTGCATCAGCATTTCTTTCAGAATTATTTGGAGATAAAACGATAAAAATGAGTCATCTTCGGGTAGGAAGCTCGCCACTTTATTTTCTTCACGGGCAGGAGCCTCAGCTTGAAAAATTTTCTCAATATCTAAAAAGTAAAGAAAAAGAAGCATTCCTTATCTTGCAGGAAAAAAAGATCCTGAAAGATTCCGAACAGCATCCGGCAATAAGAGTCGCACTTCGCGAGATAAAAGATTTTGCATTTTCTTTTGAAAAAAATGGAGAAATTTATTGGAGATATTTTTTAGTTGAAGAACCGAATGATTTTGCGAATCAAAATATTTTCCCTTCGGGTGGGGGGGTGGGAATGAGTGAACAAAATCGCAAACCAGAGATAAAAGAAGAAAAAATTAAAATTGGTGAAGAAATTTTTGAAAAAGAAAATTCTACAAATAATGATTTTGCGAATGAAAATATTCCTAATGGGGCGGGCGAGAGTTTACACGAGCATCAATTCCAGAATGCGAGTGTGGGCTCGAGTAAGGAGGGGATAACTGAGCAAAATCGTGAGTTGAAAGAATCAAAAGATAAAATTCCTGAAGTTAAAGAAGTTTCAAAAAAAGAAAGTCATGCAAAAGCCCCAAAAACTGAAAAAGAAGATAAACCAAAAAAAACAGCTAAAACAGAAAAGAAGGATGATAATTTCTTCAATAAAATTAAGGAATACCTGTCTCTGAGAAGTATTGAAATTATAGATATAAAAGAATTCAGGAATAATGAAGCCGTTTTGAAAATTAAAAAAGAAGGAAAAGAGGAATTACTTTTTGTTTTTAACAAAAAAAGAATTGCTGAAAAAGAAATTTTAGACGCCCATAAAAAAGCATCTGAAGAAAAGATGCCTTATAGTATACTTTCACTTGGCGAAACAACTAAAAAATTAGGGGATTTAATCCAGGCAATAAAAGGACTTTCTTCAATGGACAGAATAGAATAATAAAAAGAAACCTTTAAATAACTGAAAAATAAAAAAATAATATGGGAAAAACGAAATCAAAATCAATAAGAAAATCAGCAAAAGTAATGAATGTTGAAGGGGTAAAATTTAGCGAGAGTTTCGAGAAAAACAAAAAGATACTTGAAGGATTAAATTTAAGCAAAAAGCTGAGAAACCAGATGGCAGGGTTGCTTACAAGAACAAAAAAACAGGAATTGGCTGCTGCTGAAAAAGAAAGAAAAAAGTAAGAATTCTGAATAATTCACAAGGCTTTTAAATTAATTATTTCTCTTAGTTTTGGCTCTGTAGCTCATAGGTTTCTTTTTAGAAAAAAGAAACTATAATGGTAGAAAAACTAATATACCCTCGCTACAGACTAATTATGGCTCTGTAGCTCAGTGTCAGAGCGCTGCTCTCATGAATGGCACAAAGTGACGTCCATTGACTAAAATCTTGCAAGATTTTGAGTCTTGAGCATTTCATAGAAATGCATTATATTCATTGAGAAAGGCGGAGGTCGAGAGTTAAATTCTCTCCAGAGCCATTGAAAATGGATATGCGACGAAAATTTCCTGTTTTCAGTCCAGAGCCATTGAAAATGGATATGCGACGAAAATTTCCTGTTTTCAGTCCAGAGCCATTGAAAATGGATATGCGACGAAAATTTCCTGTTTTCAGTCCAGAGCCATGTTATATTTTTGAAAAAAATATTTTAGAAGTATTTCTCGACCGACGAGGAGGTCGCGAGAGTTTTCACGAGTGCAGGAAAAAAATTCAACTGCAACGAGTGGGGGCTCGAGTAAGAGTTAAATTCTCTCCAGAGCCATTTTTACTAATAACCCCCCAAGAATTTTCTCCATTAATAACTTTTCATCGGAAATTTTTCCTTGTTCGAAGACAGGAAAAATTTCAATCATTTCAAAAATTTCTTCGAAATTTTTGCACTTTATTTCTTCTTGGGGGAATAAAAAATAAAGTTAAGAAATTAATTTTCCTGTTTTCAGTCCAGAACATATTATTTTTATTAATATAAACTAAGTTTTTACCACCTCTTTTTTGAATCGCAATTGTAAATAGTTGAACAAAACCTAGAATTTTACCCAAATAACTTTTTTCCAAACGGAGCGCCTCGACGAAAGTCTGGTGCGGAGCAATTTAGATACAAAAATTTCTGATCAGTCTTGAACCAATTTTAAAGGGAAGATTATGCTAAGGAAACCGATTAGGTGTCCTCGCTTTTTGCAATTTTTAAATAATCTTTCCTGCTTTTTCAAATTCAATCTCTTCATCGATTAATTTCTTTAAAACTTCCTTAAGTTCAGAAACCTTAACTCTGATTTGTTTTTTTGTATCTCTGTCTCTGATTGTAACATCTTTTCCCTTAAGAGAATCTTCATCAATAGTGATGCAAAAAGGGGTTCCGATTTCATCATTTCTTGCATATCTCCTGCCAATACTTCCTGATTTATCATAGATTACATTCCATTCTTTTTTCAAATCATTTACAATGTCAAAACAAATCTTCTCAAAATCATCCCGCTTAACAATCGGAAAAATAGCTGCTTTTATTGGGGCCAGTTTTGGAGGAAGTTTAAGAACAATATTTTCCCTTTCTTTATCATAATTATAAGCCTTTGTAAGAACCGCAAGGAAAATTCTTTCAACACCAAAAGTCGGTTCAATTACTCGGGGGATAACTTTCTTCTGATATTTCTCGTCGAAAATTTCCATGCTCTCTTTGCTTTCATTCTGATGCTGGGTCAGATCATATTGCCCCCTGTTTGCAATCCCTCCAATCTCCTTAGAGCCGAAAGGATACAAATAATCCAAATCAAAAGTAGCTGAACTGTAATGGCTAAGTTCCTGTTTCATATGTTCCCTTATTTTTATTTCATTTAATTTCATTTTATTAAACCACATAATCTGCTCTGCAAGCCAATAGGCATGCCATTCGTCAAGTTTCCCTTTTTTCAGAATATCCTTTATCTTTGTTTTTTTCAAAGTATCTCTTCCTTCCAGTTGAGTTTCAGCATCCAAAAAATCAAATTCAACGTTAAGATGTTTTTCGTCAAGAAGTTCACATTTCTTTTCTTCAGGATTTATAAAAAATTCAAATTCGGCAATATTAAATTCTCTGCTTCTGAATAAAAAATCCCTTGGAGCAATTTCATTTCTGAAACATCTTCCTATCTGCGCAATGCCAAAAGGTAATTGCATTCTTGAAGTTTGTTGGATAAGTTTGAAATCCATAAACATCCCCTGGGCAGTTTCTCCTCGGAGGTAAGCATCTTCGGCATTCAACGCTCCTACCTTGGTTTTGAACATTAAGCTAAATTCCCCCTGCACTTCCCAGTCAGGATTTTCTTTTGTAAATTTTTCAACTTCACTTTTGTCAATTTTCATGGCTTGTTTTGTTTTCTTGTTCACGACGGCAATATCACTGAAATTAGCAATGTGCCCTGAAGCTTTCCATGTGCGCGGATGAGAAATTATGCTTGCCTCCATCCCAGTCATGTTTTCTTTTTCGTGAACAAAAAATTTCCACCATTCTTTTTTGATATTATTAAATAATTCAACCCCCAAAGGACCAAAATCCCAAAAACCCGAAAGGCCTCCGTAAATATCAGAACTTCTGAAAACAAAACCTTTTGACTTGCAGAAATTTGCCAGATCATCAACAGTAATTTTTACAGGAGCAATTTCTTTTACTGCAGGTTTCTCTTTCTTTGATTCTTTTTCATTTATTTTTCCGTCAGATTTTTCTTTCATTTTTTCTATTATTTCCTTAGCCTTTTTTTCAGATTCTTTTTTAGTTTTCCCGAGATAAGCAAGCGTCTTCGTTTTTATTTTTCCGTCGATTCGTTTATTCTCATTAAGATAGTAATAATCTTTTCCGTTTATTGTCTTTTTAACAATAAAAGCCATTAATATTTAGGCACTACATCATATTTAAATTTTTGGATAAAAATGAATTAATTTTAATTTTCAAAAATTTCGAATCAGGTTTGACCCTCTCTCAAAAGGAGGCTTGAGCGGGCATTTGCATGAATAAAATCAATAAGAAGGATTAGGAACCTCGTTCTTACAATGAGTGCGGTTTATAAGGTTGATTAGATTGACCGCAAGCGGAGACCGGGACTCGAACCCGGGAAAATTTGCTCTGCAGGCAAACGCAGTAGCCGCTGTGCCATCTCCGCAATATAAAATGGATAAGATAAAGATATTTAAAATTATTTATTTGGATAATTGGATTTAAATGAAATGCCTTTTGCTTTTTGAAGAAGACCTTTCCTGTTTTCAGGAATGTTTTCTTTCTTTGCAGTTTTAAGATAATTCAAAACTTTTCTTTTCCTCAAAAAGATAGGCAATTTAGAGCTGATAAATGGACCCCCAATGCAACCTCCTTTGCAAAAAGTGCAGTCTAAAAATTTTATTTCTTTGTCAGGAGATTCTAAAAATTTCTGAACTTCGATTATTCCGTCGATTACTTTCATCTCTTTTTTTTTGAGAATTTGTTTCATGTGTGCAGTTTTGGAAAGCCCTCCTGAAAGAGGAAATATTTTTGTATAATCATTATAAAATCGGTCAAATAAAATTCCTTTTTTCGGATATTTTTTATTAGTCAGTTTATGCTCATCAAGAAGTTGCCTTAGTTCAGAATAAGTTATCACAAAATCAACTTCCTTAATTTTTTGAGCCTCAATTTTTTTGAAATTGCAGGGAGAAATAAAAACAATTTTATATTCGGGAAAATTTTTTCTGCAAATTTTTGCAGTAGCCACCATCGGACTGTCAATAGGAATTAAATTTTTTATATTAGAAGGATTTTTTGATTTAATGGTTTCAACAATTCCCGGACAGGCAGTAGAAATAAAAAGACCCTTTGAATTTTTAAGAAGTTCATGATAATCTCTGTTTATCATCTTAGCCCCAAAAGTTAATTCCATGACTTTGTCAAACCCCAAATCTTTCATTTGAGAAATTATTTTAGGATAGGGGAAATCAACTATAAAACTAGGCGCCAGCATTGCCAGCCATTTTCCCTTAAGAGGAAATTTCAATTCTTCAACACTCTTTTTCATTTGATAAACGCGCCCCGGACAGGATTTGAACCTGCGACCCTTAGCTTTCTTCTTTCCCCGAAAGGAGAATGGGAAATTTCCCATTTCACTTAGAAGGCTAATGCTCTATCCAGGCTGAGCTACCGAGGCATATTAAAACCAAGATAAAATTCTATTTAAAATCTTTCTATTTGGCTCAAATGTCAACTCGGTCAAAATCTTTAGCCAAGGTTGTGTTTTTAAAAATCTTCTTTGCAGAATTTAAAATGGCCTTATTGTCTTTAGAATATCTCTGACTTATATGGGTGAGGATTAATTTTTTAGAATTTGATTTTTTGGCAATTTCCCCTGCCTGTTTCGATGTCAGGTGATGATATTCTTTGGCTTTATCTGCAAGTTCTTCCCCAAAAGTAGATTCACAAACAAGCAGGTCAGAATTTTTCACAAAAGGAATTATAGCATCGTTAAAAGAAGTGTCAAGAACAAAAGATATTTTCTTCCCGCCCTCTTTGTAAGTTAAATTTTTAGCGGGATATTTTTTTCCTTCAAAAACAATATCTTTTCCCTGTTTCAATTTTTGTAAAATCGGTCCCTGAATTTTCGTTTTTTCAAGTTTCTTCTTGTCAATTCTTATTTTATCTTTTTCAATGAAATTATAAGCATTGCACGGAACGCCATGGCTCATTTTCTGGGCTTCAAGATAAAAATCTTCAGTTTCAAAAAATTTTCCGCTTACTTCTTCAACTTCAATTTTAAAATTTTCATGAAAAACAAATGTTTTCAAAACCTGATTCATAAACTCTTTTGTTCCCTTTGGTCCGTATATAAAAAGGGTTTTGTTATAATCACTGAAGCTTAATGTTTCCAGCAATCCTGGAATACCGAGAGTATGATCTCCATGCCAGTGAGTGATTAAAATTCGGGTAATCTTATTAGGATTAAGTTCTGCTTTTCTAAACTGTCTCTGAGTACCTTCTCCACAGTCAATCAGAATATTTTCATCCTTGTATTCGAGAAGAATTGAAGTATGATTTCTTTCTGCACTGGGGATTGCATCAGATGTCCCGAGGAAAATTGCCTTAATCATGGATAAACAAGCAGAAAAACATTTATATAATTTGTCAATACCGCTTGCAAAAAAAGGCGTTTATTTCTTTAATGCTGTTGATGCAGGAGAAATACAGATAATGGTATCTCCTCTTAGGAAAGTCAATCCGAGGTTTTTCTTAACTTCACCGTTCTGCATTTCTTTCACATTATCCATCACCAGATTGATGTGGATATCGAAAGCCAGCAAAGTTCCTGCGAATTGTTTGTCTCCTTTCAAATAAACCAAAACTTCTTTTCCTTTTGAGACATTCAATAAATCCAAAGGTCTCTCAATTCCGCTAACCATAAATTAATTCATTTGATTTTATTTATAAAAGTTTCGAAAAAAATATTACAAAAAATTCTATATAAATTAAGATAATAGATTATATAAATGGACTAACTGAAACTTTTTCGCAGTTCATCAGATTTTCTTAATTCACCGTCGATAAATTCTCGGATGCGATGTGAAGGAGATTCTCCTAAATCTAAACACATCTTCTGATATTCCTTCCAAAGTTTCTCATTAAGGCAAAGATAAACTCCTTTTAATTCTGATTTTTTTATCATTTGGACAAACCAAAGGGTAATATATAATAGAAAATATATTTTGAATTATATAAATTTTTCCAGAAGAGAGATTTTGTTGCCGGATCAAAAAACAGAAAGATATTTAAACGAAAAATCAAAATTTCTATTATGGATACAGGAAGAAAAATATCAGGCGGAAGATATATCAGAAGCAGAAAGAAAAAAATTGCAGACCGGGCAGGACAAAGAAAAACTGTAAAATTAGGAAATGAAAAAAGGAAGACCAAAGGAGTAAAAGGAGGAAATAAAAAAACATTTTTGCTCGGAGCTAAATTTGTCAGTGTGCAAGAGAAAGGAAAAAGCAAAAAATTAGAAATCAAAAATGTTATTGAAACTCCGTCAAACAGATTCTTAGCAAGGCAGAACATAATAACAAAAGGGACGGTATTGCTGACAGATTCTGGAAAAGTAAAGGTAACAAATCGTCCGACGCAGCATGGAATTGTTAATGGGATTCTTATAGAAGAAAAAAAGTAAACCGATTAGGTGTCGTTCACTTTCACTATTCTTTCATAACTATAAAAACAAAAAGATTTATATATAGAAAAGATTTATAAATCTTGCTAAGAAACTACCTCAAAATGAATTTTGTAAAAAAATGTCCGGAATGTGGAAGTATAAACCTTACATACGATTCACATCTTGGAGAAATAATTTGTAATGATTGTGGTCTTGTCGTAGAAGAGAAAATGACTGACAGCGGAGCAGATGCTCAGGCAAAATTCGACAAAGATGAAAAGAAAGGAAGAGGCGGAGCTCCTATAAGCATGCAAAAATTTGACAAAGGACTTACAACCAACGTCGGTGAAATATCAGATATTTACAAGCTTGAACCAGGACAGACAAGAAAATTCCTAAGATTAAAAAAATGGCAGGAGAGAGTTTCAACTTCTATCGAAAGAAATTTAAGACTGGCTATGGCAGAATTAAGAGTAATAGCATCTTACTTAAATCTTCCAAATGTCGTCAGAGATGAAGCATCAAGAATTTACAATTATGTTTTGCAGAGAGGAATGGTAAGAGGAAGAAGTATGGAATCAGTAATAACTGCCTGTTTATATGCAGCCTGCAGAAGTTACAACATTCCAAGAACACTGGATGAAATGGCAACTGCTTCAGATGTAGAAAGAAAAGAAATCGGAAGAACTTACAGATTTATAATAAGAAAATTAGGAATCAAAGTAAAACAAAGTTCTCCAAAAGATTACATTTCAAGATTTTCTTCAGTATTGAAATTATCTCCAAAAACGCAAAATGATGCATTAAATGTTTTAAGAAATGCAGAAAAGGTTGAATTAACCTCGGGAAGAGGTCCCGCAGGAATTGCTGCCGCTGCTTTATACGTCGCTGCACTGATGAATGACGAGAAAAAAACCCAGAGAGAAGTTGCAGACATAGCAGGGATAACTGAAGTAACAATCAGAAACCGTTATAAGGAATTAATTGAAAAGTTAAAATTAGAAGACAAGATAAAAGAAAAAGAACCGTCTCAGAAGAAATAATTTATGGGGGAAAAAAGAGATGATTGATGTCCCAAAATTAATCTTATATTTTATTGAATTAATTGCAGTAATTTTAACTGTTTTTTATTTTTATTCTTCAAGAGCAGGAGTTGAAACAATCGGAATTTACAGTGACCATGCACAAAGGGAAACGATAACCGCTCTGATAAATGCGCTTAATCTGCAAAATGTTCATGACGTACCGGTAATAGGACTGACTCCAATAATACAAATTTATATCAAGGAAGAACCTCCATTTGTCAATACTTATTATCTGGTTATTAAAGGAGGGAGTGTGATGATTAACGACGGGGTTTCAAATCAGTCAGATATAATTATCAGAACAAGCGAGCAGGAGATATTAAAATCAATCAATGATACATCTTATATGAAAGAATCTCTGGCTTCAGGGAAAACAACAGTTCAGAAAACAACAAGTGATTTTGTGTTATTTACAGAGGGTTATCCTAGTTTCAAATAATTCTAAAGTTTTTCATATTATCAATTTCTGATAATAATATCAGCCATGAGCAAGTATCTCAAGGGAAAATTCGAGCGCGAGCGATTTCGCGAATGCCGGAAATTTAGTTTTCTTTTACAGTGTAGCTTTTCTTTCTGCATTTCAGTGCAGAATGGGCGGGATTCCACTTGCACTTTTTCTAAAAGAAAAACCCAGCAATGAGCGAAGTCGGGAGTTAAGAAACAAATAAGGTGTCGTCGCGCGAGATTGCAAGAGTAACTCGGGCCCCCACTCGTTGCAATTAATCTTTTCTGGCACTCCTGGGTCAAAAATTTGCCCGCTCCCAAATATTTTTATATTGAAAATTTGTCGTTTAATTATGCGGGATTGCCAGAGCGGTCAAATGGGGCAGCCTTAGGCGACGATGTTCGCGAGAAGATATGGGTTTACCAACTTCAAAAAATGCGAGCGGGCTCGGAGAAAGCTGTTGGCTTAGTGCCTACAAAGGTTCGAATCCTTTATCCCGCATCAAAAAGGAATAATCCAAATTTTACACTTCTTTTTTAAATGCATTTGTAGATAGTTGAATCTTGCATTAGAATTTACCCCTTAACAGATTTTCCTAAACTGCCTAGACGAATGTTTGACCCGAGAATTAATTTATAAAAAATTTTAGAATTAAGCACTGCTTATCATTTGCTGTTTACATGCAGAATCAGAAACACATTTTGAAAGTAAAAGATTCTTAAGCCAGGTCATATCAATAGCAGTATAAACTCCCTGAACCCCGGAAGGAGTCCTTCTGACAGTGTTGCATTCTGATTCAGTCAAAAGCCCGTCGAAGATAAGTTGGTCGACAAATTGTTGATTAGCTTCATAAATTCCGGTAAGATTGTTATTTGTAATGTAATTAATAGCATTAAATAAAGTCCATTTAGTCCTGGTTTTTATTGCACTTATATCCCCTGCACTTAAATCAGCAGTATAACGGTAAATCTTTGAAGGATAATCATCAGCGCTTATCGCCAAAGAATCAGGAAGGGTTTCTAACGCAATTCCATTTCCGGTATTAGTATAAACAAACATGTTTAAATTATCAACACTTCCGACGATTCCTATTGAATTTGTAAGAGTGCAGCCATGTCCGATTATTACAACATCTCCGGGTTTAACATTAGTAGTATCCACAATTTCAGAGAAACTTGAACTGCTGTTTATTCCTGAAATTAAATCAGTTAATGAAGAGGGCATATTAGATCCTGCAACCCCTGAACTTATTCCGCTGATTCCTGCGCCAGTCAAAACTTTTCCTACAAAAGCAAGTGTGCTGTAATTTTTAGAATCAGGACTATTAGCAATATCCATTGCATTCTGAAATATTCTATCACCTACACTTGCGGTATTGGCAGTTGCGACAGAAGATGTTGTCGTCGTTGACTGAATAGGAGGAGTCTGATTTAAATCTCCTGAACTTACTCCGGTATTTGAAACATCAACCTGCGATTGAACATAAGGCTTCCAAATTACATAAACCGGATGAACATCATCACTTAAATCTTCAGTATAATATTCAAATAAAGGATTTGCGGCATTTCCGCCATTCCAGTCAAATAAATTAGCAATATGATTTGCTTGATCTTTCCAGCTTATAAAAACTGCATTGTGCCCTTCCTGCCCATTCCATGCATAAGAAATAATATAACCGGGAAGTATCATCGATAATTTTTGGTCTGAATTTGTATTAAATGAGTTTAATTTGCTGCTATAAACAATAAAGTTAATCTGGCCGTCAGAAGAAAAATAACCATTTTTATCTACAGGGACTCCGACAGTGATAGTCTGAGCCTGATTACTTGTTCTCTGGTTTGTAATTGTGTACCTCTTTCCTGCTAAATCAGAATAAACCATTGCAGCTCCTACTCCTGCATTTTTATATACCTGATATGCAGCTTCCCAGCAGTTGGAATAAACTGTTCTGGATGCACTTGTTCCAACCATATCTTTTGCAGAAGTCAAAACATTCTGCTGAAGTTCTGTCATAGTTGGAATTTCCTGCGGAGAACTTGCAGGAGTGGTTGCAGAAACTGAAATTGGCTGTTGAGGGAAAATAATTCTTGCTATGTCTGCATAAGCATTTCCTCTGATGTAATACAGCTGTACTTTCTGAGTATCAAGGAATACTTTTCCGATAATCTGATTAACAAGAGTAATCTTATCAGAAGCGTTCTGTTCATCATTAATTTGCTGCAATGCTGAAGAAAATTGATCGTCAGTCATGTAACCATTTTGATTTGCAAGTATTTCTCCGTAATTTTGAGATAATGAATCCAGAGTGGCATTTTGTATCGTCGTAGTTTTTATAACATTTTCAACACTTTGCGTATCTATCCAGCATTTTATTTGAGGATTATCGCAATAACCAACTTCAACCCATCGTGAATTTTGTGTTCCTGCATAAGGATCTGTTCCCTGGCCAGGATTTGCGGTAGCGCAGATTCTGACAATTCCCTGATTGTAAATTGCAGGATTGATTAAAGAACTTGCAGCAGACTGAGCATTCAGACTTGTAGCACTGTAAATACTTGGCGTCCCGGAAACACATTCTGATTCAGTGGTAATCTGTGTCTGATTTGCCTGACTGCTTAGATAATTATCTTTAATATAATTAAGGGCAAATGAAGTTGAAACTTCCTGGAATCCACATTCTTCCTGCCCGTTTACATTAATACATAATTGTTTATAGCCCGAAGGAGCAATTTTATCAACAGTATCGCTTGCATAATCGCTTACTGCAACATAACCAGAAGCAATTACTAAATTTTGCGAAGTATCCTGATAATAAGAACTTCCGGAACTTCCTTTAAGATAAACCTGGTAATAAGCGCCGGAATCTTCACCTGCATAAATATGATAAAAGACTTTGTAGTCTGAAGTTGGAGGAACTGTTACTGTTGTAAGCTGAGTCTCATCAAATCTTCCGGTAAATTGGACAGGGGAATCAGGTTTAGTCAAAGTGTTAACCAAATCAGCACCGGTTGGCAAGACTGCAGAAATTGAACTCTTGCATATATCAGTACCAATTTCACTTACTCTTGCTTTAAAGGAATCAACTGCGCTTGTTCCGTAGTAATTTGTAAAATAACTTACTGAATTTTGTGCAACACTTAATGCATTTGCAATTCCAAGATATTCCCCTCCCCCTCTTACATTTTGCCCAAATAAAGTTTCAACAATTTTAGGAATAGCGATGCTGGTTAAAGGAAGAGCCTGCTGATAGAAAAAGTCGCAGAGATAAACACTGTAAATTTCATCACAAACTCCGACGGTTTTTCCGGTATCCAAGCTTTCCTGCAGACAATCTCTGAAAGATTTTTGGACAGACAAAAATCCGTCAATTCCTGCTTTTACTCCTGTAAGACAAACAGGCATTACAATTCCTTCTCTTGCATTAGGCAGACATAATGCAATACTCCCTATAACTCCAGACTGGATAACATCTTTCACCGGATAAGCGCCGCCTAAATCACATCTGCTCGAAGGGCAGATTACAGGGTCACAAACATTGAATAATACCAAACAATCTTTCGGAGACATAAAATCCTGGCATTGAAGCTGAGGAAGATTAAGTGCGGGACTTCCGACATCAACAGTTTGTCCAAGGATAGTAACTTTTCCTGATAAACCCGACTTGTATAATTTAGAAGCCTGTTCAATCGCCTGAACTGCCTTATTAACTAATGAAGTAGCATCAGATTCACTCAATCCAGGAAATTGATTATAAGGCTGTCCTGTTCCTGTATTAATCATTTCGCAAGTATCATCTCCGACAGTGTTGAATTCTTCAATTCCGTTAGGACCAACGTTGCATAGATAGAAACTGCTCACTCTTGAAGAAGCATCATAAGACTGGATATTCGCTCCGACTGGGAGAGTTTGTTTTATTGCAGCATACCACCCATTCGTCAAATCAAAAGGAACAATTGCAGGCAAACCCTGGTAAGGTGCAGTTTCAAAATAACTCAAGGTTGGATTTTTATACTGATTTTTATAAGTCGCAGAATTATATGTTTGGAAATAAAGATTAGTCAGGTCAGGAGAAGGGTTTGTAACAAGATTCATAGAATTAAAATCATAAATCTGTAAAAGATTATCAATTCTTTTTATAGGCAATTTTGAAGTTCCTGCGGAATTATCCAGGATGTAAAGGTAAGTATTTCCGTCGGAAGTTTGTGCAAGATAGACCGGAGTATTTGGGTCGATGCCGGTTATGCTCTTTCCGGTTTGTGCTAAGGTAAGCCCCTCATAGGGAACAGATTTAACATTTTTTCCTACTTCAAGAAATCCAATCTGGCTTGCACTCACACCAACAGAACTTGCAAGAGTGGAAGCTGCTGCAAAATTCCCTGCGTTATTTTTAATCGCAGTCAGATCAGAATAAATTGTTGACTTGGCAATATTTTTTAATTCATCACTTGAGGAAGGATCATCCAAGACTTTTGAATAAAGTTCTATTTCTTTTAATTGGTCAGTTGAATAAATTTTGTCTGCATATCCTCCGGAAATATCAGTAAGAATTTCATTCTTATTTATCGCCTGTCCTTTCCCGCTCGGATCGGTCAATGCGCTTGCAAATCCATCGCTGGTTTGCAGATAACTGCTGACCTGCGGAGCATATTGCTGCATGAAAGCATTTGTATCTACTACGCTTTCCCCCATAAATTGTTTTGTAATTGCTCCCGATTGCAAACTCTGAATTTCTGAATTTTGCTGGCTGATTATATCAGTAAGTTTTTGGGTATCTGAATCTATCTGATTAGCATTTTGAAGGAAGCAATTATCCAATGAAGAATATTTTCCTTCGGAAACCATGCTTGTGCATTTTTCTGTCCAGCCATTAATTCCCCCCATAACAGATTGTCTGGCAATTCCTGCTCCCCCTGTATTTAACAAGAAATTTTTTATAATCAATCCAGTCCCTGTGGCTAAACATGCAGTTTTCAGTCCCTGAGTAACATTCCCCAATGTTCCTGAAATCTTGCTCCATTGGTCAATGCTGCCGTTTAAAGTATTTATCAAACTTTTAATCTGATCGGGAGCGAGATCAACTGCTCTTTTTTCAATTCCTATTTTAAAGCTGAAATTTGCTGAAGTTCCTGCATTATTTATATTCGAAATAAGTGAAACCTTCGCAGATTTTTTCAGATTTATTTTCTGAAGAGTGATTGAATGAGTACTGTCAAAACTAACTGCAACATCTTTCGCCAGTTTTATAGTCGAAGTTTTTGAAGAAGTGCTTACCATCACCTGCGCAGAATTATTATCAAGAGAGATTAATTTGATGTAATCTTTTGCAGAAGAAGGCTGTGTCCCGTCGGTTAAATAAACTGTTTCATCTTTAGTCAGATCATAAGGGACTGATCCAACACCTGGAATTGATACTATAACTGTCGCTCCATAATCGGCAAAGCTAGGTTCTGAAATTCCATCAAGAGAAATTTTATAGACTTGCTTGTTTATTGTAACAGAAACGCTGTTTGTGTCTGAATTTGAAAGTTTGTATCCGCTGCAATAATCATCCAGGTTCTTTGTAGAAGAAGGATAATCTTTTGTAAATTCGTCGCATAAACCTGCAGCAGTTTTTTTCTGATTTGCATCGCTTGCTAATTGTATTTCACTGTATAATGCTTCCTCACCATAAGTTGTTCCGGTAGGGTATGGTTCAGAAGAAAAACTTTTTATTACAGATTCATAATCACTCACTGCATTGTCATAATCTTCTTTGACCGCTCCTGTCAATTCCTGATCCTGTGCTCCTGCAAAATCAATTATAGAAACTGATTTGCCAAAAACGTCAGAGGGATTTTCACCATAGTTAAGAGGGTAAATAACTTCACCGCTTATAATCGCCCGTGAAAGAGAATTTGTTAATCCAAAAAATCCTTTTAATGAATCAGAAACCTGGTCAATAACTCCTGCCGGTTTTATTCCTGCATTTTTAAAATCTAAAAATAAAGAAGCGGTTGAAGCAAGTTCGTCATTGGTTAATTTATCTGCATGAGGAGAAGGGAAAGAAACAAAGTAAACTACAAGATTATTTTTATTTTGCAGATTCCCGTTTGTTCCAAGATATCCCAAATAAACGGAACGGCTGACAGAAGTTATAGGATCCGTGTAATCAAATAATTTATCCCCTGCACCAACTTCACGATTTTCTCCGTCAATATTTAAAATTATTTTTGGACTAACCGACAAACTGTATGCATTAATTCCTGAGTCTTCCTGACATCTTACTGTAGCCTGCTGAACAAGCCCGTTGCTATTCAGACTTTGAACTGAACATTTGTTATCTAAAAATGTCTCTCCCTGTGAAGCTTCAACATTGTCTGCATTTACCCTAAGTTGAGCTGCAGTATCAGGATTTTCCATGCTTTGTAACTGAAGTTTAAATCCTGCTTGGCATTCAAATCCGGGAATATAAATGTTATTGGAAGTTTGCCCTGCTTTTAATGTTACAGTAGTGTCTAATCCTGAATCAGTATAAACAGAAATATCCGCACTTGTGCTTGAAATTGAATCTGCTTTAAGGTAACCCTTGCCGCTCCAAAAACTATACTGGGATTTTTTATCATTCCAGTCGGATGAAGAAAGTTCAGGAAGATAAAATAAAGCATTTCCTATTCCATATGCATTTTTTACATTATACTTTATTCTTGCAGTTAAATTTCCATAGACATAATCGGGCATTGCAGATTCATTTGGCTGTTTTTTCAGATTAATGACTGCATATCCAATGTTATTCAAAACAGGGCTGTTAAGATTTCCCTGAACTCCAAGGGCAGCTTGTGCGGGATAAAATCCAACACCTGATACTTCGGGGGAATATTTTCCTGAAAAAGAAAGCGAATCAATTGACTGAACATCGATAAGAGGATTTATCTGAGTTGCTCCCAGTTGACAATACACAGGGACGTCATTTTGTTCAAGCAAGTCGCTTCTCACGACGGCAGGAGTGCATCCAAATGGAGCAATCTGAATTAAAAAATCCTGACCCTGCTGGCATGAAGAGCTGCTGAATGGCTGAGTAACAAAAGTGCTGAACAAATTTGTCTGAGGAGTTGAACTTAAGTAAGCAAAAGAAAAATTTGACAATAACAAAATTGTCGAAAATAAAATTGTAAAATTTAAAAGTTTTTTAATCATTGCAGGTTAATCTCCAAAGATTTAGAATCAAATATTGCATAATTATCCTGAAGCTGTTCCATTGTGGTTGGAGTTGCAAACCCATCAGCATTTATTTCAAGATTATGCGCGTTTTTCAAATCAGCGTCGGAAACAGAGTAATTCTCTTTTCCGCCTCCTGCAAGAACATTAGAAATTATTTGAGGAGGAATGTTTACAGTAAAGCATTTACTTTCAGTTAGTCCAAATATTCCGCCAATTCCGGAGGCAGGAACCTGGGTGCATTGCTGAGTTGTTGTCTGACTAAGCTGTATTGTTGAATTTTTGTAAATATAAACTGAAACAGTATATTCTCCCTCGCCAAGCTGAACCTGAGTTTGTTCAGGATAGGAAATTGTTTGAGAATTTTCAGGGGAAGTAAAATAAATTATAGCGTCACCGTTGTAATCCGCCCCGTTTACCTTGAGATTAATTCCCAGATTATAAAGTTTATTTAAAATCAAATTCACATTTCCTTCCTGAGTTGTCGAATATTGCATTCTTGAATCTTCATATCCCTGTGCTTTTGCTATGACAAAACCATTCACGCACTGGGGAAATTGAGTTGTCAATACCCCTGAAGAAGTATTGCCCATATCACACGATTCCCCAAAACATTCATAAGAGATTTGTGAATCAACAGGATTCAGATTTGAGTCATATGTGCTGACAGTTGTCTGAGTATTTCTGTAAGGGCATAAATCAAAGGTTACTGTGTTTGCAGTTGAATTTAAAGGAACTCGCGGTTCATTACCTTCTATAACTACTGCGACAGGGAATTGGAAAGTCTCATCGCCATTATAAACCTGAACCAAAACAGGGTATTTGATATTATAAACAAAATGATAAGGAACATAACAAAATCCAAGAATTCCTAATCCCTGCTGATTCCCTACCGGGTCTGCAATCATTATCGGACTGTCTGCAGGCAGGACTTCGTAACTGTTTGACCAGTTCTGTGAATTTATGAATCTTACTCCGTCAGAAATTCCTGCATCAACAAAGAAATATTTTCCCTTGGTGGTCGAAGGATTTTGCGAACTTAATGCAAGAGTATTTGTCTCAATTGCCTCTTTTAAGTTTTCAAAAATATCGTCGGCATTCCATATTTTTGGACTGCATGTCAGATCAACTCCGTCAACAGGAGCATAAAGCCTCATCACGTCAATTCCGTAATTTTCCAGAAAAGATTCACTTTTTTCCTTATCATAAACTTTCAGGGCAGAATTGTAAAGTTCTCCAAGATTAGATTTAACAGCAACCTGATGATTTTGTATTACAGAGGTATCATTGCCGTAACTTATTTTCAGATTCATATTCAGCGAAACATCAACCTCATTATTTTTGATGCTGACTGTCGCACTCGGAGTTCCCTGATTTATGTCAAAACCACTCTGGTAATAACTGTCAAAATTGCAGTTTCTTATTCCATCATCGATAAAACCTGCCAGACTCGTCTCCATATCTCCCTGGGAAGGAATTTGTTCAGTAGGAATATTATTTCCTGAAACATAATACCAGTAGGGAATAGGATTTCCTAAAAACATTAATTGAGATGAAAACGGGCTGTAAGAATTACCGGGTTTAAATTGAGGGAGCTGAATATATCCCGCCTGGCTTTCCAATAAGCTTATTCCTGTCTTTGCCCTATCTTCCAGACAGGACAAAAAATTATTATATACGGGCTGAATATTCGCAGGTATGCTTACTCCGACGAGATTTTGTCGGATTACAAGATAAACCACAACAGCAGCAACGATAATTATTCCGATTATTATAAAAATAGTTACCTGCCCCTTGCGGCTTGAAGGAATACCGGAAGAAAATTTCTTGCTTTCCCCTCTGTTATCTTTTTTTAAAAAAAACATAATTCACCCTCTTTATTATACATTCAGAAAGAATGAAAATTATATATATAAACTTTATTGGAATTTATTATCTCTGTGGTGTTCTTCTCATAGAAATCATCAGGCCCTGAATAAATAATAATACTGCACCGCCGATGAAAATCCATCCTTTAATCGGATCCAAAAATTGAAGATTGACAAAATTTGGAGTAAATCCTTCATTCAGGAAATATATTCCGATAATTATATCTACAAAAAAAAGAATACCATTAAATTTCACCATGATAAAAATTAGGAAATAAACTTTTTAAACATTCTTATGATAATAAATTTGATAATTTATAGTAAAGGATAAATTTCGCAAATACTAATTTTTCCTCTCATGCAGGAAGGCGAATGAATTAGCGAAATTTTGACAAAAAAATATTCAAGGCCCTGTAGTCCAATGGCTAAGACGCATCTTTGACGTGGATGAGACCGGAGTTCGATTCTTCGCAGGGCCATTTATTGAACTGAAGGTTCAATTAAATTTCTAAGAAATCTTAACAAAGAATAATTTAGTTGATGGAGAGAATTCGATTCCGGGAGTTTGAGAATACAAATTTTTCCAATTAATGGCGGATGGGCAGGAATGAATTAGCAAACCGGTGAAAAAGCCCAATTGCTAAATTTTATAAACCCATTTTTCCCCTGATATTTATGAAAATTCCTAAAACAACAAAAAGGTATTGCCCTTATTGTAAGCAAAAAACAGATCAAAAAATAAAGATAGTAGGAACAGGGGCAAAGAGAGGAACTTTAACTAGAGGAAGTATTAATCGTGCAAAATTAAGAGGGCTTGGAAGAGGAATAGGAAACAAAGGAAAATGGGGTTCAAAACCAGCAGTTTCAAAGTTCAAAAGAAAAACTAAAACTAACAAAAAAACAAATTTTATGTATACTTGCACAGTTTGCGGAAAATCTAAATACCAGAAAAAAGGACATAGAACTGGAAAGGTAATTCAAGAATAAAATGGCAATCGAAAAAAGAAAAAAGAAATTTTTTGACGTTGAAATTCCTTTGATAGGAAAAGAAACACAGATGCAGGCTTATGAAATGCCGGAGTTAGATGGAAGATTTTTGAAATTTGACTTGACAAGAATTCTCAGAGGAAAAAGCGTTATGCTTACATTAAAAGTAAAAGTCGAGGGAGACAAAGCAACAACTTCTCCAAAAAAAATTGAAGTTCTTCCTTATTTCATAAGAAGAATGGTGAGAAAAGGAACAAATTATGTTGAAGATTCTTTCGCTGCAGAATGCAAGGATGCTAATCTTAAAATAAAACCTTTCCTTGTAACAAGAAGAAAAGTTTCAAGAGCAATAAGGAAACAATTAAGAAACAAGGCAAGAGAAGAATTGATAAATTATGTCAAGGAAAAGAATTCAGAAAATTTATTCGACGATGTTCTTAAAAACCAGGTTCAGAAAATTGTAAGTTCAAAACTGAAAAAGATTTATCCCTTGGCTTTGTGTGAAATAAGAATTCTCGAAGCAAAAGAAAAATAATTCTGAAGAATAATGGAAAATATTGTGCAATTAGATCAGAAAGAATTTCTTGAAAGGTATGAAAAAAATGTTAATTGCCGGTTAAAAAATGAAACCGGACTTGCAGGATTAATAATTGACATGCAGGAAAAATTTCTTAGCGAGATTGATGAAACTGGAAAATGGAATATGATTGATGCTCAAAAAAAGATTATCACAAGATTATCTGAAAAAAATGCACCAATTATAATTTTAGAATATCGGGGATATGGAGGAACAATTGAAGAATTAATTCAGGAGATAGACTTTGCATCAAACGGAATTTCATTGATAAAGGGAGACAATGACGGATTCAGAGGGACAAAATTACATTCGATATTGAAAAGAAATCATTCTCATCATCTCATATTAATGGGAGTAAATGCAACTTTTTGTGTTAAAGAAACTGCAATTGGTGCTTTGATAAGAAAATACCAGATTTATACTGCAAGGGAATTGATTGCGGGAAAGAAGAAATATGATGGAATAAAGATGAATCAAAAAATAAGACGTTGGTATTCTGACAAAGGAGAATTTTTTCCTAGAGAAGAGCAACTTTGGAAGTTTATTGAAAAAGAGATAATAAAATAAGCCTGACGGAAAATTTCTATAAAATTTTCCTTGCCGTCTTTTTTGCGAAGCAAAAAAGCCTGCAGAGGGATTTGCACCCCCGACCCCCAGTTTACAAGACTGGTGCTCTGCTAACTGAGCTACGCAGGCAAATGATATAATTAATTAGAGAAAAAATGGGTTTAAAAGATTTCTTATAACCAATTTCAAAAAAAATTTAAACTAAGAATACTTTTTTTAAAGATGTGGCAGGATATTGCAATAGCAACAATTTCAATCCTTTTTAATATAGCTCTGATTCCTCAGATAATTCATGGATTCAAAACAAAAAGGAAAAATATAGCTCATTCAACTGCAGTCGTAACAGTAATCGGAATTTTCATTAACTGCTTCATTTATTTTACTCTCGGGTTATATTTCACGGTGATAACGGGGTTAATTGGGGGAATTCTCTGGGCAATTTTGCTTATACAATCTTACAAATATAAAAAATCTGGTTAGTAAGGGATTTTTTCACAAAAATTTTACAGCAGTTCCGTAAGCCAATAATTCTGATGAACCTGCCATGATAGATGAAGTCCCAAATCTCATTGCAATGATTCCGTCAGCATTTAATTTTTTAGCTTCTTCAATCATTCGGTTATAAGCTTCATCGCGTGAGTGAGAAATTAAATCAGTAAAAGTTTTTATCTCGCCTCCGACAATCATTTTAAAACTTGCCATAATATCTCTTCCGATATGTCTGCTTCTTACAGTATTTCCCCTAACAATTCCAAGAACTTTCAGTTTCTTTCCGGGAATGTCATTTCCAGTCGTAACAATCATTTCGGACATAATAAAAAAAAGAAAAATAAGTTAATAAAATTATTCCCCTTCCGCCAACTCGCATTTCCCAGAATCAACAAGTATTTTTACAATTTCTCGGGGGAGATTTGCAATCTGCCCTTTTTCATAAGGCCCCATTTTTTCTCCGTCAAGTCCGATAAATTCATCAGTAGATTCCTTAAAAACAATCAATTCATTTTTTTGTTCATCGGGAGTTCCGTTAAGCATTTCATTAAGCATTTTTTCAGAAACATCAATCGATTTCATCATATCTTCAAATAAAATTTTTTCAAACTGAAGCATGTTCTCAAAATCTTGCTTGGAAATTCCTGTTTCAGAAGCGACCAAAACCAGATTTAGAATTTTCTTTTTTCTCCTAAGCATAAGCTCCTTGAAAAGGGTAATTGCATTCTCAAGTTGTTTTTTTGTCTTGACAATCACGTCTGAAAAAACATCGTCATCTTTTGAAGCAATTTCTCTTTTTTCTTTCAGGTAAGAGGCAACTTCACTGACAAAATTCTTAGGCAATTGCTGAAGCTGTTCAGAATATCTCTCCTTTCGCGACGCTTCATAGATATCATTGTAAGTAATCATTTTGATTGCAAAGAAAAATGATTTAAATTAATTATTGAAATATTCTTTTGTAAGATTTCGCGAATAGAAATTTTTTCCCTCCTGGGTAGGCGAGAGTTTTCACGAGTAGAAAAAATTTCCCCTGGGGGCGGGAGGGAGGGAATAACGAGTGAAAGCTCGAGTTGGGCGGGAATAAATGAGCGAAATCGTGAACCAAAGGTATAAGTTATCATACAAAAAATATGAACAGATGATTTTTAACGATTTCCGTATGGGAAAACATCATTCTATAATGCAATATCTTTTGGGAATTGAATATTACTTATTTTTCAAGGTAGGTTTTAACAGCGTAAATTTTTCTCTCTAACAAATTTCCGAACGAAGCCGAGCGATTTCGCGAATGCAAAAAATATTTCTGGCAATGAGCGAGGTCGCGAGTATCGACGAATGTCTGACGTGGAGTAATCAATTCAAAAATTTCAAAGAAATTTTTGCAATTTATTTCAAAAATCCAACCTTAGTCAAAAGTTCTTTCCCGTTAATCCTTCCAAGAGTTCCTTTTCTGCATTCAGATTCAGTGAATTTTCTTTCCTTAGGGATTGAACCGTCATAAAATAAGACAGGAACAGGGTCTGCAGAATGTGCCTTGTTTTTGCAGGGGGTTGAATGGTCTGCAGTTATGACTACTTTGATTTTATTCGGGGGAGCAAATTTTCTTAGAAAATCAAAAAGAGTTTTGTCAATATATTCAAGCATTTCTTTCTTATCAGAAGGTTTATTGTCATGTCCGGGAATATCTGTTTCTTTAAGGTGAATATAAGCATAATCTGCTTTTTTCCTGTTTTTTCTCAGAACCCAGATTGAAAATTTGCATGCTTTTGCAAGACCTTCATAAAGATTCGCGTAAACGTCCATTTTTTTAAGAGGAGGATAATTAAAAGAAAATGTTTTCATTCCTGATGCTCTTGAAAAACCAATTTCCAGAGGCATATAAGCTGCAGAAACCCACTTCTTATATTGCTTAATTTTTGGAACTTCAATACCTGCCCCTCTTACCAAAAGATAATTTGCCGGAAGCAGCCCCCTTTTTCTTCTTTCTTCATTTACAGGATGATTATTCAAAACCTCGAATGTTTTTTCCAAAAACTCATTTACAATATTTGCAGTATACTGCGAATTGTCCTCGTCATCAAGAGGTTTGCATTGTCCTACTTTATCAGAAACTAATGTCTTGCCTGAATTGTAAACATTATCATTTCCTGAAATGTTGTCAGAAAATCCTCCCTTGAAAACTAAAGCACCCCTGTGCCCGATTGTGGCTTTAAAAACAAATGGAACAGAAAGTTTGATATTTTTGTTTATCGCTTTAGCCAAAATTTCTGCTTCAGCAGTTGTCAAAGTTCTTCCTGCTCTCCTGTCAATTATATGCCCATCTTTCAGCGAATCAATAGTCGCGAAATTAGCTCGGAGAGCTAAATCACCACGGACTAATTTGATGTCAGTTCCTCTCGCTTCCAATTGTCCTCTTGAACTTGAAATTAAATCATTTCCAAAAATAGAAATAGTTGCCTCGTCAGATTCAGGAACAAAACCAGGTTTTACAGGGTACATATAGCCTAAATGTCCTCTTGCAGCCAAAAAAGAAGCATTAGGCATATGCGCAGCTTCTAACGGCGTCTTGTCGCCCAACTGCGAATTAAGCAAATCTCCCATGCCATCAACGATTATCAACACTCCTTTCATAGTTTATAGAAAAGCTAATTCTTTATAAAAATTATGTACCGCAACTTTATTAACCAATCTTTGCCTAAAAAGATTATGTTTAAATTCCTAAAAGAAAAGCTCGAAAATTGGACAAAGAACCTCGCAAAGAAATCAGAGGAAGAGGAAAAAGAAATTGTAGAAGAAGTAAAAAAAGAGCTGAAAGAGAGCAAGGAAGAAAAAAAAGTTCAGAAGAAAGAGGAAAAAGAAACCAGAAGAGAAGAAAAAAGGAAAGAGAAAGAAGAGAAGAAAAAAGGAAAGGAAGGGAAGAAATTAAAACTTGTTGAAGAAAAAGAGCCTGAAGAAGAAATTAAGGGAATATTCAAAAAATTAGGGGAAAAAATAAACAAGGTAAAAATTTCTGAAAAAGAATTTGAAGTTTACAGTGAAGAGCTGGAAATGCTTTTGCTTGAGAATAATGTGGCACTTGAAGTTGCTGAAAAAATAGTCAGGGAATTAAAACAAAAAGTTGTCGGGCAGGAATTTCTGAAAAAGGAAGTTGAATCTGCGATAAAAGATGCATTCAGTGATATAATAAGGGAAATTTTAATTTCTCCTCCTGATTTAATTGAGGAAATAAAAGAGAAAAATATTATCCCTGAAAAAAAAGAGCCTTATGTAATTTTATTCTGTGGGATAAACGGGAGCGGGAAGACAACCACAATTGCAAAAATTGCAGAGCATTTAAAGTCTAAAAAAATTTCGTGCGTTCTTGCAGCAGGAGACACGTTCAGGGCAGCGTCAATTGAACAGCTGAAAAAACACGGGGAAAGAATAGGAGTAAAAGTTATAGCACATGATTACGGAGCAGACCCAGCAGCAGTAGGATTTGATGCAATACAATACGCTAAAAAAAATTACATTAATTGCGTTTTAATTGATACGGCAGGAAGAATGCATACTCAAAAAAATCTCTTGAAAGAAATGGAAAAAATTGTAAGAGTATGCAAGCCTGACAAAAAAATATTTGTCGGAGAATCAATAACTGGAAATGATGCAATAGAGCAGGTAAGAAGTTTTGATGAAGCAATAGGAATTGATGGAATTGTCCTGACAAAAGCAGATATCGACGAGAAAGGTGGAACAGCTCTAAGCGTAGGATACATAACAAAGAAACCAATCTTCTATTTGGGAACAGGACAGGAATATGACAATATCGAACCATTCAGCAAGGAAAAGTTTATCGAGAAACTGGGGCTGTAAATTATTTTTTACCAACAAGAACCAACTTCAATTTTGTAATGGTCTACATCTGAAGCAGTGCCCAGATAATAAATACTAAATTTCCAAGTTTCATCTTTTCCAAGATTATTAATATTATCCAAAGAATTTCCTATAACTGCCCCATCTTTATCATAAAATTTAGCATCAATTTCACAATAATTTAATTCTTTTCCTGCAACATTTTCAGCGCTTCCAATAATTTTAAAACTAAAAGAGTCGATTTCTGAATTATAATTTAAAATTTTTATTTTCTCATTAGTAGAAACACTTCCGCTTGAAGGATTTTGAGGAGAATTATTTCCAGTTAATGAATTTGAGGAGTTATTATTTGAAGAAGAATTACCAAAAATTATTCCAAGAAGGATTAATCCTCCAAAAACAATTAAAACAATCTGCCAAGTTTTCAGTTTTTTCTTTTTCTTCTCTTCCATATTACTTACTATAATATTATGAGTTAGCGTATTTAAAACTTACTGCATAATTGTAGTATGTCTAAAAGAAGCTCTTTTGATATTAAAAAGAAAATTCTTGAATTAGTAAAATCACCAAAAACTTTCGCAGAACTTGAAAGGAAAGTTAATACTGGATTTATAACTATTAAAGAAAATTGTGAGGAATTAGAAAAATTTGGATTTGTAACAATAAAAAAAATTTCAAAACATTCTGCGAATGGAAAACCTTATTTTGAAGTTAAAATAACGGAACAGGGAATTAATTTTTTAAAATCTCAATAAAAAAGAGGTGATTAATTTTCCCTCGGGGTGGGCGAGAGTTTTCACGAGTGCCAGCAAAAATTTAAATGCAACGAGTGGGGGCTCGAGTTGGGCGGGAATGCGACGTCGCTCCCTAATCTTTATATACTCCTTCCTCGCCATTTTTCTATGTCTAAAACATTTACAATAACCCGCAGAGATAAGAAAACAAAAGCAAGAATTGGAAAACTGAAAACTAAAAGTGGAATAGCTGAAACTCCTTTCTTCATGCCGGTTGCAACACGCGGAGCAACAAAAGGATTAACTTCCGAAGAACTCCACAAAATGAAAGTGCAGGCAGTAATCTCAAACGCATTAATTCTCTATTTAAGAAACGGCTCTGAAATCATAAAAAAATCAGGCGGAATAAAAAAATTCATGGCCCATAAAGGAATAAATTTTACAGACTGCGGAGGTTTCCAGATGTATTCAAAACAAATTTACATAAAATCAGATAATAAAGGAGTTCTTTTCAGAAATCCAATCAGCGGAGAAAAACTTTTCATAACTCCTGAAAAAGATATGGAAATTCAGCTTGATATTAACAGCGATGTAGCAATGTCTCTTGATTCAATGCCGATGTATGAACATTCAAAAAAAGAAATTGAAGAAGCAACAGACAAAACAGTAATGTGGGCAAAGAGATGCAAAGAACATCACGACAAAATGCAGGAAAATATCCCTAGAGAAAAAAGACAAATTTTGTTCGGAATAATTCAGGGAGGAATTTTCGAAGACCTGAGGAAAAAAGCAACAGAAGAAATGATAAAACTTGATTTTGAGGGATATTCTATCGGAGGTTTTGGATTAGGAGAAACAATTGAAGAAGAATTTAATGTAGTCCGGGCAGTAAAAGAAATGCTTCCTGAAAATAAGCCGGTTTATCTTATGGGAATCGGAACACCTATTGAAATTCTAAAAGGAATTGCTTTGGGAGTTGATGTATTTGATTCAAGAATGCCGTCGCAAAGTGCAAGACGCGGAACACTTTTCACTTCAGAAGGAAAACTGAAAATACTAAATGAAAAATACAAATTCGACCAGTCTCCTGTTGACAAAAACTGCGATTGTTTTGTCTGCAAAAATTATACAAAAGCATTCGTGAGATATCAGCTAATCAACGACGAGGTAATAGGAAAAAAACTGGCAACTTACCACAATATTTACTTCCTTACAAAATTAATTGAAAGAGCAAAAAGGGCAATCAAAAAAGGGAATTTCGAAAAGTTCATGAAAGATTTTGAAGAAAAATACAGATAGATTTTATCACCTCTTTTTCGGTTGAGTAAATCTCTTTAAATAATATCTTAAAACGCATCGAATTTTTCCTCATCAATAATTTTCCCTTTCGGGCGGGCGGGAGGGCTTAAACCGCAAATTTATTAACTCATTCTTTCCTCATTTTTTTATTAAATAGACATTCGCGAGACTAATGTTTGCAAACGCCGAGCGATTTTGCAAGTGCGGGAAAAGAATAAATGCAACGAGCAAGGTCGGGAGTGAAGGCGTTTGAGGGCGGGAGGGTAAGGGGTGCGAGCGAATGCAAAATATCAACATGTTAGAAAAATTAGGAGAAGCAATCAGAAAAGCAACAGACAAAATAGCGAATGCTATCTTTCTTGACAAGGACTTAGTAGATACAATAGTTCGTGATTTGCAGAGGGCATTAATCGAAGCAGATGTAAATGTTGCGTTGGTGAAAGAATTGTCCAATAAAATAAAGAAAGAAGCAATGGATGAAAGAGTTAAAGGAATTGAAAAAAAAGAACATATAATCAAACTTTTGCACGACGAACTTCTTGAAATTCTTGGAGAATATAAACCGCTGAAATTAAAATCAGACAGAAATGTAATTCTTCTTTTAGGGTTATATGGAAGCGGAAAAACAACAACAATTTCTAAGTTGGGAAATTATTATGCAAAAAGAGGATTTCGTGTTGCTCTGATCGGATTGGATGTTCACCGTCCTGCAGCAAGCGAGCAATTGCAGCAACTGGCTGAAAAAAATAAATTAAATTATTTCGTTGACCCTTCAGAAAAAAATCCTATAAAACTTTGGAAGAAATATGAGAAACAGCTTAAGGATTACAATTTAATTCTTGTTGATACTGCAGGAAGACATACTCTGGATAATGAATTAATTAAAGAAATAAAAGATATCACTAAAGAAACAAAACCAACTGAATCAATTTTAGTTATTCCTGCAGATATAGGGCAGGCAGCAAGAACGCAGGCACAGCAATTCAAGGATGCAGTAAATGTTTCCGGGGTTATAATCACAAGAATGGACTCAACGGCAAAAGGGGGAGGAGCATTGACTGCCTGTGCAGAAACAAAAGCGCCGGTTTATTTTATAGGGACAGGGGAAAAGATAAATGATATTGAAGAATTCAGCCCTGAAAGATTTTTATCACGTTTGTTGGGTATGGGGGATTTGGAAGCTTTGATTGAGAAAATAAAATCAGTCACAGAAGAAAAAAACCAGAAAAAAATTCAGAAAAATATTGAAGAAGGAAAATTAACTCTTGATGATGTTATCGAGCAGGTTAAATCAATGTCACAGTTAGGCGGATTTGAAAAAATAAAATCGATGATTCCGGGTTTTTCAAATATGAATGCAAAAATTCCCGAAGGTGCTTTGGAAAGCCAGGAAGCAAAAGTCGCAAAATGGGAGCATATTGTAAAATCAATGACTGTAGAGGAAAAAGAAAATCCTGAACTGCTTGAAAAACAAACTTCAAGAATTGCAAGAATTGCAAATGGGGCAGGAGTTCATACAAGTGATGTTCGTTCTCTTTTGAAACAATATAAACTCCTTAATGATGTTTTGAAATCCGGCGGAGCCGGCATGGATATGTCACAGGGAATGAGCCAAAAGCAAATGATGAAATTTGCAAAAAAGTTCGGAAAGAAAATGAGGTTCTAGGAAATGAATGAGAAAATAAAAGAAGAAATTTATGGAATAAAAATTTTATTAAATTTGTTGCTCCCACTAATAATCGTGATCATCTTTGGAAATAGCATATTAAATTCTGTATCTCAAGATTTTATAAAAAATTATATCACTATTATTGCAATATCCATCTTCGGTCTCGGATTTACTGCTTTAGAAATGCGAGGTCCAAAAGAACTTAAAAGAGATTTATTTGATGCGACTATATATATGATGTTTAGTGTATTGTTTGGATTAATTTACTTATGTTACCAAGCATCATTAATATTTAACCTTACATTTGGACATTTTAGTATAATCTTTTTCTTAGGGGGATTTATTAGCTTTTTTGTAATAATTATTAAATCAAAATACAATTTGTATGATTAAACTAATTTTAAAATTTAAAAAAGAACTCAAATTCTAAAAAAGAAGTGATAATAAAACTTCCCATAACCCTTAAATAGCGATTCTTTTATCTTAAAATATGGAAAAACGATATTCAGACTTAACTGAATTGTTAAGAGATAATCTAAAAAATTCAGAAGAGCCAACAGCAGTAGAATTGATTAAGAAATTAAAAAATGCAAAGGGAAAGGGTTTTATCTCAAAAAAACAATTCTGCGATATAGCAATGTGGAAAAGTCCCAGACCTAAAAAGCATTATCAAAAGAATTTGGAAAGGGAGATAAAAGAAGCATCAAGAATGGCTTTGTCTGCAAAATCAGAAGAAGAGAAAATTGAAAGTTTAACCCGCTTGAAAGGAGTCTCTATCCCAGTAGCTTCTTCAATCTTAACAATTATTGACCCAAAAAAATATGGAATAATTGACATAAGAGTCTGGCAGACATTATATCTCTATAATGAAATCTCAACAAAACCATCGGGGCAGGGATTCACAGTAAAAGATTGGGGCAATTATCTTTCTATTTTGAGAAGATATGCTTCTCAGTTGAATGTTAACGTGAGAGACATAGAAAGAACTTTATTTTTTCATCATAGAGAAATCCAGGAAGGAAATCTTTACAAATAATATTCACAATCCTTAAAAATCCCCTTTCTCATTTTCAGATATGGCATCAGAATTATCAACAGCCGTCTCAACAATAGGCACAGCTCTTTCTGGAATGATTGGGGTTTTAATAGGAGCATCTCTCGGTCCGTTGGTCAATCATCAGCTTACAACAAGATACAGCAAACGGGATTTGATATTCAAAAGAAAGCTTGATTATTTTGAAAAAGTTTTGGACACAATAGAAAAAAATATGAAATTGTATCGGGAAAGTATAAGAAAACTGGAAGCATCAAAAGACAGTAAAACAGTTAAAAAAATAATAGAAGAAATGAAAAAAGAAAGGAAAAATTTCCTCGTTATGTCTAGTCCGCTTTACTTTGATGTAAGGCAAATTTCTAAGAAGATAATAAATTTTGTAAAAATTGAAAAAGATATTTTTAACCGAATTTCATCATTGGACAAAATAAACGAGAAAGAAAAGCAGATATTGACAGAACAATTAAAAAGAATGCTGTCAATATTATCAAGAAGAGGAAATTTAATCCTTTTTGAAATGAGGAAGGAACTTAAAAAATATTAGATGGGTAAAGAAATCATTGGTCGCGGAGCAGAAGCAGTTATAATTTTAGAAAATAATTTGGTTATTAAGGACAGGGTTTCAAAATCTTATAGAATAAAAGAGATTGATGAAAAAATAAGAAAACAAAGAACGAAGGCAGAAAAAAAACTTCTTGAGAAAGCATCTAAAATAATTAACGCCCCCGACCCATTTCCCCTTGAAAATAATTTTCAGATAAAAATGCCTTTTATAGAAGGGGAAAAAATTTCTGAAATTCTTAATTCATTATCGGTTAAAGAACAAAAAGAAATTTGCAAAATTGCCGGGCAGGAAATAGCAAAACTTCATGATGCAGAAATAATTCATGGAGATTTGACGACGAGCAATATGATTTTGGGAACCTCCTGCGGGTTCTTTAATTCGCAACCTCGCTCATTGCGAATTAAGTGGTTTCCAGCACTCGCGAAATCGCTCACAGTTCCAGCATCCCAACGACAAGAAGTCGTTGAAGGGGGATCTAATAAAAAAATTCCGTCAGGGGCGGGAGGGCGGGAATTAGTAAACGTCGGTGAACCAAAAATTTTCTTCATAGATTTTGGACTCGGATTTATTTCAAATAAAGTTGAAGACAAAGCAGTCGATTTGCATTTGCTAAAACAGGCGTTGGAAGCCAAGCATTTTGAAAACTGGAAAATTTTATTTGAAGAAATAGAAAAAGGATATGCAAAAAGTAAAGATTCAGAAAAAGTTCTTGAGAGATTAAAAGCAGTTGAGAAAAGAGGAAGATATAAATAAGAAGTATTAGGAACTTGGGTTCTTACTGTTGAGAAACGGAAGGGGGATATAAACATGGATAGTTAAGGAAATTCTAATTTTTATTTTTTTACCTTAATCTTAACTTCAATATTCTCATAAATACTACTTATAAATAAATTTAGGAATTTTCTTATTTTTTCAAAAAATAATATTTTTCCAACTCTTGTTTTTGTAAGTCCTAAAGAAATTAATTCAAACTTTTCTTTGTTCCAATCACAAAATAATCTAAAAGAATTCTCATTGAAATAATATTTTGTTTTAATGTCATTGTGAGCTCCTTTATTATTATAATAACTTACGGTCACGTGTATAACTCCATTGGGTTTTGTTATTCTCCAAAGTTCATGCAAGACTTTATCAGGATAATCTAAGAGTTGTAAAACCTGTCTTGCTTTGATAAAATCATAAGTATTCTCTTTAGCAGGATAAGGAAGTTCATTAAATTCTACTTTTTTTACACCTTTAATTGCTAAAATATCCCAGTTATCCCATTTAAAATTTTCATCATCTTTTTCAATGTATTCCCCACACCCGAAACTAAGTGCTTTTTTCATTTTTGGATTCCTGTATTAAATCTTTAATAATATTAAAAAAAAATATAACTAAAAATCGCTACTCCGAAAAGAATTATACCTATTTCCATATTATTCATTCCACTAATTTATGGAATGTATCTTTTAAATCTTACCATTTATTTATAGAATGAGAAGAAGAGGGTTAGAAGTAAAAAAGAAAATTCTTCAGATATTAAAGGAAAATGGTGAAATGTCATTGGGCGAATTAGAAAGAAAAACAAATACGAATAATTTAACAATTTTAAACCATATCAAAGAATTAGAATTTTTTGAAAAGGTTGAAATAATCAAACATAAACGGAGTGATAAAACGGGAAGACCTTATACTAGTATAAGATTAAAAATTCAAGATAAACATGAATAGTTAAGGGTAAATCACATTTCCCCTTTTTATCTTTGCAAAATTTGTCAGTTTATGTTCGCGGACAGAATTTATTCCGGTGATTTCAAAAGATTTAAATCGTTTTGCAAAAAGTGCATCGGCAATTAATGAACGATGACATCTGAATGAGTTCCCTTCAGCACACATAAGCACAATTTTTTTCTTTCCTCGACTCATTTTTATTAATTTTTCCAATGCATTCTTAAACTCTTTTGTTTGCATATAGTCTGCAAACCCCCTAAAGCTTGAGTTAATCCATCCTTTATTAACAGAATTTTTCAAGGGTTTTCTTAGGCCGCCCAATTCTTTAAAATGAAAATATTTTATTTTATTTTTTTCGAGTTTCTTTCCCAATGTTTCTGCATTAAAATCAGGATTATACTTTGACCCCGGTATTGTTCTTATATCAATCAAAAAGTTAATTGAATGTGCTTTCAGAATTTTTATAAAATCTGCGATTGGGCGTGTTGAATACCCCATCAAATAAAACTCCTTATTTCCCAATAGCCCCCCCAGGATTCGAACCTGGGTCCCAGCCTCTCTTTCAAGGTAACCCGATAATTCGGATTAGTGACCAAAGGGCTAGATACTTGACCGCTGTACTAGGGGGCTCTTTAATAACGAAGAAACTTCTCTAAGATTTATAAGGATTTTGGAGAGAGATTTAGTTCATCAGCCTTGAGCAGTCTTTCAAAGGGAAAATGAGTGCGAGCGATTTCACGAATGCAGTAAAATTTTAATAGCAACGAGTGAAGTCGGGAGTTAAAGAAACCGATTAGGTGTCGTTCATCAGCCTTGAGCAGTCTTTCAAAGGGAAAATGAGTGCGAGCGATTTCACGAATGCAGTAAAATTTTAATAGCAACGAGTGAAGTCGGGAGTTAAAGAAACCGATTAGGTGTCGTTCATCCAAAAGGTTTAAAAGATTAAATTTCAATTAACTAGAATGGTAAAAAAGACAGAAGAAATTGAAGAAGTCATGAGCACAAATTCAGAAGAAAAAGAAACTAAAGAAAAAAAGTCTAAAAAGAAAACTCAGGAAGAATTCGAAAAGAAAGTCCTTGAACTTCATGAAAAAGGACTTACCGCAGAAAAAATCGGAGAAGCGTTGAAAAAAGAAGGAATTCACTCAAAAGAATTCAGCAAAAAGATATCAGAGATACTTGGCGGAAGATATACAAACCCCGACTTGAAAAATATTCAGGAAAAACTTACAAAAGTTGAGAAACATGTCGAAAAAAACAAAGGCGACAAGCGTGCAAAAAGGGAAAAAGAAAGAATTGCCGCTAAATTAAGAAGACTCAAGAAGTACCTTACAAAGTAATATTATCAAATAGGAGGTGAAATTGGAATCTAATTATCTTGAATCAGCTATAGAATTAATGGCAAATAAGTTCCTAGATGCAATCACAGACAGGGAAATTTTAGTGATAAGCCATTTTGATACAGATGGTATAACTTCTGCAACAATTATGATAAAAACTTTGAAAAAACTTGACAAAAGATTTTCTGTAAAAATAGTAAAAAGGGTGGAAGAAGAAACATTCCTGAATTTACCGCAGGATAAAGTTATAATCTTCCTTGATCTGGCTTCCGGCAGTCTTGATTATCTCTCAAAATTAGATTTGAAAAATATTTTCATTCTTGATCATCATGAAATTTTCCAGGCAGTTCCGGAAGGAATGAACATTGTAAACCCGCAGTTAAACGGGAAAGAAAAAATAAGCGCATCAAGTTTAACTTACTTGTTCTGCAGGCATTTGAGTGAGGATAAAGAGTTAGCAAAACTCGCAATATTGGGGATGATAGGAGATTGTATGGAAAAAAGTATAGATAAATTGAATAATTTAATAATCAACGACGGAGAAGTGAAAAAAAGGAGAGGACTGCTTATTTACCCCTCAACGCGTCCGTTAAACAGAACTCTGGAGTATTGTTCTGATCCGTATATTCCGGAAGTTACAGGAAATGCGCAGGGGGTAATCCAGTTATTAAGAGATGTTGGACTTTCTCCTGCAAACGGAAAATACAAAAGCCTGATAGAACTTGACGACGAGGAAATGTCAAAGCTTGTAACTGCAATACTTCTAAAAAATCCTAAGGCAAAAAACAAGGAAATAATTGGAGATATTTTTTTGATAAAATTTTTCAACAAACTAGAAGATGCAAGGGAATTAAGCGCAATGATAAATGCATGTTCACGGCTTGGGGAAAGTGAAACCGCAATTCAGTTCTGCATGGAATCTCAGAAAGCAAAAAAGAAAGCGGAACTTATGCACACAAAATACAAGCAGGTTATAATCTCCGGATTAAAATCAGCAAATGAATCTGAAAAAGTTGAAGGGGCAGGTTTTGTTATCATAAATGCAAAAGACAAAATAAATGATACAGTAATAGGAACAATCGCAAGCATATTATCAAATTCATCAATTTACGAAGAAGGTACAGTAATAATTACAATGGCTTATTACGACGATAAAATAAAAGTCTCTGCAAGAGCAGTAGGAAAAACTGACAGAAATTTAAGGGAACTATTAAGTTCAGTAATTGCCCAAACTGGGGGGGAAATAGGCGGCCATGAATTTGCTGCAGGATGCATGATTAAACAGGAAAAAGAAAGTGAATTTATAGAAATCTTGAAAAAAAGTTTTGAAATTGAATTAGTAAAGATTTAAAATATAATCATTTCTCTTATTTTTATGGAAGTCGGAGATATAGTATTATGCACTGTAGACAGGATAGTGGGGACAACAGTATTTGTAAAAATAGAGGGAACTTCTAATGAGGGAAGTATAGTCTTAAGTGAAATTGCCCCGGGGAGAATCAGGAACATAAGAGACTACGTCGTTCCAAAGAAAAAAATAGTTTGCAAAATCCTCAGAATTTCTGAATCAGGGAATATTGATTTATCACTAAGAAGGGTAACTCAAAAAGAAAGAAAAGAAGTTGTTGAAAAAAATGAAGTTGAAAAAAGTTATAGAAGTATCCTAAAGGGAATCCTTGGAGGAGAAGCAGAAAAAACAATCAGTGAAATTTTGAAAGTAGAAGATTTGCCTTCTTTTTTGGAAGAAGCAAAAATAAATCCTGAAAAATTAGAAAAATTTACTGGCAAAGAGAATGCAAAAAAAATTCTTGATGTTCTTAAAACACAAAAAAAGAAAAAAGCAGTTGTAAAAAAAGAAGTTCACATGACCACAACAAAACCAAACGGAATAACTCTGATAAAAAATATTCTCGGAATTTTCAAGGGCATAGAGGTAAAATATCTGGCCGCAGGAAAATATAGTTTGAGTCTTGAATCAGAAGATATGAAAACTGCAGATAAAAAAATAACAGAAATGATTGCAGTGGCAGAGAAAGAAGCAAAAAAATCAGGAGTAGAATTTTCTATTAAATAAATTATATATTTTCTTTTATAATTAATCTTTTAAATATGAAAATTAAATAATTTTCATGGCAATAAAAAATACAAAATATTCTAAAACATTTATTTCTGAAACCAGACAGGAAGATATTTCTATACACGGATCTGCTATATGGAAATATCATCAAGGAGTATCTGAAGAAGATACTGAATTTAGGCAGAGGGTTATGGACACTTTTGCATTTGAATACGATGGAGAACATAAAGAAGGAAAAGGTTTTGATGGGAGAATATTATATTCTTTTGAATTTTACGGAACACCACACACAGATAAAAAAGATTCTAAAAAAAATGTTGAATATCAAGCAGAAGCATGCATTAAAAAAGCAGGGGACGAAAAAGAGTTAGATTCTTGGACAGATTTGGAAAAATTTTTGGTAAAAAATGGGTTTAAACAGGTAAAAGATTCAGAATAATTTTTCTAAAAATCTTATCACTTCTTTTTCAATTAAGTGGGATTATAAAAGTTAAACCTCACATTAAAAGTTTTTCCTCATTAATAATTTTTATCTGAAATTTCATTCACTTCAAAAAATTCTTTCAGAATTTTTTGCAAATTTAACAGGAATTTCCCTTGGGGCTGGCGGGAATAAAATGTCATGAACAAAATATATTTTCTAGAATAATTTTCCCTGAACTTCACCGAGAACTGCTTTTCCGTATTCCCCGTCATAACCAGGCTTGACTTTTATTTTTTCTTCTCTGTTTTTTAAAATTAAATCAATTATTTTTTCATCAACCTTTTTCGCGGCAAGTTCTTCTTTTGAAACATTCAGCAAAATATTAAATTCATTTCCAAAAATTTCTATAAGATTGTTATATTTTTTCCAGGTAGCTTTGCTTTCTAAAGTGCTCCCAATTGCAAGGGAAATTAATTCATGAAGAGGGAGAATCCTAAAAAATGGTTTCGCATCTTTTGGAATATATCCTTTTTCATGCAAAGCCAGATCATTAACTCTGCTGTCTACGCCGATTACTAAAGGTTTTCCACAGACAGGACATATTTCATTTAATTTTTTTGCTTCTTCCGGGGAGCAGGAAAAATTACAGAGTCTGTGCCCACTCCAGTGATATTTCCCATAAGCAGGATCTGTTTCTATTGTTCCAAAAAAACTTTTATTTATTATCTGTCCGGTTATTCCCAGATATGAATCTGTTTTATTAAAAATTGTTGCTTCCCTCCCCAGTCTAAACGGCCAGAAGCTATGTGCATCAGAAAAACTAACTATTGCTTTGTCTTTTAATTCTTCAATTCTCCAGTTCATCTCAGGATCCGATGACATTCCTGTTTCAATAGCATGCACATTTTCAAATTGCTCCTTAAAACATTCTTTCAAAGAATCAAAGCCAGACATGCTTCCGAAAATTCCAAACCATGGTGTCCATGCATGAGCAGGAATTATTTCTATTTCCTTGGAAATATTCATCATTTCTTTTACAAATTCATCTCCTGGAATTTTGAATATCGGCCTCCCGTCATAATCCCGTTTTCCTTTGGTATCAAGATAAGAATTAATTTTATCAGCAACTTCCAAATTTGGAACTAAAATAACAAGATGGATTCTCCTTCCATGCCCCTGAGTATAAATTAAAGAAATTTCCCCTGAAATTATAAAGGGGAAATCTTCATAATAATAAAATCCTTTCCCATTATCAGTTAATTTTTCTTTTATTTCTTTAAGCCAGAGAGGGTGAGTAAAATCTCCTGTGCCAAGAAGATTTAATCCTTTCACCTTCGCCCATTTTACTAAATTTTCAATTGTAATATTCGTGCTACAGGCTCTCGAATATCTTGAATGAATATGGAAATCTCCGAAAAGAAAATTATCAAAATTAATTTTATTCATAAAGATAAAAGATAAAACGAATTAATAAATTTGATTATAATAAAATGAAATTAAAAACCAAATAATTTTTTCTTCTTGACTTTCATAAAGAGAATTATTCCCACAAAAATTATCACAACCACTATAATCCCTGCAATTATCCAAACCCAAAATCCTTCGGAAATTTTTTGGGAAGGAGTTGTTGCTGAAGGAGTTTGTGAAGTTGCATTAACAACTGCTTCTTTATTTGACGAGATGGCAAAATAGCTAAAATGATTTAGTTGAACATTATAAGAGTAATAATTGCTGTCTTCGGAAAGAAATGTCGTCGGCAATTCATCCCATTGGCTTGTGCTGTCATTATATCTGAAAACAGAGATATCATTCTGGGTCAACCCGTTTGTTGAAGCCCATGTTTTATTAACCTGAACAGTCATATTTGCAGCACTGATATTGGAATTGTCTAAATTCTGCGCATCAATATGCAGATATTTGTAAGTGTTTGATTTATCCACAGAAACGTTGTCTGGCTTTGAGTCATAAGCATCCACGGTAATCTGCACATTATTAACTGCCTGATTAACTGCAACAGATATTTGCTTAACTGCATCAGTATTAAAGCTGCTCATTGTTACAGGAACAGAGGGGAGAATATTTGCAAATGATTGTGTGGTGGTTACCGGTGCATTCGAGCTCGTCGTAGTTGTGCCTCCTGTACTTGTTGTTGAAGGGACTATTGCAGTATAAATAACAGAATAAGTAGCTGAAGCGCTTCCCTGATTTCCTGCATTATCTCCGAAAACGCACGTTGTTGTAAAAGTTCCTGTCTGAGAAGTGTCAGGATAGATAGTATAAATATTCCCTGTTGAATTTATTCCCGACAGTGCATCTGAAGAAGTGCAGCTGCAGTTTACCGTACTTCCCTGCTGAACCTGGCTTGGAGAACAGCTGAATGTTCCTGTGGGAGCAGTATTATCAACGGTAATTTGAATTTCTACGCTATTATTTAGATTATTTAATGAGTCATTTGCAAAAGCAGTTATGTTATATAATCCGTCGGGAAAGCCAAGAGTGTTGACATTTGAGGTAAAATAGCCCCCCGAAGCAGAAGTGCTTGTAAAATTAACCTGATTCCCTGTTGAGTTTGTAATATTGAAATAAACAGAGCCCATTCCAATTAATGCATCAATTGCGCTGACATTTAATATGATAGTCTGAGAGTAATTACCATTGTTTACAACATTAGTTATTCCTGAAAATGAAACCGCAGGAGGAGTTGAATCAAAAATTATCCCATAAGTTAAAACCGATGCTCCGATTGTCGTGGTTGAATTTGACAAAGTTGCATTTATATTGTATATTCCGTCAGTCAATCCGGATAAATTCAGACTTGCATTGCATGAACTAAGAGAAGCTGTATTAGAGCAAAGGGTTGACGAACCTATTTTTGTCCAGACTCCGCTGAGATTATAATAAAAAGTCGCATTTTTAGCGTCGGTAAAATCTGTCCCATTAGTATAACTTACATTAAAATTCACAAGAGGCCCGAATGCCCCGGTATAATTAGAATAATTAAGAGGAGACTGCACAGTTATTAAAGCACTGACTGAATTAGATAAAACAATAATTGTGAGAGTGGACAAAATTAAAAAAAATGTTCCCTTAAATGCGTAATTTTTTTCTCTTGTCATCTCATCACCCCATAAAAAAATTAAGGGAATATTATTTATAAACCTTCTTGAAAAATTACAAAGTTTTTTAAATTAAAAATTCATTCCAAAAATATGGCAGAAAGAACTTTAGTCCTGATAAAACCTGATGCGATGGTTAAGCATCTCGCGGGAAACATAATTACAGATTTGTATACATTAAATCTAAAAATGATTGCGCTAAAATTATCAAAAGTAAGCAGGGAACTTGCAGAAATGCATTACTCTGAACACAAAGGTAAACCCTTTTTTGAAGATTTAATAAAACATCTTACAGGAGAGCTGCATAATAATGAAAAAGTAATCGCAATTGTTTATGAAGGGGAAAACGCAGTTCAGAAAGTCCGTGATGCAATAGGAAAAACAAATCCTGATGAATGTATTCCATGGACAATAAGGGGAAAATATGGGAAGATAAATACAAAAACAAACTGTCATGAAACAGTTATTCATGCATCAGATTCTCCTGAAAATGCAAAAAGAGAGATTGATTTATGGTTCGACAAAGATGAAATAGTCGAATAAATATTTTTAAACCTTATTTTGTTTTATCTGAAATGGATAATAAAAAAATAGAGAAAGAGATTATTTCCAGAAATCAGATAAAATTTGCAGTTAATTTTATCAAAAATGAAATATCAGAAGGTAAAAAAAAGAAATTATTGGATGTCGGAAGTGCGGATAATGTCCTTAAAAAATTTCTTCCTGAAAATATAGAATATTATTCATTAGACCTTCCGTCAGAAGAACATTTTCCTGAACCAATGAGGGATGATTATAGTTTCATAATGGATTTGGATAAGGAAAAAATTCCTGTGAAAAATAATTTTTTTGATATAATAATCTGTTTGGATGTTTTGGAACATACTATGTACCCTCAGAAAGTTATTGACGAATTAAAAAGAGTTTCAAAACCAGATGCAACATTTGTTTTTTCTTTGCCAAATGAGTATAATTTTCTTCACAGAATTTATTATTTGCTTGCAATAAAAACAGATACAGAAATGCCATGGAAAGTAGTTGAGAAACATATGCACATTCAAAAACCAAGAGTAAAAGATATCATAAATTTAATGTCGGAGAATTTTAAGATAGAAGGAATAAAATTTCATTGGGAATCAAGAAAAAGTGAAGGAAACTCTTTGTTTAGGATAGTTGATAAAGGATTAAGTTTACTTGCACCAATTTCTCCTAATTTATTTTCTAGAGACGTTGTAGTTTTAGCAAAAAAGAAAAAAAGTTAATATTTATGTTTTAAAAAAATAGTCAAAATTTTAAAAAAGATTTATAAATTTATTCCTCGTCGGTAACTCCTTTTTCTGCAACAAAGAAAACTGCTTCATTGTCAGGAAGATCGGGACTGTCAATTAATTTTGCGACTCTGCTTCCTTGTTTTCCTCTTCTTAAATATAATCTGTAAGTTGATGCATGTCCTACGATATTTCCTCCCACTGCTTGAGTGGGGTCTCCGAACATCTGTGCTGGATTTGCCATTACCTGATTTGTAACATAAACAGCGAGGTTGTAAGTTTCTGCAATTTTCATCAGGTTATGAAGATACTTGTTAAGTTTCTGCTGTCTGTCTGCTAATTCTCCTCTCCCTGAAAATTCTGCTCTGAAATGTGCAGTTAAAGAATCAATAATCAAAAGCTTTATCGGCTCTCCATTCTTAATCATCTCAGAGATTTTATCCAAAAGTAAAATCTGATGGTCTGCATTAAATGCCCTTGCAACAAGGATATTTTTCAAAACTTTTTCAGGGTTTGCTCCAAGCCCTTCTGCAATTTGTTTTATTCTTGCAGGTCTGAAAGTTCCTTCAGTATCTATAAAGACAGTTTTTCCGTTTGCTCCGCCAGCTTCAATCGGCAATTGAGTTCTTACAGCAAGTGTGGAACCCAACTGCGTTTTTCCGCTTCCAAAGGCACCGAATGCTTCGGTAATTGCTCTGCTTTGGATTCCTCTTCCCCCAAGAAGTTGATCAAGTTCTTTACTTCCGGTAGTAATATAATTGATAGTTGCTCTCTTTTCTGCAAATTCCATACCATCGATAAAACCAAGGTCAAGCATTTTTCTTGCAGCCTGAATAGCTTTTCTCGCAACAGCCTCGCCTAATCCTGCAGTATCAGCAAGTGCGCTTGGACTCATTACTGCAATAGACATTAAATCATAAATTCCTGCTGCTTCAAGTTTAGCAGTTGCTGCAGGTCCGATTCCTGGCAAATCAGAAATCTGCGGTTCCTCACCTTCTTTTAATTTTTTAACTTCTTCAACCTCTTCTTCGTCAGCATTTTTTTTAACCATAAAAAAATTTAACTTCAGTCGTTTATAAATATTATTCATATCTTAGATATATCTTCGAGAATAATGAAGACTTATAAAGAAACTTATCGGATAATCAGTTAGTTCTATTTTCTTTTTCCTATTTTCTTCGTTTTATCCTAACCTTTCTAACTCTAATCTTCTTTTTAAAAGATTCAGTCTTGAGCAGTCTCTTAAAGGGAAGTTGATGCACAAGAAACCGATTAGGTGTCTTAGCCTTTCTTCGATTATGAATAACTCTGATTAAAACAATTGCAAAAATTCCTGTAAGAATTGTTCCTATTAAAAATTTGAACTGTCCTGATTTGTAGAAAGAAACTGTGCATTTTCCGTTGTCGCATGTATCTGCACAATGATCAGTTACAAGCCACGTTGCATTTCCCAGGCATAACTGAACTTCATCTTCAGAGCATCTTGCTGAATTTGGAAGGCAGTCATATTTGTTGAAAAAAATTGCGAAGGTGGAAAATCCGGGAGTATACGCCTTGAATAAATATGACTCATTATCTTCGCCTGTATAATTTGTTGCTAATTGCATCCAGCCATTGCTTCCTGTCGGCATTCTGTAAACAGCAATATTTCCGACGATATCATTTTGAACAAGCCAGTATCTGTTGTCTCGGTGATGGAAAGTAATATTATTTTCTGCTAAAAAAGTTTTGTTTATTCTGAAATCCAAAGTTGCATTCAAAATATCGCTTGATACAATTCCTGTTGGTTCAATCTGGAATAACTGATATAATTTTCCAATTGGGAGTCCGAATAACAAAAATTCAGTCTGGTCAACTTTTGTGATATTCATTGATGCATTTTCAACAGATTTTTTCAGGCTTAAAGTTATTCCTGTCAAATCCATTTTTGTGCTGTTGATAGTAATCTGAATCG
>JAKADZ010000001.1 GCA_021818475.1 Nanobdellota archaeon
AAATACTTCCTAAATCACTTGGAGAAAAAGTAAAAGTCTGGCTTCCTAATTCCTGAATAGATGCCGATTTTTTTATAACCTGTGAGTTTTTGCCGTCGGAAAAAACAAAATCAACTCCTGTCAGTTCTCCCTGTCCTGCTCCTCTGCTTACTGTAACTAAATAATTTCCATTCGTATCAGTTAAAACTTTGTCAATTTTCAAATCAAGAAATAAAGTTCCGAACTGAAAGCTCGCCTGTTGTGTTCCTGATTTTAGAATATTTGAAACAACAACCCAGACAACTCCGATAGCGACGAGAGATAAAACAATTATTATTAATGTAACAACAATGTCCGAAAGACCTCTGCGATTTTTCATGTTAAAATCAGATATCACTTAATTCGGATTTTATCTTCTCCATCTTTGACAATTTATCAGAAAGATTTTCTTCATCAATTGAAATTCTCTTTTTCTTTTCTTTTAAAAGTGCTTCTTTTTCCATGAGCTGCGCAATTTTTTCCTGCAATTTTCTTTCAGCTCTTCTTGAAGATTCTAAATCACTGTCCATGGATTCAATCTGCTGATTGAGTCTTTTTTTCTGCATGTTTATATCATTAATTTCTTTGTTAATATCACCGATAGCTCCGCTCAGCATAACTCCTTTTTTTGCCTGAGTTTTCTTTTCCGGTTTTTTGCTAGAAACTAATTTTTTAGAAATCTCTTTTTTTGGCAGTTTAGTCTTCCCTATTTTTTGTTCAATCATTTTTTTTGCCCTTTCTTTTTCCAATTTTTTGATATATGCTTCCCTTTCGAGGGCAAATTCATCAGAAGAATCTACTGAAGATAAATCGATTGTCATTCATATCACCTATTCATAGAAAGCCTCTGATTATTTATAAAGATTTCTTTTCAATTTTTTATTTGCTGATTTTATCTCAGAAATGCCTTTAGTGTATGAGCCTTTTTTGATAAACCCCTCGTCATAAGCTGTTTTCAAAGCCGCAAGCTTGTTTTTAAGTTCACTTTTTATGTCTGCAGATTCAAGAGCTTTTTGATATCCTTCCTTCCTCCATTGCTTAAGTTTTTCTTCCTGATATCCTATCTTTTTTTCTTTTAATTTTCTTAACTCTTCAACATGTTCCTTATACTGTTTCCTTAATTCCCCTACAATTTTATCTTTGGCGTCATCGAAATCTTCAAGAATTTTCTTTTTTTCCTGTTCTGTCTTTGCCTTGTTTATGTATTTTTCTCTTTCTTCAATAATTTTTTCAGAGGAATCTTTAACCTGCATCTTATGCTGTTTATCCAGCTGTGAAAATAATTTCTTTCTCTCATGCAGGGTATAGAGGATTAAAACAAAAGTAAGGATAACAAAGATAACAACTATCACTGCAAGAAAATTAACATTAAAAAATGAAAAATAATCAGGCGCCCCCACAGAAAATAAATAATTTGAACTGGTGGTGGTATTTGAATAATTAAGAATAACTGCAAAAACATAATTGCCGTCTTCGATATCTTGCGGAAGCTGGAGTTTTTTTGTAAATGACAGTTTAGAACCTATTGTCATATCTTCGGATTCTGAAAGGATTATTTCCCCGTCAAGATTGAAAACTTCGTATTTTAATGTAACTGGGTGCGGATCATTATCATATATATTGAAGAAATTAATATCTGTGCTTAAGCTGCCTCCTTTCTGAAGCTGTTTATCCTCGGGAGCAACATTTAGGTTGATTGCAAAAACCTGATTTGAGGTATGCACAGAGGTTATTACCGGAATTTTCTGGGAATCAACTCCGTTGGAGATTAATATATGCCCGACATAAATGCCATATTTTGCATTTATAGCAGAAACATTTACATTAACCGAACCGGTTTCCCCTTTTTTTATTGAGATTTTATTTGAGCTTAATGAAAAGGTGTTGTTAAGATCTTTTATTGAGAAAGTAAAATTCTCACTTTCCCCTAAATTTTTTACATTCAGCGTCGTGCTTAATGTTTCCCCCCTGTTAAGGGAAGTTTTGAACAAAGTCGGATTTACCTCAAAGGAATTTTGGTTCAGGCTGAAATTTATTGCAAATGCGGCAATTCCCGATATTATTAAAACAGCAAAAATAATTAAAATTATTTTTTTCATCTCTTTTCCCTCTCTTTATATTTTAGATTTTGCTGTTTATAATATTTTAGGATTAATAGGATGGTTATCATTATTAATGCAAGGAGAACTATGAGCATTATGTAAACCCAGCTTAGTCTTGTGATTTTTTTCTCGCTTATCTCAAATGGTTCGCTTGCAGTTGCGACGCCTCCGGGATAAATAACCTCTGCGCCGATTATATACTTGCCCGGGACAAGATCCTGGGTATTAAACTGATGTTCATATGTTTTTTGATTATTTACCATAATGGTTTCGGATTCATCAAGATAAATATTATTGTCGTAATCTTTTATGATATAATGCATGGTTACATCCATCGGGCCTTTGACCCCCTGCTGAATAAGATTTATCTGCGCGCTGAGGGAATCTCCTATATTTATTGTCCTGCTGTATGACGGGACATTAATTGAAATATCAAAAAGATTAAGCCCCGAATAGACATTTAATGAGAAAGGAACGTCAATTTCATTTCCATTTTCCAAAATGTTTATCTGCCCTGTATAAATTTCTGCAGCTGCAGGGGAAATTATATGAAAACTTATTATTTTTGTCTCGCCCGGACCGAGCACAAAAGAAGTGTCATCAAATTTTATTATATCTTTCATGCTTTCACTTGGATTTATCTGCACGGTTAATTCAGAATCTTTCAAATTGGTTATGGAAATTTCTGCAGTGGTTATTGTCCCTGCTGCCTCTTTCATATTAAATTGTTCCGGGCTGACTTTTAATTCCGCAGGCGGTGCTGCAACTCCTGCTGCCCCCCCGCCCCCTCCTCCGCCTCCGCCAGGAGAAGGTGTTGGTGGTGTTATGGAAGTGCAGACTCCTGATGAACATGTATATCCCGACGAGCATGTGCCGCAGTCTATTGTGCCGCTGCAGCCATCACTCCAGCTACCGCAATTATACCCTAAAACAGAGCATGTCCTTGGAGCACATGTTTCAAGCTGAACAGAAAAAAAACAATCTTCAATTCCTCCTCCTGAATTAACACAGATTTGATCACTTCCCCCAGAATTAACAGAGACAACATCTGCTTTCAGCAAAGGAAAATAAAAAATTGCAAGGAGAAAAATAAATGATGAAACTAAAATTTTTGTCTTGTTCATTTTAATTTCCTGTTTAATATATTTTTTAATTTATTGATAATCTCCCCGAAGAAAGATTCATTTCTTTTTAGATAGGAAAAATCAATCTGGAATCCCTCATAAGTTACCCTATTTCTTAAAATTCTCAAATCATCTAAAATTGATATTTCATTTGAATTAAATTCTTTATAATTTAAATGGATATAATCAACTAAATCCTTATGGCTCAAAGTTTTGTATCCGTCAGTCAGCAAAACTGCAGTGATGAGTTCTTTGATTGCTTCGTAATAATCGGAAACAATTAAAGCAGTCATTTTTAATCTGCTCTGAATTTTAATCCTTTCTTCGAGTAAAGAAACCATCTTTAATATGCTTCTTGCTCTTTCACTGTCAGGGCTAATTTTTATTAAATCCATCAGAAAACTTTTAGATACCCCTTAATTATAATTCCGTTTATTATGTTATTCTTTAATTCATTATTCAGCTTGGAGAAATCCTCTTTAAAAAATATTGAAATGTTCCTCTTTAATAATTTTTCATATTTTTCGAGGGATAATTTTTTTTCAGGAGACTGGACAAATAAATCTATGTCGCTTTCTTCTATATCTTCCCCTTTTGATGCAGAACCGAATAAGATTATAACATTCGGCAGGCAGGAGTTGTAAATATATTCTATTAAGCCGGTTTTTTTCATTTTTAAAATTAAGTCATTTATTTTATACTGCTTAAAAAATTCGTTTTCCCTGTCTGCAAGATAAGAGGGGTAAATTCCTTTTTTCTCTTTTGAAATAAGTTTTTCACTGACCAGCGCTTTCAAATGGTTCATTACCGATGGCTGGGCGATTTTTGTGTTTCTGGAAATTTCTCTCATCTGAAAATCTTTTCTTGGGGAATCAAAAAATTCCTGCAGGATTTTATATCTGCTATAATTTTCTATCATATGATTTAAATATATTGCATCTGCTTTATAAATATTGCGATGTTCATAAGATACCCGTTAGCGAAGAAATCAAAAAATGTTTAATAAATTTAATTATAGAGATTATAAAATTAATATTATTGTTTTGTTGCACTTACGACTTCAGATAACCCATTAATCGGGTCAAGGAAAAAAAGATTCCATGTTGTAGAATCTTCATATAAATCTCCGCTGATTATATAAGAACTTGGGATAAATCCATTATTTAAAGTAGGAATAAAATTAGTCGAAAGATAATCATGAAAGTCAGTTAAATCTATATCTGGCAGAGAAAAAATAGTTTGTTCTAATCCTGTGCTGGGAGAATATTCTTTTATTATAGGGTCCTGAGCAATTGTTAAAGAATCTGTTGTATGTAATGGTTCTGAATCATCTCCGGAGTGTATATGCAAAGCAGTCATATAAACTAAATTTCCAGAAGAATCAATTTTTAAAAAATAAGGGTCATCAACATTAGTTTCCAAAGTTGAGACCGAATCATCTGCTTTGCTTATTGAATACAAAAACCCGCCAAATCTGTCTGAGAAATAAAAATTATTTGAATCTTCCGCAATCTTCATTAAATCATCTCCAATTATCGACTGCCCGCCATAAGTCTGGTTTGAAGCGGGAACTCTATAGTCTGGGAAGATAATTCCATTATTTGGCATTTCTGCAATAGTTGTTAATGATAAATTATTTACATCCAGTTTCACTAATCTATTCGGTCTTGATACGGTTGGTGGTTCATTCAAGTCAGAGATTATTTTTTTCTGAGCGAGATACAGATTCCCATCCATTCCTATTTCCATATCTGTTGTTCCAAAGAGACTATCATCAGTAAGAAGATTCATTTTTGAATAAGTTCCGTCGCCATTTGGAGAAATTTTGAATAAAGTATCTGAATCGCTCGTGATAACATAAACTGAACCATCACCTGCCAATGCTGTCTCTATAATCAAACCTGTTTCTATCCTTCCATCGGGATTTGTGGGATCAACAACTTCACAATGCTTGAAAGAATCCATATCCTCGACCCCAAATGTATATATGTCATTAGTGGTAGCCGTCCCATTTATAATATCTTCAATTGTCCCTGAAATTTGTTTTACCACCGGAGGAGAAATGTAATCTGAATCATCCGATTTTATTATCGGGCTTGTAACATAAACTTCTGAGATAGGAGTTGTCGTTGAACGTAGAGATACATTTTGCAAATTTCTTGATGCAGCTTTTGACATTAATGAAACCCCATAGGGGAGATTTAATCCAGATGACAGAGTTTTTAATTTGGGATTATTAAGAGTTACAGAATTATTTAGTTTATACAAATCTTTTAGATTAATATTTGGAAGAGAACATCCTCCAAAAAGAAGTGACGTTCCAAGTATAGTTCCTGCAACAATCTTTTTCCCAATGCTCACAAGTTTATTCAATGTTTTCATTATAGAATTATTATTATACTAAGTATATATTTCTTTCCCCTGTTTAATAAATTATTTTTACAAATTTCTTCAGCACCATTCATTAACTCCAAGAGAGCATAATGACTGTTTCATTGCATTAATAGTATTATTCATACTATTTATCGTATCATTCTGCTGATTTATTATTTCCTGCTGCTGCTTCATTGCATTTACCATTGTTGCGGTTATTGCATTAACATCTAATCCAAGATAACCATTTCCCTGAATCGGAGTTGCCTCAGGAATAACGGTCTGAACATTTTGTGCTGAAAATCCTATGTGGGTATAATTATCTTCCTTATAACTAAAAACAATTGGAGTTATATTCATTATCTGGCTTAACCCATAACTGGAATTCCCATAAACATTTTTTAACCTTATATCAGATGTGCAAATTATCTGCCCATTTGCATCTGTTGTCAATGAACAGCTTTTTGCAGTTGTTTGAGTTATATTTCCATTAACAGATAATTTTGCAATCGGGCTTGTTGTTCCTATTCCTACATTTCCTGTATTATTTTGTATGTATAATCTTGTTGCAGTTACAGGGCTGTCAACAATAGAATATCCTCCATCACCCGGTCTTAATCCAGTAATCCAATTATAAGTTGCACCTGTTAAATATTGTAACTGTGCAGAATAAGTTATGTTTCCTCTTGAAATATCTATTGCTGTCCCTGCGGAACTATTTACCATAAAATTATCTAATGGGCTTGTTGTTCCTATTCCTACACTTCCTGTTGAACCATCAATAACTAATGAAGGAGTATAAGTTAAAGCACTTGGGTCTGAACCATAAGCTTGACTATTAGTTGAACGTTGTATTACAAAATTAGGGTAACCTGATGTTCCAAACCCTGTATATGCTGAACCTAATTTAACAGCTCCTTGAGTAGTCCCTAAATCATTTGTTAGATAAACCTGAGAACCATAATCCCCACTTCCAGTGCTTTCTAACCATACGTGCTGATTTGTTGCTGCCCCGAATCTTGAAGTTCCTGCTACATCTAATGTTGCTTGTGGAGTATTTATTCCAATTGCAACATGACTCACAGGGAAAGCAACAGAATTATCTGTGATATTAAACCTTTGTAAAATGGCTCCTGTTTTTGAAATTCCAAAAATATCCTGACCTGGTGTCCCGAATGAACCAAACAAACCATGCCCTGTATTATTAACATCAACGACAAATTGTGCAGTCCCATTAACGTGTATTCCATTTGTTGCTGAAGAGCTGAGAACATCAAGAGTATATTGAGGATTAGTTGTTCCTATTCCTACATTTCCCCCTGTTGCTGACAAGAAAACATTCCCTCCTGAATTAATTGATAAATTCTGCCAATTTGCAAAATTATCTGTTGATGCTCCTATCGCCACTGCACCAACTCCATTGTCTGTTCTCTTAAATACTTGAAGATGAAAATTACTTGCAGTTTGAACATCAAGAGGACTATTAGGTAAAGTTGTTCCTATCCCTACATTTCCCGTTCCATTCTGAATTGTTAATCTATTTGTTGCTCCATTTTCATAAATAAAGAAATTTCCATTTGGATTTGGTCCTCCTCCAGAAGTCCCCATAGCCCATCCAAGATTATTCGCATTTGTATTTATAATATCTAATCCTATTGAATTAGTTGAAGTCCCATTTATTAAAAGAGCATTTATTCCATTATAATTTAAAGTTAAAAAATTTGTCGGGCTTGTTGTTCCTATTCCTACATTTCCATTTCTAAGAATAGTCATCTTTGTTACATAAGGAGATGTTCCTGTCGCTGCAGTATCAAATAATAAATCTCCTCCTCCCCCAGATTGAAGAACAGTTCCAATTCTTGAAATATTATTTACTCCTGCACTATATCCAAAATTGATATAACTAGTTGTTCCAACACTTCCACCGCTTTGCCAAATTCCAAGGTTTGGAGAAGCAGAATTAATATCTAATATATCATCTGGAGAAGTTGTTCCTATTCCAACATTTCCTGAAGTTCCATTAATAAACATTCTTGAAGTTAGAACATAATTTGTATTTGCAGTTAATCCAGAATTTCCAGAAAATAATAAGTTTCCCAAAGAATCAAACTGAATTACGGATGCGGCAGTTCCTTCCGTTTGCCAATAACCTGCCGTGTTATATTGAGCAGTTCCTACCCAAGCACCATTACCTGCAGTAACTTGTCCCATAGATAAACTTTGAACACTTGAAGTTCCTTGTTTTAGTTTAAATCCAGTATATCCTCCAATTCCCCCAGCAGCATTTATTTCTAAAGTTGCTCCTGGGCTTGTTGTTCCTATTCCTACATTCCCCGTTCCATTTGCAATTACTAAATCTTTAACATTTGTTGCACCATCTGCAATATAAAAATAACCTGCCAAAGGATTTGGTGTTACTGCTACTACTCCTGCATCCCATGCAGAAATACTGTTATTATATCTTATTATTGGATAATTTGAAGTTCCTGACCCTGCTAAAGTCTGCAACTGTAATAACACCTGAGGATTAGTTGTTCCTATTCCTACATAATTAGAATTTGCATTAACAAATAAAGTCCCTCCATTCACAGTTAGATTACTGGTTAAATTTGTAGTTCCAACAACGTTTAAAGTTGCCTGAGGATTGCTTGTTCCTATGCCTACATTCCCTCCTGTTCCCCCCATTAAATAAAGATTATTTCCAATTTGCATAGGGAGGTTTGTAGCATTTGAATAATTTCTTGCATTTAATATACCATAATTTGTGGTAGGGTCAAAATTCATAACTATTGCTCCTGATGTTGAACCTAAATCATCATAAGTTGCACTTCCAGTTGAATAAATTCTTCCAGTTGATTTCAATGATGTTGCTCTTGCATAACCATTAACATCTAAAGCTACATTAGGTGAGAGTGTTCCAATTCCTACATTCCCTGATTGGAGTATATTAAATACTCTTCCAGAAGAAGAAGTAGTTCCATTAACTATGCTTAAAGAGTTAGTTCCATCTTGATTATAATCATTAATAATTGTCCATCTTGGAACATTTCCATCGGTTACAGTATTAATAAAATCAATTCTTGAAGCTCTGTTAGTTGCCCCGTTTCCTGCAATTAATTTTAAATCTGCTTGTCCTGTTCCCGCACTTGCATTAATATTTATTTGCGAACTTGTTCCTCCAGAACTTTGAATATCTAATAAAGCATTTGGACTGCTTGTTCCTATTCCTACATTTCCAGTTGTATTTTGAATAGTTAATCTTGTTGCAACTCCTGTTTCATCAAAATATAAATTACCCCCAATATTATTTATATCCCATCTTTTCCCCGTGGAAAGTGCGTCTGTAGAATTAAAAATTATTGCTGTGTTATTCCCATCTATCTGAATATACCCTGGACTTGCCCCCCCATTAATTTCTAATAATCTCTGAGGATTTGTTGTTCCAATTCCTACATTCCCCGTGTTAGTAATTATCATTCTTTGATTAGCACTTGCACTTCCTCCTGTGTAAAAATTTATATTTCCTAAAACACTTACTGCTCCAAGAGTTAGACCTCCAATATCATTTGCTTGTAAAAGTGTGCTATTTGGTTGTAAAATTCCGCTTCCAGTAAAGTTTGAATTTAAAAAAGCTAAATAACCATAATGTCCACCCGATGTAGATGAACCCATTAAAATTCTTGATAGTGCAGCGTTATCTGTGGTATCTGGATTTAAGAGATTTATTTGTGTAGCAGCATTTTGATTAACATTTATCTCTAGATTTGCACTCGGACTGCTTGTTCCTATTCCTACATAATTAGCAGGATTATTCAGATAAATATTACTTCCTGATTGATTCCATGCTGCATTGTTATAAACTGTGTTATTATAAGTTAAAATATTTTGATTAAATGAAGTGTTCGCAATTATCGACGCTGTCGCATTGTATAAATTTTGAATGTTTAATGTATTATTAATTGAACTAATCTGCAAATTAGTATAAACATTTGCAGGAGCTGTCTGATTAAATGCAAATTGAGAAATGTTTGTTCCTGCTAAAAGAGTTTGAATATTTAATGTATTATTTCCTATCCAGTTCCCGTTAAAATTAGAAGCATTGATGTATCCTGAAAAAAATCCGTTTCTCCAGTTATAATTAGAATTTCCTATATCAAATAAATTATTAAATGCAGGATATAAACTTCCGTTTGTATTTATTGTGCTGACGTTTATTGAACTTATATTATAAACATAAATTGTCTGGGCAAATAAATTTCCGCCCGTAATGCTCACTCCTCCGCCGCTGAATCCGTTGTTAAAATCAACATTTCCCAATTTTATATTCGTCCCGTTGATTAAATTTTGAATATTTGCTGTGGTATTAATTAATCCAATTCTTGAATCAGTGTAAGAATTTGCCGGAGCTGTTTGATTATAAGTCCAAGTTGCATAAGTTGAGTTGTAAGTGGAATAAATTCCTGTCGAGTTAATTAAATTCTGAATGTTTGCTGTGGTATTAATAGAAGAAACATTCTGGCTTATCTTAATAAAAATTGCATCAGTTACCGAATGGACAAATGTTGAAAGATAAGATTCTAAAATATTTAATATTCCGTTGGAATTTGACATTTGCGTAGTATTAAAATTATCCATTCCCTGCCAGTTAGCTGAATTATTCGCATAAAAAGTGTAAGGAGTATAAGCAATTTTTGTGACGTTGATTAAACTATTATCCCTGTAGTAACAAAGCCAGTATTGGTCAGAATAATTCAGATTTGTATTTTCTAAATAATACGAAATTATTCCCCGTGAATCTGTTGTAAGAGTTGAAAAATTTGAATAAACAACATTTGCGCAGTCATTTGTTGTGGAAATATTAAATGTAAAAAGAAAAGTTCCTGTGGTGATGTCTCCTGAAGAATTTATTGCCTGAATGTTTAAGTGCAAATTATCATTGATGGGAGCAGATGAAACTAAACTTAATGCAAAAACTGAAAAAAAAATTATTAATGCAAATATCCCCCTTTTCACCATCATATTTTTAGGGCTTAAAGGTTTAAAAATCTTGTTGGAGAGTAGAGTAAAAATTTTCCCTACCCTTAATAACCCCGTCGTGAAAATTTTGTTTTAAAGATTTTATTTCGCAAAAACAAAGAATTTTATTTTTTAATAAAAAATAGAATTAAATCAGGAAATTTTTGAAATTTTTTACTGCTAAATTCTTATCTTTTGAGGAAAGTTTGATAAAGAAACCGCGTAGGTTTCGTTCATCAGCCTTGAGCACACTTTCAAGGGGAAAATGATTGTAAAGAAACCGCGTAGGTTTCGTTCATCAGCCTTGAGCACACTTTCAAGGGGAAAATGATTGTAAAGAAACCGCGTAGGTTTCGTTCATCAGCCTTGAGCAGTATCTTAAAGGGAGATGTTGATAAGAAGAACCGATAAGGTTCTGCTTATGAGCCTACACGGATTTGGGCATCACTAAAGTTCAGCCTCATTCGTCAAAGCCAAATGAAACCGCAAGCGGTTCAAATCAAGAAATAAAATCCGATTTGCAATCGGATAAATGAGCCTACACGGATTTGAACCGTGGACCCCTGCCTTTCTTAGGATTCAATCGAGTCCTTGAAAACAAATTCCTAAACGGGATTTGCTCTTATAAGAGCAGTGCTCTAACCGGGCTGAGCTATAGGCTCCTCATCTTTGTATCTGAGCCAGGATACTTTATTTATAACATCGGCTCCTCGTATAATTGAAACAAACTTAGTATATTTAAAATTTCTTATTTAGAAAATAATGCCCCGTCCAGCTCGAGCCTCCGCTCATTGCTATTATATTTTTTCCAGCACTCGTGAAAACTCTCGGATTCGATTCGGGTTCCCCTCGCTTAAATCTTCAGAAAAAACAGGATTTACAATCCTGTAAATGCCCCGTCCGAGATTCGAACTCGGGTTACAGCCTTCCTTTGCAGGATTCGGATGAATCCGAATGAAAGTAAAGTTCTTGCGAACTTTTCATTCAATCCGCTTTCGCGTCTTGAAAGGGATGTGTCCTTGGCCTCTAGACTAACGGGGCATAAAACCGTTAAGAGACTCCCTTAATGACAGTAAGGAGAGAAAAAATTAGTTTTTAAACATAACTAATAGACTATAGCCTTGAATTATTCAAATTTTTTTATTAATTCATCTTTTATCATTTTTTTCTTTTCTTTTGAAATATTGAACAGAAAAGATTTAATCATTTTCTCAGAGATAGTAAATATATAATTTAATTTTATTACACTATCTTTTGGCATACCCTCTTGTTTTGTCAAAGAAATTCCTTTCATCTTTAAATTGCTGGTTATCCCTGCAACTACAACATTCCCCTGTTCTTCAAATAAAATCAATGCAGGTCTTGTTTTAACTTCAAATGTGTCTGTATATTGGACTTCCGCTAAAACTACCTGACCAAAATTAAATTTCATCCCAAATTTCATCCTCTTTATTATTCCATAATTCTTCCATTTTAGGCTGCTGGATTTTATGCAGGAACTCATCATACTGATTTCTCTTCTTTAGAATAATAAACGTTTTTGCCATCTTTTCTAATAATTCACTGTAAGTTTGTCGGGGGTGATCTTTTGCTTCCTTGAGCAGTTCAATCACTTTTTTATCTATCAGGATAGTTGAATCTTTTACCATATATAAGTTATTATATATCAACTATATAAATATTTTTATATTAAATTTAGATAAACAAATTAATTAAGGGCAGAAAAGACTAAATTTTCTTAACCATATAACTATCTTCCAATTTATATCCCAACTTACGATAATATTCTCTTACTCCTATTCCTGAGATTACCAGAATTTTTTTTGCACCCTCTGCTTTTGCTATTTTTTCAGCTTCTTTCATCAGCATTTTCCCCATTCCTCGATGCTGGCTTGCTGCCGAAGATTTTTTATGAATTTCTAATGATTTTCCATAAACATGAAGTTCTCTGACAATTGCAGTTTTATCTTTTCTTGGTCTAAGTCTCAAAAGTCCGAATAGAATATCTTCATCATTTACTATTTCAATGAAAAATTCTTTGCCTTCAGAAGCATCATATCTTGTAACTTTCAATTTCATATTAATATTTTCAGTAGGATTGAACCCAATCTCTCTGAATCTTATTTCAACAATTTTATTTTTTTGTCTTCTTAATTTTTCTTCAACGTCTTTTCTTAAGTCAATTTTAGTAGTCCCTGCAATAAGATATTCCGGGGGAATCTCCCTCATAATTCTCATGACTCTGCAATATCGCGGAACAACTCTCAGCATTTCAATAAGGAGATTTTCAATCTGTTCTTTTGTATACGGCTTGTATCTCTTTTTCCAGAAATCTTTTTCAAGTTCTGCCCCTTTAATTATCTGGCACGGATAAATTTTAAGCTGATCTGGTTTAAATCTTTCATCAGAAAAAATTTTTTTGAAAAGTTCTAAATCTTTTTTTTCATTGCTTCCTGGAAGGCCGGGCATTATGTGATAACCAACTTTAAATCCGGCGTCTTTCAGCGCCTTTGTCGCATCAGCAACATCTTTCACAGAATGTCCCCTCTTTATCTTTTTGTAAATTTTATCATCGGGCATCTGAACCCCAAGCTCGACTCTTGTTACACCAAAATCTCTCATTTCTTTTATGTACTGAATGCAGTCATCAGGCCTGGTCTCGACGCAAAGTGCAACACATCTATGTTTGGATTTTTCATTTAATTTCTGTGCTTCAGTCAAACTCTTTGAAACCTTTTCATTGAGGGCATCAAAACATTTTTTTATAAAATCATTTTTGAATTTCTTTGGATACTGCAAAAAAGTCCCCCCCATAATTATCAGTTCAATTTTTTCAGTCGGATGATGCATAACTTCAAATGCTTTTATTCTTGCTTTAACCTGCTCATAAGCGTCGTATTTAACTTCAGACGCTCTCATGACAACAGGACTTTTTGGGGTATAACTTTGGGGGACATTTAAAGAAGGGCAATAAGTGCATGTCCCATGTTTGCAAGCTCTTGGAGGAAGCATTACTGCTACAGGAGTAATCCCGGAAATAGTCTTAGTCGGTTTTCTTATTTCATTTTTCTTTGGATTTAACATAATATCTCCTTATCGATATTCCTTTTAAAATTATCTAGAATTATTTTTTATTCTCACGCTTTATAACAAAATAGTAAATTAATGCTCCGATGAAATAAGTTAATATAATCACAAGAACCCAGATTATTTTTTCAGTGTCATTTTTGAATTTTCTTTTTACACAATCAATAAGCATTAAAATCCAGAATACGAATGCAAATACTGCAAGCCCGAATGCAATTAACGCAAAAAAGAATCCAAAAAACCCGACTCCCCACATCATGTTTGTCCAATCCATAATTTAACTAATGAAAAAGAGTTTAAAAATATTTTTAAAGATTATTTCCCTGCCTTATCTGTGACAGAAAAAAGATTAGTTGCTAAAAAACCAGTTGCAAAGAAAAAACCTAAACCCCTGACAGAAGAGGAATATAATTATTCCCTTGAACAAGAAGTTATTAATATACTAAAATTAAGAGGACTTTATTCTGATATAGAAGAATTTGCAAAAAGATATTACCGTTCATGTTCTCCAAATATGCGGAAAAATTATCCTAAATTTGAATATTTCAAGGAATTTTTAGAATATCAAACCCAGGAACACATAAAAAATCTCGAGAAAATTGTGAGGCAAAAATATTCCAAGGGCTTGCCTTAATAAAACATCTTTTCTAATCACTAAATCCTTTTAAATTAATTTTACTTTATCGTCGTATGGAAATCAGCCTTGAGCAAGACTTTCAGTGGGAAAGTCAGGCGAACGAAACCGGAGGCGAGAGTTTTCGCGAATGCAAAGAAAATCTTAAATGCAATGAGCGGGGGCTCGAGTAAGTCGCATGGGGAAATTAAAGATTGGTATAATCGGAGGGAGTGGACTGGAAGATCCAAATCTCCTCGATGATTATAAAGAAAAAGAGGTGGATACTCCGTTTGGTAAACCTTCATCTAAATTAATCACAGGAAAATTATTCGGAATTGATGTTGTAATAATTTCACGCCACGGAAAGAAACACGAGATTCCTCCGACGCAGGTGAATAATAAAGCAAACATTTTTGCACTAAAATATGAGGGATGCAAATACATTTTGGCAACAACTGCAGTTGGTTCTTTAAGAGAAGAAATCAAACGCGGCGATTTTGTAATCCTTGACCAATTCATTGATTTTACAAAAAGAAGAGATGTAACTTTTTATGACAAATTTGAATTCGGGGCAATTCATACTCCGATGGCAAATCCATTCTCTGAAAAATTGAGAAAAAAATTAATTGAAGCATGTTCTGAATTCAATTTCTCTCATCATAAAACCGGGACAGTTATTACAATCGAAGGTTCAAGATTTTCAACAAGAGCAGAGAGTTATATGTTCCGCCAATGGGGGGCAGACGTAATAAATATGTCAATAGCTCCAGAAGCAATTTTAGCAAATGAAGCAGAAGTTGAATATGCAACAATAGCAATGACTACAGATTATGACTGCTGGAAAAACGATGAGGAGCCGGTGAGCTGGGAGATGGTAAAAGAAATTATGAAAGATAATGTAGAGAAAGTAAAAAAAATTTTATTGAGGGTTGTTGAATCTTTTTCAAGGGAAGAAGAAATAAGGAAGTTAAAAGAAAATATCAGAACTATTCCTGATTTCCCAAAACCCGGGATTATGTTCCGCGATATTACTACATTGCTGAAAGATAAGGAAAATGTGAAAAAGCTAATTGATCTTTTTTATGACAGATATAAAGAAATGGAAATAGATGCTATCGCCGGAATAGAATCGAGGGGATTTGCACTTGCGGGAATGCTTGCAGGCAGATTGGGTACAGGATTGGTTTTAATAAGAAAACCGGGAAAACTTCCTGCTGAAACAATTTCAGAAGTTTATAATCTGGAATACGGGGTTGACAGCGTTGAAATTCATAAAGATTCAATTTCTCCCGGACAAAAAATCCTTTTAATAGACGATTTAATAGCAACAGGCGGAACAGCCGGAGCATCATGCAAATTAATCGAAGCACTTAAAGGGGAAATTGTCGAATGTTGTTTTGTAATCGAACTTCCCGATTTAAAAGGAAAAGAAAAATTAGCAAGATATCCTGTTTTCTCTCTGATTAAGTTTGAAGGCGAGTGATTTCACGAGTGCTGGAAATTTAGTATTGCAATGAGCGAGATCAGGAGCAGACCCTTTTCTAAGAATAATAACCATTTGAAAAGATATTTTTAACATTAAGCAGAACTCGAAACTGAACAGACACATTGGGCAACAACTTTGCCATTAACTGTTTCTCCGCCTGTATTTGTCGGATAAAAATTTACGCCGCCGCAATTGCTTGCAGTTCCGCTTACATCTGCTTGTTCAACATAATTTGTAACCAAGCCAATAAAACTTCCGCTGATTGCAGAGCATGCAGAATTACATGGGACTTGCCAGATAGTATTTGTCGTAGGATTAGCCGGACGATAAGCACTGGCACTGACATACATTGCCCCGCTGCATGACGCAACTGAATAAAATTTTGAATCAACTTTGCTTCCAACCTGGTCGCTTCCTCCTGAATTTAAAACAGGAGCAATGTCAATTTCTGTTGGAACCGAGATACTTCCTAAATCACTTGGAGAAAAAGTAAAAGTCTGGCTTCCCAGTTCCTGAATTGAAGTGCTTTCTTTTACTACCTGACTATTTTTGCCGTCAGAAAAAACAAAATCTATTCCGGTCAAATCTCCCTGCCCGGTCCCTCTGGAAATTGTAACAAGATAATTTCCATTTGAGTCAACTAAAACTTTGTCAATTTTTAAATCAAGGAATAAAGTTCCGAACTGAAAGCTTGCCTGCTGTGTTCCTGATTTTAACATATTTGAAACAACAACCCAGACAACTCCGATTGCAACTAAAGATAAAACAATTATTATTAATGTGACGACAATATCTGACAAACCTTTCTTATCCCTTACTTCATTCACCTTTCTTTTTTTCATCTAATAAATTAGGTTTTTTTATTTTTAAATTATTGTTTTGTTACCCATTAAGATTAGGTGTCGTAATCAGTCTTGAACCTCTCTCAAAGGAAAGTTTGATAAAGAAAACGATTAGGTGTCGTAATCAGTCTTGAACCTCTCTCAAAGGAAAGTTTGATAAAGAAAACGATTAGTTGTCTTTATATTTGAAGATTCCGTAAAAATAATTTCCTCTGTCATCATACTTAAAAAATGATTGTCTGTCTTTATCATTCAAAAAATCTCCTATCTCTTTGGTATTTATTGTGTCTGAATCAAAATTCATATTCATTTCTGCTTTTAACGACGGCCATTTTCCAAGGCTTACAAAATTTATTTCAAAATAATCATTTTCAAAAGAAGGGAGTCTGTCAAGTTTATACCCAAACTGTACCAAATTGTTGTTATACCCTTTGAACAAAAAAACAAACCTTACTGCATCAAGAAGATTGCAGTTATCCATAAGATTCTGAAAAGTCTGATTGGGTTTTGTTTTTTTGATTTCTTTTAATACCCTGCTGTAACGGAGATAACTATATGCGATTAAATCTTCGATATTGTCCTGTGGTTTAAAATCTTCAGCAAAAAATTTTCCCAAATCTGTTTTCTCATGAATTTCAATTTTTTTAAAGGGGAATCTGCTCTTAATCAGGGAGAGATAATCAGAATATTCTTTTTCATCTTCTGATTTCAGGAATTTATCTGCAATATCAAAAAGCTGAACTTCTTTTACTTCATTTATTGCCGCACGGATAGGCCTGAAAAAAGAAAAATTCTCCCCATCATTCATAATAGTTACTAAATCTGCTTTTCTGTCTGAGTTAAAATCATAGATATCCAGGGATAAATTTTTTTCTCTTACTTCTGTTTCTGTTTTGCTGACAGGAATAATTTCATAGTCTTTTGCTTCTGATTGTGCAATAAGTAAACTTCCGCTGAGTGCAAGACTTAGCAATAATTTTTTCAGTTTCATAAGTGGAATGCGAAAATGTTCTTTATTAAATTTATGTAAATAAGATAGTTTTTTAATTTGTATTTCTATCTAATCTTATGAAGCCCAATCAAAAAGAAGTATGGAACAGAATTGCAGAAGAGTGGTATGAATTTAAGACTTCTCCTGCAGAACATGTTTTAAGATTCTTAAAAGGTAAGAAAGGGAAAATACTTGACTTAGGTTCAGGGGCAGGAAGACATCTAAAAAAAATCAGAAATGGAAAAATGTATCTTGTTGATTTTTCTGAGAATATGATAAATCTTGCAAAGAAAAAGGCAGAACAAAAAAAAATAGATGCAGAATTTTTTGTTTCTGATCTGGCAAAACTCCCATTTGAAGATAATTTTTTTGATGCAGCAATTTTTATTGCTGCTCTTCATTGTATTGAAGGGGAGAAAAACAGAAAAAAAACAGTTGAAGAGCTTTATCGGGTTCTTAAGCCAAAAGCCAAGGCTGAAATTGCAGTATGGAATAAAAATTCAAAGAAATTCATGAAGTCTGCAAAAGAGAGGTATGTAAAATGGAGAGAAAAAGGGGAAAGGTATTATTATCTCTTTGATGCAGATGAAATCTATAAATTATTTGAACAGGCAGGATTTAAGATAACATTTAAAGAAGAACCGACAAGAAATATAGTTTTTGAAGTTCAAAAAATATAATTATTCTTCTCTCTCTTTCTTAATCTGCTCTGCAATGAAGAAAGCATGATTTGATTCAGCTTCGTGAACTTCTCCGTCTTTCTCAAAAATAGCAGTTGTTGTAGGAAGAGCAAACTTTCCAAGGACACCGACTTTAGAATAAATTATATATGATAATATTCTTGTTTCTCCTTCCTGTAATTTATCAAAATGCCATTCTATTCTTTTATTTGCTTCATCAACTTTTCTTGGCATTTCTCCTCCGAATTTTTCATGAAGTTTTACCAGAGGAGGAAGTCTGTCTATGATATTTACTTTCTCAACAAATTTTCTTGCATTAACAACTATTGAAACTTTCAGCGCAAATTCTCCGCCCTTTGCCCTTACAAAACTTACTTTCTTCTTGAGTGACAGGCTGGTCTTTGAAAATTGTTTGGTTAGGATGACAATAGCAATTACCAATAAAACTGCAAGCAGAGGCAATAGCCAGTTAGTTGTTACAACAATCTGCAGCTGGTCTCCTGGTTTTAATTGCCTTTCCCAGGTATAATAAACAACAAGTCCTTCTCTCTGAACTAAATCTGGTTCAGGACTGAATGTGGTGAAAAGTCTCGACAGTATATTTTTCTTTAGAACAGTTGTTGAACTTGAGATGACATTCCCTTCATTTACTTTTGTTATTTTTTTTGTATTAATTATAAATCCATATTCATCCTGAGAACTTGTGACAATATCTTTTTCTGAGAATTCCATAACTCCCTGAACATTTGTATTTTTATTATTTGCAGTAATTTCAGCATTTAATGTGTAATATCCTGCCATTAAATCCCTAAACTGCTCTTTATTCAAGGTTATCTCAAAACTTTTCTTTTCATAAGGGTCCAACGAAATTGTCCTCTCAAAATTAAAAAAAGGAGATTTGAAAGCTACATTTATATTGTCAAAATTAAAATTCGCTAAATTTTTTATATAAACTGAAACATTATTTGAGTCTGGTTTGAATTCTTCTGCGCCAACTTCAAATGCCTGATCTAATGTTATCACATTTACTGTCAGAGGATATGTTGCCTGATCGCCATTTTGTCCTTTTACATAAACATCAAAAGTTACCCTCCCTGTCTGGGTCATATCATCTCTTGGATAAATTCCAATCTGAATATCTTTTGTTTCACCTCCTCCTATCTGAACAGTTCCTTTAGGGAACATACTTGAACCAAAAAAATTGTAGAACATTAAATTATCACTGGGACCCATGTTTGTGACATTCAAATCGAAAATTGCAGGCATATCAAGTCCGCGGATCATTGCAACATCCTGTGTTTCCTGCTGAACATTTAATGTCAATGCAGAAACTGAAGGTAAAATAATCATAGAAAATAGAATCAACATCACCAAAACTCTTTTTTCCATAAACAAAATGAGAATAATTTGTATTTAAACATTTCGTTAAGAATTTTTTTGATTTCTTAATTATCTTTTTCCTTCCAGATCAAGGTATGCTTTTGCCTGTGATAAAAATCCGTCGCAGTCTGATGCAATTTTTCCCTGAAACTCTTCAACTCTCTCGGGTATAACAAATTTTTCATAAACACTTCTTATGAATTTTTGAAATCCTGTTTTCTCAAATTTCCCTTTGTAATCTCTTACCAGAGTCCCTTTAATGCTGACTTCCACACTTCCTTTGTTTGTTTTTATTTTCTTTCCGTCCTCTGTAATCTCGACGGGAGTGAGTCCATTTCCTGCTAAAGACACTTTTACTTCCATCTTAAAATAATCAGACATTTCTCTTGCACCTGACCAGTCTGCATTAATTGTTTTCGAATCTCCGCTTAATTTTTCAGAATATTTATCCTCGGAAACCCCAAGACCCATTTCATCTTTCAGCCAGTCATAACAGAATTTATAAAAATCTGCGAAGTTGACAATTCCGCTGTATTTTATTTTGCTTGCAAATATCTTATCTTTTTCTGCCATTGTAATCTAATAAAAATAGCAAACTTAATTTAAATATTTAACTAGAAAGAGCAATAAAATTTAAAAACAAACATTATCCATCTTTTTTATGGAAAAATATTTTTTGCAGGATGATATAATTATAGGACATAAATTAATTGTGAATGATGCTAAACCCTTTGGGAAAAAATTATCACTGCAGGATGTTTATTACAATGAATTTATCGGGGAAGTCAGAAGGGGGCTGGAAGAAATTCCGTTTTATGAAGTGACCGGTTATATGGGGTCTTTTATCCGATATAATATGGAGTTAAACAAAATAAATCATATTTCTTTCCGAAATGGCGGGCAGGGAGCAGGAAAAACTGACTTAGAAAAACGAATAAATCTTTTGCAGTATAGATTTGCTGATTCTTATCTGAAAAAAGCATTAAAAATTCTTGAAGGGCAGATTAAACATTAAATTTCATCTCTGCATGATTCGCATATCATTCTTCCGTCGATTTTGAATAATATTCCTTCATGTCCGCATTCCTCACAGATTCCTTCTCTTCCTTTTCCTTCTGCTTTTTTTATCCGGTTTAACTTTTCAGATTCTTCTTTTATCTTTGCAAACTCTTCAATCTCCGGATAAAATTCCGGATGAACATTCAGGATATCCCTTGCAGTTATAAATCCGACAAGCTTATTTTTATGAACAACAGGCAGCCTTTCAAATTTTAATCTATTCATTTTTTCTATCACCTCTCTTATTGTGTTACTTGGGCTTATGATTGCAATTTTTTTAGGAGAAATGTCAATTGCCTTTATTTTTTCAAGGTCATTATGCGATTTTTTTATCAGCGCCCATAAAATATCCCGTTGTGAAATCAAACCGACAAGCTTTTCTTTGTCTACAATTACCACGTTGCTGACTCTGTTCCTGACCATTTTATTTGCACACTCCAGGAGATTTGAATCAGGAGAAACCGTTACTAGTTCTCTTGTCATTATATCTGAGACAAGGATATTTTTCATTGATTATTAAGAGCTCTCTTACTTATAAATTTTCTTTAACTGCAATATATTATAACAATTTTTAAAAACATAATTTCTATAAAATAATATGGGTCATTATTATGCAGAGATGTTTCCGAATGGAGAAGATAAGACTTTTGGATTTAGATGGGCAGATTATCAAAAAGCATGTGCAAGAGAAATTTCTGATATAATTAAAGAAAATCCGATAAAATTAGATGAAGTTGAAATCGGTGATGAACTGACTTTATATGAGCCATTAAAGGGATTAAGTAAAATAAGATTTGATGACGAAGGTGAATTTCATAAAATAAGGGAACTTTTTGGAAGCAGGGCAAAATATTCTAGTTGGGAATTTTGGTCATTGGCCAACTGTGATAATTTTACATGTTATGATAAAAGGATAGTGACCTGTGACGGCAAGGAATTTCCAGAAGTTAGAACTGACAAACCAAGGAAATTTGACTGGCCGCAGTTTTGGCTTCCTCTTAAGTATTTTCAGAAGAAATAATTTTTTCAATCACGATAATGCTTAAAAAATGGGTTTTTCTTTTAGAAAAAGAAAAGCTACACTATAAAAGAAAACTATAATAGAATATGACAGAAAAACCAGTTGTTCTTATGCCGGAAGATATTCAGAGAATTATGGGAAAAGATGCGCAGAGAAATAATATTCTTGCAGCACGAATGGTGGCAGAGATGGTTAAAACAACACTCGGACCAAAAGGAATGGATAAAATGCTTGTCTCTCCGACAAATGAAATAATTGTTACAAATGACGGAGTAACAATTCTTGAGGAAATGCAGATTGAGCATCCTGCTGCGAAGATGATGGTTGACATTGCAAGGACGCAGGATTCTGAAGTCGGCGACGGGACTACAAGCGTCGTTATGATTGCTGGAAAATTATTGGAAAATGCCGAGAGATTACTTGACAAGAAAATTCATCCAACTGTGATCGCAAAAGGTTACAAAATCGCTGCAGAAAAAAGTCAGGAAATCTTAAATGAAATTGCACTAAAAATAATTCCGGATAACGATGATATTCTGAAACAGGTGGCGATGACATCAATGACCGGAAAAGGTGCAGAAAGTTCAAAGGAAAAATTTGCAGATATAATCGTAAAAGCAATAAAGCAGATACAAACTGATGGAAAAATTGACCTGAATGATATTAAAATAGAAAAATCAAAGGGAGACGGCATGGCTGATACAGAATTAATTTCGGGGATAGTTATAGATAAAGAAAAAATTTCAAACGATATGCCTCCCGTCGTAAATGGTGCAAGAATTGTTCTTATAGACTTTCCTCTTGAATTAAAAAACCCCGAGATAGACACGAAAATTTCAATTTCCTCTCCGGAACAATTGCAGGGATTTCTGAATCAGGAAGAGAGATTGATAAAAGAGATGGTTTCTAAAGTTAAAGATACTAACGCAAATGTTGTTTTCTGCCAGAAGGGAGTTGATGAATTTGCGCAATATCTTCTTTCAAAATCAGGAATTTACGCCTGCAGGAGAGTTGCAAAGAGTGATATGGAAAAATTAGCGAAGGCAACAGGAGGAAAAATTGTCAGCAATCTTAATGAATTATCTCCTTCAGAATTGGGATTTGCAGAAACAGTAGAGCAGATAAAACATGGAGACGATTCTTTTACCTATGTTCGTGGTTGCAGGAATCCAAAAGCAGTAACGATTTTAATTCATGGAGGGACAAGCCACATAATCGATGAGATTGAAAGAGCATTTAAAGACGGGCTTGGAGTTGTAGCTTCTTCATTAAAAACAAGAATGGTTGTTCCGGGTGGAGGGGCAATTGAAATGGAGCTGGCAAAAAGATTGAGAACTTTTGGACAGTCCCTCAACGGGAGAGAACAACTGGCTGTTGAAGAATTCGCTTCTGCTTTGGAATTTATCCCATCAACTCTTGCAGAGAATGCAGGACTTGATCCGATAGACGTTCTTACAGAATTAAAATCAAAACATGATGCAGGGGAAAGAAATGCAGGATTAAATTTATTCAACAATAAAATTGAAGATGTATTGGCTGCAAGGATAATTGAACCTTACAAGATAAAATCTCAGGCAATTAATTCAGCGAGCGAAGTTGCTAATATGATTTTAAGAATTGACGATGTTATTGCTTCAAACGGAAAAGGAAAATCCGGAAGCAGCATGCGGACAGAAATGAACGAGGAATTCTGATTTGATTTCATCATTTCTTGTTAATTTCTTAAGTTATATGCCCTCGGCTTTGCCCCGAATTACCTTGCTCCGAAATCGACTTCGCCAGATTTCTCCGCCAGAAAATAATTAATGGGGGAAAATTTAACATCTGGTTCAACTTTCAATTTTACGGAGACAGATTTTGAGTGAAGCATCTTGACAGAGTCTGATGCGGAACGGTATAAAATAATTTGAAAATCTTAAAGATTTTCAACAAGATTGCGAAGCAAGAAATTTCCTTATTCCTTAATCGGCTGGGCGTCAACAAATTTATTTTCTAAGAATTTTCTTTCGAGAAGTTTTTCTTTTTCTATTGTATCCTCGTTATATTCATAAACTGCACCATAAACTTCTTGATAACTGACATCTGCTTTATCTTCTAATTTAAATCGGTCAAATATTTCTTTATTATCTACTTCGAAATCTACTTTCCCGGAAAATACAACTTCATACTTTTCGGGGGTTGTTCCAGTGACGACATTCATTCCTCCAAGACCATATCCGAATCCGTTGGTTCCAAAACCAAATCCTCCTTCGTGATTAGTAATCGACACTCCTATATCGGTTTCTGTTTTTTCAGGAACATATTTATGTAAAGTTACTATCGCAGTTTCATGTTTTATTTCAGAATATTCTGTTTTATACTCACTACATGCTCCAATTCCCAAACTTGCTACAGCGAGAATTCCTATCCCTAAAATTTTGGTTATGTTTTTCATTTTATTTTTTCTTCATTGATTTAACTTTCTTGAATAAAGCAGTTGATACAACAGCAATTCCTAATCCTGTTGTTGCGATGATTAAATAAAATAAATTTGCAACTGAAGAATTTTGTTTTGAAACATTTGAGACAATTGCGCTTGTTGACGTTGATTTTACTTTTGCCGATTGCTGGGAATTTCCATATAAAATTATTTCACTTCCGCCATTTCCTCCGGAAATTTTGTTCACGTCAAAACTGACACTTGTTGTCGCCTGATTTCCTGAAGTATCTGTTGCAGAAAATATTATTGTATGTTCTCCATTCTCAAGATTGCTTAAATCATAAGTGAAAACATGGTCATAAAGGTTGCTCATTAATTTGCTTACTCCTCCGTCTAATCTGAAACTTACTGTTGCATCTTCATCGGTTGCAACTTCAACAGTAATATTTCGGGATTTTATTTTTTCATTCTGTATTGGTTCCATTAAACTAATAACCGGTGCGGTTGTATCAGGAACAGAAGTATTAACATTAAAACTGACGCTTGCACTGTCTGAATTTCCTGCAGAATCTGTCGCATAAACAATCCATTTGTTTGTTCCTTCAGAAGCAGTTAATTGAATGCTTTCTAAAACTCCTGAACTGCATTGTGTTGAAATTTTAGTAACTCCGTTGTCAGTGCTGTATGCACATGAATATAAATCTGAATCTGTGGCAATGAATTTTAATGTCTGACTGGTTGAAGTATAAGTTGTTCCTGCTGTTGGCGACTGAATAACAATTGCCGGAGCGGTTGTGTCTGTGTTTGGGTTTGCAATTACTTTAATGGTTCGTGTTGCTGTTGCAACATTTCCTGCAGCATCGGAAACTGTATAAGTAACAGTGTATGTTCCTACAACATTTGTATTTACAGTTCCTGAAATAATTATTTTTGAAGTTAAACTCCCGTCAACATTATCTGTGGCAGTTGCTCCCTCTTCTGTGTATGTCCCGCCGACAATTATTGTTTCAGGATTCTGTCCGAGCAAAGTTATAACCGGTGCGGTTGTATCTGCAGGTGTTATGGAATTAACTTTAAGATTTAACTGATAACTCTGCGCAGAATTTGAATCTGTTCCGGATGCAATAACAGTGAAACTTCCTGCATTTTTGTAAATGCTTTTCGGAATAGTGTATGAAGCAGAATACTCTCTGCTTGAAACCTGCTGATTAAAAAATGTGTAAACTGGATTGTCTGATGAATCATATAATGTAACTTTCAGATTCATGGGGGGCATCATTGCGAAAAAATCAACATTGAATACTGCTGAATTTCCGTCATCAATTGTTAATGATTGTGCGCTGTTGCTCCAGTCTGCATAAGTTGTTACTGCAGAAACCCCGTTAAATAAAAAGATAGTAAAAATTAAGAGAGGGATAACTTTAACAAAGTTCATTTTAATTTTTGGAAACCGGGATTTCCATTCCTAATTTAGCATAAGCCCCTTTGTTTGATTCCCCGCCAATTATAATGTTGAATCTGATTCCTTTTTTATTCCCCATATCAAGTCCAACCCCGCCGTAATAATCAATTTGATTCCCCGAAATTGAGTATGAGTTTTGCGCAAGTACCTCTCCTGTTTTAGAAAAGATTTTTTCCTCAACTTTTTCATTTGTTGGAATATATACTGCTCCGCCTTCAATCAAAAGTCCGAATGCAAGCTTAGAAGTTGGTTTACTTAATTCTAGCCTTGCTTCAAGTCCTGCTTTTAATCTGATAATTTCCTGCATGGTTATCTTTCCTTCATCATGTCTCCCTGTTATGGGTGAATCATCTCCAAGATACGAATCAATTAATTCTGAACTTCCGGCTCCTGCACCAATTTCTGCGCCAATTCCAACTCTGCCAAAATCATATCTTATTCCAAATTCTCCGTCATATCCAACAGGCGAATTATTATTGTCTAAAACCAATCCTGCATTAACTGAGATAACTGCTCCTCTGTAATCAGGATATACTTTTGGCTGGGGGATAGTAAAATTATTTATCAAAACACTCATATCTTCATCACTGCCTTTTCCTCTTTTTTCTTGTTGGGTCTTATCATTAACCGGAGTTGCGGTTTCTTCACGTTTGGCATTTTGAGGAACATTAACTTCTGATATTGTTCTCTCCAGCTGTCCTATCTTTGATTTTGAATCTGCTAATTCTTTTTCAAGTTCGCTTATTTTTGAATTATATTCTTCTTTTGTGCTCTGCAGATCAGATATTAATTTGAGATATTGCGCAGTTTTTGTCGGGTCGGAATTATTGGAATACTGAATGATTGTCGCATTCAGATTATTTATTCTGTTTTTATATTCACTTTCTTCTTTTTCAAAATCTTTTACATTTTTTCTTAATGAATTTATCTGAAGTATAATCCCTTTAACTTTTGAGTTTGCAATACTGTCAAAACTTTGGCTCATATAATGTTCATTCCTGTCCTTTTTTCCATTCCCATTCGCATCGTAGAACCATCTTGATTCACTCCCAATTGAATACGGACCGAAAGTTACCGAACCATCGCTCCATAAATTAAAGCAATTTTTCTGTTTCTCTGCATTTGTATATTCAAAATAATCAACTAATGTAATTCCACTTTTAGATTTCCCTCCAGAAATTTTCAGGACTTTTTCAACTTCCTGCCCGAATTTGACCGGCATAATTTTCCCCTCTCTTGTCCATTTTCCGTTTTTATCTGTTATAATGACATCATCTTTCCCTGAGGCTATGTTTCCATTCTGCAAAACAAAATAAATTCCATTTTCAAATTCAAAAGCAGTTTTAATTTCAGAAATATCTTGGGGAGTGTAAGCTGAAATTGATTTTCCTGCTAAAAATAAAGACAGTGCTCCAATCGCTAATTTCCTGCCTAAGTTTTTCATCATCTTCCTTCTTAAAAAATCTAATTTATAAACTTTTGTATAATGTAATCACTGTTAAGTTTATATTCTTATGTAAAAAGTACATAAGCAACACACCCAAGAATTATAAGCGAAGACAAAATATTCTTCCAGTTTAATTTTTCTTTAAGGAATTTATTTGCAAGTATATAAGTTTCAATTGGTGCAATCATCATTATCAAAGTTGTGAGAATTATTCCATAATGCTGATACCCGTAATAGTTGGCAACTCTGTAGATTACATATATTATTTCAGTGATTAATATTACGAATACACTTTTTTTATCTACCCCTTTAAAATTCGGCTTGAAAATCATAAGACTAATAATCAGCACAAAGGCGCATCTGAGAAAATAGAATGTTAATGGAGAGTAATAATCAAGAATAAATTTGGACAGCACCAGTTCCAGTCCGAATAAAAAACTGCCGGAAATTGCGGCAATAAAATATTTGTTTATGTGGAGATGTTCTTTTTTTATAAAAGGAAAAATTAAAGCAGCTAATGCAATAAGCGTCGGAATTATAACCTTGGTGTTTGTATCAGAAAATCCCTTGATAAATAATCCTATTATTAAAGTTATAATAATTACAAAAAAAGTTTCAACAATTAGGGCAGGTTCAATATTTGTTATCTTTGTCCTTTTTTCAGAATGAAACATGAGAAAGTTTGCGCCTACTGCTGAAATTATTACTGCAAAAAAAATTAATACATTCTTTAGTTCAAACGCAGACGAATCCAGTTTCCAGAAAAAAAATGTTAGCGGGATCATGACAAGAACAAGAAATAAAAAACTAAGACTTTGATACAGTTTGACTCCTATTTTTTTATTCAGAAGGTTAAATTTATCGAGCACAGTCCCTGCCCCAAGTGCAATTGCCCCCAAAATTGGAATCGTTATCATTTGAACGACACCTCCGGTTTCTTTACACTCATTTTCCCCCTGAATTTGCCGTCAAGCCTGATTACCATCTCTTTTAATTAATATAATAGTAAGAGGTTTAAAAGAATTATGCACTCCCCTCCAAAGGGAAATTTTTTATCACCTCTTTTTTCATAGATAGTTTATTATATTTATCAGTTGAGCAAACGCGTTAAATTTTTCTTCATTAATAATTTTTCCTAAACGGAGAAATCTGACAGAGTCGATTTCGTAGCAGTTAATCTGCGAGCGAAGCGAGCGTATCATAAATATTTCAAAGAAATGCGCGGGCCGAGAGTCGGACTCGGATCTCCTCGTCTTTGCTGGTGAAGAGCTTAAAGTTCCCCATTGGCAACGAGAAATTCTGCCGTTTAACTACCCGCGCTTATTGATTGTTATTTTTATTAGAAAACTATCATTTAAAAAATTAACACATTCATCTCTTCAGCTGATTATATTCCCACCAAGTCAAGGTAATTACCACCAAATCTAGAATGGTTAATCCTAAGAGATAAACTGAATTAGAAATTGTATACCTGTAAATCTGGTAGATAACAAAAATACTAAAGACTATTTCTGCAGTGATATAAGTCCATAATTTCTTTTTCCATAATCCGATTATCAGACCAAGTTTAATAATTCCATGTATAAACAAATATATCGCAAGGAATAACTCTGTTTTGATAAATAAATTTGAGGAAAAATTTATCAGAAAATTTGCAACCAGATCATGCGGATCTTCCAATAATTCATAGTGAAAAATAAACTCGAAGAATGTGCTGATTTGTTCGGGTCTGATAAAGAAGAGCAAAATTCCCCCGATAACTTCAAGAAAACTATCCAGCCCCTTAATAAAAATACTGATATTAAATAGCTTATTCAAAATTTTTTTATTTAACAACTGCATAAGAAAATTAAGAAAAGAGATTATATATTATTTTCTTTAAATAAACCGCGTAGGTGTCGTTCATCAGGCTTGACCACACTTTCAAGGGGAAAATGATTGTAAAGAAACCGCGTAGGTGTCGTTCATCAGGCTTGACGGCAAATTCAGGGGGAAAATGAGTGTAAAGAAACCGGAGGTGTCGTTCATGGTCCATAGAGGAGTCGAACCTCTCCTTCCTCGGTGTAAACGAGGTGTTCTAGCCGATAGACTAATGGACCCTGTATTTACTAAAAAATAATCATTTATAAGTTTAGTGATTATCCGATTATACTGCTGACAAAAAATTCTGCAAAAACAAAGAGAACATAAACTAATATTAATATCAACCCTTCAATTTTACTTAAGGTTTTGTTTGTTCTCATAAACAAAATTGTCAAAGCTCCGACAAGGAACATTATCCCTCCCGTCATGAACATCTTTAGGGGATTGTAACTGAATGGAGAAATCAAAGCAACTAATCCAAGAACAATTGTGGCATCAGTTATTACTGTTCCCAATATGTCCCCCAATGCTAATTCATCCTGATTATTCTTTACTGCTTTTATGGAGAAGAATAGCTCCGGCAGGCATGTTCCCAGGGCAAGGATAGTCATCCCTATTAATATCTCCGGAACTTTCGAATCACTTGCAAAATTAATTGCAAATTTAACTGTGTAAAATGCGCCAATCAATAAAATTCCAAGACTGACTACCAGATATAATGAACTCTTGAGAAGAGGATACTTTCGGGTATAATTAAACTTTTTTCTGAATCTTCTGCTTTCTAAATAGATTTTTATAAAAAATATAATTCCGAGCGCGATTAATATTGCGCCGTCAATTCTCGATAAATTACCATCGAATCCAAGAATTACAGGAGCCAATAATAAAATCAGGTAGAAAAAATTGTTCCCTAATATTTTACTCTTGACATTTATTCCTCCGGAGGAGAAGAAGGATACGATTCCAAAAACAAAAGTAAGGTCCATAATATTTGAACCAAGCAGAGTTCCCAGTCCAAGTTCCGGGGAGCCGTTAAGTGCAGAGAGAATTGAGATGGTGGTTTCAGGAAGAACAGAGATAACTGCAACTATAAAAAAACTTACAACAAATTCCGGAAGACGAAGGTCCTTGGCAATTCGTGAGGAATATTTTATTGAATATCCCGCACCCTTAATAAGTACGAATAAAAAAACCAGTGAAAGTATCAAATTTGCTATCATCTTTTTTAATCTTAGAATAACCTGACTTTTAAATTTTCTTAATAATAACTTTTATAAATTATATTTTTTCAGTCTATCTATGAAAGAAATATTGGAAAAGAAGATTAAGGGAATGCATTTTTGCTGGCATCCTCTTCACGTTGGTATAATCAATCCGGAAAGCGCAGGAGAATGCATACTCGGAGGATCTAAATGCAGGCATTATAAGTTCAGGCCGGATTTGGAATATAACTCCAAAAACACGGAAAAAAAATTACCGTGTAATTTTGCTGATTATGAACAGTAATTGTTACTTCCCATTAGTAATCTTTATATATCTAACACGTTTATTTTTAAAATGAGCGAAGACAAAGAACAGGAAATTCCTGGAATGAATCTGGATAACAAATATTCTAAAAACAAAGATTTAATCCCTGAAAACCAGGAAAAAATGAAGCAGGAATTAGACAAAACCAAAAAAGAAATTGAAAAATTGAAAACTTTTATTCTTAAGAAATACCCTTTCACACAGTCACTTAGCATTTTGCCCCCGGCTTCAATAAAATATTTTATTGAGGAAGAGGAAGTTCCGAAAGAAACAGAAAAATATGTTCATTTGTTTATGGTAATACCGGAAGAAAATTTTAAGGAAGCAAAAAAAATTCAGGAAGAGATAGTAAAACAGATTGATGAACTAAAACAAAAAATCTGGCTGCACATCAAAAGTCCTGAAGATTTATGGGAAATCTGTCTTGACAGCAAATTTGAATTAATCGGGGCTATTGCAATGTCTTTCCCTCTTCATGATACCGGAATTCTTGGGGCGTTAAGAGTTGCAGAAATTCACAAATCTCTTGTTCTTCAGAAATTTGAAAAATATGTTGTAAGTTATGTTATTGCCGGAAGTTTAGTAAGAGGAGAGGCGGTTCCGACTTCAGATGTTGATGTTTTCATCATCATAAATGATACCGATGTCAAGAGAATGCCAAGATTAGAACTTAAGGAAAGACTTAGGGCAATGATTTACCAGTATGTTGCCGAAGCCTCTGCTTATGCGGGAGTGAAAAATAAACTATCTCCGCAGGTTTATCTTCTTACAGATTTCTGGGAATCAGTAAAAGATGCCCATCCTGTTATTTTCACTTTTATCCGTGATGGAATCCCAATTTATGACCGAGGAACTTTCATGCCATGGAAATCTCTTTTGAAAATGGGAAAATTGAAGCCTTCCCCAGAAGCAATTGACATGTTCATGTCTATGGGAGACAAAACTGTAAAGAGAGTAAAGAGCGCTCTTCTCGACGTTGTAGTTAATGAAATATTCTGGGGAGTCACAACCCCAAGTCAGGCATTGCTCATGCTTTACGGACTTCCTCCACCAACACCAAAACATGGATTAGTAACCGAGATGAATAAAATATTTGTTGAAAAAGAAAAAATGCTTGAGAAGAGATACATAAATATCCTCGAGAAAGTTGTTGAGATATGGAGAGATTACGAACATGAGAAGATAAAGGAAATTTCCGGAACAGAAGTAGATAAGCTTTTGAAAGATTCTGAAGATTACATTAAAAGATTAAAAGAATTAAGGGAACAAATTGAAAAACGCGCTCAGGAAAAAACAATCGAGCAGATTTATCAGGACGTATTTTCAATTTTGAAATCAATGCTTGGAAATAAATCCCAGGAAAAAATAATTGAAGAATTCGAGGACAAATTTGTCAAGAAAGCTAAATTTGCTCCTCAGCATCTGAGAATTTTGAAAGATATTGTTCATGCAAGAACTGAATTCAAGAAAGGAAAATCCGATTCTCATAAAGTTGATGAAGCAAGAAAAAATGCCTCAATATTAATCAATGACCTGATTGAATACAATCAGAGATGTGAACTAATTTCAAAGAATTCTGAAAAGAAGAAGGAATAATTTTTAATCTCTCAATACTTGTTTTTTCTAGCGGTTTGAAAAAATTCTTACGGATTTTTTCTCCTGTCCTCGGCGGGAAACCTGCGGATACAAAATTCCCGAGGAATTTGCATAATGACAGAAACAGGAAATTTCAGCACAAATACAAAATCGGGAGATTTTGCATAATGAAATACTTATTTATCCTTGGAAGAAACGTTGAACTTTCAATTGCTGAAATAAAATCTTTTTTAGAAAGAGAAAAAATTAATTTTAAAATTATATCTAAAATCAGCAACGGCATTTTAATTGAAACGGAGAACCTCCAGCGGGTTCTTCCCAGTTCCAGCAACCAGATTAAAGAAAAAAATCTGAAAGGGATAATAGAAAAATTAGGCGGAACTATTTCTATCGGGGAGGTTTTAACCGAAGGAACTCCGGAAAAAGTTTCAAAAGAACTTGATAAAATAACTCTTTATTCAGGAAAAGAAAACAAACTTAACTATGTAGTTTTCAATTTTCACGGAAAATATTACATCGACATTTTAATTTATCTAAAACAGAGATTCAGGGAAGAAAAATTAAAAGCAACTGAGAAAAAAATTACAGGAAATATAAAACTTCAGAGCGGAGAGCTTGTCCCAAATCTTACTTCAAAATTAATCGGGGAAAAATATTTTGTATTCGAGGACTGTTTTGGCAAAATAATAGAAACTGTTGATTACGAGAAAATTGAAAAACGGGATATGGAAAAACCTGTAAGAAGAGAGGAACTTTCAATTTCTCCGAGGCTGGCAAAAATTATGATTAATCTTTCAAAAGTAAAAGAAGGAGAAACTTTGCTTGACCCTTTCTGCGGAATAGGTGTTGTTCTTCAGGAAGCACTTTTGCAGAATATAAAAGTAATTGGGGTTGATATCGATAAAGAGGCAGTGAAAAATGCGAAATTAAATCTTGAATGGTTCAAATTTCCTAAAGAAAATTACCAGTTAATCAACGAAGATTCCTCAAAAATAAAAATCCCAAAAGTTCAGGCAATTGCAACAGAACCCGATTTGGGCGAGCTTCAGAAAAAAATACCTTCTTTGCAGAAAGCAGAGGAAATTGTAAATGGTTTTGAAAAATTGATAATAAAAATAATAAACAATCTGAAGAAAAATGTCGAGGGCAGAATAGTTTTCACTGCCCCTTTGGTTAGAACAGGAAAAAATAAAATCGAATGCGATTTTAACAGGATAAGTTCATCAACTGGATTGAAGATTGCAAAGGGATTTCCAATCCCCGAATTTCGCGAAGATTCCATAGTCGGAAGAAGCATTGTGGTGCTGGAGAAATAGTCCAAAGATTTGATACACTCGCTTCAAAGTCGCTCGCAAATTTTCTGGTTCAGAAACTGACTCTGTCAAGTTTCTTCACAATTTTTATTTGTTATAACAGAAAAATTAAAATGCGTTTATAATTAGTTGAACAATCTTATTTCAAATTTTATCTTTTAACTTTTTCCTTTGAGGAGAAATCTGCTGGATGCGATTTCGGAGCAATAATTTAACGAACGAAGTGAGTGAATTGACTCCGAATTCTTTAATCAACGTTTGCTTAACTATTTAACCTTAAAAAAGGGGTGATAAAATTTTCTTAAAACCCCCTAACTTAGTGTAAATAATACATATACTAAACCCCAATAATCTTTAAATAGTGTAATAAATACATTAAGTTATGGAAAAACAAACAAGAATTACTTATGTCGAAGGATGGCCTGAAAATGTCCCGCTTAGCTTCGATTATCTTCAATCATTAAAAATTACAGAGAGATTAACTGGTACGGGAGATTTGTACAGAGCAGGAAGAGTTTGGAATTATGAGGGGTCTTTAGAAAGAGAAGATTTTGACGCGATTGATAAAATATTTCGCTCAGACCAATATCTTGAATTGGCTTCAGATAAAGAAAAATTTTTAGAAAGATTAAAACTTGCTTTAAATAAAGAGAAACTATTAACAAATACATTGCATGAAACTCAAATTATTCATCCTCTTCCAAAACGAACTCCCCGAAAAGGCATAATCGGGAAATTATTTAGACAATATGATTTTGTAGAACAAGAACCTTATAAAAAAGAAACAGATCACATTGGAAATATTGAGCTTCAGACAAGTAAAAATCTTATTGGAGAATTGGAAAAAATAATCGAGAAATACGGGATGCCTGATTCAGCTATTTCTGCCCAATCATTGATTTTAAAAGAAGCCAAAAGGAATGGGGACTATTCTAAAATTGGAGAATACTTAGAATTTGTAAAGTCTAATCATTCGAATATAACTGTTTTTTTGGATAATGAACTTAAGGGAACGATACAATTTATTCCAGATGAAGAAAAAAGAAACTCTTATATTGGAGCTTATCCTGGAGAATATGACCCCGTAAATATAAGAATTGATGTGAACGGAAAAGTGATCACAATTGAAAAAAATATGTGGTGTTGTGGTCAGGGAAATGTCACTCTTTGGGAATTGGATGAGAAAATAAGAGAAGAAATATTAAATGAGAAGGTTGCTCATAGATTTGTAGAAGGATGAAATTTGCTGATTTTCCAAAACCATCGGTTACAGCAGATATAGTAATTTATACAATTCAGAATAAAGAATTGAAAGTATTATTGGTCAAAAGAAATATTGAACCTTTCAGGAATAAATGGGCATTGCCGGGGGGATTTGTTCGGATAGAAGAATCATTGGAAGATGCTGCAAAAAGAGAACTTCGGGAGGAAACTGGTGTTGAGGAAGTTTATCTTGAACAGCTTTACACATTTGGAGAACCCAAACGAGACCCAAGGGGAAGAGTGATAACTGTTGCTTATATGGCTTTGATTAATTCAGAAAATATTTCTCTAAAAGCATCAACCGATGTTTCAGAAGCTGGATGGGTTATGATAAAAAAAATTCCTGAACTTGCATTTGACCATAAAAAAATCCTCGATTATTCCCTGAAACGATTAAGATGGAAATTTGAATATACTCCTGTAGCATTTTCTCTCCTTCCTAAGAAATTCACCTTAAGCCAGATTCAAAGAATCTACGAAATCGTTTTCAATAAAAAATTTGACAAGAGAAATTTTAACAAAAAGATTCTTTCACTTAATATCCTAAAAGAAGAGGGCATAAATAAAGACGTTCCATACCGCCCCCCAATGATGTACTCACTTAAGAAAAATATCGATGAGATAGTCGAAATCCTTTAACCAAAGTTTTTTAAACTAATTTTCTTGATAAACTAATATGACAGAATCAAAATCAGGAAGATTTTGATTGCCAAAATTTAAGGAGAAAAATTTATGGAAGGAAGAATTATTCAGTTCCGAAGAGGAAGGAAGACAATAGTGGAAAAGCATTTTCTTATAGAAATAGACGGAGTTTCCGATAAGGAAAAAGCCGCAAAATTTGTGGGGAAAGAAGTTGTCTGGACTTCACCTGCAGGCAAAAAAATTAAAGGAAAAGTTTCTGCTGCTCACGGAAATAACGGCATCATAAGAGCAATTTTCGAAAGCGGACTTCCGGGTCAGGCAGTTACAACTAAAGTGGAGATAAAGTAAAATGATAACTTTGGATGTAAAATTATCTAACAATTTTAAATTAGCTCCTGATGATTATCGTGGAGGAAGATTTGAAAATGTTGATGTTGATTCGGATGGAGATGCAATTAAAGTTTATTCTGATCTAGTAAATAATGATCTAAGTATCGGAATACAACCCTCAGGAACAGATCATGAAGGATACAAAGATTTAGGAATAATTGATTTGGGAGACTTATATTAAATGGAACAAAAAAAAGAATTAACTTCAATTGAAAAAAAATATCCCGAGATATTGGAAAATCTAAAAAAGCAAAAAAAAGGATCTAATGTTGATAATATAATAACCTCTTTTATCAAGGATACATTAGCTAAAATAAAAAATAAAAAAATAAATGAATTAGATATTGGAAATGCTTTTCAAATAGGAATTTTCGCAGATAAATATGGTCTTAAAATGTCCCAAAAATTGCATGATTTTCTATTAGAACTTAGCGACTATAAAATTGAACAGGCTGGAAGATTGATGACTATTTCTGCGGTTGAGAAAGAATTAAATAAGTTGAAAATAACACAATAAAATGGGATTAAGAAAAGCATCATCATATTCTAAGAAGCATGTTGTTCCTTTCACAAGAATCAGCAAGCAGAAAAAATACGCTTATGCAAAAGTAGTTCCGCCAAAACAAATTGTAAAATTCATTATGGGAAATCAGAAAGCAAATGGCGACGGAAAATTCCCTCACCTTCTGACTTTGGTTGCAGATCATAATGTTCAGATAAGACAAAATGCATTGGAAGCATGCAGACAATTCGTCGACAGAAAATTATTTGCCCAGATAAACGGACAGTATTTATTCAGGGTTATTCCTTACACACATCATATTCAGAGAGAAAATAAAATGTTGACAGGAGCAGGAGCAGACAGAACCCAGAAGGGAATGCAGTTGTCATTCGGAAGAGCAATTGCAAAAGCTGCAATCGTAAAAAAAGGAGAAGGAATAATGTCAGTCGCTGTTGCAAATCCAAAAGCAGTAGCTCTTGTAAGGACACTTTTCAAGCAGATAAAATCAAAGCTGCCATGTACAACAAGAATTGAATATGAGTTTACTTCTAAACCAGCTGCAATAACTGCTCAATAATTGTTACTTTTAGTTAGTAATAACAAAACAAAACATTTATATAGTTTAAAGTTATGGATATAATATGACCGAGGAAAAAGAAAAACCACCATACTTTGAGGATTTAAACAGATATCAGTATGCTAATATCGCTGCAAGATTCTCAACTAGCGAAGAAACTGCTCCATTTGCAGCCAGCGCTTTGGAAAAATTAATTTCAGGTTTCAATCTAGATAAAGATGTTTTAGAAGGGTTAAAAGCAGGAACTTTCGCTTCAAAGGAAGGAATAGAAACTGCTATTAATGTTTATGCAGGAAAATACCAGAAAGCATTGAATTCTTTCACCCTTCCGGAATTTTATGAAGTAAGATTTTCTACATTAAAATCTGTCCTTGGAGAGGAAAAGGCAAATGCTGCAAAAGAATTTTTTGAAAAATACAAGGACCAGACAATCGGTTCAGTAATAAAAAAAGTTTCTCAGGCTAAGGCAAAAATTGAAGACCAGACCGGATTATTTGATGACAAGGCAAAAGAAGAAGCAAAGAAAACTTTGGAAAAATTAAATCCCCTGGCAAAAGTAATCAGTTTTCTTGAGAACAGAAAATTCGAGGAAATGAGAGCAGATGCAACAAAATCAGCTTACAAGGAAAATCTCACACAACTTTTGGGAGTTTAATTTTTATTAGATTATTTTAATTCATACTCTTTTATCACTTATTTTTTATGAACTTTTTTCTAAACTAATTTTTCTACTCTCTCATATATTTCCTGCGCTCCGCGCCAGACTTCGTCAAGGCGCTACGCTAAAAATCCGTTATCGCCGCAAATTGAAAGTTGAACAAACGCGTTGTAATTAATTGAATCCCGATAATTTTTCTCATTAACAATTATTTTTCAAGAATTTTTTCTAACTTTTTTCTACACTTTGATTAACCAACTCTGCCATTACTTTCATAAATTCCTGAGTCCTTCCCTGCCACATATCAATCTCAACGCCTTTAAGGTCATTAATTTCTCCGTGGACTATTCCTTTATGAAGAACAAGCAAGTCTCTGTACCAGATAACGTATTTTAAGCTTAATCTTTTACTGTCTACAAAAGTTTCTTTCAGATCATTTGGGATATGTTCCGGTGATGCAGGAGGAATTCCGGCGGAAATTAATGCTGCCTGTGCCGAATCAACCATCGCCCAGTATAATCCTTCTATCGAATTAAGTTCAGCAGCTTTGCTTCTGAGAATATGTGTTGGTGCTCTCTGAAGACAGTTATAAATCGCTTCAGGAGTTGATTTTATTTTTCCATTCAGCAATAAAAATTTCAATGGCTCGAAAAATCCTGCAAAGTCAATCATCGCTTCGCCGTACCTTAAAACATTTATCACAACAGGGTCTCCTTTCATTATATCTTCCCACCATGTGCTTAATTTTATTGTATTAATATGCAGGCTTTTTTGGTAAGGATTTTTTCTGAGCAATTTATCAAGTTCTTCACGATACCATGCGATTAATTCTTCATCCCATTTTATTGCAACATCATCTATAATGATTATAATATCAATATCCGAGCCTGCAACTGCACTTTGTTTGACAGAACTTCCGAAGAGAACAACTGATTTTACCAGTTTGTTGAAATTTTCATAAACTTTTGTTGCAAAATCCATAGCAATCTCTGATTCAAGTTTCAGATTCAGTGTAGGAAAATCTTTTTTCGATGATTTAGCTGCAGCTTTTTTTGCCTCTTTTTTCTTTGCCATATTTATATCATGTTTTATATATTTTTAAATATATATTTTATTTTTCATTTTTATTCCATTCCCTTTCCACTCATTCTGCTTCCTTCTGCTCCCTGTCTCTGTCCTCCGAGTTCTACGGGCAAATGCGCAAATCCAGCGCCGAACATTTCATAATTTGTCTGTGGGAGCATCTGTCCGTAGCCGGGAAAATAATCCTGCTGAAGTCCGAGATTCTGATTCCAGTACGGAGCCATGTTCATAGAATAAATCGGAGAGCCAAATGCCTCCAGAGTTTCCTTGAAAGGCGGGGTCTGAAAATGCTGCCACCAGTTTCCTGCTTCAATAATTTTCTTAGCATCAAATCCTTCCTTCCCGATTTTTTCAAGAATTTCTTTTATAGGGACATTCCCCATTCCCATCGGCAGTTCAGTATGTTCCATTCCGAAGTTATCCGATAAGTGAATATGCTTAATGAAAGGCGCAACTTTTTCAGTCTCTTCGATAATATTTTCTTTTTCATATCCGTATTTTCTAATCATGTTAATATGCCCAACGTCCCATGTAACTCCTATCATTTTTTCTGCAGCCTTTTTTGCCTCGCTTTCTTTCATCCCGCTTTGGATTGCTTTCTCCTCGAATTTTTTTCTCGCTTCTTCAATAAGCCCTCTTAAATCTTCGCCTCTGCCAAAAGCTCCTCCTGCCGGCGGATTTTCAATGCTCAAAAATGGGGCCTTATCTTTGAATTTTTTATAAGAGCCAAAAGCAACATTGGAAATAGTTTCAGCTGCCTTGTCTTTTGCAAAATCATTCAGCCCGACAATTAGTTTAGGGTTGAGTTCCTTTAACAGTTCAATTCCGTCGTCGATTATTTCTTTCATCATCAACGCGCTTTTTATTTCATTCGGATTTTTTGTGATATTTGTTGCTTTTGATTCTATCTGTTTATAAAAATCATTTATCTTCCCTTTTTCAGTTTCTGAAGAACCAGTATATGCGGTTTCAAAAAGTTGTTTCATATCATTATAAGAACTGTTAAGATAAACTGCTCCTTTACTGAATGATTTCTGCGCTTCGACTTCTTCTTCGGTTAATTCTTTCTTTGCTTTTTTTTCTGCTTCTGCAAGCACCGCAGTAAAAGCAGGTTTGCTTAACTCATCCCCGACAATTCTGACTCTTTGCCCGACCTGGTCAAGTCTCTCAAGCCAGTGTTCTTTATTATACCGTTCAATTTCTGCCTTGGGATCTTTCTTTTTTTCTTCACCCGGAAAAGTTCTTTCCTTGATGGGAATTGCTCCGTAATTTCCGCTTTCAGGCATGATTACCATTACTGATTCTGCAGTTTTTCCTTTCTGGGGAATCTGATCAGGAAGCATAGCAGACGAATGAAATGTCACGGGTATATTTTCGTCAGGACTGACTAAATGGCTCCTCTCAACGGCAGAAAGCATTTGTCTTTCAATTGCCTGCCTGTTTGATTCCGAAAATCCTTCTTTAGTCAACCCGGAGGGTTCAAGAATTGGCCCATGGACAGAAACAGTTGCACCAACTAATTTAGCGAGTCGATTCATTTCTTTTAAATGCTCGTCGGGAATTGATTCAAAAACTTCAGGAGTGACTGCGGAAATTTCTATATGCCTCGCTCCAGTGTGAAATTTATTCGCAGCATCTTTTACAATATTTGCAGTTCGCGGGTCAGTAGTCATCCCGAGAGTTCGAGGATTAACACGATAATTTGTGAATATGCTTCCATACTGCGGAGAAAGAGAAGAGTAACCTCCCTGATAAATACTGCTCGTGTTATCACCCATAAACTACCAACGAAGATTTTATTTATTAATTTATCCATAAGTATATAAAATTTAATTTCGTAAATAAATTATGGAAAAAATTCCTTTATGGTTCAGTTTTTTATTTCTTGCAGGAGGATTGATTTTAATCGGGGATATTTCCCTTTCAAAAATTACAGGGAACGTTATTGCAGAAACTCCTTCACTGGGGATTTCATCAATAGGATTTTTATTTTTGATTTTGGGAATTGTTTTATTTGTTGTTGCACAGGAATCAAGATTAGAAAGAAATCTTGCACTGGAAATTAAAAAAAGCGGAAGAGTAATTGACAAGCCGAAAGAATTACTTCACGTTGCTAAAAAAATGGGATATGATTTGAGGAAACCTGTCCGTGAGGGAATTCCTGTTTATAGTTCATCCGGTGATTACATAACTGTTATACCAACTCATGCAGTTTCTCCGGGAGTATCAAGAGGGATAATCAGCGAACTCGCGAAAGGAGAATCTACTTTCAGAAAAAGAAATTATTAATTTTAAAATATTTTATTGAAATAAACCGAATTTATTTTAAGCTTAAACTGAACTAATAAATAGTTGAACAAGAATTTAGGATTTTTCTTAATTAACAAATCCCTGCGAAGAAATCTGACGAAGTCGATTTCGAAGTAAAGTAGATTTTGCGAATCAAGAATTATTCTGAATTAAATTTTTTTCCTGTAGGAATTTTTCCCAATTAACATTATCAGAATTAATTTGTTGTTTAACTATAACTTGTCATTCCGTGAGATTTTTTATAAGCATCAAAAAGGTCAAAAACTTTTGCTTTTGCATTTTCTGCAGTAAGCGGGCGGAGATAATTAGATTCAACCCAGTTATCAGGAGCGACGACAATTTCTTTTGGCGCTTCTTTTTTTGGTTCTTCTTTTTTTTCAAACGCGCCAAACATTGCAGTGAAAGGTTCAAAAATCTCTTTAAGGCCCATTTTTTTCTCTTCCTTTGGTTTTTCCTCTTTTGGTTTCTCTTCTAAAAATGAATTAATATCTTCCTGCAGCGGACCCAGACTGTCAGTAGTCATTCCGTTTATCAGGCTGAGAACATCATTAACCTCAGATTTTTTCATTTCCTCGTCGAATTTTTTCAGTTCATCATCATTAAGAGCATAAGCTTTGAATGTGATATCTACTCTTCCGCCGAATGCATAATGTCCCTGCTGAACTCTCTGTGGAATTCCCCTGAATACAAAATCAACCAAAATACAAGTGTAATAACTTCTCTGTTTGTCCAAAAATTTCGGATTTGTAAGGTCCATGGACACATTTCCTTTGGATGCTTCATCAGCAATATCTAATTTATTCTTCCCCATAAGTGTAAGTTCTAAAATAACAGTATCAAACATTTTAACGAGAGAAGGATTCATTCCCATTTCTTTTTGTTCCAATCCTTGTGCTGCAGTAAGATAAGGTTTTACCCATCTTGAATAAAGTTTAAGGCTGTTCACCTGGCTTCTTAAATAATTTTTTTCTATGTCATATCTTTTTCTAAGTTCTTTTTCCGACTCTCCTACCCAGATATTAAATTCGTGAATTCTTGGTTTCAAAATTCTTTTTACCTGATCATTCAATTCTATTTTGTCTATGTCTTTTTCATCTTTCGCAACTAAAAAAGCATCTATCAATGTCTGGAATCCTGCCTGCCCCAATGCCATTGCCTTTATGCTGGAATTTCCTTTTGCAATATCGACCTTATCCATCCAGATTTGTTTTAACGCCAAGAATGCCCCCTCCTGCTCATTCTTGTCTTTTGATTTAACCCCGTCATAAGTCGCTAATCTTGTTTTGAATTCTTTCAGATCATAAACAATATTCAATACACTTCTCAGGACAGTATTCACATCTCCGAGGATTTTGCTTGCCTGCTGCTGCATTATGCTTGCTCTTTGTCCGAATTCGCTGAAATGTCCGCTGCCAGGACTCGAACTGAAATTATCTACTAGTTTTTGCGGAGCAAGTCCCATATCATTCATCAAATCTAGCATAAAAAAATAAACAGGCTCAAGAGTTTCTGTAGAAGAATCATAGACGATTGTATGCGAAGCTTCCGGCGCTTTTTTCTTTTGATAATAAGGGCTGACGCTTTCAATTATTTGTGAGATTGTTTTCACCTCTGCCATTTAAAGAAGAGATAAAAGATATTAAAAAATGTTTCTAAACGCATAATTTAAAAATAAAAACTTCTTCTCTAAGTGATGGGGTTGTTTGGAAAAAGGGAAAAAGTGATTGACTGGAGTGAAGGTTATCGCCAGGCTTCATCAATGAAAAGGTCTTCTGCAAGAGAAGTCAAACCAAGGGAAGAAGATAATGATGCTATTGGATTTCTGGGAAATATTGCAAATTCGAGTTCTGAATTATCAACAAATTCAGATATATCCTGGGACAATGAAGCCCCTTCACAAACTGTAGGAGATTATCAGAACAAAAAACAGAAGCTTGCAAAAAGACTCCTGGAAATGACAGACAAAATTGAGGATTTGTCGAATCAGATTTATCATTTAAAACAGAGGATGGAAGTTATTGAAAAAAAACTGAAAATTAGTTTCAGCTGATAATTAAATTTATTAATCCATTTCTCTTTTTTATTCTATGAAAGACTTGGAAAAGAAAACCCGCGCCTATGCGTTGAAAAATGCTTTGGCTCACGAAGGAAAAGCGATGCAGGGACCGGTTATTTCTTCTTTGTTTATCGAAGGACTGAAAAAAGATGAAGTTGGAAAATATGCAAAAAAAATTTCTGAAATAATAAGGGAAATAAATTCACTTACTCCGGAACAGCAAAAAAAAGAATTTGAAAAACTTGAAGATGAAGTAAGCGAAAGAGAAACTCACGAAGGGCTGGATGAGCTTCCTGATTCTGAAAAAGGCGTTACAATGAGATTCCGCCCTGCGCCGTCGGGACCTTTGCATCTTGGACATATAATTTCAAACATGGCTTCATCACTTTATGTAAAAAAATACGGCGGAAAATTTTACGTAATTATCGACGATACAGACCCAAAAACAACTTTGGCAAGCGCGTACAAAGATATTCCCCGCGACTGCGACTGGATTTTCGGAAATGTTTCAGAATACATAATATCCTCGGATAGAATGGCTCTTTATTACAAATATGTTGAGAAATTACTTGAAAAAAAATCTGCTTATATCTGCACATGCTCTTCAGATAAATTCAAGGAATATTCAGAAAAACAAAAAGATTGCCCATGCAGAAAATTAACTCTTAAGGAAAATTTAGAGAGATGGGAAAAAATGCTGGACAAAAAAGGGTACAAAGAGGGAGAGGCAGTTTTGAGATTTAAATCTTCAATGAAACATAAAAATCCTGCAATGAGAGATTTTCCTCTTGCAAGAATAAGCGAGACAAAACATCCGAGACAGGGAGACAAATACCGTGTCTGGCCGTTGATGAATTTAGCTGTTGCAGTTGATGACATGGAATTAAAAATGAGTCACGTTATCAGGGGAAAAGACCATCGTGATAATGCTGAAAGGCAGAGAATGATATTCGATGTCTTCAAAAAGAAATTTCCCTGGGTATTTTTCATCGGCAGATTCAAATTTACTGACCTGGTTATGTCAAAGAGAAAATTAACTGCTGCAATTCAGAGCGGAGAATTTGCAGGCGAAGAAGATGAGAGAATTCCGACAATGGCTTCATTGCGAAAAAGAGGATACCGGCCAGTTGCGTTTTCTAAATTTATAGAGCAAAGAGGTTTAAGCGAAGTGGATAAGGTTATGGATTCAAAAGAATTTTTTAAGCTCCTCGATAATTTCAATAAAGAATGAAAATGTTTTTAAAGTTAACAGGCTCTATAAATTAAATAATGCTAATAACATTAAAAGGAGGTAAGATGGAAAACAAAAAAGGTTTATCTGATATTGTTGTTACTTTGATAATTATAGTATTATCTTTAGTGGCAATTGGTGTTGTCTGGGTTGTTGTTAGCAACATGCTAAAAAGCGGAACAGCAAGTGCAGACATCGGAGCAAAATGTATCGGTGTTCAGGTAAGCGCAATCAATGCTAATTGCAGTGATGCAACATCTAATGTTTGTACAGTTTCATTATCAAGAACAGGAACTGATAATTCTCCAATTGGAGGAGTCAAACTTGTTTTCAGGAATGAAAGTGCAGGGGTTAGTTCAGGAGTTGTTGATGTTCCGGGAGACATTGCCCAGTTGGCAGGTTCAATAGTAACTGTTGATACAGGGGTTGCCAAAACAGCATTCCTGGGAAATTTCAGTAAAGTTGAAGTAACTGTTTATTTCAAGGATGCATCAGGAACTGCTCAGGTTTGTCAGCAGACAAGTCCGTTTACATTCGTCTCTTCTTAATTTTTTATTTTTTATTTCTTCTTTTTATTTAAAAAATTCTTCTATTCTTTTTTCCAAGTATTTTACATCTTCAAGAGATTCGGGATAACTTCCCATCATTGTTGTATCTCTCTGCCATTTTTCCATTTCTAATTCATCAGGTTCTTCCAGGATAATCTGCCCATCTTCAAAAAATTTACCTCTCTTATGAACAACTGAAATTCCGCGGGTAAAATTTAACGGGATATCAATATATTTTCCTTCTCCAATACAGATATACCTTTTCATAGGATTGTTAAAATAATTTATCTTTAAATTTTTTATCCTTTTTTTATAACATAAACCTCGTCGCCCTTCCTTACCAGTTCAGGAACTTTTATCCCGACTTCATCTCCTTTTTTTGCCTTCTCAACAGATTTTCCTTTAATCTCAAGAGAACCAATTTTTGAATTAACTATTCCGGTTGTATTTCCGATAATAGAAATATTTTCCCCTGTTTTTAATTCAGAGACTAATTTTACCGCAGCAACTTCAGCTTTGTCAAAATAATGAATAACCTTACCGACAAAATGTTTTCTCTCTACTGATGCATTGCTTTGTATTCTCGAGAAATCATCTGCTGTTGGCATTTTTAGATAAAATCCTGATGAATATCCCTTATTGTAAATTTTGTTTAATTCTTCAAGTCCAGAATCAATTTCTTTTTCAGTTAATTTTTTATCTAAAGCTTTTTTGTAAATTCTCACGACGGTGTCAACATATCTCGCATCCCTGTTTCTTCCTTCTATTTTAAAAGAGGTTATTCCTGCTTTTTTCATTTTTTCAATAAACGGAAGAGTGCACAAATCTTTTGCTGAGAAAACCTGGCTGTTTTCAACTTTCAGTTCATTCCCCTCTTCATCTCTCACAAAATATTTTCTTCTGCATGGCTGAAGACATTCTCCTCTGTTGGCTGATTTGCATGACAGGAATTGAGATGTGAAACATCTTCCGGAAATAGAAACGCACATTGCTCCGTGAATGAAACATTCAACTTTCACAACTTTTGATATTTCTTTAATCTGCTTTAGATTTAATTCTCTAGCTAAAACAATCTGCTTTGCCCCAAGACTTTTGTAGAATTTTGCAGATTCAGAATTTGAAACTGAAGCCTGAGTGGAAATTATAAACGGAATTTTATACTTCCTGCAAAAATTAACAACTGATAAATCCCAGCAGATTATTGCATCAATTTTCCCCTTTACTTTTTTTATTGTCTCTTCAACTTTTTTTAATTCTTTGTCATAAATAATTGTGTTAAGTGTCAGATATCTTTTCACCTTTTTTGGCTTGCATATTTTTTCTATTTCATCTAAATCTTTGATTGTGAAATTCTTAGCTGCCGCTCTCATTGAAAATTCTTTCAAGCCGAAATAAACCGCGTTAGCTCCTGCATTAACTGCCGCAGATAACATTGAAAAATCTCCTGCCGGAGCTAAAAGTTCATACTTGTTTTTCATATTTTTAAGAAGAAAATATTGTTTATATAAATTTACTGAAGGGAATTTGGACTAGTCCCATATATGTTAACTTGTTTTGTTCCATTAACTTGATGAATTTTATCCATTAAATCCTGAGACCTATATTGTTTACCTACTTTTAGTCCATACTTTTGAAGTTCTTTTCTATCCGCTCTTGCTAGATCTTCACTTAAACACAAAGTGTCACGATTTGTTGGAAGATGTGGACAACCTCCCGAACATATTGAATCAAGACCTTCCACAATTATAACAGGAACATCCAATTCAAAAGCAATTTTTGACAATTGTCTACCAACATATTCCGAAAATTGAGGTGTATGAACTAATCGATTAAATTCTAAAGTTTGTGAATCTATTTCTCCCTTTAACATCCCCAAAACAGCATTATAATGTCTATATAATTCTTTTATGTGATGTCCTCTTAATTCTATTTGATTCATAAAAATAAAGTTATTTTTATCCTTTATAAATCCTTCTTTTGTTACTACTCAGAAGTGTTTATTAATAAGCAAAAACCCAATTTCACGATTCGCAAAATTTCTATTAACAATTTATTAGATTAAATTTAAAAACTCTCTGAATTTGCTATTTTTATGACAACTAAACTTTGGGGTTGTCCCCACAGCGATTAAAGAAGATTTCTCTAGCTGTGCGAATATTTTTATACCATTTTTGATTCAGTTTATTAACTATAATGGCGATTGTAGTTCAGTGGCAGAACGCGCGACTGTGGCTCGCGTAATGGGAGTTCGATTCTCCCCAATCGCCCTTAAAGAAAAAGCAGGGGAAGATTGCATTTGGACAAACAAAAAGGAGGAAAGAAAATGAATATATTATTTATCTGTAAATACAACGCATTCCGTAGTAGGATTTCTGAAGAATATTTCAAAAAGATAAATAAAAATCCTAAAGTGGAAGCAATAAGTCGGGGATTTATTATGGATACAGATTCTGACTCAGAACAAAAAAAGCTATCAAAACAACTTCTTGGAATAGATATCTCTAAAAGAAAACCTTTGCCGATAACACTTAAGGATCTCATAAAATCTGATTTGATAATTGTTGCTGCAGATGACATTCCCAAGATAATGTTCAATTATCCTCTTGTGAATATTCAGAAAAAAGTTGTTATCTGGAAAATAAAAGATGAGCAAAGGCAAAACAAAGAAAATATTAAGCGCATTATCCTTAAGATTAAAAAGAAAGTTGACAAACTCAATCAACAACTGGAGAAAAAATGAACACTGAATTAGTTAAAGGATTTCGAGATTACACCGGAGAAGATGCATGGAAAAGAGCAAAGATAAAAGAAATTATGGAAAAGACTTTTCAGTCTTATGGGTTCGAGCCTGCAGAGACGCCGATAATTGAGAATGAAGAATTTGTTGTTGGGGAAAATCCTAACGACGAGGCAGTTTCTGATAGATATAAATTAGAAGACAAGGGAAAGAGAAAACTTGCTTTGAGATATGAGTTTACTTTTCAGCTGAAGAGAATTGCCAACAACAAGAAACTTCCATGGAAAAGATACGAGATTGGACCTGTTTTTCGTGATGAACCTGTAAGTGCAAATCGTGTAAGACAGCTGACTCAGTGTGATGTTGATGTTATCGGAAGCACATTAAGAGACGAAGCAGAAGTCCTGAAAACTTTTTCCGAAGCTCTGAAAAATCTTAATATAAAATTCAAAATTTATGTTAATAACAGAAAACTGCTCAATGAAATTCTGGATGAGCTGAAGATTGAAGACAAAAATAAAGAGCAGGTAATAAGAGAGATAGACAAACTTGACAAACTTTCAAAAGAGGAAATAAAATCCAACCTGAAAAAATTAAAGGCAGAAAAAGCGCTTGACATTTTCACGAAGCCGGAGTCTTATTTTGAAAAATATTCTGCGTATAATGAAATTAAAGAACTGAAAAAATTCTGCAGGGAATACAAAGTTGATTTTGAATTTGCTCCTTTCCTTGCGAGAGGTCTGGCATATTATAACGGAAGTGTCTTTGAAATTAAAACTGATAAAATAAAAGAGACAATCTGTGGCGGAGGAAGTTATATGATTAAAGGAATTCAGGCAACAGGAATCTCAGCAAGCATTGAGCGGCTCGAACTTCTTGCTAAAATAGAAGATGGCTCTGAAAAATATCTCGTTGTTTCTCTTGACGAAGATAAAAAAGCAATTGAACTCGGCCAAAAACTTAGAGAATCAGGAAAAATAGTTTCAACATTTTACGGCAAGCCGAGCAAGGCGCTTGATTATGCTAATTCATACAAATACGGAAAAGTTATCTTCGTTGGAGCTGACGAAGTTAAATCGGGAAAATTCAAAGTGAAGGATATGATTTCTGGCCGAGAGACGAGTTTAAAGGTTTAGATAATTTTTTATACTTCTAGAAAGTAACATCATCATGGTTAATCTAACTGAAGCTCAAACAAGAAAGGAATTGATTGATCCTATTTTGGAAAGGACGGGATGGAAAGTTAAAGGACATTATGTTAAGGAAGAAATTAACCCTGTCAAATCTAATTTTCTAACTAAAGAATACGTTGGTCTTGAGGCAGGGATAGAAAGAAATGTTGACCGATTTATAGATTATTTATTACTGGATGAAGATAGAAGCCCTCTTGCAATAATTGAAGCAAAAAAAACTTCTGTTAGTGTTGAAAAAGGAGAAATTCAAGCAAGAACGTATAGAGATGATATTGAAAAACAGATTAAAATTAAAATTCCAATTTTCTTAACTAATGGAACAACTTGGTATTATGTTGATGATTTAGACAGAAGGAGGCAAGTTCTCTTACCTTTCTCACAAAAAGATTTGCATAGAATAATTAGTTTAATGCAAAAGAGGAAAGATCCCTCAAATGTTAAAGTCAGTTCTACAATTCTAAATAGAAAGATGTGCGTTGAAGCAGTTAAGACAGTATTGGAACATTTTTCAAAAGGACATCGGGAAGCTCTTATTAATATGGCTACTGGAACAGGAAAAACAAGAGTAGCAATGGCTTTGATAGATTGTTTGATAAAATCAGAATACGCTCAAAAAGTTCTGTTTGTTGTTGATAGAATTTCTTTGGGGAATCAAGCAAAAGAAAAAGGATTTAAGAAATTTTTCCCAGAAAGCCCTATTTGTGAATTAAATGAAGAGGGGTATTCAAGCAGTGCGAGATTTTATGTTTCCACAATTCAAACTTTAATGTCTCCGCAAAAACCAAGAGGAAAGTTTTATGAAAAATTTGGTCCTGGAGCATTTGACTTAATTGTTTTTGATGAAGCACACCGTTCTTACTATGATAAGAATAATGATATCTTCAAATATTTTGACGCTCTAAAAGTTGGGTTAACCGCTACTCCTTCTTCAGAGGAAACAAGAAATACTTTTGATCTCTTTAATTGCGATAATGGAAAACCCACATTCAGATATGATTATGATTCTGCAGTAAGAGACAAGATTTTAGCTCCTTATGTGGCGGAAATTATTGAGACAAGTGTTCTTTCATTAGGAATTGAAGGGAAAAAATTGAATAAAGAGTTACAACAGGCATTAAAGCAACAAGAAGAAGACCCAGAGAAATTTCAAACACCTGGTTCTAAATTTGAAAGATTTTTTACAGATGAGAAGACTAATGAACTAATTATTAGAGAATTTGTAGATAGGTGTTATAAATCTGATGATAATAGACCTTGTAAGAGTATTTTCTTCTGTGCAAGTGTAAAACATGCAGAATCTTTGGAAAAATTATTCCAGAAACTTTATCCTTATTTGGCAAAAGATGTAAAGGTTATTACTTCTGACAAATCTCGTTATATGGATGAGGTCAAGAGATTTGAAAAAAGAGATAGCCCAAGAATCGCTTTATCTGTGGGGGTTTTAGATACAGGGGTGGATGTTCCTGAAGTCATGAATTTAGTTTTTGTTAAACCCGTAATGTCTTCTATCAGATTCTGGCAAATGTTGGGAAGAGGAACAAGAAGTTTATCTGCTTGTGAAAATAAAGAATGGTTGCCAACAGATAAGGATGGACAGCACATAAAAGAAGATTTTTTAATATTAGATTTTAAGTTTGGGGATTGGTCTAATGTGATGCAACATAAATTGAACGCTATAAAACAAAAATCTTCTGGAACAGATGCTAAGACAAGAATCTTTTTAGAACAAGTTGATGCTTTAGAAAAAAATCTAAGTGAAAAAGAAAGAAAGGTAGTGGAGAAACAAATCATAGACACAATTAAAGAAATTGATATTGAATCTCCTTTGGTTATTGAAAAGAAAAATATAATAAAAAAGGTTATCTCTTCTAAATTTGATTTAAAGGAGCATGTTGAGGAATTAAGAAATGAAATAGCCCCCCTTTTAATCTATACTCCGTCGGAGAATTCAAAAGTTTATGGTTTTATCTCTCAATGTGTTAAACTCTTTGATTGCATTAAAACAGGAAATAAAAACAAAATTGCTAAGATTGAGGAATTTGTTGTTACAAGAGCAGAGGCAATTTGGGACAAAAATTTAGATGCAATAAAACAAAAAAGAGACGATCTTATAAGAATACAAAAAGAACCTTTCTGGGAAGATATTACTTTTGAAGATGTTGATTTTTTAGTTAGAGAAATTTCTCATTTAATGATTTTTTATGAAGAGGAAAGAAAAGGAATGGTACGAGTTAATGCTCCTGATGTGGTTATGAAAGTTGAAAAAGAGGCAATGGAACTTAAAGAAGATGAAGACTTCAAAACTTTCTTAAATAATAATCCTCTCATGCAAAAAATTAAAGATAGTGAAGGAGTTACATCAAAGGAACTTTTAGTTATTGAAAAGAAATTAAGAGAGTTAAATCCTATGTTGACAATTGACAATATCCAACAAAGTAAAGACTTTATTTTATTTTTAAGAGATTTATTGGAAGTCAAGGGATTGCCTGACCCACAAGAGATGATTAAGTGGGAGTTTGATAAATTTGTTATGGATAAAAACGAGCATTACAATTCCCAACAACTAAAGTTTTTAAGGCTATTAGAACAGGTATTTGTAAGAGCTAAACATGTTGAACTAAAGAACTTTGCAGAACACCCCTTAGCAGAGGGAAGACCCTTAGATGCCTTTACTAAGGAACAGCTGGAGAAATTAGTCCAAAAATGTAATAGCTTAAAGTGGAAATAGTTCACAAGTTATACAATTTATGAACAAAAAGGTGTATACACCTAAATCTTTAAATAGTAGCGATTTCTTATTTTTATTATGGTTTTAAAGAATCATGATTTAAGCGGGGAAGAGAGGAAGATTGTTTCTACAAGATTGTATAAGAGTGAATTCCTTTTTTTCAAGAAACTATGTGACCAGGAAGGCAAAACAATAAATACAAAACTCCGAGAGATGATTAGAGAAGAGACTGGGTTGGAGGAGGAAGAATAATGGGAGATGATTTAGATAAAGCAATAAAAATTGGATTAGGATTACTTGGGGGTTTTATTTTATTGAATATCTTGTTTCCTGAAATTAAATGTAAAGTATGTGGAAGAAGTTTTCCTTCTGGGAGAGAAAGATGTCCGCATTGTGGAGCGGAAAAATGAGTCTAGATTTTGATATTGAAAAAACTATAAAACCTTTTGTTAAAGGGAGTTCACTTGGTTTAATGATATGTTCCTTAATTCTTTTATTTATCCATTACAATTTTAATAAATACTTTGGATTTTTAGTTCCAAATTGGATAGTTTTTATTTTATGGATATATTTTATTGGTAATTCAATTGCATTATTTCTTTTTTTAAGGAACAATTTATTTGAATGCCCCAACTGCAAAAGGAGGCATAAGGAAAGAAAAAATGGATAATGAAGTAAAACAGAGAGTCTTTCAGCAAGTTATGGATATCTGGATCAATCCCGAGATAGAAAAAAGAAGAAAAGAAGGAATAATCAAAGATGGAACTCAAATAACTAAAATGCAAATTGTTTTTTCTTTAGACAATGGAAACAAAATAAGATTAAATGATGAAGTTAAGGCAATCATCACAGGCAAGGCTACAAGAAATATACAAAAAGGCGAAGCAATTTATGAGAAAGATCTAAGCGGGATTGAAAATATACAATTAACTGATGAAGACACTAATTGTGGACATATCACATTGTTATTATTTAAGAATAATTGGATAATCTGTTTTGATGCAAGATATAATAAAGATATAATAAAGGAACATATTATTGCTTCAAAAGAATTCTATGAAAGTGCAAAAGAAAGTTTAGAAAAAAATAGATTAAGACCATTTTATGAAAATGCCTTTGCAGTTGCTGAACTTTCTGCTAAAGGAATTTTATTGACATTGCCAGATAAAAAAATTTTAGAGGGTAAAAACCACAAAGATAGGATTAAGAAATTTAGAAATTGGGCTGAACTTGGTAATGTGAAAATGGAATTTAATACAACACTCTCTAAATTAAATGGGTTAAGAAGTTAGGCAAGATACCTTGCTTCTGATGCTTTTAAAAAAGAAGATGCAAATAAAATACTTGTTACAATTGAAGAGATGATTAAATTTGCAGAGGATTCAATAAAATGAAAACTAAGGATAAAATTAAATTAGAAGATGTTATTCTTAAAATTTTAGAAGACCAAATTAAAAAGAGGAAGAAAAAAATATCTAATAGAGAAATTAAAAAAATCACTCAAGATATAACTAAAAAATCAATCTTAAAACTTTCTGAAGAAACTAAAAAAAATTTAGATAAAGAGATAAAAAAGAGAGTTTTAGAGGAAGAAAAAATTAGAAATGGTTTTGAGAATAGGTTATATTCCAAATGGGAAAAAGCGATTAATCTGTATGAGATTCTTGGAATAATATCTTTAGAAATTGCCGAAAATGTAAAAAAGAATATTTCTCAAACTAAAAAAGTTATGGGATTTAAAGAATCAGCAATTTTCAAAATTCATGCAAGAGCACTAAGAATTTATAAGGAAATTTTTTGCTTGATTAAATCGGGATATGTAGACGGAGCAAATGCAAGGTGGAGAAGTTTATATGAACTTACCGTTATATGCTTATTTTTATCTAAGAATAATGAGAATGTCTCAGAAAGATATTTGCGATATGAACCCGTTTTGGCATTAAGAGAAGCCGAAGAATATAAAAAAAATTATAAGAGATTAAACTTTCGTTCACTTGGAAAAAAAGTTTTTTCAGATTTAAAGAAAGAAGTTAGAAAATTGGAAAATCAATTTGGAAGTGAATTTGTAGAAAGAGGAGATTATTGCTGGATTCCTAAGACAATTTTATCTAATAGAAATTTTGCTGAGTTAGAGAAAAATATTAAATTAAACAAATGGAGACCTTTTTACAAATTTTCTTGTAATTTCGTTCACGGTGGACCACGAGGATTAAATTCTTCTGGGATGTTGAATTGGAATGCACAAAATATTTTATTAGTGGGTCCAACAAATTATGGATTAACAGATCCTATGCAAAACAGTGCAATTTCTCTTCTTCAAATAACTTCTTGTTTATCTGTCCTTAAACCAAACTTAGAAGTCGCTATTTTTTCAAAAATAATGGACTTATACATTACAACCCTCCAGAATGAATCAATAAAAATACAAAAACAAATTGAGAAGGAGGAGAAACAGAAATGAAACAACAAATGCAAACTAATCACATTGAATGGAGAGAAATAAGGTTAAAAGAGATTGCTCAATTCATAAACGGACGAGCATTCAAACCTTCAGATTGGGAATCTAATGGGAAATTAATAATCCGTATTCAGGATCTTACTGGTTCAATTACAAATCCAAATTATACAACTAAAACTTTTGAAGACAAATATTTGGTTAGGAAAGGAGATTTGTTAATCTCTTGGTCTGCAACCTTAGACGCTTTTATTTGGAGTAAAGAAGAGGGGTGGTTAAATCAACATATTTTCAAAGTAGTTCCAGATAATAAATTTGTAGATAAAAAATATTTATATTATTTTGTAAAACAAACGATTAATCTTTTTCTTAATGAAACTCACGGGTCAACTATGAAACATATAACTAAGGGAAGATTTGAATCAATCAAAATTTTACTCCCTTTCTCCAATGGAAAACCAGACTTAAAAGAACAAGAGAGAATCGTTAATATTTTAGAAGGGGCAGAGAAATTAAATGAAAGAGGAAAGAAGATAGAAATTTTATTTGATGAATATTTGAAAAGTATTTTTTATGAAATGTTTTTGAAAGAAAAAGGAAAGTTTAAAGAAGTGTCATTAGGTGAAGTTTTTGAAATTGCAAGAGGGGGATCTCCAAGACCAATACAAAATTATATCACCAAAGAAAAAAACGGAATTAATTGGATAAGAATAAGTGATACAAAAAATAACACCAAATATATTTATCAAACAGAAGAAAGGATAAAACCAGAAGGATTAAAAAAAACAAGATTAGTTCAGGAAGGAGATTTTTTATTATCTAATTCAATGAGTTTTGGTAGACCTTATATTATGAGAACAAAAGGATGTATCCATGATGGTTGGCTGGTCATTAGAGATGTAAATAAGGTAACTAACAATGATTATCTTTATTCTATTTTAAGTTCAGATTATCTTTATTCCCAATTTTTATCTTCTGTTGCGGGTACGACTGTTAAAAATTTAAAAATTGAGGTAGTTAAAAAAGTGAAAATCCCTCTCCCCCCTCTTCCCCTCCAACAAAAATTTGCGAAGATTGTTGAACAAGTTGAAAAAATGAAAGAAAGCATTAATAAAACTAAACAAAAATCCGAAGAATTATTTAATTCTCTTGTTAGTAAAGGTTTCAGGGGGGAATTGTAAAATGAAAAAGATTGTTTATATTGTTCTTATTGTCTTTGTAGGTTTTTTAATTGTTTCATTTATTTTTGATTTTCCAAAGTGGCTAAATTGGATTACTTTTGCATTCACAATATTCTCTTTTATTTATAATAATTGGAAGAATAAACCAGATGACTTAACTAAAGTGGAACAAAAACTTCAAACAATTATTGATGAACAAGAATCACAAAATGTTTCTGAAGAGAAGATAAAGATTTTAGAAAAAGAAAGGGATGAAATTGAGGCTTCGATAAAAGAAGTAAATATTAAACTTAATGAAGAAAAGATTTCCAAAGAAGAGTTAATAAGAGAACTAAAAGAGGATACCGAAGTAGTATTATTAATAAAACATGCAGAAGGAAATAAAGATGAACCGAAACCAATAAAAGACGCTTTGAAAAATAGAGGATTTAGAAGTGTTAATTATGGAATGTATATTTTACCCCCTTATTTATCCCCGCACTTTAAAGAAACAGAGGAAATGAACAAATGGGTAACAACAAACATATTAAAGAAAATACCTCAAGACCATCGTTATAAAATGTCAATAATGTTTGTAGATTTAAAGAGGGTTCTTGTAAAAGAACAAGGAGAGAACCATATGAAATCTATAATCGAAAAATTGGATTTTACTGATTTAGTTAGATTAGAAAAACTTAGTAATTTTATAAAAAAGAAAAAGAATATTTCTATAATGGACATAATGCAAATCCCACATTTGATGAGATTAATAGAGATTGGGCATTTTGGATATAATGATAAAAAAATTATCTCAGAAAAAGAAAAAGAAATTTTAAAAGATATTGCAAATTTTTTAGGTTCAGAAGAACTTAAAACTAAAGAAATATATAAAATTTCTAAGGAAGAGTTAATAAAAATTTTAGAGAAGTATAATATAAATAAAAAAGAACAAATATCCGAAGATATAATGAAAAATAGTAAATTTTGGAGTCAATTTTAAAACATGTTACACGCAGAACTTAAACAAAAAATAAGAAAATTATGGGATAAATTTTGGAGTGGAGGAATTAGCAATCCTCTTCAGGCAATTGAGCAAATATCCTATTTAATTTTTATGAGAAAATTAGAAGATAGAGATGTTTTAGAAGAACAAAATGCAGTTCTTAAAGGGATTAAATACAAATCTATTTTTGCAGGTCATGAAAATTGTAAGTGGTCTGTTTGGAGTGAATATTCTTCTGATAAAATCTTAGCCCATGTCCGAGATATGGTCTTTCCATTTATGAGAAATTTGGGAGAAGAAAATTCCTCTTATGCTAAATATATGAAAGATGCAAGTTTTTCTCTTCCAACAGCATCTCTCTTAATTGAAGCAGTTAGTATAATCAATGATTTGCATATTAAAGAGCAAAATCAGGACACTCAAGGAGACATATACGAATATCTCTTGTCAGAATTGCAGACAGCAGGAAAAAATGGGCAATTTAGGACACCAAGACATATAATCAAGATGATGGTTGAATTAGCAAATCCAGAATATGGAGATAGAATTTTAGATCCTGCTTGTGGAACAGCTGGTTTCTTAGTTAATGCTTATGAACATATTTTAAGAACAAATCAAAAGAATGGAGTAAGTACTTTAACCCCTGAAAAAAAGAAAATCCTTGACGAAGAGTCTCTTTATGGGTATGATATTGATAGGACAATGGTTAGAATTGCAGTCATGAATTTAATGATGCACGGAATAACAAATCCCAAGATTACTGGTGAAGATACCCTCTCAAAAAGATATAACGAAAACGGAGTTTATGATTTAGTTTTAGCAAATCCTCCTTTCAAAGGTTCTATTAATGAAAGCGAGAAATCAGATGAACTTACAATAAGCACAAGTAAGACAGAATTGCTTTTCTTAGAACTTATGTATAATTCTCTTTCAGTAGGCGGAAGATGTGCCGTAATAGTCCCTGAAGGTGTTTTATTCGGTAACTCAAATGCTCACAAGTCAATTAAAAAACTTTTATTAGAAAAGTGCCGTCTTGATGCAGTTATCTCTATGCCCTCAGGAATCTTTAAGCCTTATGCAGGAGTATCAACAGCAGTCCTTTATTTCACAAAAGGGGAGCCTACAGAAAAGGTTTGGTTCTACAATATGGAAGCAGATGGTTACAGTTTAGATGATAAGAGAACAGAGCAACCCGATAAAAATGATATTCCTGATATCTTAGAAAGATTTGAAAAGAGAAACAAAGAAGACAACAAAAGCAGATTTGAAAAACACTTTTTTGTTCCAATTGAAGAGATTAAGGAAAAAGACTGGGACCTTTCAATCAACAGATACAAAAAAGAAAAAGAAAAAGAAGTTAATTACAGAGATAGCAAAGTCATTATTGAAGAAGCAAAGAAAGAAGTCAAAGAACTTTTGGAAGGATTTGAAGAGTTGGAAAAATTAATCACGGTATAATTTCCGGTCCAAAATACTTTTCATAACTAAAATCATCTTCATGTATTAACCCTTGTTTTATCAATTCAGTTATTTTCGGCATAGCTTTTTTCATTTCCTCAATAAAATATTTTATTGTTGAGCAAATTTGCATTTCTCCTTCCTCTGGCCAGAGCTTTGCATGATTTGAATAAAGGCATCTTCCCCCGCATAATTCAAAATAACTGCAGGAAGGGCACGGTTCAATTACAGAAATTTCCTTCAGTTCATTTGGATTGCTTTTTTTAATATCTCCAACTTCAAAATCTTTTATGCAGTTCATTATTGGGCAAGTAACTATTTTCCCATTTGTTGTTATAGTATAATTTGCATAACCACTGCCGCATCTTAATTTTGTTTTTGTATTATGATAAAGCGAATCGAAAAGCCCAAGGAACGGATAAATTTTCAAGACTTTTCCCTGTTTCATATTTTCAATCCAGAACTCAACCAGTTTTGAAACTTCTTCATTATATTTTTTTATAAAATCCTCAACCTGTTTTTTGTCATAATCTGATTCATAAAATCCCATGTCTAGCTGCCAGTGAACAGAATCAAATCTTATCTCAAACAAATGCTTTACCTGTTTAAGCAAATCAGTAAATCCGTCAGAAAAACTTATTGTCATTCTTGCAACAACTTCTCCTACGAATCCGTTCTTCCTTATTAAATCAAGATTCTTCAAAACCAAATCATAAGTCCCCTTTCCTCTGTTAAAATCAGTTCTTTCCTTATCTCCGTCTATAGAGATTAAAATTTTTGAAAATCGGTTCATGTATTCAGAAGGCAATTCGTGAAGCAGTTTTCCGTTTGTTTGCATATAATATTTTGCTTCAGGAATTGCATCCATGATTTCAACAATTTTTCCCCTGTTCACCAAAGGCTCACCGCCGTAAAAAATAATTTTCGGTTCCTTGTCCTTGAGAATAAACTTTCTAAGTTCTTTAACATCTACTTCAGAATTTTCGGGCGCAGAAAAATCAAATTTGAATTTCTCATTAAGTTTTTCCCCGAATTCTCTCTCTGATTTCTCATAGCAATATCTGCACTGCGAATTGCATCTTTCTGTAAGTATTATATGGAAATACATAATTAATCCTCAATAAATTAATTATTAAATTTTGTGTAAATCGCTCGGCTCACGCCTCGCTTAAAAATTCATTCGCTTCGCTCATATTTTCTGAATCAAAACTGACTTCGTCAAGTTTTTCACAATTTATTTATTAAAACCAAAAGAATTTGGGGTTTGTTTAGCTTTAATTTTATCTCGATAACTAATTTCTTAGCGGAGCGCCTTAACAGAGTTTGGCGCGGAGCGAATTTATTTTGCGTTAGTACAATTAAATAAAAAAATAAAAATAAATAATAAATAAAGTAGATTAGGCTTATACCAGTCTGAATGTTGCACTGATTCTTCCGGTAATTTCCTGCTGGCTTGGCTGTATGTTTGCTACAGATTCTTTTGCTGCAACTGCATCAGTTGAGCTTGTTCCTGCTGACGCATATACATTCCATGGAACATATCCAAAGTCGCTGACCTGAACTGATACAAGTTCTCCTCTAATCTTGCCGAATCCTTTTGCAATAGCATCAGCTTTTGCCTGTGCATCTTTTGAAGCTAATTCAAGAGCTTGTGCCTTGTAGTCGTTCTGCGCTTCAGGAGTCAATTCAAAATTTATAGAACTGATTCCAGCCCCGGAATTAATCCCTGCATCCAAAACACCATCCAGTTTGTCAATCTTATCTGTAGAAAATTCAATCTTCAGGGAATGAGATGCAATGTACCCGTCCTGAATTTGTTTTCCGTTATTCCAGTAATAATTTGGATAAATGTTATAACTTTGAGTTGTAAGGTTATTTCCTGCAAATCCAAGTGCGGTTATAGCATTAGTCAGATTATTGAAGATTAAAGTGTTGGCATCTTTAGCTTCTACGCTGGTTTGCCCCTTTGTTTCAATTGTGAAATAAACTGTTATCAGATTAGGTTCTACTTTTATAGTAGACGTTCCGTCAACAGTAACAACATCCTTGGAAATCGGTGCAAAAGTTGTAAGCGCAATTATTGCTATCACAAAAATAAATGTGGATATTATTGTGGTTATAGCAATTGCGTTATTTATCTTTTTCATTTTTTACACATTTACCTCCTTTCATTACAATTTCCTCCAATTTACAATTGTAAAAATAATTATTGCCAACAGTCCGCCTGCTAAGAACCAGCCCCATAAAGGAAATGGCTGCGGAGAAGTCAGATAAACTGAAATTCCGGTTTCTGCTGCTTTAGAAACAGTTGACGTTGCATATTCTGGAAGATTATAATCTGCAGAAAGAACATTTGTTGCTCCGGCATTTCTTATATGTTCATATACTCCAATTGCAAAAGTAACTGCTGAAGTAAGAATAATTGCGGGAACAATTGATTTGATTTTTTCCCCAACCGATTTTTTAGGAGAGATAATTATTGATTTATCTGAAATTTCATACATAATAATTTTCTTGCCCTTCGCACTCCAGAAAAAGTTTTTCTTTTTCTGAATAAATCCTGAAGATAATAATTTTTTTATGTTGTAATCAAGAGTGTTCATTGGAATCTTCAGATTATCCGACAAATCTTTCTGGCTGGCTTCTTTATTTTCAGATAAGTATTGGATTACTTTTTTGCAGGTTTTGCTTCCGAGAACTTCAGAAATCTCTTTAGACTTTGAATCTTCCAGCGAAACTAAGATGAAATTTTTTTCATTCATAACATTTCTTATGAATTTTATTTTATAAATGGTTTGAAGACTTCAAACTTAATTGAAGTTATGGAATGTGAACAAAATTTTTTATCATTAATTCATTTCTGACCTCGGGATGGAATAAAACTCCGTAAATTTCCCTTGTCTTGTGTTTTATTGCCTGAGGAATTTTGCTTTTTGTAAATGATTCAAAATCTTTCGGAATTGTTGCATAATTATTATGAAGATGATAAACTTCTTTTTCCGACGACATTCCCAAAAATTCATAAGCAAATTTTTCTTTATAAAATCCAATTTCAGTTTCTTTTTTCAGCTTCGCTCCGTATATCAGTGAAATAACCTGCATTCCCGCGCAAATTCCCAGAATTGGTTTTCTGTAATTTCTGATCCATTCAAATTTTTTCAAATCTTTGACAAATTGATTGTCTTTCAGTGAAGTTCCGCAGATTATAACCTTGTCTGCTTTTCTCAAATCACTTTCGTCCACTTTTGAATAATGTTTTACAAAAAAATCTTTTCCGATAATTTCTTCAACAGGTTTTACAAATTCAAAATAATGCAGTTTTTCTTTGCAGACATTTATCAGAAGAATCATTTTATTTCTCCCCCAGTCGATTTTATCGCTGGCAAAATGAATTTCATGTTCATTTTATTTCTCTCCTCCAGCTGTTATCATGTCCGAAATCCTTGAATGAACTTATTTTCAGTCCCTTTTTGAATAAGGGGCAATTCACGACGAGAGTTTCAAATTCCCCTCCTTCCCCGATAACTGAAATTTTATATTTTCTGTGAAGTTCTTTAATTTCTTCTATGAATTTTTCATCAATCTCCCTGCCCAGCCAGCTTTTATCAAAGGGATATGCAAGAACTCCCGTGATTATAACCCTGAATTTATTTTTAATTAACTCTTCAAGATATTCATTTTCATTTTTTTGCCAAAGAGGATTAAAACATTCAATTCCTAATTTATTGCAAATTTTCTGGATTCTGACACTCTGATAAACGCTCTGAATTGCTCCTGTAACAACTCCCTCTATTTTATGCTCTTTTATAGCAAGGATTATCGCTTTTTCCAAATCTTTAAGTTCTTCTTCTTTTTTCCCTTCACTTTCCCAGACAATTATGGGAATGCCGATTAATTTTGCCTGCTCCTCAGTTTTTTTTATTGAAGGAGTATGAAACATGTAACTTTCTTCATTTTCAGAATGCACAGAAATCAGGCAACTGACTTCATATCCTATCTTCTTTGCCAAATATGCTGCATAAGTAGAATCTTTCCCCCCTGAAAATAAAACTCCGAGCCTCATTCCTCTTCAGAAACCTCTTCATTTAATTCTTCAGGCATTTCTTTCTCCAGATTCTTCTCAAATTCAGCTAATTCTTTTCTCAAATCTTCAAATGGATCAGGATTATTTTTCAGAAATTCCTCCCTAAGCCAAATATGAATTTCATCAAAGGGGACTTTTTGGTCAAGCCAGACTTTTTTTTGATCTTCAAGATAAAGCAGAGGAAGGAATGAAATTATTTTTTCTTCTTTTTCTTTTATGAATTCGCTGTATGGGATTTTCTTCTCGCTTTTTTTCTCAAATAATTTTGTTAAGTTGGAATAAATTTCTGCTATTTTGTCTTTTATGCTGAATTTTCTTTTTGGAAGTGAAAATGAACTTTCTCTGAATCCATTTTTTATTGTGATCTCTTTTTTTATTCTCCTGTTTTCTGTTATTATCGCTTTATTCAGTGATTCCATCAGTTCTTTTAAGGTGACTTTCCTGAACCTTGGCATCGGGCTTCTCGCAATTAATTCAGGGATTTCTTCCTCCAGTTCAATTCTTTCCAACGTCGGTTTAATCGGTTCTTTCTTCCCAAAAAGTATTTCATCAATGCTTTTTACATATTTGTTCAGCAGAATTTCTGATTTTATCCTCAAAAGCAGCGAAGCTGCAAGTAAAACTTTGCTGGAAACGAAAAAATCCATTTCTTCCATCTCTTTTATTTTCCCCATATATTTATCTGTAAGAATTATTATATCAATATCCCATGGATCCAGCTGTTCAGTATTTATCAAATCGTAAATAATTTCCTGCCATCCGAGCTCACGATTGAATAATAAGTCGTGAATTTGCTCCTGTTTAACGAGTTTATGATTAGGTAAATTAGAAATTTCTTCATGATTTACAGAATTTTTTTCTTCATCCATCGTGATAATCTCCTTTTTTATAACAATATCAACGAAAATGGCTTTTATATTTCTTCTCTCCCGCCCCCACTCCTTGCAATTAATCTCCCCGACAGTCATGAAAACGCTCTGCTCCCGATCTCGCTTTCAAATCACTGACCTTACTTCCGCGAAATCGCTCGGTAGTACCTAAAAAATATATTTGTAGTGCCTAAATTATCTGATTTTTTTGCGCCCGATTTACTACTTTAAGATAATCTATGCTTGTCATTTTCTAAGGGTAACAAAATAGAAACATTTAAATAGCCAGAATATCTCTAATTCTTATCACCTCTTTTTCCCCAGGAGAGGCTTCAGGTTATCTATTTGATCAACTTGAAGAATCTCCCAGGGTTATATTCACTATCTCTTGAGTTTACTCTCTTGAATATAACCTTCTTTAATTTGGAGATAATTTTGAAAACTAGGGGCATAGTCCAAACGAGTTGAAAAATTCTTCATAATTTGTTCTTGTCTTTCAGTTTCTTCAATTAGTTTATTTGCTATTCCAGAATCAACTTTTTTAAGTGAATCATAAACAATTTTTCTGATATCTGGGTAATTTTGTCTATTTTTTCCATTGACTGGGCGAGAATATTCACTGCCCTTTATTGGAACCGGTACTCCTGTTAATGTTAAAATGTTTAATATTGCTCCTAAATCTACTCTCGGGGTAACTGGAATATGATAGTCTATTGGAGTAAAACCATTTTTTTCATCATAGAATAAATTTCTTGCATGAGCTTCAAAGACTACTCCTTTATTTTGCATTTGAATTAAAGTGTCAAATAAATCTTCCAACTGGCTCGAAGTATATTTTAAAATCCCTGTTTCAAATTCTCCTGAATTCTCATTTAACAAATGCCCTTTTACTAATCGGGTAGTTAAAACCTTCTCAATATCATTATAATCAACAAATTGTTGTGTTCTTGGAATATTTTTAACTCTCTTTAAGGCTTGAACTTCATTTTCTGGATGGCGTTCATAATAATTCCCATAAAATTTGTATACAAGACTCCCGTCTGTGTAAACCTCTTGTCCTAAGAGTTTCAAATTTTCCTTTTTTGGAATTTTCATAAATCAAAGATTAAAAAACCGTATTTAACTCTTTCGTAAAGTTAGATTATTAGAATTACTTCTTTCCTTCGTACTCTGTATAATGGCACTTTCCGCAGTAAAGTCTTCCTTTGTTGTTCATTAAGAAAACTCCCGGCCCACAACGAGGACAAGATTTTTCTCTTGTGACTTTGTCTCCGCTAATCTTATACTTAGTATATTTTTTGCTTGTTGGTTTGTTTTTATGCGGCTTCTTTCCCTTCTTTTTTGCCTTTGCTTTTTTTGCCATGTTTATTATTTATTTTTTAGCTCCTTTTTTCTTTCTTGGTGTTTTTATTTTTGTTTCTACTTTATCCTTTTCTTCTTTTGAAGAATAAATATTTGCAGTGATGATAAAACTGGTTGAACCAAATCTTCCTTTTATCTTCTTGATTTTAACATTCTCCGGATTTGCTGAAAATTCTTTTCCAACCAATTCCTCAGCTTCTTTGATTTTTGGACTTACTTCCATTACTGCGCTAATTTCTACTTCCTGCCTGTCAAAAAGAGGATTCTTCTTCTGGTTTAAAATTGTTATTGTCATTTTGTTTTTATTGCAAAGTTTCCTTTGTCATGTAAATTAAGTTTAGGTGCAATCTCTGATTTTTCAGGATTTAATAGGATTATTCTTCCCTTAAAATTTTCAGTAGATTCTCTTGAATCACATTTTGGGCATTTATCATCTTCATAAATTGTGTTGCAGTATTTGCATGCTCGTGGTTTGCTCATTTTTTCTTCCCTCCCTCAATTTGGTGCGAAAGCGACGAATTGCATTTGAACTTGTTCAAATAATTCATTTTTTCTTCCCTCCCTTCTTTTCTCCTTTAGCTGCCTTTTCCTCTTCTTTAGCTTCTTTCTGAACAGCTTTATTTTTCTTAGCAGCATCTTCTTTAATCCATTCTAATTTTCCTAGTCCCGGCTGCCTCATTGTTAAACCTATCTTCAGTTCTCCGCCTTTATGCGATATTGCAACTATTCTTGCAACACACATATCTCCCTGTTTAAGGCTTCTCTTAGAAACTTTTCCGACAAGTGAATCTGATTTACTGAAACTTACATAATCATCCATTGTCTGACTTATGTGTATCATTCCTTTCATAACTCCCAAATCCATGAACGCCCCGAAATTTGTTATTTCCGAAACAATGCCATAAACAAGTTCCTGCAATTCCGGTTTCCATACCAGTAATTTGAATCTTGAGCGGTAATAAGTTGCGCCGTCTCCGGGGATTAAAACTCCCTCACCAACTTCAAGAACATCAACAATCCCGATAACTCTTCCTACGTCTTTATCATAATAATCGGCATAAGTTTCTCTCAGCTGTTTTTCTACAGACTCTAAAGTAGGCAAACCGAACAATTTGGGTTCCACCCTGATATAATCCTCTACTTCGATTAAATAGAACATTCTAAAAATTATAATAAAAATTGGTTTAAAAACCTTTCTCGGGTTTTTGAAATGAACTTATAGCATCAGATTGGACTATTTTATTTTCCATTACAATTTTTTTATTATTTTTCTGTATATAAAACTAAACAAATACCCGACAAAAATCCAGATTATTGACATATTCAGGCTGATGATTCCGAAAAAATTAAATGGGTGATTTGAATAATCCCAGAATCTTTCATTTAACAAAAGAATTGCAAGTGCCCCTCCGGTTAATTCCCATGCGATAATAATTAATCCGTCGAGAAATCCCCTCAGAAAAAATTTAATTTTTTTTCTGTCCAAAAATTTTTCAAACAGAATAAGGACTAATGCTCCTTCACCATAAAAAGGAATGAATACCGATTTTATTCCGAATATTTGGTATAAAGTCTGATCATATGGAATTGAACTTTTTCCCCGGATAATTCCAAAGAAAAATTCCAGAAGAAAACCGGCAAAAGAAAAAAATAAAAAAAAGAAGATATATTTCAGCAAAGGATATTTTTTCAGAATTTCTCTTATTTTCATATTACTTCCAGTTTTCCGTTGCCTCTTATCGTCAGCTTATGATTCTTTATTTTGCTTTTTATTTCTCTGTCGAGAGTTGCAATGATATAATCTTTGTTTTCCCGTGCAATTTTTACAATTCCATTGTCAACATTTTTTACATTCAGGGATATTGTTTCGAATTCATTTTTCTTCATAAGAGCAATTGCAATTTTTCCCTCGTCGCTGAATTTTTTCTTTCCCGTTTCAATTATTTTTCTCAGCTCTTCTTTTACTTCTTCAGGAATTATGATATTTAATCCCATAAATTTTATCTCATGAAAAAAATCTATTTTTTTCCTTATGCATGACAGAATAAAATTTGTGTCAAGGACAGCATATTTCATCCTTTATCCAGTCAAAATGAATATAAAAACTTAACATTTATTAATCAGGTTTTCTTAATTTAATTATGCAGGAAAAAGAGAATGTTCTGAGGATTCTTCGGGAAGCAAAAATTGCGATTAAAAATAATGACTCTATGCAGTTAAAAGAACTAAGTGACCAAACGATTCATACTGCTTCAATCACACAGGACCCGGATAATATTGCAGTGGCGGTAAGCATTTATTCTTTAAGTAAAATAATTGAAAGAAAAAAATATCAGGAATTTAAAGGATGGAATATTTTTTATCAATCCCTTATTTCTCTGTTCGATAATTTGCTTGCAGCAATAACAAAAAATAATGATAAAACAATAAAAGATGATCTTATGAAAATTGAAAAATTAATTTCAAATCTTTCCGGTGATTTGAAAGTGTATATCCAGGATGTTTTCAGAAAAGCTCAGATAAACAAAGCATCAAAAATCTACGAGCACGGAATTTCGATGGAAAAAACTGCACACCTTTTGGGAATTACTATGTTTGAACTTGCAAGTTATGCGGGACAGAAACCGGAAATTTCAGAACTTCCTCTCGGACAAACTCTCGACGTAAAATCAAGACTTAAATTAGCTCAGGATATGTTTAAATGATATTCGACATTTACCAAATTGCAGGATGGATTGGAATGATTTTGCTTATTATTGCATATTTCTTATTATCAATAAAAAAATTGAAATTTAATTCCCTTGTTTATCAATTGCTGAATTTATTTGGTTCAGTCGGAATAATAGCCAGCACAGTTGCAACTAATTCCTGGCCTACAGTAACTCTTAATGTGCTTTGGTTTGGGATTGCAGGTTTTTCTATTTTTAAAATAATAACAATTAAACCAGTCTACAAAGAATTAAAATGAACAGCCAAAAAGTGATTATATTTGATTCAGGGACTTTGATAAACTTTGCAATGAACGGTCTTCTTCAGGAATTTCGCGGATTAAAAAAAATATTTCCCGGGAAGTTTATAATAACGAGGGAAGTTAAAATGGAAATAATAGACAGGCCATTGACAATTAAGCGATTTGAACTTGAAGCATTAAAACTAAATGAACTTCTCGAGGAAAATATTCTGGAAATGCCTTATGTTTTGGGGATGGAGGATAATAAAATTTCAAATGCTACTGCAGAAATTCATAACATTGCGAATAATACTTTTTTTGGACGGGAAAATGCAATTCACATTACCGACTTGGGTGAAGAATCCTGCATCGCGTTGAGCAAATTACTTAATGAAAAAAATATTGTAAATGTTATTTCTACCGACGAGAGGACAATAAGGGTTCTCGGGGAAAAACCGGAAAATCTGCTTTCATTATTACAGAAAAAACTGCACACCCAGATAAATGCCAAAACAGAAAATTACAAATTCTTTCAGGGATTCAGATTTATACGTTCCTCTGAATTGATTTACATAGCATATAAAAAAGGAATTGTAAAACTAAAAAATCATGATGTTCTTGATGCATTGCTTTATGCAATGAAGTTTAACGGATGCGCAATCTCCGACGAGGAAATTGCTGAGCTAAAAAGAATGAAGTAACCGGACTTAGGAACATTTAAATAACCTCATTCTTCTCACATTTTATGGCAATTAAAGATAAAGACAAAGTAACTTTAGATTATGAAGGAAGATTTGAAAACGGAGAAGTTTTCGATACTTCAAAACATGGAGATCATTCTCATCCTTTGACTTTTACAATAGGGGAAGGAAATGTTATTCCCGGATTTGAAAAAGCAGTTATCGGGATGGAAGTTAATGAAGAAAAAGAATTTTCAATAGAACCCGAAGATGCTTATGGAATGCCTGATGAAAGATTAGTTCAGGAAATTCCAAAAACAGCTTTGCCATCAGAGCCGGAAGCACAGGTTGGAATGACTTTGGTTATGCAGACTCCTCAGGGAGATATCCCCGTTGTTATTTCAGAAGTAAAAGCAGATTCAGTTGTTCTGAACTTAAATCATCCTCTCGCAGGAAAGAAATTAATTTTCAAGATTAAAGTTTTGAAAGTTGAGTGATAATTCTTAAAAAATTGGTGCGGAAGTTGAAATAGAAAATTTCTTATTCCTACCAAATCAATCGTTCATGGGCGCGGACTGAAAATAGGAAATTTTCGTCTTGTGTCCATTCTAACGAATGGGCGCGGAGGGAGTCGAACCCCCATATGCTGCTCTCTCTGCAAATCTGCAAGATTGAGAATCTATGATTCGCTCTGGAGGCAGCCAGTCTGCCGTTGGCCTACGCACCCAAACTAAAATATTAGAAAAATCTTGTTTTTAATGTTTTCTTATTCTCTCAAATCTTCAATCATTTCAAAAATTTCATTTATCTTTGCTTCGCTGAATAAAGGAATTAAATCTTCCTTCTTAACTGACAAGATTCCATTAAGGTTTTTGAAATTTTTAATCAGATTCTCTATATCTTCCGGGTACATACCTTCTTTCCCAAGAGCTCTGTATCCTTTTGGAACAATAAAATCTTCACTGACTCCAAGACACTGTTTTATATTTTCAGTATCTAAAAGCTCATCGTAAGTGAGAACAGAAAGTATTCTTTTGGATTTCTGGAGCCCAAATTTGGAATAATCCATAATTGTATCATCAACTTCTTTGTCAACTTTATGAAGCAATTCTTTTAATCGGGATTTTACAATCGTGCCTTCTGTACCGAGTTCTATTAGATACATTTTCAGAGGTTCTGAGGTATTGTGAATAATCATCCCTCTCTGAATCAGCAAAAGCGCCTTTATCAACCGGGGATTTTTCCTGACTTCTTCTTTATCCAAATCCATTCTGTTTCTGTCAAATATATCTTTATGTTTTTCAACAATCTGCAGGGTTTCTGTAGCTCTTCTGATAATGTCATTTGTATCTCTTATTACATATTTCAGATTTTTATAAAAAAGGGCAATCTCATCTCTTCTCTGGGAAACTGCTATAACCATGGTTCCTGCTTGTTTGGCTGTTCTCTCTGCTGCCTTGTGCCTTGTGCCTGTTTCTTCCGAAGGAATAGAATTATCTGGGGTGAGCAAAACATTGGCGTAAAGAATTTTTTTCAGGTCTTCAGAAATTATTATTGCTCCGTCCATCTTTCCGAGTTCAACAATCTTCTGGGGGGTAAATCTTGCATTTATTTTAAAACCCCCTTCAAAAAGATTTTGGATAAAATCATTGTATGCCACAATCAGTCCGCCGGTTTTCGCCTTCTGAACTCCTTCAATGGCTGTTCTCAGAAAAGTTCCCGGTGCAATAAGTCTTAATATCTCCCCAATTTCTGCCTCTTTAATCTGTTTCTTCCCTTCCACAAGCCGTGATTGAATCTCTTTTTTTTCCTCTTCCATTTTTTGATAGAGATTTATAGTCGCTTTCTTTAAAAAACTTTATGTAACTATCTTAATGGGTTACCCTAATAGTTTTTTTATCTTTCCGAAGTTGTAAACCTTTTCTTCCCCTACAGCATGCACATCAAAATTCATGAGAATTTTTTTGGGAATTATTGAAAAATAATCTTCATATTCATTTTCTATATTATTTATCGTCGTCCCTTCGATAGTTGCGAGAAAACTGGGGAGAACAATAGTTTCTTTTCCCCTGAATTTTCCTGTGAGAAAACATTTGTATTTTTCTTTTTTTATATTCTGTTCGTCGGAAAGTAATACTGAAGGATGAAGATGGCCTATAACAATTGTTTTTATTTTTTTATCCAAAATCTCAGGAAACAAAAGATGTCCGTGAGTAAATGCAAGTTCTCCTTCGATAAAATAATCTTTAAGCCTGTCGCTGAAAGAATAATCAATTGTATCGTGATTTCCTTTTATCAGGATTATATTTTTATCCTCAATATATTTTGTTAAAAAATTAATAATTTCCTTAAAATAATTTTTTTCTTTCCATTCGTAGGAAAATGAATGTTTTATGTCTCCGATAAATACAATTTTTTTAAGTTTGAATTTTTTATCCCGGATTTCTTCAAAAATTTTTTTTAATTCTTCTTTTATCTCTTCTATCTGCATTTCTGGAACGAGCAATCCCGACTGCTGCAGTTTATATTCAAAACCAAGATGCAAATCTCCGACTGCAAGAATCCCTTCCTTGGGAAAGAACAGCGTTTTGCCGATAAAGATATAATTCTTCATTTGACTTAAGAAGATAAAGGATTTAAAAAACTAATTGGTTACAATATTGCATGCCCTTGTAGTTCAGCCCGGATAGAATGCGAGCTTGCGGAGCTTGTGACCGAGGTTCAAATCCTCGCAGGGGCATTAATATGAATCAGGGTTTCATTTGGCTTTGGCGAATGAGGTCGAGCGAACGTGAGGCCCAATTCCTTGTGGGGGCGTATCAGCCGTGAGCAGTATTTTAAAGGGAAAACATGTGAAAGAAAACCGATTAGGTGTTCTCCACTAAAAGTTTAAATATCATAATATATTTGTTAATATATACTTTCTATAATATGAAAGGAGGTGTGATAAGATGGCAAAAATGAAAGGTATGTGTATGCATAAGCAGAAAGGATGGGGATTGCTTGTTCTCGGACTTTTAATTTTAATGAATGTTTACTGGCCGTTTTTAAGCTGGGGAGCATTTGTCGGATTTGTTCTGGTATTAGGAGGAGTCTTAAAATTACTTATGCCTCATAAACATTCAGAATACGACTAAAAATAATTTATCAGGCATGACCCAAATTCAAAGGGAAGGTCAGGCCGAGCATTTGCACGAATGCAGAAAATATCAATGGCAATGAGTGCGGGTGCGAGTTAACGAAACCGATAAGGTGTCGTCGCTTTTTTTATTTTTTATTAAGTGTCGTCGGTTATTTTTATTTTTTTAGAATAATTGTTCGTTTGGGTACAAATCCCCTCGGGCAGAATGATGATTTCGGTCAATTAATTTGACAGTTTCTGCAAAATCTTTTGGGCAGACTTTATATGCAACATCTGTAATATGCTCTATCAAAGAAGTATAACTGTGGGGGTCATAATTTCTTTTTTCTTTCATTTTTATAATCGCCTTTAATGAGGAGATATAAAATCCATCTGGATTTGTGTATTCCCCAAGCTCATCAGCCAGCACATTTGCAAATTCTGCAACAATATCTCTTCCTGAAAAATTATCTGAATCTCTTAATTTCTTTTTCACGTCTTCCATAGATACTCTTTTTTCTAACATGCTTTTATTCAAGAGGTTATATATTTAAATTTTATTATAGTGAGAGTAAATTTATAATCTCTAAATTCTATATTAATTAAATAAATGGGTGAAAGGAGGTAAAATGAAAAAACTAGTTTTATTGTTGGTACTTCCTCTGCTTGCTTTATCCTTTGTTCTGGCTGCAGAAGTGGCAGGACAGGTGGGAGTCGGAGCAGGGTCAGCTAATGGCGGACAGGAAGTTCATACAACTGCCGAAGTTCAGACACAAAATCAGGGAAATGATACTTCCATTCAGGCTCAATCTCAGGAGAGAGTTCAGACCGGGAGTTACATTAATTCTGATGGAAGAGAAATGAAGATACAAACCGAAAATGGATTCCAGCTTCAGGTAGGGAATTCAGAAGCATCTTCATCTTTGAACATAACACAGGAACAAGACCAGAACAGAACAACTCTGAGGGCTCAGCTTTCTAACGGCCAATATGCTGAAATCAAAATAATGCCCGACACGGCATCAGATACGGCTATTGCAAGATTGCAGTTAAAAGTTTGCAGTCCTGATAACAATTGTTCTATTGAACTCAAAGAAACAGGAACAGGAAATCAAACAAGAGCAGTATATGAAGTCCAGGCTCAGAAACAGGCAAGAGTGTTTGGTATTTTTGCTGCAAACATGACTGTTCAGGCTCAGGTTGATGCAGAAAACGGAAATGTTACTCAGGTGAAAAAACCCTGGTGGGCTTTTTTGGCAACTGAATCTTCCGCATAAAAAGATTTATCAGCCTTGAGCAGTTTATTAAAGGGAAGGTCAAGCCGAGCATTTGCACGAATGCCGAAAATGTTAATGGCAATGAGTGCGGGTGTGAGTTAACGAAACCGATAAGGTGTCGTCGCTTTTTTTATTTTTTATTTGGTATAGTTTCTATATCGATGTAATTTTTTACATCAAACTCTTCAGCGAGTTTTTTTGTCAAAACTGCATATGTTTTTGTAGGTTTTTCGATAACTCCCCATTTTTTCTTGTAAGGTTCATCGCCTATTCCAAGATCATAATATTCCATTCCGTCTTCTATCGCTTTTTCTATATCTTTTTTAAGAAGGAAAGTTGGCGTAGACAGTGATTTATAATCTCTGTTCCACCAGCAGCCAAAATAGAAAATTGCTTTTTTCTCTTTCATTGCAATATGCACAGCAATCAGTTCATCTCCGAGATATGCACTGATGGTATAACATTTTTCTTTCCATAATTCAATCCTTCTGGCAAATTCTTTTTTGTTTTCTTTCCATTGTTTCAAAAACCATTCTTTGCTTTTGTCAAGAGCATCTTTTTCATTATACACCAATTTTATCTCTTCATTTTTCTTTTCAACTCTCTTCAGATCTTTTCTTAGGTCATTATCAATTTTTAATTTATCAAAACTATCAGGAAGTTCAATTATGTTAGTCAACTCATCGTTCTCTTCTGTTTTAAATCCGACGGGAGAATCAGGATGCAGGGATCTGACAAAAAACGGAGTTGGCAGGTCTTCCAGATCTTTTTCTTCAAGCCATCCATAAGGAAGGTAATCAGAATCTTTCCATGCCCAGTAGAATCCTCCTTTAACTTTTATTTTTTCAAAATTTATTCTGAATGCGCCGTCAGGTGTTTCTTCACTTTTCTCTTTATGTTTAATTTTATTATTCATTTTATTTCTCTCCTTGTTTATGCCAGTCCCAGAATACTTTCATCTGATGGCTTCTCCAGTTTCCGTTCTCGCTTTTTAAAAATTCTTTTTCTTTTTCCTTTGCAACAGGATGCGCTTCATTATCAGTGTTAAGCCCGTAAGTTTCAACTAAAAATCTTTCGACAGCTTCGTGAATGCATAGCGACCTGAATTCTTTTAACTTATCTTTTTTATTGAAATATCTGTCTATGACAATTTTTCTTATTCTTCTGCTCCATTCTCCGACGTGAGGCTGTTTTTTTACAGTAATTCTGTCGGAAATTCTGTGCCCGTAAAAATCAAAAGAAACTCTATCTTTTGTAAATTTTATATTTGTAACAGGAGACTTCATAAATTCTTTCATAAGCTCGCGATGAGCATTTCTTGTTCTCTTTTTTACTCTCTCACTCTCTTTTATTTTTTTCATATTAGGAAGAGGGGAGGGGAATTTTTAAATGTTAATTTTGAATTATTAGTCAGAATAAAGATATTTTTAAGTAAATAGATAGAAGAATTACTCCAATTATTGAAAAAGACCCATACAAGTAATAACAAAATTGATAAAATTTTGTTGGCAGACTCCATTTTGGAAAATATGCAATAACAGCAATTAGTCCAACAATGGAACCTATATTAAGATAACCTTGTATCAATAAGGGTAATGTTGTCCAAACCGGATAAAATATTTGCCACAATAAAAGTGCATTAATAAAAATAGCAATCCGTCCAATATGTCCCTGTCTAAATTCTGCTATTCCAGCAATAAATACTCCGATTAAACCCAATAAAAAAACTACTCTAGGAATATCCAGAATTAAATTTGGAAAAAGAGCTATCATCTTTTTTTTAAATTATTTCAACTTTAAATAATTTATTCTTCCATTACTCGCTTCGCGATATTTTCGATATCTTTATTTGTCCTTTTTCTTGTACATTCTTTTTTAATTTTTTCAAATTGAGAATCTAATAAATCTGTGTCAACTCCTTCTTTTTGATACCAAACTCTAAGCATCGCTTCCCTTATTACAAAAGCAAAATTATGCTGATTTATCTTTTTTTGAAAAGAATTTTTAAATACTACAAGATAAATTGCAAATCCACACACTATTATAAAAAGCATTATAGTGCGTATTGTTATATCTGAAATAAAATTAGATATTATCGAGAATAAACCTATCATCGCCGAGAAAAGTATTGACATAATACTGATAAAAGAAGATAAACTTTCTTGATGGTTGGCTTTATCTAACTCTTGATGTTTTTTCCAATAATCTATTTTTTTGTCTAAATCTTCTTTTTTCTGTTGCATTTTATTTTATTTTTCCATTAGACTTTTTAAGAATTATTGTGCTAACAAGATCTATTCTTTCTTCATCCCCTTAATATGTAAATCGTGCATTCATTTGGCTCGAAGAGACGAATGACATTTGAACTTCATTCAAATCACGAACTTCACTCTTTTATTCCTTTCAAATGAAGTTCGTGCATTCTTTTCAAGAATGCCTGTTTGTCTTCTATCTTTATCATGTCAGAATGCCCCTGCATTATAATTCCCAATGCAAACGGACTTGGAAGTTCAGTATCCCTGATTTTTATCTTAACTCTTCCTTCTTTTATCCACTGCAGAACTAATTTCGCATTTTCAATATCCATTAAATCTTCAAGAACTTCTCTTCTCGCTTCCCTTAAAATAGGAAATTCAGATGAGATTTTCTTAACTGCTGCAAGAACAAAATGAGATTTCATATTCTGTTTTCCTACTGATTTTTTCATTCCTCTGTAAGTTTTTAGAATCATCATAGACCTTGTCGCGCAATGTCTGAATCTCCTCGCCAAAACATCAGTTCTCTCAACAGCTTCTTTCAAAACTTCCTCAAGATTTTCAGGTTTCAGAAAATTCATAACTTTCTCAATGTTCATTTTTTCTCCTGCGATGTAAAAACTGCTGTCATTAATTCCCATCTCAACATCTCTTCCTCCTGCCCTGCCAAGCAAAAATCCGATTGCTCTGGATAAAACATCGTTGACTCTTCTTCCATACATGCTGTGAAAAATCAGATAATTCTTTTCTGAATTGTATCTCTCAACCAATAAATTGCCTGAATGAGGAATCTCAAGATAATTATGCTGTTCATAAAAATAATTGTAAATTGAATCTGCTGTTGAATTATCAACATAAAGATGTTCTTTTATCAGTTCGATTATCTCTGATTTTTTAACCTTATTTTTGAATCGGTCATTCATCAATGTTCTGAATTTATTAATTTCAATTGCAGAATCAAAACTAAGCGGAAGCATTTCGCTAAACCATGAAGGAATAGTCGGCGAGCGGTCAACAGCAGGCCTTACATAAACATTCATCCCCCTAGTGTAAAGATAAATATATTTCTTTCCTCCCAAAACAAAAACATCTCCTTTCTTCATTCTTTCCAAAAATCCCTCGTCAATTGCCCCAATAGGTTCATTGCTTGGAGACATTTTTACTGTGATAAAAGATTCTTCGGGGATTGTTCCGATATTTGTAAGGTAAAGAACCCTCGCCATTTTGCCTTTCTTGCCTATCTGTTTGGTTTTTTGGTCATACCATATTTTTGCATAAATATTATTTTTCTCAAGCGCATAATCCCCAGCAAGATAACTTATCACGTCATAAAAATCATTTCTTGTAAGATTTGAATAGCAATAGCTTTTTTTTACCAAAGAAAATAATTCCTCTGCATCCCATATTTTGTAAATAGACATTCCGAATATCTGCTGACTAAGAACATCAAGGCAATTTTTCGGAAAATAAATTCTGTTTATCTTTTTTTCAATCATCTCTTTCTGGATTATACTGCATTCAACTAAATCATCCCTGTCCAGAATTATGAATCTTCCCTTTGCTATCTCGTGAAGTTTATGCCCCGCCCTTCCCAATCTTTGCAAAGCTCTTGCACTTGATTTCGGACTTCCAAGCATTATGACCAAATCAATAAATCCAATATCAATTCCCAGTTCCAAACTGGTTGAGCATACAACTACTTTCAGTTTTCCGTCTCTCAATTTTTCTTCAATCTCAAATCTATGCTCTTTGCTTAATGAAGAATGATGAGCTGCAATATTATCGTCGCCGTATTCGGTTGGAAATTTTTCTTTGAGATGATTGACTACCCTTTCTGTAGCTGAACGCGTATTTGTAAAAATCAAAGTTGTCTTATGTTCTTTTATCATAGAATCAATTAAATCGTACACACTGGTTCCGCCAAGGTCTCCACTGATTAAATCCCCGACACCTATAACTTTTGTGTCAAGTTTTTTATCAAGTTTTACATTAGCAATTAAAACCTCCCTGTCATCAGATATCCCGACTAAATATTTTGCAACTTCTTCAAGAGGAGCAATTGTTGCGCTCAGTCCGATTTTAACCGGCCATACCTGGCTTACTTCATTAAGCCTTTCTAAAGTTAAACTCAGATAAACTCCCCTCTTATTGTCTAAAGCGTGAATCTCGTCGACAATGCAAAATTCAGTCATTCTTAAATAATCAATAAATTTTTTTGTTGTTAATAAGATTGCAAGAGATTCGGGAGTTGTAACAAGAATGTGAGGGGATTTTCTTGCCATCTGATTTCTTTCTGCAACAGTTGTATCTCCAGTTCTGAGCCCGACTCTTATTTTCTGAAGTTTAATCCCTTTTGCTTCTGCAAGTTTGTAAATATCCTCGAGAGGCTCAATTAAATTTTTGTGAATATCATTGCTCAATGCTTTTAATGGAGAAGTGTAAACCGCATAAATGTGATCATCAAGCTGATTTTTTTCTGCAAGCATGACTAAATAATTAATAATTGCAAGAAATGCGGTAAGAGTCTTGCTGCTTCCTGTTGGCGCAGATATCAAAATATTTCTTCTTTCCCAGACATTCATTACTCCGTATTTTTGAGTGATTGAGAAATTTTTAAATTTTGAAAAGAACCATTCTCTGACGAGCGGATGCAGAATTCCAATTATTTCTTTGTCTTCTCTTGGCTCAGTTTCAAATATTTGTGTCATCTTGTATAATCTAGGAGTGATACTAAAGGTTTATAAATCTATATGAAATATGTTTCATATGAATAAAAAGACATACGAGATTAATCCTTACTTTAATCATAATAATTATAACATATTCTTTACAAATCTTGCTAACCCTCTTAAGATAGGAATAATACTTTCCTTAAGGATGAAAGAAAAAAATGTCAGCGAATTAGTCAAAGACTTAGGCGTTGAGCAAAGCAAACTTTCTCATGCATTAAAATCTTTGAAAAGCTGTAATATTGTAAATATGAAACAAAATGGAAAAGAAAGAATTTATTCTTTAAACAGGGATACAATTCTTCCAATGTTAAGCCTTATCGACAAACATGCTAATATTCATTGTAAATGTTCATCCTGCATGAAAGGATGTGATATCAGCCATGAGCACAAATTCAGTGGGAAATTCGAGCGGAAGAAACCGGAGGTGTCGTCGCAATGAAAACAATATATTTTGACAACGCTGCAACGACAAGAGTCGACGATGAAGTTTTGAAAACAATGCTTCCTTATTTTACTGAGAATTATGGAAATGCCTCTTCAATTCATTTCAAAGGCCAGGAAGCAAAAGATGCAATGGAAAAAAGCAGAAAGATAATCGCAAAAGCTTTGGGGGCAAAAACTGAAGAAATAATTTTTACTTCAGGGGGAACAGAATCAAATAATCTTGCATTGAAAGGATTATTCTTCTGGAATAAAGAAAATAACACGGGCAAAGATCACATAATCACAACCAAAATCGAGCATGATTGTATTCTAAACACCTGCAAATGGCTGGAAAGACAGGGAGCAAAAGTAACTTATCTTGACGTTGACGAAGAAGGATTTGTCGATTTAAACCAGCTTGAAAAATCAATAACTGATAAAACAATTGTTGTTTCAATAATTCATGGGAATAATGAAATTGGGACAATACAGGACATGGAAAAAATTGGGAATATCTGCAGGAAGAAAGGAGTTTTATTCCATACTGATGCATGCCAAAGTTTCACAAAAACTTTCCTTGATGTTAAAAAACAAAATCTTGATTTAGTAACATTAAATTCGCATAAAATACACGGGCCAAAAGGAGTCGGAGCGTTATATATTCGTGAAGGAATAAAAATAGTCCCTCTGATGCATGGCGGAGGCCATGAAAGAAAAATAAGAAGCGGAACAGAAAATGTTTCCGGAATAGTCGGATTTGGAAAAGCAGTTGATATTGCAAATAAAAAAAATGTTGAAAAAATGATTAAATTAAGAGATAAATTAATTGAAGGAATATTAAAAATCCCAAAAACAAGACTTAACGGGGCTAAAGAAAAAAGGCTCTGCAATAATATAAATGTCTCTTTCAGCAACATAGAAGGAGAATCAATTAGTGGTTATCTGGAGACTCATGGCATCTGCACTTCTACAGGAAGTGCCTGTGCATCACATTCATTGGAAACAAGTCATGTTTTGAAAGCAATCGGACTGCCTCCGGTTCAGTCAAACAGCACATTAAGAATCAGTATAAGCAAATATACCACCGAAGAAGAAGTTGATTATTTTTTAAAAGTTCTTCCTGGAATAGTTGAAAAATTAAGGAGGATGTCTCCAATAAAATGACACTTATTCATTCGCTAAATAAATTATCAAATGAGAGAATGAGCCCGATACAATGAAAGAGTTAAGCAAATTAGTTCCTGGAGAAGAAGGAGTTATATCTGATATAACTTGTACTCGTGAACTTGCAAGCAGATTAATGACGATGGGAATTTATCGGGGAAATAAAATAACAATGCTTCGCGCTGCTCCTTTCGGAGGCCCACTCGAAGTTGACGTAGGATATAATGTGCTAATCAGAAAATCTGAGGCAAGATATGTTCAAGTAGAAAAATTGGAGGAAAATTTAAAATGAAAACAAAAACAAAAAAAGAAACAAAAACAAAAAAACCAGTAAAAAAACCGGTTAAAAAAAGTGTAAAGAAGAAAGATGCAATTACTAAAAATATGATTTTTGCAGAATTGCTTGAAAAGCATCCTGAATCAGCAAACACTTTATTTGAAAGTGGTCTGCATTGCATTGGTTGCGGAGGAGCAATGTATGAATCAATTGAGCAGGGCTGTATGGCCCACGGATTCTCAAAAAAGGAAACTGATGAGTTGATTAAAAAATTAAACAAAGAAGAGAAAAAATGAAAGAAATAACTAAAATATTGTCGGATGAACACAAAAATATTCTCATAGTAGTCGAAGCTTTATCCAATAAATGTAAAAAATTATCTAAAGAAGAAATTGACCGGGAGTTCTTCGGAGATGTTATAGATTTTATCAAAAATTATGCGGATAAATATCATCATGCTAAAGAAGAAGACATTCTTTTCAGAGAATTCTGCAGGGAAGCAGAGGGAGGAAAGGTTCACTGCAATCCCGTAGAACAGATGCTTTATGAGCATAATCTTGGAAGAGAATTCGTGAAGCAAATTGAGAAGGGACTTAAAGACAGCAATAAAAGTGAAATCAGTGAAGGGGCTGAGAGATATTCTCAATTGATACAGGAGCATATCTTCAAAGAAGACAATATACTTTATCCAATGACAGAAGAATATTTAGATGAGAACATTCAGAAGAAAATGCTTGATGAATTTAAGAAGATTGAACAAAAAAGAAAAAAAGAAATAGAAAAATATCTAAATTTTGTGAGGTCTTTAAGATGACATTAAATTATTCAAAAAAAGTTATACAAAACTTTCAGAACCCAAAAAACCTCGGAGAAATAAAAAATGCCGACGGAATCGGCAAAGTCGGAAATCCGGTCTGTGGTGATGTAATGTGGCTTTATATTAAGGTTGAAAAAAATGACAAAGGCAAGGAGATTATCAAAGATATAAAATTCAAAACATTCGGGTGTGCTGCTGCAATTGCAACTTCATCAATGATAACCCAGCTTGCAAAGGGAAAAACTATAGAAGAAGCTGAAAAAATTTCAAAAAGTGATGTGGCAGAATCTCTTCAGGGACTTCCCCCAATTAAAATGCATTGTTCTAATCTTTCAAGCGATGCTCTTAGGGCAGCAATAAAAGATTATAAAAGTAAAAAGAAGAAATAAATAAATTTATATACGCTGATTTTAGGAATTTAGCAATGGAAAATAAACATGTTGGTATGTTGGTGATTGGTATAGCAGTTATGGTCGCAGTTATAGTTATGATATTCAATTTTGCTCTCCAGGATATAGTAGGTGAAACATGTTCGATGGGGAAAACCTGTTCAATGTACAAAACAATTTCTGTCCAGACGGGGATAAGTTTAAGCATAGTGGGGATTTTATTGGTCACTGGAATTGTGCTGCTTTTTGTCAAACCAAAAGAGAAAATAGTAATAAAAACAATTAAAGAGAAAAAAAAGAAATTAAATCTTGACGGGCTTGAGAAGAATGAAAGAGAGATCATTAATCTTCTTCAGAAAGAGAACGGGGCAATTTTTCAGAGCACCCTGATGGAAAAATTAGGAATTGGAAAAGTTGGCATAACAAGATTGCTTGATAAACTTGAAGCTAAACAGTTTATTGAAAGGAAAAGGCGCGGCATGAATAATATAGTTGTTCTTAAAAATTGATTATATTATATTTAGACTACTAATCTTAAAAATTCTAATCTCATTAATTCTATAATGAGCAAGATTAGAAGCAGGCAAAGAGGAGCAAAACTGAATAAATCAAAACATTATAGGATTATTCTGGGAAAAAAAGAAATAACTATTCCGGGGAAAAAATTAACTGATAAAGAGATTACTTTTTTTAGGGGAGAAAACAAATATTTTTGTGGCTACTTAAGACAACCTCATCTTTATTTTGGTAAATTCACCGGGCTTTGCGCTTTATGCGATTTTGGAGCTTGTGATTATCTGCATATTTTTAATTCATTACAAAATTCATGTCCTGTTTATCAACGGGAAGTTAAAGAAATGGAAGAATATGAGCGTGAAAGATTGGAACATGAAACAATTTATCGTCAGACTTGACCCACTATTAAAGGGAAGGTCAGGCCGAGCATTTGCACGAATGCAGAAAATATCAATCGCAATGAGTGCGGGTGCGAGTTTAAGAAACCGGAGGCGAGCGATTTCGCGAGTGCCGGAAATTTAGTTTTCTTTTACACGTTAGCTTTTCTTTCTGCATTTCTATGCAGAATGGGCGGGATTCCACTCGCACTTTTTCTAAAAGAAAAACCACGCAATGAGCGAGGTCGGGAGGTGTTGTCGCAGAAACTAGTTTCACCAAAGGGATATTAAAGATTTTTTTTCTTGGGTTTTCATGCAAAAAATATTTGGCATTAAAGGAATGCACTGCAATTCATGTGCGGCTTTGATAGAAAAAGAATTGAAAGATAAAGTAATAAGTATAAATGTAAATTACTCGAAAGAAAGGGCAGAGATTGAATTTGATGAAAATAAAATTTCAGAAAATGAAATTCGGGAATTAATAAAAAAATTAGGTTATGAAATAACAGAAATTAAAGAAAAATCCGGGAAGCCAGATAGTTTTGGATGGATATTTGTTTCATTTTCGGTATTGCTGTTGCTTGCAGTAGTTTATGTTTTATTTTTAAGGAATTTAGATTTTTCACAGATTAAACTTCCGGATATAGGACAAAATGCAAGTCTGATATTATTATTCGCTGCAGGAATCCTTACCGGATTTCATTGTGTTTCGATGTGCGGCGGATTTGTTGTTTCATATTCAGCGAAAAATGCAATCAATGGACATAAAGGATTCAAACAGCATTTAGTTTATGGCGGAGCAAAAGTTTTATCTTATACTATTATTGGAGGAATTTTTGGATTAATCGGAGGATTTATTGCATTCAATGCAGGACTGAGAGGAGTAGTGGCAATTTTTGCAGGTACATTTATGGTATTTTATTCATTGAGTATGTTTGGATTTAAATTTTTCAAAAAATTCCAGTTTAACCCCAAGTTCCTGACAAAAACCGCGCTTAAAGCTTCTAAAAATGCAAACGGGCCGTATAAAATTCCTTTTGTAACAGGATTGTTAAACGGATTATTTATCGCATGCGGCCCTCTTCAGGCAATGTATCTTTATGCAGCAGGAACAGGAAATTTTTTCTCCGGAGCAATAAGCCTGATGGCTTTTGGTATAGGAACTTTGCCTGTGATGCTGGGATTCGGAAGTTTGACGACGGTGATAAGTCATAAAACAACTGCAAAAATATTAAAATTTTCTGCAGTCATAGTTTTGATATTGGGATTGATTATGATAAACAGAGGATTGGCTTTGACAGGAAACTCAATTAATTTAAATTCAATTATCGGAAGCGCTTCCCCTCAGATTAATTCAGGAAATTCAGTAGTTCAATCAGGGGGAATTCAAAAAGTAAATATGCAGGTATCTGCATCAGGCTATTCACCAAATTCATTTGTAATAAAAAAAGGAGTTCCTGTTGAATGGGATATTGGAGTGACAGAATTGACTGGATGCAACGAAGAATTAGTCATGAATGCTTATGGGATTGATATACAGTTAAAGCAGGGATTAAATGTATTAAAATTTACTCCTGATAAAGTCGGCACGATTCAGTTCAGTTGCGGAATGGGAATGTTAAGGGGAAGTTTTATAGTTACAGACGACGGAACTGCAACACAGCAGCAGGTTGCTTCAGCAACTCCAAAATCCAGCGGAGGATGCGGATGCGGAGGATAATTATTAAAATTAAACGCGCTTTGAATTATAATGGCAAAAATAAAATTAACAATTGAAGGAATGCATTGTGCAGGTTGCGCTGCAAATGTTGAAAGAATTGTCAGGAAAGTCAGGGGAGTCAAAGAAGCAAATGTAAGCCTGATGATTAACAAATGTTTCATCGAAGCAGACAATGCAAACCTTGACGAGATTAAGAATGCAGTTAAAAAAATTGGATATAAAGTAACTGAAGTTGAAGAAGAGTAAATTTCAGAATTTATTACCTTTTTTGAATAAACAAAAATTTGGAGAAATGATAATGAAAAATAAAGAAGCACATATACATGAACATCAGGAAATTTCAATTGAAGAAAGAGAAATGAAAGACTGGAAGCGGAAATTAGTCTTATCATGGATTTTCACGCTTCCAATTGCGGTAATGATGATTCTTGACAGGCTTTTCGGAATCAGATTATTTGACGAGAATTTTATGAACATTTTTATTTTAATAATAAGCTTTCCGGTAATATTTATTTTTGGAAGAAAAACTATACAAAGCGGAATTCGTGGATTTTATACTTTTTATTTTAATATGGATTCTCTGATTTCTTTGGGAACAATCATCGCTTACCTGACAGGTTTTTTGAACTTTTTTGGAATTGTAAAAAATTATTCCGGAGTTTCGGCAATGATTATGTCTTTTTTTATAACAGGGAAATATTTTGAATCTATTGCAAAAGGAAAAGCAAGCCAGGAAATAAAAAAATTAATGCATCTTGGGGCTAAAAAAGCAATTGTTATAAAAGGAAATAAAGAAGTTGAAATCGGAATTTCAGAAGTTCAGATTGGGGATATAATAATTGTAAAACCAGGAGAGAAGATTCCCACCGACGGAATAGTGATAAAGGGGGAATCTGCAGTTGACGAAAGCATGGTTACAGGAGAAAGTATTCCCATAGACAAATTAAAGGGAAGCAATGTTATCGGAGCGACGATAAATCAGGATGGAGTTCTGTACATCAAGGCAACAAAAATTGGAAAAGATACTTTCCTCGCGCATATTATCAAACTTGTTGAAGAAGCGCAGGGAACAAAAATCCCAATTCAAAAACTTGCAGATAAAATAACAAATATTTTTGTCCCTTCAGTTTTGATAATTTCCATTCTCACCTTTACACTCTGGGTTTTTTCAAAAAATGTAAGTGATTCACTTGGAATTGCAATTTCTGTTTTGGTAATAGCCTGCCCATGCGCTCTTGGGCTTGCAATTCCGACAGCATTAATGGTTGGAAGCGGAATTGGAGCAAAGAACGGAATATTAATCAGAAAAGGAGAAGCAATCCAGACGATGAAAGAAATAAAAACAATTGTCTTAGATAAAACAGGAACAATAACCAAGGGGATTCCTGAAGTTACAGATATAATTTCAGAAATGGAAAAAAAAGATTTCCTGAAAATTGCTGCTTCCTTGGAATCAGTTTCAGAACATCCCCTTTCAAAAGCAATAGTTAACGAAGCAAAAAAAGAAAATATAAAATTAACATCAGTAAAAAAATTTAAAGTTGAACGCGGGAGAGGTGTTGGTGGAATTGTCAATCAAAAAAATATCATTATTGGAAACAGGAGATTAATGCAGGAAAATAAAATTAATTACAAAAAATATGAAACTCAGATTTTAAAACTCGAGGAAGAAGGAAAAACTGCGGTTATAGCTGCATTAAACAAAAAAGTTATTGGAGTGATTGGAATTGCAGACGACATAAAACCGGATTCACAGGAAGCAATCAAGCTGTTGAATAAAAAAGGATACAGAATAGTTATACTTACCGGAGATAATGAGAAAACTGCGAAGGCAATAGCATCAAAAGCAGGAATTAGTGAGGTAATTGCAAATGTTTTGCCTGAAGATAAAGAGAAGAAAGTCATAGAACTGCAAAAAAAAGGAATGGTGGCATTTGTCGGCGACGGAATAAATGATGCTCCAGCATTAAAACAAAGCAACGTCGGGATTGCGATAGGAACAGGAACAGATATTGCAATAGAATCAGGAGATATAGTTTTAGCAAAAGGAAGCTTGATGGGAGTCGTGCATGCAGTTAACTTATCAAAAGAAACATTCAAAAAAATAAAACAAAATTTATTCTGGGCATTTTTCTATAACTCGGTTGCAATTCCTCTCGCAGTTCTTGGATTTTTAAATCCGGTAATTGCCGAGATGGCAATGGCGACATCTTCTGTAACTGTCGTCGGAAATGCCTTGCTCCTTAGAAATAAAAAAATATAGTCCTAAGTATAAAAAGGCATTATAAACTTAAACTAATCTGTATTGCTAAATTCACCTTTTTCATGATCAATTCATCAAGGTGCGATAATTTTTTTATTAACCTTTTTTTATCAATTGTTTTTATCTGATTTAACAAAATAGTAGAATCAATTTTTAATCGTGAATCTTTAGCAGGCAAGAAGACATTGGTTGGGAACTCTTTTAGAAATTTTTTTGAAGTAATTGATACAATTATTGTTGTCGGAGAATATTTATTCCCTTCATCATTTTGAATAATCAGAACAGGCCTTGTTCCACCCTGTTCGCTTCCAATAACTGGTTCTAAATTAGCTAGAAAAATATCTCCTCTTTTTATCTCTGCCATTTTTCATTTTTATCAAGACCGTCCATTAATGTCCCTTCCCATTCTTTTGCTGTCCTTAAACTTTCTTCAGCCATTTCCTTATATCCTTCTATTAACAATTTTTTCTGCTCTCTTTTATTTTTTTCGGCAATATCCATCAGATTTAAAATAATTTCTTCATAGGTTTCTTTATTCAACTTAAGCCTGTCCAGAGCTTTTTTTACATTTTCATTAAGTTGGATTGTAGTGATAACCATCTTACTATAGATAGTCTATAGTTTATAAAATTATTCCTTAAGCGCATAAAGAAGGATTATTAGCACATATTTTATTCAGCAATTCTCCCTGCTGAATAACTGTTTCATTAAGCTGATTTATTATTTCCTGCTGCTGCTTCATTGCATTCACCAAAGTTGCAGTTACTGCATTAGTATCCAATCCGAGATAACCATTTCCCTGAATCGGAGTTGCCTCGGGAATGACACTCTGAACATTTTGCGCTGAAAATCCGACATGGATATAACTTTCATTTTTATATTCGAATTTAATCGGTGTTATATTCATTATCTGGGCTATGCCATAAGTAGAATTTCCTAAAATATTTTTTAATCTTTCATCAGAAGTGCATATTAATGTTCCTGAAGCATCAGTGCTTAATCCACAGTTTAAAGCATTTGTCTGATTAATTGCCCCGACAACCGAAAGTTTTTGTCCTGGATTGCTTGTTCCTATTCCTACATTTCCTCCCGCTAATAAAGACATATAAGGACTTAGACTATGCAAAGCTGAAGATGGACCAAGATCTAATCTATTAGCAGAACCAACTGATTCCATACCCCAGAAAGATTGCCCTCCAGATTGAACTCCCATTATAACATTCCCAGTATTATTATAAACAGATAATTGTTCTGTCGGGCTTGTTGTTCCTATTCCTACATTTCCTGTTCCATTCTGAATTACAAATCTTTGTGCAACTCCAGTTTCAACAATATTAAATCCTCCTGCAGGACTTGAACCTAAATGAACAACTCCGATATGCCAATTATTTCCAGGAACTGAAGTATCATTAAATTGTATTTCTGCCTGATTTTCTGTTATTGTCAGCGGACGAGTCGGACTGCTTGTTCCAATTCCTACATAATTAGCAGGATTATTCAGATAAACATTTGTTCCTGATTGATTCCAAGGGGCATTATTTGAGATATAACTTCTTATATCAGTTCCGTTATTTATGAAAACTGTTCCATTCGTATAAATGTTTCCTGAAGAATAAATGTTTCTCCATCTGTAAGTTAAATTTCCCAAATCAAACTGATTGTCAAATGAAGGAATTGCAGAGCCATTTACATTCAGTGTGTTGATGTTTAATGAACTTAAATTATAAACATAAAGAGTCTGCGCGAATAAATTTCCGCCTGAAATGCTTACGCCCCCGCTTGTCCATCCGTTGTTGAAATCAACATTTCCGAAATTCATATTTGTTCCGTTGATTAAATTCTGAATATTTGCTGTTGTGTTAATTATTCCAATTCTTGAATCAGTATAAGAATTTGCAGGTGCTGTTTGATTGTATGCCCAAGTTGCATAAGTTGAATTGTAAGTGGAATAAATTCCTGTCGAGTTGATTAAATTCTGAATATTTGCGGTTGTGTTAATTGAATTAATCAAATTTGTATTATTAAAAAGCTGGATATCTGTTCCATTATTTATAAAAAGCGTTCCGGAAAAATTAGCAAGGTTTGTTACGTACAAATTACTTACGTCCCGTAATTGTCCGCTTTCATTCAGGGAAACATTCAAAAAAGAGTTTAAAATATCCCCCCATGTGTTTGAATCTCCTCCGACAGTAGGGAGCCTAAATGCCGAAGCTGAATTTATCAGCAGAATCACCCCAATTAAAATTAAAATTATCCTCCTCATTTTCATTTTATTAACATAATTTTACGCTTTAAATGTTTCTATTTTTTCCTGTGTTTTCTTAACTCTTTTCTAAGTTCTTTTAACTTAATCTCCCTCAATTTCTCTTCTGTCTTTTTGTTGCTAAATCCAATATTGCTTTCTTCAGGCTCAGGCTCCTCTGCACCAGAATAAATATTTTCTCCTGCCAATTTTTCTTTTTCAATTTTCTCAGAACTCGTCTTGAGAAGTCTTTCTCTTTCTGCATCCACTTTTATTTGTTTTGCTTTCAATTCCTTCTCTCTTTTTTTCTGTTCTTCTTCCTGTTGCTTTTTCTTTCTCCTCTTTTCATCAAGTTCTATCTTTTTTTCTTCAGCCTGTTCCTTTTCAATTTGTTTTTCTTTATCTATGCTTTCCTTTTCTATTATGCGCCTTAATTTTTCTTCTCTTTCCTTCCTTCTTCTTTCTGCCTTTTCCTTTAATTTTTCCTCGCGTTTTTCTTTTTTCAGATTTATTTTTTCTTCTCTTTCCTTCCTTCTTCTTTCTGCAGTACGTTTTAATTCCTCTTCATGTTCTTTTTGTATCTTCAATCTCAACAATTCATCTTTTCTTTCTTCTTTTTTCCTCTCTCTGATTATTTTTTCTAATCTCTTATCCTGTTTTCTCTTTTCCATCTTTAACTTAAAATTTTCAAAGAAGCCAATCTTGCTTGGTCTGATTATTTTTTCTTTTATTTCTGTTTTCTCTTTTCCAACTTTTTCAATATGAACTTTTATCTTTCGGAATAATATAATTATTAAAACCAGCAAAATCAAAAATCCGGCGCCAATAATGATGAAAGGAATATAATTTGAAATTCTTGCTTTACAAGTGGCTTCATCATTAACTTCAAATGATTGTTCTGCAACAGCAGTTTTATTTCCTGAATAAGTTATCTGTGCGTATAATCTGTAAGCTCCTGGGGAAACTGATTCAGGCATATTTACAGAAATATCAAAATTTTTCTTGTCGACAACACTTCGCGTGTCTTTCATCTCTGAAATTAAACTATTATTTTCGTCAACAATCCAGTAGGTCATGAATGCATCAAGAAGTTCTATCTTCCCGTAGTTTTGAAGTTCAACGCTGGCCTTGACATTATCACCGGGGCAGACACTATACTTTTGGGGCAAAGTCAGAAAAATATCAAATAAAGGTTCAGTTTTTTCATAAGTGCAATTTCTTGTTTCTTCGGGCATTCCGTCGGTTCCGGTGCATGTTCCTTTATTCATGCACAATCTTTCCTGAATTCCGTTTGCAGGGCAATCAGATGGAAACCAATCAGTGCAAACCCAATTGTAGCTGCAGCTTGGAGCTCCGCCGCCACCCCCTCCGCCCGAAACCGAGGGAGCTGCAGGAGGAGTAATAATTTCTCCTGTTCCATAAATCCCATATCCATAAGTATTTTCCCCGTAATTCTGCGCAGAAATAATTCTCAAAAGAAAAATTGCAAATAACACGAATATCACTCCTTTTTTCATCAGATTATCAACGAATAATTATTAATAAACTTAATCAAGAAAATTTAAAATCCCTATAAACTATTATTTTTTATGGAACAACTTGAAAAAAAATTTAAGGAAACTCTTGAAAAAATAAAATTGAATAAAAAAGAAAAAATCTTAGTTGCACTTTCAGGCGGAAAAGATTCTACAGTAACTGCCTATCTCCTTAAAAAACTTGGATATAACGTCGAGGGTTTCCATATCAATTTATCGATGGGAGATTATAGCAAAAGATGTTATGAATCAGTAAAACAGCTTTGCGATCAGCTCGGAATAAAACTTCATCTTTATAATATAAAAAATGAAATGGGAAGCTCAATGTGTTACATAAGAACTTCTATTCAGACAACTCACGGAAAAGGTCTGAAAAACTGTGCAATTTGCGGGGTGATAAAAAAATGGATCATGAACAGGGAAGCAAGAAAACTTAAAGTTGACAAAATTGCAACAGGCCATAATCTCGACGACGAAGTGCAGACTTTTCTTATGAATTTTTTCAAGGGAAGCCCGCAGTTAAGTGCTAATTCGGGAGCAATAACCAAAAACACTGCAGATAAAAAATTCATCTCAAGAATAAAACCCTTATTTTATATAGCAGAAAATGATATAAGAGAATATTCAAAAAAGATGAAACTCCCTGTCGTTTATGACAAATGCCCGTGTGCATTTGACTCTTACCGAATACAGATGAGACAATTCACAAACAATCTGACAACAAAAGAAAAAGAAAACATTATAAAAAATTTTGACAATCTTTCTGATAAAATTCAGAAATTAAAACCTGAAGAAAAACTTCATTATTGCGAAAAATGCGGCGAACCTTCAAGAAATAAGATTTGCAGAATGTGCAGAATGCGCGGACCTCAGGATAAAAAAGATTAATTCTTTAACGGAAATTCAGAAATGAAATCATTTAATCCTTCTTTTTTAGTATACCTTCCGAGGTCTTCCCTGTAATTTGTTCCGAATTCTTCATTTATTGTATGAATGGCATCCATGTAATTTACAACTACGTTTAGGTTTGGTTTTTCCTGCACAATCTCAAAAAGTATTTTGAGCTGATATTTCTTTACCACACTGTCTAATTGACTCATAAAAATTAGATAAAAAGACTATTAAAAAAGCTTACGGTCAGGATTATCTTCGCCTGGTTCTTCTCTTAACTCGTGAAGGTTTTCGGCTTTTCATTTCAGAGAAAACGAATATGTACAAAATTTCCAAAATACCGACGGTGTTAACTAAAGCTAATACTATAAACCAGATTATTGAACCTTTTCGGGCAGATTTCCATAATGCTGCAAGCTTCCATGCATAAGACCATACGAAAATAAATCCCATTATGCACATTGCCCATAGCGGAATTCCCCATTGATTCATCATCACCTCAAAAAATCCCATAATCAATTTAAGTATTCACCATTTAAAAATTATTCCTTTTCTTATTGTTATTATATTTTGGTGAGTATAAATGTTTAAATATGAAACTATCAAAAAACAAATATTCTAAAATAAAAGAGATTGAAATGACAGGAAAATTATATACTAAACCGAAGGATTTGGAGAAAAAAATTTCTGACTGGGCTGAACCATCTTTTTCTGAAGCAGGAATCAGTATTCTGAATTTAAGATATCTTACAAAAGATGAATCAGGAAAAGTTATTGAAACTCCAAAAGAAATGCTTTATCGTGTTGCTCATGTTGTAGGGCAGATTGATTCTGATTACGGAGACTTTAATCCCGATGAAACAGAAAAAGAATTTTACGATTTAATGGCGTCGGGAAAGTTTCTTCCCAATTCTCCGACGTTAAGAGGAGCAGGACTGAACATAAATTTATCTGCATGTTATGTTGTTCCGGTTGAAGACAGCAGAGAAGGAATTTTCAAAGAAGCATTATACGGAGCAGTGGAAATCCAGGCTCATGGCGGAGGAACAGGATTTAATTTTTCAAAATTAAGGGCAAAAGGATCGTTAATAAGCTCAACAAAGGGGCAGGCTTCTGGTCCTGTTTCATTTATGAAAGATTTTGATGTAATAATCGGCAGAACAATCGCACAGGGCGGAACACGGCAGGGAGCGAATATGGGAATCTTAAGGTATGACCATCCGGATATTGAACAATTTATTTCATGCAAAGAAAAAAAAGGAGAAATTTCAAATTTTAATATTTCCGTCGGAGTTACAGAAGACTTTATGAGAAAAGTTATTGCAGGAGAGGATTATGATATCATTGATCACAAAGGAAAAGTTGTAGGAAAGAAAAATGCAAAACAAATTTTTGATAAAATTGTTAATAATGCATGGAAGAGAGGCGACCCGGGAATAATTTATCTTGACAGAATAAACAAGAGAAATCCCACTCCTGATCTTGGAGCAATAACCGGGACAAATCCGTGCGGGGAGCAGCCGCTGCTTGATTTTGAAGCATGCAACCTGGGTTCAATCAATTTGAGGAGTTTCATCAAGGATAAACAAATAGACTGGGAAGGACTTGAGAAAGCAGTTTATTCTTCTGTCCACTTTTTGGATAATGTAATTGATGCAAATAAATTTCCGCTTGAAAAAACAGAAAAAGAAAAAAGAGAACTCGAGGAAGTTTTAAGTCGCCATCTGACCGATGAAGAACTTATATCTTCCATAATAAAAGAATATTCCGTATCTCCGATAGAAAAAATAGTAAAGGGGAACAGAAAAATAGGACTCGGAGTTATGGGTTTTGCAGATATGTTATCTTCTATGGAAATTGGATATGGTTCTGATGAATCTTTTGAACTTGCAGAAAAAGTGATGGAATTTATTCATAAAAAATCACAGGAAGGTTCTGTCAGATTAGCAGAGACCAGAGGAACTTTCCCAAATTGGAAAGGAAGCATTTATGATCCTGAAAGCAAAAATTTCCTTGGAGAATTCTTGAAATTAAGAAATGCAAGTGTCAGCACAATTGCGCCGACAGGAACTATATCAACTGCCCTCGGAGTTTCTGGAGGAATAGAACCGCAGTTTTCAGTTGCTTACACAAGAAAATCTGTTTATGATGAAAATGGAATTGCGAAAATAGAAAGTTTCATAGTTGACAGAGAATTTGAAAAACTTGCAAGAAGGGAGGGATTTTTCAGCCAGGAGTTATTGGACCAAATCAGTGAGAACAAAGGTTCATTATTGGGAGTAAGAAAACCAAAAAATGTTTCTGCAAAAAGATGGGCGGAGATAAAAGATTTATTTTTAGTTGCTAATGATTTATCTTATGATGAGCATATCAGAATGCAGGATGATTTTCAAAAGCATGTTGATAATGCAATCAGCAAGACAATAAATCTCCCAGAAGATGTCGATGAGGAAACTGTAAGAGGAGCATATTTAATGACTTTGGAAACAGCAGTAAAAGGGATAACTGTTTACAGGGACAATTCAATAGAAAACCAAACTCTTTCTGCAAAGAGACAAGTCCAGCTAGAAAATGGAGAACGCCCTTCAGTTATCGGAACAACAATAAAACAAAAAACTCCTTTTGGAAATGCATTCATAACCTTAAATGTTTTCAAGGATGATCCAACAACACCTTATGAAGCATTTATTACAATAGGAAAAGGCGGAAAAGATATCGACGCTATTGCAGAAGGTTATGGAAGGATGGTTTCATTATCATTCAAGAGAGGAGTTAAGATAGAAGAATTAGCAGAACAATTGCAGGGGATTAACGGGGAAAGTGTTGCAGGTTTAGGCCCGAACAAAGTCAGTTCCATTCCGGATGCATTCGGCAAAGGATTGATTGAAGCATATTCTCAGATAAATAATACAAAAACGAAATTGAAATCTTCTGAACTATCCGGAAATTTTTGTCCTACCTGCGGTTCGAAAATGATAATGGTTGAGGGCTGTCAGAAATGTTCAAATCCTTCATGTGGTTATGCTAAATGCTAAAATAAAATGACAATTCTTTCTGATTCAGAAATTCTAAAACAAATGAAACTTGGGAATATAGTAATAAATCCCTTCTACAGAGAATGTCTCGGAAGCAATAGTTATGATGTTCATCTTGGAAAATTTCTCACATTCTATTTGGATGAGATTCTTGATGCAAAAAAAGATAATCCAACGAAAACAATTTTAATTCCAGAAGAAGGATTTGTTTTAGAACCAGATCATTTTTATCTTGCATCTACAATGGAATATACCGAGACTCACGGATTCGTTCCTTTTTTGGATGGGAAGAGCAGCACAGGTAGATTGGGAACTTCAATTCATGAAACTGCAGGAAAAGGAGACGAGGGATTTAAAGGATACTGGACTCTGGAGATGAGAGTGGGACATAAAGTAAGAATTTATTCCGGAATGCCCATCGGGCAGATAATTTATCAGAAGATTGTGGGTGAAGTCTTAAATCATTACGATAAAAAATCAAATTCAAAATATTCAAATCAGGGAGAAAAACCAGTTGCTTCAATGATGTGGAAAAATTTTGGCAAAGATCCTATTTGGAGATAATATATTTTAAAAATAAAGATTAAAATCTTCTATAACTCAAAAAAGAATAACCTGTTTTTTTAGTTTCATTAATTAAATTCCATTCATTCCAATTAACCTCGGGGAAAAAAGTGTCTCCTTCATAATTTTGATGGACTCTTGTTATTTCCAATCTATTTGAAATGGGTAAGAATAATCTGTAAATTGTTTCTCCTCCTATGATATAAGCCTCTTCATCTTCAGTGAAGTTTAATGCTTCTTCTATTGTTTTTGCAATATAAATTTCATGAAAATTATTTAAAGTATTTGTTATAACAATATTTTTTCTTTGTGGAAGAGGTTTCCCTAATTTTTTTATTATTGATTCAAAAGTTTTTCTTCCCATAATTACTGGATGATTTAAGGTTAAATCTTTAAAATGTTTCATATCTTCAGTAATATCCCACGGAATTTCTCCCTTATTTCCGATTATATTATTTTTAGAAATAGCCGCAATTATTGTTAAACCCATTTCACACTGCAATATCAAGTTTTATAGAGGGATGACTTTGATAATCTTTCAGTGTAGTATCTTTATATTTCCAATCAAAAATTGAATTAAATCTTTCTGTTTCTATCGAAGGTAAATCCAAAGGTTTTCTACTTAATTGTTGCTTTGCTCCTTCAAGATGATTTTTATAAACATGAACATCGCCTAGGAATCCAATTAATTTTCCTTCTTTAAATCCAGATTCTTTTGCTAATAGATGTAATAACAATCCATAACTTGCAATGTTAAATGGCAATCCAAGCATTGTATCGACAGAGCGCTGATTCCATAATAAATTTAATTTGTCTTTAATAACTGTAACTTGAAACCCATAATGGCAGGGAGGAAGAGCCATCTCTGAAATTTTCTCGGGGTTCCATGCAGAAACAATCATCCTTCTATCGTTGGGATTTTTCTTTAAGGTGTTTACAACTTTTTCTAACTGATCAACTCCTTTACCTTCATAATTTGAATCAAAACTATCATAATCCGCATTCCAATGTCTCCACTGAAAACCATAAATCGACCCTAAATCTCTTTCTTCTTTCATTTTTATTTTTGATTCTTCATCATTTCCATAAGGAACTTTTTTTGGATTGCACCATTCATCCCAAATATGATTTTCTCTTTCCTGAAGCCAGGCTTTATCCGTAAGTCCTTTGATAAAAAACTCTAGCTCGCTTGCAATTCCCTTAAAAAACATTTTTTTGGTTGTTAATAATGGAAAGCCTCCTGACATGTCATGTTCAAACATAACTCCTGCAATTGCAATAGTATCAATACCAGTTCTGTTTTCTTTCCATTCCCCTTTTGTTAAGATATTATCAAGAATTTCTAGATAAGCCTCCATAATTACAATTATTTATTCTAATTTTTAAACATTTATGGGATAGATAGCATTCATAACTTTTATAAAACCTGGTGTCTCTAAATAGTGATGGTAGAGAGTGTAGAAGAATTAAACTCGAAAGACTTCGATGAATTTGCAAAAAAAGGATTAGTATTCATAGATTTCTTTGCCGAATGGTGTATGCCCTGTGTAATGATGGGACCGGTAGTTGAAGAAGTCAGCGAGAGTTTTAAGGGAAAAATAAAATTCGGAAAAGTTAACATCGGAGAAAATGAATCCTTGTCAAAAAAATTTAATATATCTTCAATACCTAATTTTGTTCTCTTGAAAGATGGAAAAGTTATTGAGCAATTTGTCGGGGCAATGGATGAAGAAGAATTAAAAGATAAATTAAGAAAATTTGCAAAATGACATTAACTGAAAAATTAATTTCGAAACCTGCTTTCAGAATCGGAGCTGCATTAACTCTCGCAGGAATTTTATCTTTCAGCATTGCAACATGTATTAATACAGTTTACAGATTAGAAAATCAGATAGATAATTATTTGGAAAGCATGTACTTAAACAATCTCGAAAATAAATAGAATATTTTATAAATTAAATTTTTCTACATTTAATAAAGGCTCCGTAGCTCACTGGGTTTCTTTAAAAAAGAAACTACAATGGTAGAAATGCTTAAAACGCATTCATTCGCTACTTCGCCAAAAGAAAAGGCTCCGTAGCTCAGCCTGGTTAAACTCAAAACAGGAAGTTTTGGTAAGAACCATTCAGCTACATTACAATGGCTCCGTAGCTCAGCCTGGTTAGAGCACTGGACTTTTAATCCAGGTGTCGGGGGTTCAAATCCCCTCGGGGCCATGAAGGATTGAATGGACTCGAGTGAGAAATTTCCTATTTCGACCTCGGGACCACATAAAAAATATAAAATGATAATTGAATTTTTATTAACAATATTAATCGTAGGAATAGTTACTTCAGGATTAAATATAAAATTCGACAGGTTTTTTGCAATATTATTATTGATTTTTCTTTTTGGATTTACAATTTTTGATGCGGTTAATATTTTCCTCTGGATTATTATGTTGGGTTCATTAATGATTTTGATTAAGAATAAAGAGAAAATTTCTGAACTTCCAAAAAATATGAAAATAAGACTGTTTGTTTTGGTTCCATTTTTAACGTTGCTGGCTTCGCTTTTAGGGAGTTATATGTTTAGTGTATCACCTCAATCTGTCTTGATGACAGTTTTGGGTATTCTGGCCGCATTGTACGGGTTAAGATTAATCTTTATACATTTCAAAGAGCAGGAGCTTCAATTTGAAAAGGGGCATCCGAAAATAACAAAAGGGTGTGGATTTTTTGGGCCTATTGTAAGCGGGTTATCCATTGGATTTATCGGAACATCTCTTAAATCATTGAAAATTCCTTTCGCAATCAAAATAGGAAAAATGAATTCAAAACAGGTTTATTTAGGTAATGCAATAACTGCCTTTTTTGCATCATCATTCGCAATTATCTTTCATTTTTTACTGAAACCAATCGCCCCAAATATATTTTACCAGCAGATGTTACTGGGTATGGCACTTTGGACAGGAATGCATTATACCTCAGAACTCACAGACATTTTTTTCAAGAATAAATGGAAAAAGATTTTTCAAATTTTAATAGGAATTATTTTAATGGTAGTTTCAATTAAAATTTTTATGTCATTTTAATTGGAAAAATTTCTTTTCTGAGCTCGCACCCGAAACATTTAAAAACTAACTTTTGCTGTTTTTTATTATTCCAAAGTTGTTAAAGTTTAGACCTGTCTTTAACATAAATTATAAAAACAACTCACCTACTAAAAGATGCATATTCTTCAACCAAAACACATAAAAATGAGTGAAAAAGAAGCAGAGGAACTTCTAAAAAATTTAAATATTGCTAAAGCACAATTACCAAAAATTCTTTCAACTGATACTGGCCTTCCTGAAGGATGTGCCGTCGGTGATGTAATTAAAATAGAACGGAAAACAGGTGTCTATTACCGGGTTGTTGTATAATGACAGAAACAGAAATTTCAGCACAAATAAAAATTCAGGGGAATTTTCATAATGGAAAAAAATAATCATCTTATAGTAAAGAAATATCTCGAAGACCATTCACTTGTCGAATCAAATATAATCTCTTTTAATGAATTCATTGAACACCGAATGCAGGAGCTTGTTGAAGAAGTTTCTGAACAAATTACAAATGAAGAATTTGAAATAACTTTGGGAAAAGTCAAGGTAGAAAAACCAAAAGTAATTGAAGCTGATGGAAGTTCATCATTAATTCTCCCATACGAAGCGAGATTAAGAAACTTAACTTATTCTGCACCTGTCACACTTGAAATCACAATTAAAAGAGGAGACCAGGTGGATTCAGACGTAGTAGAAATTGGAAGAATTCCTGTGATGGTAAAGAGCAAGGTATGTAATACTTTTGGAATGTCACAGCAGGAATTAGTTGATTCTTACAATGACCCATTGGATCCCGGGGGATACTTTATTATCAATGGAAATGAAAGAGTAATGGTTATGGCAGAGGACCTCGCTGAAAACCAGCCTTTCATAGAAAATAACAGCAAGGGAAATTTAAATTTAAGATTATTCTCACTAAAAGGAACTTACAGAATTCCGATAACAATTTCAGAAAGCAAAGAAGGAATGATTGACTTGTCATTCAGCAGATTCAAAGACCTGCCGGCAGTTGTTGTTCTAAAAGCTCTCGGGCTGACAAAAGAATCCGACATTGCAAAATACATCGGAAAAGAAACAGATTCTGTAATTGTTAATTTATACGAATTTGTAAATCTTGCAACAAAAGAAGACGCTATGATGTTCATTGCAGAAAAAACAGGACTGCAGGGGACAAAAAAAGAAATTCTCGACAGAGTAAAGCAGAGAATCGATTCTTATCTTCTTCCTCACATCGGCCAGAAAAAAGAAGACAGAATGAACAAAGCCGTAACAATCTGTAAACTAATAAAACAATTCTTAATTGCAAAAGAAAATCCGGAGCTTAAAACAGACAAAGACCATTATTCAAATAAAAGGGTAAGACTTTCAGGAGATCTTCTTGCAAATCTTTTCAAAGTTAATCTCGGAATTTTAATAAGAGACATACAGTATTCTATTCAAAAATCATCAAAGAGAAAGAAATTCTTTTCTTTGAAAGTAATCGCAAAATCAACATTATTCTCTCACAGAATTGAATCAGCAATTGCAACAGGAAGCTGGACAGGGGAAAGAACAGGAGTAACCCAGAATATGGATAAAACAAATTATCTTGCAATGATTTCTCAGCTTCAGAGGGTTTCAAGTATGCTTGCTTCTGACCAGGAAAATTTCCCTGCAAGAACACTGCACCCAACTCATTATGGAAGATTCTGTCCGATAGAAACACCTGAAGGAACTGAAATCGGTCTCAGAAAAAATCTTTCAATATTAAGCAAAATTTCTACAAGAGTTGAACTTGATGGAACAAAATTCATAAAAGATTTGGAATTAATCGGACTTGACCCAGAGGGATTTGAAGGAGCAGATGTATTATTCAACGGAAGATTTATCGGTTCAGTAAAAAACAGAGAAGATTTCGTGAAGAAAATAAAAGAAAAAAGAAGAGCAGGAGACTTGCCTGTTCAGATGAGTATAAGAAATGACCAGGGATTTAATAATGTATTAATTTCAACAGAACCCGGAAGAGTTTTACGTCCTTTGATTATTGCAGATAATGGAGTTTCAAGATTAAAAAACGAACACAAGTTACAGATTGAACAAAATGAATTAAAATGGAATGATTTGTTAAACAAAGGAATCATAGAATATCTAGACGCTGCTGAAGAGGAAAATGCTTTAGTCTCTTTATATGAAGGAGAATTAACTCCTGAACACACTCACCTTGAAATCGACAGCATGGATTTATTCGGAGTTGTAACAAGTTTAGTTCCATATGGAAATCACGATCAGAGTTCAAGACTTAACAGAGGAAGCAAGACTCAAAAACAGTCATTGGGAATTTATTCTGCAAATTATTTATGCAGACTTGATACAGATGTTTCAATATTACAATATCCACAAAGACCTTTGGTAAGGAGTTTTGTTTATGATACATTAAACACTTATCCTGCAGGACAGAATTTAGTCGTCGCTGTAATGACTTATGAAGGTTACAATATGGAAGATGCTCTTGTATTGAACAAGGGTAGCGTTCAAAGAGGAGTCGGAAGAAGTTTCTATTTCCGCCCATACTCTGCATTAGAAATGAATTATGCCGGGGGATTAAAGGATGAAATAGTAGTACCCGAAAAAGATGCATCAGGTTACAGAACAGAAACAAGTTACAAATTCCTTGAAGGAGATGGAGTTGTTTACCCTGAAGCACAGGTTAATGAAGGGGAAGTTTTAATCGGAAAAATGTCTCCTCCAAAATTCCTTTCAGAACAAAGAGAAATTTCAATCAGAACAAAAAAAGAAACAAGCGTTACAATGAGGCAGGAAGAGAAAGGAACTGTCGACGGCGTTTTCATTACAGAAGATTCAGAGGGAAATAAAATTATTCAGGTCAGAACAAGAGACCAAAGAATACCCGAACTTGGAGATAAATTCGCCACATCACACGGACAGAAGGGAGTTGTTGGTATGATAATCCCCCAGGAAGATATACCGTTCACATCAAGAGGAGTTCATCCTGATGTAATATTCAACCCTCATGGTTTGCCTTCGAGAATGACTGTCGGTTATTTATTAGAATTACTTGCAGGAAAAGTTGCAAGTTTAAGCGGCGAACCGGTAGATGGAACATCATTCTCAGGAACAAACAAGAAAGAATTGGAAGAAAATTTAAAAGAACTTGGTTTCAGATATGACGGAAAAGAAACAATGTATAACGGGATTACAGGGGAAAGAATGACTGTAAAAATCTTCGTCGGAAATTTATATTATCAAAAATTGAAATATATGGTAGGCAACAAGATGCACGGACGTGCTTCAGGTAAAGTTGCATTATTAACAAGACAGCCAATTGAAGGAAGAGCAAGAGGAGGAGCATTAAGATTAGGGGAGATGGAACAGGAAGCACTGGTTGCTCACGGAGCTTCTTTATTGCTGAAAGAAAGATACGATTCAGATAAAGTTGTCCTTCCAATCTGCACTAAATGCGGAAGCATAGGAATCGACGACAATATTTCAAATAAATTAGTATGTCCAATGTGCGGCAGCGAAGATATCGAACCAGTGGAAATGTCTTATGCATTCAAGTTGCTGCTTGAAGAATTGCAGGGCTTGCATATTCACACATCATTCGGACTAAAAAATAAATATGAATAAAATGGGAAAAATAATAATGGAAAGTTTAATAGTAGAAAACGAAGAAAACAGATTAGCAAAACTATCTAATATTGTACAAGATTTTGAATTTTCAAAGAAATCTGGAATAGTTTTGCAAGAGCCAAAAAACGCAATACCTCTTACATTGCCTGACTATTTACCAACTAAACCAGAAGACAATTTAATTAATTACGAATAAAATGAAAATCAGTCATGAACAACAAATTCAGTGGGAAGTTGATGCACAAGAAACCGGAGGTGTCTTAGCATGGTAATAGAAACAAAACCAGTCAAGAAAAGTGTAAGCGAAATAAGATTCGCTCTTCTTAGTCCTGACAACATCAAAAAAATTTCAGTTGCAAAAATAGTAACTCCCGAATTATATAACATTGATGGTTATCCTGTCGACGGAGGTTTGATGGATTTAAGACTTGGAGCAATTGATCCAGGTGTAAGATGTAGAACTTGCGGAGGAAGATTAAAAGAATGTCTTGGCCATCCAGGCAGTATTGACCTTGCTCGTCCGGTGATTCACCTAAAATATGTTCCATTGATTGAATTAGGACTAAGATGTTTCTGTAAAGAATGCGGAAAATTATTGCTTTCTGACAAGGATTTGGAAAAATATTCAATGAGCGAGAGAGCAAAGAAAGCAAAAGATGCAAAGAAATGCCCTCATTGCGGTGCTGTTCATGAAAAAATAAAACTTGATAAGCCGACAAGTTTCTTCGTCGGAAAAACAAGGCTTTTCCCAACTGAAATAAGAGAGATGCTTGTAAATATTCCAAATGAAGAACTGAAGAAGATAGGAATAAATACGACTACATGCCGTCCTGAATGGGCAATCCTTACAATGCTACTTGTTCCACCTGTAACAATTCGTCCTTCAATTATTTTAGAATCAGGAGAAAGAAGTGAAGATGATTTGACTCACAAACTTTCAGACATAATCAGAGCAAATCAGAGACTTTGGGAAAACCTTAATGCAGGAGCTCCTGAAGTTATTATAGAAGACCTATGGGATTTATTGCAGTTCCACGTAACAACATTCTTTGATAACAGCGTCGCTAAAATTCCTCCTGCAAGACATAGAAGCGGACAGCCATTAAAAACAATAATGGAAAGAATCAAAGGTAAAGAAGGAAGAATAAGAAAGAATCTCGCAGGTAAAAGAGTAAACTATTCTGCAAGAACAGTTATTTCTCCAGATCCGCAGATAGCAATAAATGAAGTCGGAATTCCTTTTGAAATTGCAAAAGTAGTAACTGTTGCAGAAGGAGTTACTGATTTAAATATTGAAAAATTAAAGAAATTAATTCAAAAGGCAGATGAATATCCGGGAGCAAATTATATTATAAGACCCGACGGAAAAAGAAAAAAGATTACTGCTGATTTGAAAGAAGAAATAATTAATGAAATAACACCCGGCTACAAAGTTGAAAGACATCTGCAGGACGGGGATGTTGTATTGTTTAACCGTCATCCTTCTCTTCACAGAGGAAGTTTGATGGCCCACTTCGTTCGTGTATTGCCCGGAAGAACTTTCCGACTTCACCCCGCAGTTGCTGCGCCATACAACGCTGACTTCGACGGAGATGAAATGAATATTCACTCACCGCAGACAGAAGAAGCAAGAGCAGAAGCGAAGATTCTTTTGGATGTAAAAAGAAATTTATTCTCTCCAAAAAATAACACCAACTTAATCGGATGTATTGGAGATGCCATAACTGGAAATTACCTATTAGGAACAGAAGAATTTTCAAGAGATTATGCAAATCAGATTTTGTTCAAATCTGAAATTAACAAGCAAATAACAAAGAAAACTGTAAGTGGGGCAGAAATTTTCTCAGCAATACTTCCAAAAATAAATTTCTCAAACGACTACATTCAGATAAAAGATGGCGAGGTTACAAAAGGAATAATCAACAAAACATTATTCGGAAGTGAAGATGGGGAATTGATAAAAGAACTTGAAAAACAAATTGGAATAAATGAAACATTTGAAATAATAAAGAAAGCGTTCACTCTCGGAATAAAATATTTATCAGACAAGGGAATCACAATCTCATTAGAAGATTTAGATCTTGATCAGAGTGTTATTGACGCGGGTGAAGAAGTAATTAAGAAAGCAGAAAAGAAAACAGAAGAAATAATTGAACAGTATAAGAAAGGAGAACTTGAGAGAATTCCGGGAAAGACCGACGAGGAATCAAGAGAAATAAGAATTCTTCAGACATTAAATGAAGTAAGAACAAAGATCGGGGAAATCGTCAAGGAGAAATTCCCTAAAGATAATCCTGTTAATGATATGATTCAGTCAGGAGGCGGAGGAAATATACTGAATATTACTCAGATGGCTTCTTGCGTCGGACAGCAGGCTTTATGGGGCAGAAGAATTGATATTGGTTATGACAAAAGAACATTATCTTTCTTCCACAAAGGAGATCTATCTCCTCATTCAAGAGGATTTATAAGAAGTTCATTCATTAAAGGACTTCGCCCTGATGAATTTTTCTTCGGAGCAGTTACAGGAAGAGACTCACTCATGGATACAGCATTAAGAACTCCAAAATCAGGATATTTATACAGAAGACTTGCAAATGCACTGCAGGATTTGAGAGTGGAATATGACGGAACAGTAAGAGACAGCAACAATAATATAATACAGTATAAATATGGCGACGACGGAGTTGATGTTTCAAAACTTCATATGAATGAACAGGTTGCTCCAGGAGAATCAATAGGAATCGTTACTGCACAGTCTTTCGGGGAACCATCAACACAAATGGCTCTTAACGTATTCCACTTCGCAGGAGTTCAGGAAATGCAGGTCACCAGCGGTCTTCCAAGATTAATTGAAATTTTCGACGCAAGAAAAAAACCTTCTTCACCAAAGATGGATATTTACTTGAAGAAAGAATATAACAACGAGAAAGATGCAAAAGTTTTCGCTGAAAAAATAAAAGAAGTAACATTAAAAGAAATTGCCTCAGAAATCAATTTGAATTTTAGTGATAAAACAATAACTATTGTAATAGATAAAGAAGGACTGAAACAAACACACAGTTCAATCAAAACAGTGGTAGAAAAATTGAATGACCTGGGATTCAGAGCAAAGGAAAAAGAAGATTCAATTTTGTTAAATGCGTCTGAATTTTCATTCAAAGAAATTTATCAGCTTAAAGAAAAATTAAAGAAAACAATAATTTCAGGAATAAAGGGAATCAAACAGATTTTGATTGTCAAGAAAGATAAAGATTTCATTGTCATGACTCTTGGAACAAATCTCAAGAAGATAATAGAACTTAAGGAAGTTGATACCGAGAGAGTTATTTCAAATGACTTCTATGAAGTTGCAGATATTTTCGGAATTGAAGTTGCAAGACAGCTGATAATGGATGAAATTTACAACGTCATAAACACTCAGGGTCTTGATATAAATGAAAGACACCTAAAGTTAGTTTCAGATGCAATGACAAATACAGGAGAAGTAAAAGGAGTAACAAGAATGGGAATTATAACTCAAAAATCTTCAATACTTGCAAGAGCAACTTTCGAAACTCCGGGAAAACAATTTATTAATGCTACAATAAAAGGAAGCAAGGACAGATTGATAAGTGTAGTTGAAAATATCATGCTTAATCAGCCAATTCCCGTCGGAACAGGACTTCCAGGTCTTCTTGTAAAAGTAATAGGACCGTTGACAAAAAAAGAATCAGAGAAGAAAACTGCAAAGAGCGAAGTAGTTGAGGAAACGAACAAATAGAGGAATATATAAAACTTTATAAAACGAATCATTCTTCAAATTAAAATGGTGAACACACTAGATATACAGGATATAATGCATTTGAATTTGTTTAGTCAGGTGACCCGAATAAACACAAGGTTCTGCATGAAATATAATAATGCAATAATTTTTTGCGTTCCAAAAAGTTTTTTGAATAAAGCCGTCGGAGAAGGCGGAAAAAATCTAAAAAGGTTAAGCGAGACTTTCGGAAAAAAAGTAAGAATAATTGCATTGCCGAGGGGAATTCAGGATGCAAAAGGATTTATTCAGACAATTATCAAACCTCTGACATTCAAAGATTTCGAAATAAAAGGGAATGAGATAATAATCACTGCAGGAATTCAGAACAAAGCAGCATTAATAGGAAGAGAAAAAAGAAGACTTATCGAACTCCAAAGAATTGTTCAGGATTATTTTGGAAAAGAACTGAAAATAATTTAACTCGGAAAGTTTTATAAATCAATTTTATCATTTGTTAATATGGGATTAAAGACAGCAAAAAAATTAATGGGCAACAGAAAAAAAGCCCGATGGAAAGACAAGAATTATATTGCGAAAACTCTTAATTTGTACGCTAAAGCCGATCCTCTTGAAGGAGCAAATCAGGCTAAGGCAATTGTTCTGCAGAAAGTTCAGAAGGAAGCAAAACAGCCAAATTCAGCAATGAGAAAATGCTGCAAAGTTCAGCTTACAAAAAACGGAAAATCTGTAACTGCATTCATTCCAGGAAATCTCGCTCAAAGATTCATTGAAGAACACGACGAAGTTTTAATTCAGAGAATCGGCGGAAAGCAGGGACGTTCAAAAGGAGATATTCCCGGAGTTCGATTCCAGGTTATTCAAGTAAATGATCAGCCATTGGAAAGATTAGTCCACGGCAAGATTGAAAAGGGAAGAAGATAATGGCAGAGAATAATTACAATTTTAAAATATTTGACTTGTATGATATTTCACAAATTGAAGTAAAAGATTTGGGATTGAAACCTGTGATAAATCTTCAGCCAAAATTAGTTCTTAATTCTCACGGAAGAAACGTCCAGAAATTCGGCGCAGTAAAAGTAAATATTATTGAGAGGTTAATGAACAGAATCGGAATTGCAGGACACAGAGGAAAAAAACATAAGATAGAAAAAGGAAGCGCAGCAGGAAAATATTCTAAGAATATGAAAATAATTCTTGAAGCATTCAAATTAATAGAGAAGAAAACAGGAAAAAATCCGGTAGAAGTTTTGGTAAGAGCAATAGAAAATTCAGCACCAAGAGATGAGATTACGGTTATTGAATATGGGGGAGCAAGATACCCTCAGGCAGTGGATGTTTCTCCGATAAGAAGAGTAAATCTTTCTCTAAGATGGATGATTCAGGGAGCATCAGACAAAGCATTCAACAAGAAAAAAACTTTGACAGAAGGAATTGCCGAAGAGATAATGCTTGCAGCAGACAACAGCGGAGATAGTTTCGCCTGCAGAAAGAAAAACGAATCTGAAAAGCAAGCCGACTCAGCACGATAAATTTAACAAACTTTTTGAGTTTTGTTGAAAAAATTAATTTTGTTTTTATAAATGTTCAATATATCATCACCTCAGAATTTTCTCTCTTAAAAAATTTTTGCAAAATTATGTCCTTTGATAAAAGAACTTTCCCAGTTAAAATAAAAAGATATTCTGATTTTATAAGATCTTGGTATAATAAAAAATATTTTTCTAATATAATAATCCTTAAAAATAAATTAATTATTTTCTAAATATGAAAAAAACTAGATTTGAACAAATTAAAAGAGATTATCTTAAAGGAAGAAAACGACTTGAGAATATTGCTGTTGGAAGTTTAGTTTGGGAAGAAGTTGGTCATGGGGGCTGGGATATGGATTATCATCCTGCAGTTGTCAAATCTGTAAATGTTGATGAAGATTATATTGAGGTACTTGACGTCAGTGATAGGAATCAGGAAAAAAGATATACTTCTTTTTTAACTAGAGAAGAAATGGTAGCAAAAGGATTTTCAGAAGAATCTATTGAAGAGGATTATAAAAAATATGCAGAAGTTATTAAGACTTTAAAAAAATAAAATGACAATTGAATATAACGAGTATCAGCGTTCAGAAGATTGTGCAAAAGAAATTTATTCTGATTTAAAAAAATTACCCTTGGAAATAAGAGAACACTTGCAATTAATGGTCCAGGAATCTCCAATCGCCGTCAGAGAAATGCCCATTAATGAAGCAATAAAAAGATGCACTAAAAGAAGAAGCCCGTTTTTAGATGTTTCAGATTTAGTCGAACTGGACGATTAATTCTTCGAAGAAACATTTAAATAGAAAATTTAATATCTTTATAGTAATGAAAAAAGAGGGGGCATTCGCAGTTTTAATTATATTCCTAATTATTATTTTCTCTGAAGGAATATCCGCAACATCTTATTGCATTAATCCTGTTGTTTCAGATATAAGCCCAAGTTCAATAGGAATAGACCAGGAATTCACCGTCGGTATTTTGCTTGACAACTGCGGAGATCAGGCGCCGCAGAATATAACCTTTGAATTAAAAGACATAAGCCCGGAGATAACAGTTAAAGAACCATTAGTCAGGAATTTAACAGAAATAGGTTCATTGGGAGACAGGTTTCTTCTTTATCACATGAAAACTTCAAATCAGATAATTCCGGGAGATTATTATATAAATTATAAGCTTGAATATTCCGGCGGAGACGGAATTATTTACCCAAAAGAAGGAAGTTTCGTTGTTACAGTAACCGGAAATAAAGCAGAATTAAGCATAGCCTCTTCAAAAACAAATCCTGTAATGCCATTGCAGGGCCAGGCAGTTGAATTAACATTAAGAATTGAAAATTATGGAAAGGGAACTGCAAATTCAATAAGAGTTTTATTAAATCATAATTTTTCAGGTTCAAGAGAAGCATTTATCGGAACACTCTCTCCTGATGAAGACGGTCCGGCAGTTTTCACTTTTATTCCCAAAAAAAATGGAGACTATATAATCCCGGTAAAAATTTTTTATCAGGACGATTTTGGGCAAAAAGAATTTGATACAAGTGTTGAAGTCTATGTTTCAGAAGCAGATTCAGGATGGCTTTACATATTATTTGGGGCAATAATCATTCTCATAATAGGAACACTGATTTTCTATTTATTCAAGATAAAAAGAACCAAAGAAAAAATAATACATCAGCTTCTGAGGGGAAGTCATCCCGAAAAGAAAAAAATTTTGAAGAGAAAATGAAATGTTTAAAGATGTTAAAGTCGGATTCCTCACTGCAAAAAGTTCTGTAAAAAGAGGGAATAAAAAAACAACTATATTCATAATTTTCGTTCTTTCTCTGATTTTCCTTAATCTAATTTTTTTGCCTTCACTGATAAACGGAATGATGAAATTATTTGTGGGATTTGTGCAGGATTATGCATATGGTGATGTTGTAATAGAACCTGCAGACGGGAATGTTTATATTAATGATGCAGATAATATTCTCACAAAAATAAGAAGCCTGAATGATGTGGAAGCTGCTGCAAAAAGGCTGACGGTAGGGGCGTCGCTGGCGTATGAACAAAAAGAAGTGGGAGTCACGATTTTGGGGGTTGTTCCGTCGGATGAAGAAAAAGTTTCATTATATCCTTATATTGTTAAAGAAGGAGATTTTTTGGGGGACTTATCCAGAAATGAAATTATAGTGGGGGCGATGATTGCAGGAACCGGTCCGGGTTCAGAAATTTATGATAATCTGGGAGAAGTAAAAATCGGGTCACTTATTAATGCCACTTACGGGAATAATTTAAAAAAAATCTATAAGGTAAAGGGAATTCAGGAAGGAACTTTTGAATTGACTGATTTAAATGCCTTGGTTAGTTTTAAGGAACTGGAATCTGTTTTGGGAATTGAAGGAGAGCATAAAGCAAGCTCTATTGTGATAAGAGTTCAAAAAGCAGGCGAAGAAGCCGACGTGAAAAGTCAGATTTTAGGAATGGGAATCAAGGATAAAGTTTTCACGTGGCAGGAAAAAGCAGAAGTGCTTATAAAACAAGCAACTCAAAGTATGAGCACCCTTGATATAGTGTCAAAAATAGTCAGTCTAATTATCGGAGCTTCTCTTATTTTTATTGTAAATTATATTAATACTTTAAACAGAAAAAAAGAAATCGGAATACTAAAAGCAGTTGGAGTGAGTCCTGCTTCAGTAATTATTTCTTATATTTTTATAAGCCTGTTTTATGTAATGATGGGAATAATATTAGGATTGGTTCTGTTTTTATTTTTGACTTTATATTTGCAGACAAACCCAATCACATTCTATGGTTCACTGAAAATTTACCCTGTTCTTGAACTTAGCCTGTTAATGCAGAGTATATTAATTATGATAACTATGTCATTGATTGCAGGCTTCCTGCCTTCATGGTTAGTCACAAAGGAGAGCATACTTGATGCAATCTGGAGCAGAGAATGAAATCAGAAGAACCAATAATCAAAATCAGAAATTTAAAGAGGCATTATAAAACCGGAAAAGTAATTGTAAAAGCATTAAACGGAGTTTCATTTGATGTAAGAGAAGGTGAATTTTTGGCGATTATGGGGCCAAGCGGAAGCGGTAAAACAACGCTGCTGAGGATTCTTGGGCTGATAGATAAACCCACAAGCGGACAATACACAATAAAAAATTTGGACGTAGTCAACCTGCCCGAAGAAGAAAAAATTTTTTACAGGCTGACGCAGCTGGGCTATGTATTCCAGGATTATGCGCTGGTCAATGAGATGAGTGCAATTGAAAATGTTTACATTATCTCCCTCATGGAAGATCTCTCAAAAGAACAATCACAGGAAACTGCAAAATTAGCCTTAGAAAGAGTCGGGCTAGGGGATAAATTAGACAGAATTCCTGATCAGCTTTCAGGAGGGGAAAAACAAAGAGTTGCAGTAGCAAGAGCAATTTCAAAAACACCAAAAATATTATTTGCCGACGAGCCTTGTGCAAACCTTGACACAAAAACCTCAAGACAGATGCTTGAAATTTTCAAGATGCTGAATGAAAAATACGGCCAGACAATAGTAATGGTTACTCATGAAGACTGGCATACAGAATTTGTTTCGAGGATTATTAATCTGAAAGACGGAAGGATAACAAGTGATAAAAAAGTATACAAGTGAAATATATTCCCAAAAAAAATTTTCAAAACCTTTTTAAACTATTTTTCTTAAAACTATTTATACGAATATGGCAGAAAAAGAAACACAATTGCAGAAAATTCAGAGACTCAATTCTAGTCCGAAGAATATCAGAAATATAGCGACAAGCGCGCACATTCACCACGGCAAGACTGCATTAACAGATAATCTTCTTGCAGCATCTGGTTATATGGCTGCAAAAAATGCAGGAAACCTTGAAGAAGGAATGGCAACATGGCAGCACTCAGATGAACAGGAAAGATTAATGACTGTCGACGCTGCTAACGTTTCTATGGTTCACGATTTTCAGGGTGAACAGTATTTAATTAATTTAATTGATACCCCAGGTCACGTCGATTTCGGAGGAAATGTTACAAGGGCTATGAGAGCTATCGACGGAACAATCGTTTTGGTATGCGCTGTCGAGGGAATAATGCCCCAGACAGAGACAGTTATCAAACAGGCATTGAGAGAAAGAGTTCAGCCGGTTTTATTTATCAATAAAGTTGACAGATTAATCAAAGAAATGAAACTGACTCCAGAAAGCATGCAGCAAAGATTTGTAAAAATCATCAATGAATTTAATGATTTAATTGCAAAAATTGCAGAACCTGAATTTAAAGAAAAATGGCTTGTTAATATTAATGATGGAAGTGTTGCATTCGGAAGTGCGAAAGAAAACTGGGCATTGTCAGTTCCGTTTATGAAAAAAAATGGAATTACTTTCAAAGATATTTTTACATTAGTTGAAATGAACGACGCTGACAGAAAAGAATGGACATGGAAAAATGCGCCGTTATATGAAGTTCTTTTGGATATGGCAGTAAAACATTTACCTAATCCTTTAGAAGCACAGAAATACAGAATTCCAAAAATCTGGAAAGGAGATTTAGATTCTGAATTCGGGAAAGATTTAATGAACTGCAATCCAAACGGAAAAATTGGTTTTGTCATCACAAGAATTGTAATCGACCCTCGTTCAGGAAAAGAAATTTCAGCAGGAAGATTATTCTCTGGAACATTAAGAAATGGTATGGATGTTCATCTTAACTTGGCAAACAAAGAACAAAAAGTTCAGCAGATATTTGTATACAATGGAGTAAAGCCCGAACAGATTGATGAAATCGGTCCTGGAAATGTATTAGCAATTTCAGGAGTTACAGGAGAAGCTGGAGAAACTGTAACAGTAGGTCCTGAAACTCCTTTCGAAGAATTGAAACATATTTTTGAACCGGTAGTTACAAAGTCAATTGAAGTAAAAAAGATGATGGACTTGCCAAAGCTCGTCGAGATTTTGAAACAGGTCGCAAAAGAAGACCCTTCTGTTAAAGTTGAAATTAATGAACAGACAGGAGAATCTTTAATTTCAGGAATGGGGGAACTTCATCTGGAAATTATTGAAAACAGAATTAAAACCGAGAAAGGACTTGATGTAAAAACTTCAGCACCTATCGTAGTATACAGGGAAACAGTCAATAAAGAATCACCTTCTGTCGAGGGAAGAAGTCCAAACAAACACAATAGTTTCTTTATTTCAGTCGAGCCTTTGGAAGATGATGTTTATGAAGCAATCAAAAGCGGAGAAATTCCCGAGGGAAGAGTCAAGAAAAAGAGCGGAGAACTTGCAACAAAATTCTCAAGATTCCCCGAATGGGATAACGAAACTGTAAAGAGCATCAGGGATATTTACAAAGGAAATGTTTTCTTCGACAAAACAAAAGGAGAAGTTCACATCGGTGAAGTTATCGAAATGGTATTGGACGCTTTCGAAATGGTTATTGACAAAGGACCATTGGCAAGAGAACCATGCACCAAGATGAAAGTTTCTCTTATGGATATCAGACTTCACGAAGATGCAATTCACAGAGGTCCTGCTCAGGTTTACCCTGCAGTAAGGGAAGCAATGACTGAAGCAATGAAACAGGGGGACGCTTGTCTGCTTGAACCGGTCCAGATTCACCTAATTGAAGTTCCCGACAGATTTATGAACACAATCACAAGACTAGTCGGAGGCAAGAGAGGACAAATGCTTGAAGTATCTCAGGAAGGAGATGAAACACAAATAAGAGCAAAGATTCCCGTCGCTGAAATGATTGGATGGAGCAATGACTTGCGTTCTGCAACAGAAGGAAGAGGAGTTTCATCACTGGCAGATCAGTTATTCGAAAAAGTTCCTCGTTCTTTGACTGATGAAATCGTTAGAAAGATCAGAGAAAGAAAAGGTTTAGCCGAAAACCAGTAAGGCTAAATCATTCATTCGTCAAAGCCAAATGAAAGGACTTGCTGAGAATCAGTAAAATTTCTAAATAAAAAATGACAACCAAAGGATTACTCCAACTTTGTGAAATAAATCTTGAAAAATTAAGAAAAGGTGAACTTTCCTCAGAAGATTTTTATGAAATTTACAGAGAACATATTAAAAATCACGAAAGTGAAATTGAAAGATTAAGTGAAGAAAATGAAAAATACCGAAGAGGAGCAAAATATCTAAAACAAGAAATTAAAAAAATAAAAACAGAACTCTCTGATTTAGAATTTAATTATACAAGTTTGTTTGAGAATTAGTAATCTCCGACGAAAAAATTAATTTTTATTTGAATTAATCGTAATCAGAAATTTTATAATCACAAATTTCACATCGGTAAACTGTTATTTCAGAACAGTCTCCAAGTTTTATTGTTCCATCATATGCCATACTTTTAACCCCGCATTTTTCACAGAATCTTTTCCCATTTGGAGTTTTAGGCATTGAATTACGAAGTTCTTCTTCGAGTTTTGAAATTTCCCCTCGGTATAATGAAATTTTTGGATTAATCTCTTCAGATAAAATTTTGTATATCTCTCCTTTTTTTCTGAATTTTTCTTTTTGTCTTTCAGTTAATGCCATGTTAAGTTTTTTCTCCTCGGTTTTCTACCATGCTAGGTTCTTTTTTCAAAAGAACCCGCTTTTTAAAGATGATTATTCTCCGAGGGAATATCGTCTAGTTTTTTCAATAACCAAAACATTTATAAATAATATTTTTTAATAACTTTTATGGCTAAAGAAAAACCAAACATGAATGTTGTCTTCGTAGGACACGTTGACGCTGGAAAGTCAACTACAGTCGGAAGACTTATGTTCGATTCTGGAATTGTTTCTGAACAGGAAATGAAGAAATTGAAAGAGGAAGCTGAAAAGCTTGGAAAAGCTGGTTTTGAATTCGCTTACGTTATGGATAAGGTTAAGGAAGAAAGAGAGAGAGGAGTTACAATCGATTTAGCTTACAAGAAAATTATGACTCAAAAGTTCCAGGTTACAATCATCGACGCACCAGGTCACAGAGACTTTGTCAAGAACATGATTACAGGAGCTTCACAGGCTGATGCTGCTTTCCTTGTAGTTGCTGCTACAACAGGAGTAGAACCTCAGACAAAAGAACACCTGTGGCTTTTAAGAACAATGGGAGTAAAGAATATCGCTGTTATAATCAATAAGATGGACGCCGTTAATTACGACGAAGCAAAATACAACAAAGTAAAAGAAGATGTTTCTGCTCTATTAAAAACAGTTGGAGTTAATGTTGAAAAAACAAACTTCATCGCTGCTTCAGGACAACAGGGAGACAATGTTGCCAAGAGATCTGACAAAATGGGCTGGTACAAAGGACCAACAGTAGTTGAACAGATTGACTTATTCCCTGCTCCAGAATTACCAACTAATCTTCCAATGAGAATGCCAGTTCAGGATGTTTATGAAATTACAGGAATTGGAACTGTTCCGGTTGGAAAAGTAGAAACAGGAGTTATGAAAGTTGGACAGAAAGTTATGGTATTACCAGGAAGAACTGGAAAAGGAGTTGCTGGTGAAATCAAGACAATTGAAATGCACCATGAAGCAATGCCAGAAGCACTTGCTGGAGATAATGTTGGAGTAAACGTAAGAGGAATTGGAAAGAAAGACCTTGCAAGAGGAGATGTTATCTGCGATGCATCTGCACCAATCCCAGTTGTCGACGAATTTATTGGAATAATTACAGTAATAAATCACCCAACCGTTTTAGCTAAGGGTTACACACCAGTATTCCATGTTCATACTGCTCAGGTTCCATGCCAGTTCGTAGAGTTAATCGCTAAAATCAACCCTGCAACAATGGAAGTTCTTCAGGCAAATCCAGACTTCCTTAAGAATGGGGACACTGCAAGAGTAAGAATAAAACCTCAGGGAAACTTGTGCCTTGAAACTCAGAAAGATAATCCTTACATGTCAAAATTCGCAGTAAGAGATGCAGGTCAGACTGTTGCTGCTGGATTATGCACAGAAATTGTTAAGAAAAAACAGTAAGCTTTCTTGTTTAGATATAAATTCTTTTAAAGATAAATAATTCTTATTTAATATGTTCCAGAGACATTGCTTATCTGAAATAGAACAATTAAGGCAGATAGTTTTAACATCAGTCAGGGAAAAAGATGAATATAGCATGAATTTTGGTTTAAACAGGTTATCTCTTCTTTATTTAAACGAATTCCTTCTTTATTCTAAAGAAATCGATGAAACTTTGTTAACAACAGATAAGGATAAAATTAGAGGAAAAATGTCATCTATGATGGACGACTGGAGATGGTTAATTGAAGTAAGAGGGGAAAACTGATGGAATTTGAACGTTTAAACCGGGAAGTAATTTACTGGGAAAAAGGGCCTGAAGGAGAAATAAAAAAAATGAAAGTATTCCATCATCTGCCCTATGAAGAAGACATATTTAAAATAGATAGCAGAATTGTTAATATGACGTTAGAAGGATGTCAAAAGGAAGAATTAATCGGAGAAATGAATAATTTACGTAGATTGTTGTTTAATTCCTATCTTGAATTTTCCGATTATATCCTGTATCTTGGAGAAATAAAAGATCATGCACATTCAAAAGATAAAAAACAAGTCGATGAAGTTTTAAAATTTTTTACAAGGAAATATAGTATCTGCGGAAGAGAAATGGACAATATTCTTAAAGCAATGGAATCTCTCGGATTCAGAGCGTAATATATATTTTTTCTCATAAAAATTTTTAAACTAAAATATTTTTCTCCAAATATGGAAGAAAATAAAAAAGAGTGCCTGTTTTTGGTTTCAATAACCGGGAATAATATTCATTTTGAAGTTCCTGTAAACAGCCTTGGGGATTTTGAAAACCTCGACGACATTCTGAGAAGACTGAAAAAAAAGTTGTCTTAAGATGTTAAGAGAATTGCCTGCAAGACAAATTGAAGGAGATGATTTCAGGAGAATCTTTTCCGGAGATAACCTGCGTCTTTATGTCTGGTATCTCTCAGGAAACTATAGGAATGAAGAAGATATAATGGGATTTCAGCTGTGTTTTGAAGAGGGAGATCAAATTGTTCATCTAAAAAAATCGCTAATCTGGAAAAAAAGAGGGGGTTATATTCTTGAGGATGATGACGAACCAACAGGGAGTTTTGACCAGGATTCAGTATTAATTTCATTATCTCAAAACAGATTAAATAATCAGGAACTTGCAGAAAAATTTTCGAATTCAGGGAAAAATATCGACGAGAAAATCAGAGATTTTGTTTTTAAAAAAATTGAAGAATATGAATAGAAATATATTATAACCTCTTTTTCACAAATCAGGAGAAGGCTCTCAAAGGGAAAACATATTAAAGAAAATTTTAGGTGTTCTCATCAGCCTTGAGCAGTCTCTTAAAGGGAAAACATATTAAAGAAAACCGATTAGGTGTTCTCATCAGCCTTGAGCAGTCTCTTAAAGGGAAAACATATTAAAGAAAACCGATTAGGTGTTCTTTAGTTGAACAAACGCGTTAAATTTTTTTTATGAATTATTTTTTCCTATTGGAGAAATCTGACGAAGTCAATTTCATAGCAATTTATAACCAAAATTTCTAAAAAAATTTTTGCAAATCATTTTGTATTGAAATTTTTCCGGTGAAGGGAGAACAAAGAAATCAGAATGATAAATACAATAAACAATAATAATCCTTAAATACTAATCATTAATAATTTTTTTATGCTAAGAAAAGAGATGACAAAAGTCGAGATTGAAAAAGAATTATCTGGCAAAGGAGATTACGTTTTAATAGACAATATGACAAGATTTCTTAAGGAAAATCTTCCTCTTGATATAAAAAGATTTGTCTACCTTAAATTAGTCGAGGTCTATGAAAGGAGAAAAATGTTTGCTGATGCAGGTGCAGTTTATGACAAATTAATTGAACTCTCTCTTACTCCAACAGATAAAGTTAATTACAGAACAAAAGCAACTGAGTGCTATATCAAATCAGGATTTTATGACAAAGCAGATTTATCGATGAAAAATCTTTCAGGTGAAGCAAAACTTTCTGAAAAAGCAAAGATAAATTCTTCGATGAAAGATTTTTACAAATCCCAGGCGGAACAGTATGAAAAAGAAAAAAGAAGAGCAAGAGCAATACAAACCTATCAAAAACTCCTGACATTAAATCTTCTTGACGTCGAGAAAGATGAAATAAACAAAAAACTACTCACCCTTTACAAAGAAACAGGAATGATAAGAGAGTTCATGGATATGCGAAAAAAATTAGGTTTGTAAATAATTTAAAAAATTTATTCAGTTCTTATAATCATGGCAATTGAAAAAATTCTTTCAAATGAAATAAATTATGATTTCATATTTCCGAGAGTAAAATTGAGAGTTCATTGTTCTTGCGGAAAAGATTACACAATCCGCCAGAAACTTAATTCAAGACATGGCAATAACACTGCAGAAACTCATGGTTACAAATGTCGGGAATGCAAAGAAACCTCTTATATTCAATACACTGGGACAGGAGCAAAAATTGTAACTGATGAAATCCTTAATAAAGAATAAGTTTAAAAATCCCTTTTCTATAATAGTTTTGTAGAAATATCTATTGATTAGATTATATCACTTTCACATTCACATTTCCTTTTGGAAAAGTAGAACTACAGAGAGGTTGTAACTGTAGATATTTCTTGAAATCATAGATTTCAAATTAAATAAACAGGAAAATAAAAACATGGCAAAAATAAGCCCGGTATCAATAAAATATATGATACATGCAAATTTTTCAGCAGAGGGAGCTTTGGAAAAACCCGACGTAATCGGAGCTATCTTCGGTCAGACAGAAGGTCTTTTGGGAGCAGAACTCGAGATGAGAGAATTGCAAAAAGAAGGTAAAATCGGAAGAATTGAAGTGGACTTGCATAAAGAAGGAAAAAATACTGTAGGAGTCGTTAAAATTCCCACAGCTCTTGACCAGTCTGAAACAACTTTAATCGCCGCTGCAATTGAAACTATCGAAAGAATAGGCCCTTGTGATTCCCAGATAACTGTCGAAAGAATCGAAGATGTCAGAGGAAGCAAAAGGGATTACATAATTGAAAGGGCAAAAAAGTTGATGAGTGAGATTCACGGAACAACCGATTCAAGAGAAATATCTGCTGAGATTAAGGAATCTGCAAAGATTGCCGGAATCAGAGAATACGGAGATAACAAACTTCCTTGCGGAGACATTTCCGGAAAGGAATTAATTGTTGTTGAAGGAAGAGCAGATGTTGTAAACCTTTTAAGAAACGGGGTCAATAACGTCATAGGAATGAACGGAACAAAACTTCCTGATGAAATCAGAGAATTGGGTAAGGAAAAAGAAATTACTCTTTTCGTAGACGGAGACAGAGGAGGAAAACTCATCGCCCAGAACGTTACTGAAAACGCAAATGTAACATATATCGCCACAGCTCCAGACGGAAAAGAAGTTGAAGAGCTTACTGGCAAAGAAATTTTAATGAATTTGAGAAAAAAAGTCCCGGTAAAGGACTTTTTTTCAGGTTTTTCAGAAAAGAAAAAATCATACTCAACTGAATCAAAAGAAGAAAGAACAGAAAAAAAAGCAGAAGAACCATTTGATTTGACTGCTGAAAAAAAAGAAAAATTGAAAAAAATTTCAAAACAAAATGAAGGAAACGGAAAAGCAATAATTCTCGACAGCAATTTAAATGAAATAAAAAGCGTTTCAGTCAAAACATTGGTCAGCACACTAAAAAGATTCAGAACAAAGATAACCGCATTAGTTATTGACGGAACCGCAACAACACCAATAATAATTTCTGCTGAGGAAGTTTCATGCAAGGTTATCGTAGCAAAGAACTTCGGAACAACTGACACAAATATTAAATTATTAAGCTTGTAAAAAAGTATTATTTGTATTTATATAAACCAAAACTATAACTTATTTCATCAATGAAATCTCCAAACATTTCATGTTGAGTATGAATCACAGCTAAATCCGAATCGTAGTTTCTGGCAATTTTTTCAATTCTCTTTCTCAATTTTCGTTTAATACTTGAATCAAAAATTCCCTGGACAGGATTAAGTTTTACTTCTCCGACGAATTCAAGTTCTTTAAAATCCAGATTGAGTAATTTCGCATTTTCTAAAGAAAGTATTATACAGGTTCCCAAATCTCTTTGTCCCATAGAAAATAAAATTAAGGATGATTTATAAGTTTTAGTTTATTTAACTAGTTATGATTATGACAAAATCAGATTCGAACATTAATTTTGGCCCTTCGGGCCTCGGTCCTGTTAAAGATGCAATTTCAAATCTTGAAATGTATCATCAGCTCGGATTAAAAGCATGTGAAGTGGCTTTCACTTATGGTATATACATTAAGGAAAAAGAAGATGCAATAAAGATAGGAAAAAAAGCAGAAGAGCTCGGAATAAAATTAAGTATTCATGCCCCTTACTGGATTAACTTAAATTCTAAAGAGAAAAAGAAAGTCGAAGAAAGCAAAAAAAGAATTTTAGACTGCTGCAAAATTGGAACATTAATGAAAGCTTATCGGGTTGTATTTCACACAGGATTTTATTCCGGGATGGATAAGGAAGAAGCTTATGAAAATATTAAAAAAAGAATTTTGGAAATCCAGGAAGGAATGAAAAAAGAAAAATACACTCCAAAATTAGCTCCGGAAATAATGGGAAAAGTAAATGTTTTTGGAAGTGTGGAAGAAATTTCGAGACTTTCAAAAGAAACCGGCTGCTCTTTCTGCATAGATTTCGCACACATTCTTGCAAGGTACAAAAGTTATCGCATAAAAGAGACACTTAGTGAATTTAAAGAAGCAAAAGAATTGCACATTCATTTTTCCGGAATTGAATATGGAGAAAAGGGAGAAAAAAACCATAAGAAAACCCCTGAAAAAGACCTGAAAACTCTCATATCTGAACTGCCAAAAAATAAAGATATTGTAATCATAAATGAATCACCTTATCCGGTAGAAGATTCTGTTCTTGGATTAGCAATAAGCAGGCGTGACCACACTCTTAAAGGGAAAACATAATAAAGAAAACCGGTTAGATGTTCTTTACCGTAGACAGAAGTAGTTTTACTCAAAAAATAAATAACATGTCCCCGCTTGTTACTTACAATTAGTAATGTAAAAGTAGGAAATATATGTTGTCACCATAAAGTTTATAAATGATTTTCCTCTTGAATTTTTACAGAAGACAAAGTCTTCTGCAATTAAAATAAAATGAATACAAAGATGAATACAAAAAGAACTTTGGTTTCTTTTTTGTTAGTTGCAAGTGTTTTGTTGTTGGCTAGCGCAGTTAGTGCTGCTACATATGACCCAACTTCATTGACTGTAAAAGTTAATGGTGACCAGGTCACTCCATTGGCAACAACTGACTTAGGTGCTGTTACTGCAGGAAATACCTTAACTGTTGAAGTTAAGTTTAATGCTACAGATAACACTAACCTTAAGGTTAAAGCAACACTTGAAGGATATAGCAATGATGTTGTTGTTAGCAGTCCATCATTCGATGTTGAAAATGGGCAGACTTACACACAAACTTTAACATTGACTGTTCCTTCAGACTTTGCAAGTGACTCAGTAACTGGCGATTTCCCATTGACTATACAAGTAGGCGATGAAGATCAGGTTGCTGTAGGAACTTTGCATGTTCAAAAACCATCTTACGATGTTGCTATTAAGTCAATAATGGCTGATAGTACATTCTCTGCTGGACAATCTGTTCCAGTTCAGGTTCTATTAAAGAACGATGGTTACAATGACTTAAGTGACTTGTATTTGACTGTTGGAATCCCTGAATTGAACATCCAAAAGACTGTTTATGTAGGAGATTTGGTTAACGTTGAAAACGTTGACACAGACAACAAGGCTACTGCAAGTGCTACAGTTTACTTAGACATCCCATACGATGCTAAAGCTGGAGCAGATACACTTTCAGTTATTGCAAGTAATGACGACACAAAAACTACTGCAACACAGGCTGTAACAATAACAAACAGTATACCTGATATCGCTATGAAATCAGGAAATGATTTAGTATTGCTTAACCCTACAAACCAGTTAAAGGTTTATACAGTTGCATACAATTCAAATACTGAATCTGTTGTTGTACCTGCTGCTTCAAGTAAGACAGTTTCAATAGACACTCCAACAAGCGGTGACTACAAATTTGACGTTACTGTTTCAGAAGGAACTACTGTTTTGGATACTGTTAACTTCAGCGGTTCAGCTCAATCAACTATGGACTTAACAAGCCCGGTTTTCGTATTGACAGTTATACTGGCAATCGTTTTCTTGGTTTTGTTGGTTGTATTGGTTGTTTTGATAACAAAGAAACCACAAAAAACTGAAGAGTTCGGTGAAAGTTATTACTAAATAAGTAAATAATTTTTATTTTATTTTTATTTTATTTTTATACTCTTCAAAAAGAGGTGATAATTTTTTATATAAATATTTAAAAAATATTTTCTCTTTAAAAAATTATGAATGGATATGATGACATTGATAGATTAGGATTAATTCTAAGCTTAAACACAGTTAGGCATTACATTAAAAATAAAACCAGTCCGATAACAAAAACCACACAATTTTATATCGATGAAACAAGCCAATTTTTCAGAACATTAAAAGAGAATGCTATGGGTTGCCTATATCCCCGAAAGAGAACTATAGACTTTGCTTCTGGATACATCTTCGCAGATAAATTCAGGGAAATAAATGACATAATTTCTCCGATTATAGATCCAAATTCAAGAGAAGAATTTTTAAGAAGAGTAAGAAAAATAAGGGGGATTGAAAAACAATTAATAGAATTAAAAGAAAACACAAAAGATTTTTATGAAACTGCAAATGCAGAGGAATTAGCAGAAATTTGCAAAAAAATAGGTTTAATATTATGATTTTATCAACCAGTCTTTTTTTTCTTTATCGCCCTTTTTTGAAATATAATAATTAATCAATTTTATCTAAAACCCGCATTAAAAATTTTCCCCATTAATAATTTTCATCGGAAATTTTTCCTCAACGAAAGTGAGTGATTTCGCGAATGCCAGAAATATTAAATGCAATGAGCTGGGTCGCGAATTAGGAAAAATTTCATTTATCTCAAAAAATTCTTATCAGGCATGACCACAAATTTAGTGGGAAGGTCAGGCCGAGCATTTGCACGAATGCAGAAAATATCAATGGTAATGAGTGCGGGTGCGAGTTAACGAAACCGGAAGTGTCGTCGCATTTTTTGCACTTTTCCTCCGGATGTATCGTTCACTTTTTTTCCTGATTATCAAGTTTCAAACTTACAACTTTCGAAATTCCCTCAGACATGCTTATTCCGTAAAGATTTGTAGAGTTAGCCATTACTTCATCATTGTGTGTGATAACTATATACTGTCCTTTCTGCATATATTTTTTCAAAAGTTCCCCCAGTCTTTCTGAATTTCTTTTATCCAAAGCAGCATCAATTTCATCAAAAACATAAAAAGGATATGGTTTAAGTTCCTGAATCGCAAAAATTAAAGACAAAGCAACAAGAGTTTGCTCTCCTCCTGAAAGGGATTTAACATCAAAATATTTCCCGTGTCCTGTTTTGACAGTTATATTAACTCCCCCATTAAACGGCTCTTTCTGATCTTCCAGGTCAAGGGAAACAGTCCCCTTCTGGCTAAGCTGGGAGAAATTTCTGGAGAAAATTTCATTAAGCGAATTAAGGGTCTGCAAAAATGTTTTCTTCTTCTTAATATCAATCTCATGGATTATCTTCAAAATTCCATCTTTCTCCTTGGCGATAGTATCAGTTTTTTCTTTAATGGAATCGTATTCTTTTTTTATCTCATCATAAACTTCAAGGGAACGAAGATTAACACTCCCAATCTGTGAAAGCATTTCCTGAGTCCTGATTAATTTTTCAGAAAGTATTTCCTTACTGGCTTTGATTATTTCCACATTAGGGAAGTCAAGCATTTCAGTCTCAAAATTCTCAATCTCTGCATTTATTTTGGCGGATTCAATTTTCAGATTGTTAAATTCGCTTTCAAAATTATAAATTGTATTTTGTTTCTTTGAAATTTCTATTTCAGAATCACGGATATTTCTCTGCAGTGAATCTCTTTCTAAGATCATTTTCTTGAATTTTTCAGTAAGCTCAAATTCCTGTTTTTTCTTTTTTTCAAGGGCACTTTCTTTTTCAGTCATTCCTTTTTTAACTTCTCCAAGTTCAGAAGCCAGATCTTCCTCTTCCCTGAAAATCTGTTTGAGGGAAATTCTTGAGCGCTCAAGTTCTCGGGCTTTAAAGGAGATTTCAGAATCAACATTCTCCTGATTTCTTAAAGACATTTCCTGAACTTCAATCCTCGCAGTCTCATATTTCTGCTCAATGTTAGAATTTTCATCAAACGAGCTCCCAAGAGTTTTTTCTCTCTTATTTAATTCAGCAAGCTCTCCCTTAAGGTAATCAATTTTCTCCTGCAAAACTTTCATCTGATTTTGTTTATCATGAATGCTTGAAATTTTCATAAGGTCTGAATTTCCTCTGGCGATGTCGGTATTAAGCTGTTCAATTTCCTGATTCAGGATATTTTTTTTGTTATAAATTTCATTAATTTCTTTGTCGGAATTTTCAACTTCTTTTTCAAGAGCTTCTATTTTTTCATGAATCTCCCCGTGGATAGAATCAATATGTTCTTTGGTAATCCTGCTTTTGCAAAGGGGACAGATATCCATTTTTGAAATTTTTTCAATAGTTTTTTTCTCTTTGTCAATTTCAATTTCATTTGCCCCTGACAATTTTTCTAGGGAGATTTCTCTTTTAATAAGGCTCTCAAGAAGATTTTTCTTTTCTGAAATTGAACTTTTCAGGATGTCAATTTTTTCCGGAGTCATTTTGGCATCTGAAAGCTCCTGGGATACGGACTTAATTTGTTTAAGCAAAAAATCAGATTCATTAAGATAAGAATTCATCGTATTATTTTTATCCTGAATTCTTTCTTTAAGAGATTTTAATTCAGATTTTATCGTATAAAATTTCTTTCTCTGTTCCTCTAGTTTTTCAAGTTCACGTTTTTTCGTCTCAATGTCTTTTTGATTTTTTATAACTGAAGGCGCGCCTTTTTGCATTTCTTTTATCTGCAGTTCGAGATTACGGATAGTTTCCTGAACATCAACTTTCTGTTTGGATAATGAATTAATTTTATTCTCATGACTTTCTCTTCGGACATTCATACCTGCCAAATCAGCCCTTAAATCTGCAATTTCTTTATTCAGTCTTTCCTGCTCTAATCCTGTTGATTTCTGGATAGTGGAATTTATCGTAGATATTTTAGATTCAAGATTTTCTATTGAAGTTCTTATTTCCAGAATTATCTTTTTTTCTTTTTCAATTTCCTTTGTCTTGTTTGAAATTTTTGAATTAATTTCCTCGGAAATTTTTTTCTTCTGGGCGATATCAGAATAAATAATGCTTGCTTTGAACTTTTTTACATCTGACTCTAATTTCTTGAATTTCAAAGCCTGCTGTCTTTCTTTTTCAAGATTATTAAGATAAATTGTTCTCTCACGAAGAATTGCCAGCACATCTTTCAGTTTTTCCTCGGTTTTTTCAAGTTCGCTGAGAGATTTTTCTTTCCTCATTTCATATACAGAAATTCCTGAAACTTCCTCGATAACTTTCCTTCTTTCTTCAGGCTGCATTCTTACAAAATTCTGAATTTCTCCCTGAAGGACTATGTTAAATCCGTTTGGATCAATCCCTCCCTGAGCAAGCAGAGATAAAACATCCTGCCTGGTTTTGGTTTCGGAATTTATTCTGTAAATGCTCTGTCCGTTTCTTCTTACAATTCTTTTTATCAAAATTTCATCACTTTCAACAGAAAAAGTTCTGTCAGAATTGTCAAGAACAATTTCAACAATTGCTTCTTTTGCAGGCGCAGCAGCCTTGCTTCCGAGAAAAATTAAATTGCCCGCCTTTGCAGCCCTCATTGATTTTATGCTGAGTCTTCCGAGAACAAAACATAATGCATCAGATACATTGCTTTTGCCGCTTCCATTTGCTCCGACAATAACATTTATTCCTGAAGAAAGAGGGATTTCTGTTTTTCTAACAAAACTTTTGAAACCATGCATCACCAATTTTTTTATATAAATCATAATAACAAGAGACAAAAGATATTTTTAAAGTTTAATGGGATGATTTTATCTTAATCTTAAGCCTAATATGAATATAATTGCACAACAAATAAAATTTAAACCGGTTACAATTCTAACCAAAACATCCTGTAATATGAACAAGGAATATAAAAACACAATCACCGAACTTAAAGTCCAGATAAAATAAGAAGTGAGGTTCGCGCTTTTTTTCTTATGGATTAACAAATCTTTCATTGTGGGAAGATATCCAATAGTAGCAATAATCCCCGTGCTCGCATATGCAATCATCAACAATTTTAATAATAATTCAACCATAAATCAGATAAGATTTTTGAGTTTTTAAGTATTAATAGAACCATACAATAATTCAATTGCTTCAATTGCTTCAATTGTGTGGAATTCACCGCCATTTCGATAAAAAGTTTTTCCATCTGAATAAGTTACAGAATCTACTCTTTCAAAAAGATGTTCAGCCCCAGATAATATTTCCCCTGTCATTGGTCTTAAACAAGGTTTATTCAATGTATAACCGATACAATCCCCTGATCCTAAATCTCTACGGATTTCTCTACAACTTTTTACATTTTGTATTATAAACAAACAAGTTTCTTTCCAATTTGTTAGATCTAATTTGATTGCCATTTAAGCAGCTTCCAGTTTTTGTTGTTCAGCTACAGAGCACGCTTCTCTCCATGTGCTCCAGGTTTTTCTGAATATTCCGTCATCTTTGTGATTTTTCAGATTTTTCTCTAAAAATTTTTTCGTATTAGGATCTGAACAATAACCAGAACCAATTTCACTGCCATATTGTTCCCTTAATTTATCCATTTCTGTTTCTCTGACGCACTTTGCAAGAATTGATGCTGCAGAGACAGCAACGTATTTGACATCTGCCTTGTGTTCACAGACTATTTCAAGATTTGAAAGATTGTCTATTTTTGTCATGAAAAAATCTCTCCATTTTTCTATATTTACTGAAGGGCAATCAACGATTACTTTTATTTTGTTAAATCCTTTATTTATCTTATTTACAACATCCGCCATTTTCATAGCTTCCAGAGAATTCAGATTTATTCCGTCATGATTCTTGCCGTCAATTTCATTAGGGTAAGCTAATACAATTTCAAAAGTTTCAGCGACGTCTTTTATCTGTTCAGAAAGAAATTCTCTCCGTTTTTGGGTTAATTGTTTGGAGTCTTTTACGCCTAATTTTTTTAATTTCTTCTCGACATTTTCATCAATCAGGCATCCTGCTAAGACCATCGGCCCTATAACCGGCCCTCTTCCAGCGTCATCAATTCCTAATATTAGCATAGAACTCAGACATTTGCAACGTTTATAAATTTAATTAGAAAGGAATCTTATATTCTTCTTCAGGAAGTTCCATTTTTTCGAATCCAAAAAAAGCTCTAACTTCATTGTTTGGGAATACTATTGAATTTTCATATGAATAACCTTCAGTAAGTCTATGATAAATAAGATCTCTAAATGCAGTATCATATTGATATTTATATTTCGGGGTTCGAATATCTAAATCTCTGTCCAAACCATTAACAATTCTCTCTAAAGCTTTTTCAAATAATTTCCTTTTCCCACGATTATGCAAAGAATAGAGATGAGAATACCACTCGGGGTTATGGGAATCAGCTACCCTGATTTTATGATCATGATGAGTTTGAACCGGGGCAGGAGTCAAGACAACACTAAGTCTTTTAGAAGATAACTCTTCATATAAAAATTTACTTTCCTGAATAAAAAATTCTCTGATAGAATCCGGCAAATAAGAAAGTCTTTTTTCCGGAGCCCAAACCTCTTTCATTTCAAGGAACAGAATCGGCTATTTTTAAGGATTTATTCAGTCATAAAATGATATTTTTTATTGCAGTTTTTCACGGAATTTCCTAAAAAGAAACCTATAAAAGGAGAAATATCTCTTCAATATTATAGCGGGGTGGAGCAGCCTGGAGTGCTCGTCGGGCCCATAAGCAAATCCGTAGGTTTGTATTCCTACGCTGTCGCATAGGAAACCCGAAGGTCGTGTGGTTCAAATCCCACCCCCGCTATTCCATAAAATGGAAATTAGCCCCTCATAGCATAGTGGTAATGCAGTCGGCTGTAGACCGGCGTATCCAAGTTCGATTCTTGGTGAGGGGATATAATTCGGTTAAGCGAAGCGAAATCGAATTCATTAAAGAATCGAACGTAGTTTCATTTGGCTCGAAGAGACGAATGAGAGGGAACGAGCGAAGCGAAGTGAACTCCGATTCTTGGTGAGGGGACTTTTATATTCCGCAAATAGAAAATAATTCCCTGTTGGGCGGGCGAGAGTTTTCGCGATGGTAAGGTCAGTGTTAAGTGGGCGGGGGCTCGAGCTGGTGAGGGGACTTTATTATTTCACGAATAGAAAAATAATTCCGTTCTGTGCAGGAGAGAATTTTAACTTTTTTCTTTATCACCTCTTTTTGAAAGGTGTTTATAAATTTTAATAACCTTCGGAGATTTACTCCTTTAACAACTTTTATCGGAAATTTTTTCTTTCCGAAGGTGAACGATTTCGCGAATGCCAAAAATATTAAATGCAATGAGCGAGGTCGCAAATCAGAAAAAATTTTATTTATCTTAAAAATTTCTGAAAGAAATTTTTGCATTTTTTTCTATTAGTATGAGAAGAAATAAATGAGTGAGGTTACGATTTAAGAAAACCGATTAAGTGTTCTCCACTAACGAAATATTTAAAAAAGAAAATTACAGAATAAAATTATAAAGAGGGGAAAATGAAGGAATTAAAAGAAAAAGAAGAAGAGGAAGAAGAGGAAATTTTTGACGACGTCATTGACGACCTCGAACTTGACAGTTAACGTATTCCCAGCGTTATTTTATTGTTTTCTTTATTTATCTCGCTGAAGTTTGTTTCTATAACTAGGTTTATATTATTCACATTTAACTGAGCAACCCAGATATTGCTTATATGCAAAGAAATCCCGTTGCCAATTTCAACAGGATTAATATCTATCTTTCGGATAAGATTATTATCTGCATATATTGCAACATCAGAAGAATTTGCATCGGCAAGCCCGACATTTAATATATTCATATCGAGATTAAGGAATCTGCCGCTCATGGTAGCAGAAGCATTTTCAAATATTAAATCAGGATAACTGGGAATTGAGTATAAATCATTAAGCAGTTTCAGTGTATCATCCCCTATGGTCTGGTCGCAGTTACTGACATTATACATTATATTTGCAGGGTTCACCGAATGGTTAAATCCCAAAACATGGAGAAGTTCGTGAATCGCGATATTTGGTTTGGGGCAATCAGAATTTCGTATAAGCAAAATTTCCCCTGAAGTAATTATATTAAAATTTCCTGCAACAATTATCTGTTTTGGCCCCCCTTCTCCTGCAACGAACATCCCATTTTCAATTTGATTTCTGTCTTCACATGTAACAGTTATTTCTTCATTATTATCAACGGGATAAAAGACCAAAGGAGTAAGATTCTCCATTATTGTAAATGCATTTTCCATGTCATTTTGCTTCTGAAGAGGACAGGTGCTTGAAATTCTGTAAGAAATGTCAGGGCTTGAAAACCTCATGTTTGGGTAATACTGCATAACCGAACTGCCATCGATGCTGAAGTTGGTATTATTGTATTTTACCTCAAAACTTACCGGATTTGTTGGAAGCATGTAAAAAAATAAACTTGCAAAAATAATCAGCAAAAATGCCCCGACAAAAATCAACCTCCAATTCATAAGTTAAATTATAATTCGTCTTTTATAAATTATGCGTTAAAAAAATAAAAAAAAGAAATAGCTGAAAACCGGTTTACCAGTCCTCGTCATCAGATGATGAAGTTTCTTCTTCCTCTTCGTCTTCATTCCCGTCTTCGTCTTCTGATTCTTCATCTTCTTCGTATTCATCTTCAGATGAAGTTTCTTCGTCTTCGTATTCTTCATTTGCGTCTTTTTTGTTTTTTGCCATTTGAAATAAATTACCTCATAATTTATTTGAAGTTTGAGAAGAAAAATCCTTTTTTAAAGCTTTTGATTTAGATTTTGAAAGATGTAAGTAGTTTTTTATACCGGAAATTCATAAAAGAAATATGATATTGAATTTCCTTACAAATATATTTGATCTAATGACCAATGCTGACAAGATTTTAACTTTAATTCTTCAGCAGTATGGAGTTTTAATTTATCCGTTTATTTTCTTATTTATTTTTATAGAAACAGGTTTAGTGGTAACTCCTCTTATTCCGGGGGATTCACTTCTCTTCATATCAGGAACCTTAGCAGCAAAAAATTTGATAGATGGTTATCTGGTTTTTGTTTTAGCAGCCTTAGCTGCAGTAATAGGGGATAGTGTAAATTATGGAATAGGAAATTTCCTTGGCAAAAAAGCATATAATTGGAAGTGGATTAAAAAAGAATATCTTGAAAGAACGCAGGAATTTTATAATAAACATGGAAAGAAAACAATAATCCTGGCGAGATTTGTTCCGATAATAAGAACCATTGCTCCGTTTGTCGCAGGAGTTGGAAAAATGAAATATAGGGAATTTTTTAGTTTTAATGTAATCGGCGGAATTTTGTGGACAGCAATCTTTATTTCAGCAGGATTTTTCTTCGGAAACATTCCATTTATTCAGGAGCACCTTTCAATAGTTGTCTTTTTAATAATAGCAGTCTCTCTAATTCCCGTATTAATTGAATATTTAAAACATAGAAAGAAAAAAAATCAATAAGATTCTGTTTCTAAGAAAATCTTTTTATCAACAGAATATACAAATTTTCCTTCAGAATAATCTATTGATATAATGCTGCCTTCCGGAATGCTGTTATGCATTTCAAATTCATAATTGGAATCAGAAACCAATCTGTCAAGGTTATTCTGAATATTTCTTGCTCCCCATAATTTTGGATTTCCCATTTGGATAATTTTTCCCTGTGCTTTCTCGCTAATTCCAATCTGATAATGTTTAAGCTCATCATTAATGATGTCTATATTTTTCCATAAAATTTCAAAAAGATCAGAATCATTTAAGGGGTTGAATGTAACAAAATCAACAATTCTTCCAAGAAAAGCTTCTCCAATGCCCTGTTCCCGTAATATTGAAATAATTCTTCTCTTCTCAATTTCCGAAGTTGATATTTGTAAATCAGTAAAACCAATTTCTCTTCCTCCGGTTTCAGACGCTTTATTTCCGGTATTGCTTGTAAAATACATAAAACCTTTGAATGGAATTTGCAAACCATCATGACTGGTTAAAAAAGAATCCCCGAGGAAATTAGTCAATGACTGGCATATGCTTGGATGAACCTTGTCTATTTCATCGAATAAGATTATTGACTCTGGATTTTTTCTTATGAATTTCTGTAGTATTCCCCCGTTAGGATCATATCCAACATAACTGGGAGGAGCGCCAAATAATTCCCTAGCAGTATGTTCCTGCCCATATTCAGAACCCTGTAAAGTAAGAAGAGGAATTTTCAGTTCTTCCGCAATAAATGTGACAGAACTTGTCTTGCCTACTCCAGATGGACCAAGAAGGTAATAACTTGAAATCCTGTTTTTAGGCATTCCCCTGTGTTTTATATTTATGAATGGTCGGATTATTTGTTTTACCGCATCTTTCTGACCGATGACTTCTTCATTTAAAACTTCCTCTAAAACATCAAAAGCAGATTCCAAAGCAATTTGTTCAATGGAAATTTTTTTCTCCTCCTCTTTTTTTCTCCTGTCTTAATTGGTTCCGGTCTTTCAAAATTAAAATTGGTATTAACTCTCCTGCGGATTTTATTGAATTCAAGTTCAGGATTTAAACTTACAATCCGGCTATAAAGATTAATCATAGAATGATAAGTAAGTTCATAAGAAGGGCAATGTGAAAACCAGGAAACAACTTGCGGAATGTATTTGATTTCATTTAAAATCTGCTCGATGGAAAATTTTTCAAGTTTCTCGGCAATTTCTTCCTTCGAAAATCTTTTTATCTCAACCAATAAAGGATTGATTGTATTCTCATTCATTATCAGGGGGAGATAACTGAGATATATTTAAAGATATATGTGCTTATGGATAATCAGGCCCTTATTCTTCCTTCCTGCCAGTCCTTCAGAATCAGTCTTGCAGTCTTGTCTTCATCGACGAGATTTCCTTTTTTCAAAATTCCTTTTTTTCTTCCAAGTTTTTCTATCAGTTCCTCTGAATTTCCCTTTGCAGAAATTCCGTAAAATTTTTCTATCAAAGCAGAAAATTCTTTCATTAAATCATTGACGGCAATTTCAGGATTTTTAATCTGGCTGTATGATCTCGCCCCGACTTTTGTATGTCGCGAAATAGCTGCCAAATTTGAACTAGAGTATTCCTTTGAAGAAATAACTCCCGGACTGTCCAGCAAAACTATTTCCGAAGTAAGATTTGCCTTTTGAATCCCTCTTGTAAATCCTGCATCGGCACCTGTTCCTGCAATCGGTTTCCCGACGAGAAGATTGATTATCGAACTCTTTCCGGTGTTTGGATATCCAACAATCCCAACTGTGACCTTTCCAAGTTTTTTATCAACTTTGTCTTTCACATTATAAGAAGTGATTTTAATTTTGTTCCTCAGCTCTTTCCCCCCTTTTCTATCAGGGCATGACACAAAAACTCTCGGAGAGAGGGAAATCATTTGTTTGTCAATTTTCTTCATGTCAATCAGGTCAGACTTGTTAAAAACGTAAATTATTTTTTTCCCTGATTCAATAATCTTCTTTTCAAGCTCCGGATTTCTTGTTTCATTGATAAATCTTGCATCCAAAACTTCAAGAATTATATCAGACATCTGGATAATTTTATCAGCAAGTTCGGGATATTTCGGCCTTTCCTTTTTCATATTCCCCAATTTAGTTGAACGGGAAACCATTGAAGATGCGTGTTTTTTTCCATATGAAAATTTTTGTCTTTGCATGATAATCATAAGAATCGCGGGTTTATAAAATTTAGACAATCGATTAATTTAAATATTATTTTTTCCGAATATATTTATTAGAATGTTAAAAGAGGGTGAAGAGGTTAAAATTAATGAAAAGTTCTGTTCAGAACCCCCAAAAATCTTAAGCCTGAAAAAAATATTTTTTCTGATTTTTACAGTTTTTTTTATTTCGATAATAAATGCTGCAGGGTATATCCCGACTAATTACACCACTTTTATTTTGCATAATGAATCAGATTCTTTATTTACAAACTACAAAATTATGCAAAATACTTCAGTCGATGCAGGCTTATCTACAGAGTCACTTTCTTTGGCAACAAATGGGAACACGTATTGTTTTGCAACAGAATGGATTTCTCCAAGTTATCCATTGGCAGGATTATTCAACGGAACATGGACATTTAATATGTATTCAAACTGTTCAAAAAATTTAGCGAATAATCAGTATTATACTTTAGCGAGAATTGTCAAAGTAAACAGCACCGGTGAATATAATGTAACAAACACGACGACAAATGGAGTCGCATGTGCAACAGGTGCCCCAGTATTAAAAAGCTGGACATATTTGGTCCCGTATAACGAAAGTTTAAATTTAACCGCAGGAGAAAGAGTTGGAGTTCAATTTTGTATCAGAATTGCAGGGGGTGCAGCCGCAACAACAAGAATGCAATGGGAAGATAATTTCCCGTCGAGCGTCAATATCCCTGTTCAGCTTTTTGACAATCAGCCTCCATTGGTAAATGTTTCTTCCCCTATATTAAATTACAGATATCCAAACGGAACTATTTTAGTAAATTTCTCGGCGATAGACACAACAACCGCAATCTCGAGTTTATGGTTTAACAACGGAACAAATAATATAACTTACACTTCCCCGGTTTATATCACTCTTGCAGCAGGCAATAAAAGTCTCTTTTTTTATGCAAATGATTCTGTCAACAACTTAAATTACACTCAGGTAAATTTCACAATAAATCAGGCGCCAAATCTTTCTGCGATATATGCATACCCAAGTCCGATAAAAGGAGGGAATACAATCACAATCAATGCAACTGTGTCAGATTTAAACAATGATTCGCTGTCCTTTTATTGCACTGAACTTAATCAGTCACCTATTTCTGCAAACAGTTATTGTACAGGAGGAAATACCAATATGGCATCACCTTACAATTTATCATGCACTTATGCAACTACAGCAGACAGTTCAACCCATACTGTTTATTGCAGAGCATTTGACGGACTGGCATATTCATCAACTGTTAATACTACTTACACAACTAATTCCACAGTATTAACAACCTCCGTAATAAGTGTGGCGGGAGACACTGCGCCAAGTTATATTGATAATGTAAATGACGGAAGAACAGACATTTTGGTTTCAGGACAGAATGGAATGAGCTGCAGATGGAGCCCAAATGATTTATCATATTCTTCAATGAGCAATGACTGCACAATTTCTGGAAGTATTGCAAATTGTTCAGTAACGGGAATATCACAGGGATTTAACACTGAACATGTTTCGTGTATGGATTCGTTAGGAAATGAGCAGAATGCAAATCAGAATCTTGATATCTCTTTTTACCTAGATTACACTGCCCCGACAACAAGCGACAATTCCAGTTCAGCAGTACATCTCCCCGGATATTCTGCAATGATTTTAGAATCAGATAATGTAGACCCGGATCCAAAGACATATTACTGTGTTGATACAACCAACACTTGTACACCGACAAATGCTATTGATAACGGCAGTTCAGTTACCTTTAATACAAGAGGAACAAATTACCTGAGATATTATTCAGTGGATTTTGCAGGCAACACCCAATCAGTGCAGAGCAAAACAATCAGCATCAATCAGCTTCCAACTTTTATTTCAGCAGGAGATAATGCAGATACAATTCAGGGAGGAACTCAGGTAAGTGTCTATACAGTTTCATCAGATAATGATACAGGACAAACCCTTAGTTTATTTGTCTGCAAATCAAGCGGAGCAAATTCTTCAGGATGCGCAGGAGCAACATACTGCAATTCAACAGGAACAGTAAACCCGGGATGCAGTTTCTATTCCGAAAATGATTCTGCAACTCATAATTGGTATGTTTACATCTACGATTCATTGGGGGAAGCAGCATCAAATAATCCAATGACAGGAAGTTACACAACTGATTCAACAGCTCCGGTTATAACTATTACAAGCCCGTCAGCAAATCAGATAATTCCTGGAAACTCTGCAACTTTTACAATGGTTGTAAACGAGCCATTAAGCTGGGCGGCATATTCAATAGACGGAAATCAGAATGTAACAATGACCAACATATCCGCATTCACCTGGACTCAGACAAATACAAGCATATCCAATAAAAACAATTACACCGTCACGTTTTATGCAAATGACAGTTATAATAATCTCGCGCAATCAACAATAAATTTCACCATAGATTCAACGAGAACAGACACAACTCCTCCGGTAATTACAATCTTAAGTCCGGTAAATAATACTTATTACACAACCTCAACAATTTTACTGAATATAACAACAGATGAAGCATTATCCTGGGCAGGATATAAATTAGATTCAGGAGCACTTACTAATTTAGGGAATGTCTCAAGTATAGAATGGAATGGAACAATAACCACAACAGAAGGAGCACATAATATCACATTTTATGCAAATGATTCTTCAAGCAACAAAAATCAGGCAAATGAAACAGTTCCTTTTTATGTTGATTTAACAAACCCCCAGATAAATTCTTTTTCATGTACAACTCCTGTAAATGACAGCGCCAATGTAAATTGCTCAGCTTCAGTTTCAGATTCAGTCGGACTTGGATATGCAATAATAAATTATAATTCAACAGGAGCATGGCAGAATTCATCACAAATAAATCTTGCAGGAACATCTTCTTCATTTAATTATACAATTTCTGCGGGTAATACAACTCCAGGAAGCTTCGGAGTTAATTTATATCTTTTTGACAATGCAGGAAATCAAAATTTAAGTGCTGCAACAGTGAATGTGTTAGATGACATGGCCCCGGGAATTTATAATATAACTTATCTGCCGAATACAACCGCAGGATTAGACCCCGGGATTCCTGTAAATATTAATGCAACAATTCTGGAGAATTACAATATCTCTTCTGTTTCTCTTATGTGGATGAATTTAAGCGACGGAGTCTGGCAGACAGTTCAGATGACAAATAATTCTGCGATACCAAATCAGCAGACCTCAAATATAATTTACAATGCAACATTTATCCCGCAAAATGGCACATACATTTTCAGGATTAACGCAACAGATTCTGCAGGAAATAATAATTTATCTTCAAATTACACATTAGATGTTGAGAATGATACAAGTTACTGGAATTCAAGCAGTATACCTGCTATAAAATCAATAGTCTACAATGACAGGAATACGACGAACAACCTCGGACTCTTATATCTGAATAATACGGGAGATACGACCCTGATATTTAATGTTTCTCTCAATTCTTCGTCGATAGGGAGCAGATTAAATATTAATTATACAGGAAATCAGAATGCAAGTTATACTCTTGCACCAAATCAGAATATAACTCTGACTGTTCTTGCAGATACAACAGGATTGACATCAAATTTATATCCTTATGGAATAACAATAAATTCTCAGGCAGGAACAACGGATTATTCTAACCAGTTAAATATCCAAACCTCATCAGGACCTTATCTTTCAACATCGATAACACAGTATTCACCCAGCGTTACGAGAGGCCAAACTGATGTGGAATTAGTGGCAGGCGTTTCTAATTTCGGAAGCCAGGATGCATCAGGAGTTTCATTAAGCTGGACTCTCCCATCAGGATTTACACTTACTTCAGGTAGCCTTTCAAGAACATTCGCATCAATTCCAGTAGGTTCAACATTCACAGACACAATTAAAGTGTCGGTTTCAGACAGCATAACTGATGCACAGGTAAATTTAAGCGCTGCAGCATTAGCATCTGATGGAACTAATTCAACTGATTCAAAAATAATTTCAATATCAAACCCGATAATTCAGACCCAGACAGTAACAGTAGGTGGCGGGGGAGTAGTAAGCGGAGGAGGGCTGATAAATGCAGTTGTTGCGCCGACGGTATATAGTCAGGAAGTAGAAGTTGTCAGGGGAACAGAAAATACATTTAAGGTGGAAGTTCAAAATAATTATGTCGGAACAACATTGGGAAATATTTCATTAAACATTGCTGGGTTCCCAAGCCAATACGTCTCCATTTCTCCTGACTCAACATCAAATCTTTCTTATGGGGATAAAAAAGTTTTCACGGTAAAAGTTTCTGCACCGTCTTACTCCGGTTATGAAATTCATGACTTAGTTGCAAGTATTTCCGGGACTATGAGTAATGCAAATTTTACAAAGAGTTATTCTGAGACACAGAATATAAAATTGACAATACAGCAGGTTTCAAAAACAGATGCAGAAGCAAAATTGCAGCAGGCAGTTCAGGCTATTCAGGATATGAAAGGAAAAAATTTTACAACTTCCTCTGTTGAAGAAATGCTTACAAATGCACAATACTGGCTTAACACTGCAAAAATTTATCAGGGTTCAACGAATTTTTCAGATGCTATAATCAAGCAAAAACAGACCGCATTTCAGGCAGATGATTTGCTAAGAAGAGATATTGCCGCGCTGTATGACCCAAAAAGTAATTATCTTCTTGTCGGCGGAGTTATATTCGGTTCAAATAATTATAATAATCAGAGCTCATTGAGAAGTTTGATGAATGGCAATGCAGTTTTTGCAAGCACTTCAGTGGAAGATATAATTGATTTAGGGGTAGCTGCATTTGAAAGGGGAGATTATTCATCTGCAATGTCAAGAGCAGAACAGGCAAGAGATCTTCTGATATTAGAAAGGAAAGGCAATTTGCTGTTTTTCATTTATACTTACTGGGAATTTTTGCTTCTCGGATTAATATTATTCTCCGCAGTTGGGGCAGTCGGGTATAGGAAATATCAAAAGGTAAGAATAGCAGACAGGATAAAAAGTTTGGAAGAAAGAGAAGAAACTATTGATAAGAAAAAAGCAGATGCGGAAAGACAATATTTCGCAGGAAAAATTTCTGAATCAGAGCACAGATTATCTCAGATGCAGTATGATGAAGAACTTGCAAAAATAAAAAAATTAAGGGGAACTCTTGCAAATAAGAGGATAAAATTAATTATTCCTGCAAAAGTGAGTGAAGATTTAGACAGGGAAACTAAAACAGTAGAAAATGAAATAAAAAAGATACAGGAAAAATATTACAAAGATAAAACTCTATCCGGAAATGAATACAAAACACAGTTTGAGGGATTAAATGAAAGGCTTGCAGAAATAGAAGATGAAAGAATGAAACTGCATTTATCAAAAAACAAAGAAAAAAAATCATTCTTTCCAAAAAGGAGAAATAAAAAAGAAGAAGAAATAAAAAAGAAGATTGAACAAATCTTGAAGGAGAAAAATGAAAAGAAATAAAAAAATAATCCTTCTGATTGGAATAAGTTTATTCTTCATTTTTCTGGGGCAGATAAATCTGGGAAATTGTTTTTCCGAGAATTCAACTGGAAATTATACCCGTACAGAAGTGTTAATCGAATTGAATAAATCAGTTGAACTGATAAATGAAATGAAAGAGAATAATTTTTCAGTAGGTTATGTAAATGACACTCTTACCGATGCGCTCATGATTTTAAAACAGGTCGATTATGCAGAAATACTCCGAGGAAATGTAAATGCAACAAATATTGAAAAATTTAATGCGCAGAATGCATTAAGCTTGATAGATTGGGAAGATTTAACTTATAATGATGTTATAAATTACACCGAGGAAATACAATCTAGAAGAGACCAGGCATTTGAAATTTATGATTCTCTTACTATTATAAAAATAGAGATTGAAAAATATAAGAGTCAGGGGATAAATATGAATGAATCAATAAATATTTTCAATCAGGCAAATGATTCATTTTATGGAGACAGGTATGGCGAAGCAGAGAATTTAATAAATCAGGCAAGACAAAGTATAGACACCACAGTGTCAGGTTCTTCTTCCGCAGGACAATTCAAAAAATATGCAGTTGCAGTTGTTGAAAAAGATTGGTATTATATTTTGGGAATATTGATAATTGCAGGATTTGCAGCGTATGTATTAAGCAGAAGAGTAAGGAAGAAAAAGCTTGAAAAAAAAATAAAAGATATGAAAGCAGAACTTGATGCACTTTCTAATCTGGAAAAAAAAGCCCAGACAGAACGGTTTAAAGAAAATAAAATATCCGAATTAACTTACAGAATACGGATGAAAAAATATCAGGAAAGAACAAACTGGATAAAAGAGGAAATCCCCGTATTAGAATCAAGATTAAAAAAATTTAAAAGATAAAGAAACTTTAAAATAAAAGATGAGTAAAAAAAAGAAGGTGGAAAAAACTGATATTAAGTTTGATAAGCCGGTAGTGTGGACTCCAAAGATGAGTGTTGGCGAAGAAACAATTGACCGTCAGCATAAGATGATTTTTGATACAGCAAATTCGCTTCTTCAACCTGCCAAAAATGGAGAAGAACTGAATTTAATCAGAAGAACACTGCATTTCCTGGATGATTATATCAATAATCATTTTGTTTATGAGGAAAATTATATGAAAACGATTGGATATCCAAAAGAAAAATTTTCCAAACATAAATTATTGCATAAATCTTTTATTAAATCATATTTTAAATTAAAGGACAAATTAAATCAGGAACTGGGGAATAAAAGACCTGAGCTGATAGAAGAAAGGATAATATTACTGCTCAAAGAATGCAGACAGCTTGTCGATAACTGGCTGAAAAATCACATAATGATGATAGATCAGGATTATCACCAATTTGCAAAAACTCATGCTAAAAAAGCAGGAATTAAAAATAATATAAAAATTAAATTAATTTCAAAGCAGAGAAAAAATCTAGAAAAGATACCGGAATTAAAAGCAAAGGAACCGTCAAAGGAATATATTTTTACAGGGATTAAAGGATTTGATCAGCTTCTTGAAGAGGGAATACCTAAAGGAAGTTCTGTTATTGTGGCAGGAGGAGCAGGAAGCGGCAAAACAATATTCTGCCTCCAGACTCTTTATAATAATGCGCTAAAGGGAAAGAAAGGGCTTTATATGACTTTTGAAGAAGGGGAAGATAAACTTATTCAGCATATGGAAGATTTTGGATGGAATGCCCAAGAGATGATAAAAAAAGGGATGATAAAAATTCAGAGAGTAAATCCTTTTGACATAACAAGAAATATAGATGCTATACTTGCCAAAGAGAAAGGGGAATTATTAATTGAGATAGACCCTGTAATTCTGCCAAAAGATTTTAAGCCTGACTTTATTGTGATTGATTCACTTACTGCAATAGCAAGCACATTTACAAGCAAGGAAGAAACTTACAGAATTTATATTGAACAGCTTTTCAGATTTCTTGAAAAAAGCAAAGCAACAAGTTTCCTTGTTTCAGAGACAGAGCAGGTTCCAAAAATATTTTCGGCAACAGGGGTGGAAGAATTTCTTGCCGACGGAGTAATAGTCCTTTACAGTATAAAACATGGCAATATGAGAGAAAATGCTGTAGAGCTGCTGAAATTAAGAGGAGCTTCACATAAAAGGAATATAGTTGCCATGCAGATAACCGACGACGGAATAGTAATATACCCCGAGCAGGAAATATTCAGCGAGTTTTAGGGAAAAAGAAAGATTGATAAAATTTTAGAAAAAAATAAATTTTTTATATCTAACAATAAGTTAGAATTAATTATACAATTAACCACAATTTGGATAATATTTTATATAATAAGTTGTAGATTCATATTGGTTTAGAGTAGTACTTGAATAAGGATAGGGAATTGTTAATTCAAAACCGTTATTTGTTTTATTCACAATTGCAATATATACATTCCCGCTCCAATTTAAAGTACAGGTTTTGCTTAACCAAAAACATCCCTTGGAGTTATAATAATCTTTAAGTAATTCGTGATAACCATTATTCGTATAAATTGTTGCATTATCCGGAATAAAAAAGTTTAAGTTTTTCTCAAAATAAAGAGTTTCATTTTCTGAGTTGGATATACTCATTACAGGACCATATGAATTACAAAAACCATAATTAAAATTACTCCAGTTTAAAGGATAAAAACCAGTTATATTAGATTGAGATATGGAATTATATAAAGGGAAATCTGTTGCAATTTCTATAGAGCTTATTTCTTTATTAAAACCAGTTATATGAGGAACATTCTGAAAAATGATAGAATTTGAGGTACCTTTGTTATACCATAAAACCGTGTAATATCCGGTATTATAAAATTTATTCATATTTGTATTTACATAATAAATTTTATTTCCTAAGGGATAGAAAGTACTTGTATTAAAAAAACTAATTAATGGATCGGTTATCTCAAATGTAAACATTCTATAAGCCCATGTCCCATTTTCATTAATTACCAGTGCATCTGGGTTATTTACATTAGTAACTTCTACCCTCGGATGAAGTAAAGGAACACTAATTTCAATTAACACAATTGTTAATACAATTGTTACGGCAGTAGTTAAATCAATAGGATTTTTATCCCTATTATAAAACAGATTTATTGTTAAGATGGTCAATATAGCACATATGACCCAAAATAATGCATTTTCATTATTAATTGCCCAAATAAAAGCTAAAAAACTTAAAATTGTGTATAAAATAAGAAGAGGTATTCTTTTCATGAACTTAAATAGGTTTTAATCTATTAAAGCGTTGCCTTTTTTGGAGATATATATAACCCAAAAGTAAGCGCCCACGCCGAGAGTCGGACTCGGGTTATATCCGCTCTGCGGATCACCTTCAAGTGGAAGGTTATGCTAAGGAAACCTGTTAGGTGTCCTAGCTCCGTGACAGGGATATGTCATAGCCGTTAGACCACATGGGCACAAAAATTAGAGTGAAAAATCATTTTTAAAGATTACGAAATGAATTATTAAGTAGCAAGAGTCCCGTTTTGGCCTGAAGAAGTAATGACGACGCTCGAATTAACATTTGAAGAATTGCCGGTCACAGTAACGTTAGCACTCGTAGAATTTATAGAGTAAAGTGAACCGGTGCAGTTATATGTCTGAATATCCTCTGTACTGCCGTTAAAATTCCCTGTCTTCAGTCCTTCAATGTTTTGAATTAAAATATTAAGAGGGTAATAGCAGGTTCCGTCTTCACCAATATTCTGAGCCAAAACGCTGTTAATCTCCTGTTGTTTTTGGTTAATCTGATCATCAGTCATATTCTGGTTCAAAAAGCTCTGTCTTGCTGCAGCGTCGTATGCTCCATAAATATTAAGAATTTTATTATAAATAATGCAGTTGCCTGATGAAAGGCCTCTCAGCTCATAATAAGCAGTCTCATTCTCAATAAATCCGAGCAAATTCACGCTATAAGTATATGTCAGACTTGAAGGGTTGCAACTATTCGACTGATTGATAAAACAGTCAATGTCAGTTCCGCACGAGATTAATTGCATATTTAAACCAGTACTTTGGGAAGTTTCATTCACCGTAGTGGTTGTCGAAGGAGTTTCACTCCCCTGGGTTACTGAAGGAGTATTGGAAGAAGGATTGTTTTGAGAAATATTTGAAGAATTCAAAAAGAAAAAAATTCCTGCTCCGATAAAAATAACAAGAATAATTCCGGCAACTATCAGGACAGGAAACTTGCTTTTTGGTTTTTGTTGGGGAGAAACATAATTAATAGCTTCATCGACCTGCTGCGGATTCCATCCTGCGCCAAGCAAATTTTGTTTAATCTGCTCGAGGGGAATATTATTAGCAAGAGAATCTTTTATGTAATTTATAAGTTGAGGATCTGCCATCTTTTAATGATCAAAACATTTTATATAATCAGTAAGTTAAATTTGGATTTTGATAAAGAGTTCCATTGCAGTTATAGGTCTGCACATTTGTCGGACTTAGGGCAAAAGAACCTTTTGTTAACCCATTAAGATAAGAAATAAGATAATTAACAGGATACTTGCATATGCCATCCTGTCCGCTTGCCTGTGCTAATATCTGATTCGCATCCTGTTCCTGTTTAATTATTTGGTTCATGGTTACATTTTGCTGCAAAAGATCTTTCACAACAATTGTGCTGTAACTTCCTGAAGAAGAAATTAGTCGGGTATAAAGAACGCACTTTTGAGATTCTTTTCCTCTTATTTCATAATAATAAGTTTGATTTTGCACCCACCCGAGAAATTCACTATCATCCTGAGTGTAAGTTAAATTTGCAGGAGCGCAATGGCTTGCCTGATCGATAAAACAGGTTAAATCATTCCCGCAGTCAACAGCAGGCATATTCACATTTGCATTTTCCTGATTCACAATAAAGAAAATAATAACTCCCAATAATATAACTCCAACAATCCCAAGAATTAGAAAATTAAATTTTTTCGGTTTCTTTCTAACCTGTTTTTTTAATTTCTTTTTCACCATCTTTAATAAATTAAAATAAATTTGATTTTTATATCTTGCGCTATTGTTTAAGAATTTTCTCCTGGAAGATTTTCATTAATTCGGTTATCTGCATCCAGAAAATAGCCCATAACCAGACAAATAATGCCGCAGTAATAGGAATTGGATTCATTAATAATCCTGTAATTCCTATGATTGTTGCAATAAACTGAGTTCCCATAGTAACAAAAATTACCGATTTGCTTGGAAGGAATTTGTACCATCTCTCTTTTGTATGAGCTACATAAATAAGAAGATGCCCGGACACAGTAAATTTAAGGAAAAACATCGTCTCCAAAACAGGAAAGCTAACATGAAACACATCCAGAAGCAAAAAATAAAATAGAAGGCTGTTAATTATCCCGACTGTTCCGAAAAGAAGACTAAGGGTAAACCTTTTTTTAACATCTATTTTCGCAGGTCTTGATGTATTTTTCACTCGATTAAATGCGAGAGAAATAATCGGCAGATCATTCAGAAAGGCAAGAAGTATAAGCTGTGTGGCAGTTAAAGGAAATGCTCCTGCGATTAAACCAAGAACAAGAATTGAGATAATCAGCCTGAAACTTTCAGAAATTCTGTAAACAGAATAAGTATAAAGACGGGAGAAAATTTTTCTTGATTCTATAATTGCATCTTTAATCACAGAAATTCCTGAAGAAAGCAAAACAATATCAGCGGAATTTTTTAAGGCATCAACGGCATTGCTTACTGCAATCCCAACGTCAGCATTTTTTATTGCGGGAAGGTCATTTATTCCGTCGCCTGTAACAGCAACAACATATTTCTGCTTTGTCTTTTCAACAAGGGCAAGTTTATCGCTTGGCAGAACTTCCGAAAAAGTGACAATTTTCTGGATTTGTGAAAGATTCAGAGATTTCCAGTTAATTGAATTTCTCTGAATAACAATCCCGTCAAGCCCAAGCTCTTTTGAGATTCTTTTTGAAATCTCTAAATTGTCCCCGGTAAGCATTTTTACCTGAATTCCGTTTTCTTCAAGATAATCTATAACTCCTTTTGCATCCTTAAGCAAAGGATCAGCAAAGACCAATATCCCCGCAAGTTTCATACTCTTTTCAGTCTTTGAATTTTCTTTGATTGCAACTACAAGAGTTTTATACCCTTCTGTAGATAATTCCTCTAAATCCTTTTTGTACTTAGTCTTTAATTTTCTGTCCATTTTGCAAAATTTCTCAATCACCTGAGAAGCCCCGACAGAAACAATATAATTTTTTCCCCTGAACTGAACAAAAGAAGTGGAATGTTTTCTTTCTGAATCTGCAGGAATAAAATCTGTCAGTTTCAAAGCCTCTTTATCCTTTAATAAATTGAACCTTTCTATTATTGCGTGATTTATAGTATCCTTCTCATTTTTAAATGCTGATGCAGAAGCAAATAAAATAATCTGATCCTCTTTAAGATTATAAGGAATTATCTTTGGGATATTCATCTGATTTTTTGTCAGTGTTCCGGTTTTATCAGTAAGAAGAAGATTTACATTTGCCAGATCATCAAGAGAGGAAAGTCTTCTTACAATTGTATTTTTCTTTGCAAGTTCAAGAACACCTAAACTGATAATAAGACTCATTACAACAGGAAGAGCAACAGGAATTCCTGCAATCAGCAGACTTAAATCAATGATTAAAGTTTCTAAAAAGTTGGCTTTTTCAATTAATAAAACAGTTGTAAGAATAAAAACAGAAATCAGACTGATAATCATTAATAATCTTGATGTAGAAAGAATATCCTGCTCAAGAACGCTCCTCTTCCGTGATTTTTCAACAGACAATAGAGTTTTATTGAAGAACGTATTTTTACCTGTTGCAGTTATTTCAGCGCGGAGCCATCCCGTCGAAAGATAAGAACCGCCGTAGACCACATCTCCATTTTTTTTCTCCTTGGGCAAAGATTCTCCTGTAAGAACTGACTCATTGATAGAAACATTTTTTGTTTCCAGTAGTTTTACATCCGCAGGAACAATATCTCCTACAACCATTTCAATAACATCACCCGGAACTAATTCTGAAGAATCAATAAATTTCCATTTTCCGTCTCTTAAAACTTTCACGCTGATTTTAAGTTTTTCAGAAAGTTTTTCTATTGCTTTATCTGCTTTATGTTCCTGAAATATCCCGACAAAACTATTCAGGAAAAATAATGAGAAGATAAAATAAAAATCAAAAACTTTCCCTATAATTAAAGACAAGAATGCCGCAGCGACGAGCATTAAAGAAATTGGGGAGATGACAACCTTTAAAGTTTTTTTAATTAAACTTTCTTTTTCTTCCTTTATAAAATTTGAACCAACTTTTTTTCTTATTTCTCCGGCTTCACTTGAACTTAATCCGGTCATCTCTTTTCCATCCATAAGAAAACTTAAGAAACGTGAAATATAAACTTTTCCGAAGGAAGTTAAAAAGATTTATAAATAAATATTAGTTTATTCCTTTATGAAAAAAAAGATTATGATGTTTTCACTTATTATTTTATCTATAAGTATGATTGCATTAATTTCTGCGGATTCTAACTCAACAGTAAACTCTACAACAGCAAATGCAAACAACTGGAGCGATAGATGCGCAGCAGTTGACAACAGGGTAGCAGGATTAGTAAATCAGTATAATGAAAATAACGGCACAAAAAGATTCTCTGAAATTACAAATATACTCCAGAATGTAATCACAAGAGCAGAAGCAAGAGGATATAATGTAACAACATTGCAGGCAGACCAGGTAATCTTAAATGAAAAAATAACTGCATTTCAGGCAAATTATTCTTTGTTTATTCAAAAGCTTGAAGATACCCGAAGTTACACCTGCGGACATTCAGAAGGAGAATTTCAATCAGCATTATTAATTGCAAGAGCTCAGCTTGCACTTGCAAGAGGAAACGCACAGGAAGTAAATCAGTTTAAACAGACTATAATAAAAGATATAAAAGATTTAATGAATAAGGCTAAAGCAGCAGCAGAAGTGAGAAAATCTGCAAGAATCACCGCAAGGGGGAATAGAACATGATGAAAAAAACAGCAGTCATTGCAATAATTTTAGTTGTAGCTCTTTTGGCAATAGCAGGATTTATTATCATGAATTCAGTGAATAATCAAAATACGGGTTCATCGAGTAGTTCGGGAGATATTTCTGATTCAGATTTAAATTCCATTAATAATACTTCAAATAACACTGCAGATTTATCAGATAGTGTATTAAGTAATTTAGGATAAGTAAGATTTATTATTTTTATCAGCCCTGAGCACACTCTCAAAGGGAAAATCATGTTCAGAAAACCGATTAGGTGTTCTCACTTTCCTATAACTTTTTTTCCGAACATATAAGGCTGAAGAGCAGCAGGAATTTTCACAGTTCCGTCTTTCTGTTGATGATTTTCCAGAAATGCAACTAATGCCCTCGGTGATGCAAGAACGGTATTGTTCAGGGTATGGGCAAAATAAATTTTCCCTTTTCCTTCAATTCTTATATTCAGTCTTCTAGCCTGTGCATCAGTTAAATTTGAACAGCTGCCTACTTCAAAATATTTTTTCTGCCTTGGACTCCAGGCTTCAACGTCAGCAGACTTTGCTTTCAAATCAGCCAAATCTCCTGAACAGCATTCAAGAGTTCTCACAGGAATTTCAAGCTGCCTGAAAACATCGACGGTAAATTGAAGCATTTTATCATACCATTTGTAAGAATCTTCAGGTTCACAGATTACAATCATTTCCTGTTTTTCAAACTGATGCAGTCTGTAAAATCCTTTTTCATCGAGCCCGTGACTTCCAATTTCTTTTCTGAAACAGGGAGAGTAACTTGTTAAGGTAAGAGGAATTTTTTTCCCGGGAATAACCTTGTCAATAAATCTGCCAATCATTGAATGTTCGCTTGTTCCGATTAGATACAAATCTTCCCCTTCAATTTTATACATCATTGCATCCATCTCCTTGAAAGACATAACTCCCTCAACAACTTTTCTTCTTATCATAAAAGGAGGAATCACAAATTCAAATCCCTGTTTAATCATATAATCTCTTGCAAAAGCAAGCATGGCTTCGTGGAGAATAGCCAGGTCTCCGGTAATATAATAAAACCCGTTTCCTGAAGTTTCCCTTGCAGAATCGAAGTCAGCAAAATTGAACTTCTCAGCTAATTCAGCAGGATGCATAATCGGATAATCAGGAACCTTCGGCTCTCCAAATTTTTTAATTTCCTTATTTTCACTGTCATCTTTTCCCAAAGGAACAGAACTATGAATTATATTCGGGATAGTCATCATAATCTGTTTTATTTCAGCTTCAAGTTTTCCTTTTTTCTCGCCAAGTTTTTCAATTTCTTCAGGAATTTGTTTTGCCTTTTTCATCAAACTGTCTGCACTCTTTCCAGTCTTCTTAACCTCGCTTATTTCTTTAGAAATCTTATTTCTCTCGCCTCTTAATTTATCCTCTTCATATTTCAGTTTTCTCCATTCTTCATCGAGTTTTATTACTTTATCGACGAGAGGGAGCTTGTCATTCTGAAATTTCTTCTTTATGTTTTCCCTAACGAGTTCCGGATTTTCTCTGATAAGATTAATATCTATCATCAAAAAGATATAGCTAAGAGATATTTAAATTTTCCTAATTATTTTTATAATATATATTTATCACCTCTTTTTTGAACAGGATTTATAATCTTAATAATAAGAAGATTTTCTTCATTAACAATTTTTCTCGGAAATTTTTTCTTCACGCGAACTAAGTGAGTGTGCGACGGAAAATTCCTGTTTCCAGTCTTCGAAGGCAGGAAAAATTTTATTAATCCAAAAATTTCTAAGAAATT
>JAKADZ010000002.1 GCA_021818475.1 Nanobdellota archaeon
AAATACTTCCTAAATCACTTGGAGAAAAAGTAAAAGTCTGGCTTCCTAATTCCTGAATAGATGCCGATTTTTTTATAACCTGTGAGTTTTTGCCGTCGGAAAAAACAAAATCAACTCCTGTCAGTTCCCCCTGTCCTGCTCCTCTGCTTACTGTAACTAAATAATTTCCATTCGTATCAGTTAAAACTTTGTCAATTTTCAAATCAAGAAATAAAGTTCCGAACTGAAAACTTGCCTGTTGTGTTCCTGATTTTAGAATATTTGAAACAACAACCCAGACAACTCCGATAGCGACGAGAGAAAGAACAATTATTATTAATGTGACAACAATGTCAGAAAGACCTTTCTTATCCCTTACTTCATTCACCTTCCTTACTTCATTCACCTTCCTTTTTTTCATTTAATAAAATAAGGATATAGAGTTTAAAAATTCATCTTTAATAAAAGGATATAAATCTTTAAAAATAAATTTCCCTAAAAAAATAAATGCCAGAAAAGTTTTCCAGGGGAAATTTTCCAGAGGAGATTTATTCATGGAAAGAAATTTCAAAATCTCAAATGGGGAAAATAAACAGAATTGAATATGAAAATCCAGGAGTACTGACTCCTTATTTTAAATCTCATCCAGCTTATTTTTCTGATTTTGTGGCTTTCCAGCATATGGAATTATGGTTAGACGGTTTATCATTAAAGGATGGAATTTTCTCATTTACAGAATCCAGAATACCTTTAATAATCAGCTGCAGGCTTGCAGGAAATCGCCAGAAGTTGGGGCCAATCCCTTTTTATCTCGGAAACATCACTTACAATATTTCAGACTTTAATACTTCAGAAAGAATTTCATCAGAAGAAACAGTCATCAAGCCATTTATGACAAAAGGACTGCTGAAACTTTTTGCAGATGAAGGAATAAATTATGGAAATCAAAATTCTCTGTCAATATCAATGCAAAATTCAGATAAAGGAAAATCATTTGAAGTAAGAATTGCAGATGATGAAAAAAAGGTTTATGGAAGATTATTGTTTAAAGCAAGAAATAATTATGAAAATGGCTATGCTGAATCATTAAACTCCGGGGAAGAAAAAGCATTAAGAGAATTTACAAGTAAAAGATGGTTTGAGTTTAATAGAGAAGAAAGTTTTTTGGGGTATGATGGAAATGCAATTGACTTTTCCAAAATTGATGCAACTTCTTTTATTGACGAGGCAAACGGATTCTCTCCAAAAAGAAAAAATTGGGACTGGATGATTTTTAGTAACAATAGTTTTGGTAATGATATCAGGTTAATCCTTGGAAAAAAATGCAGAAGGGCAGGATTTGATCAGGAAGAATATGGGCTAGCCAGTTTTTTTATAGACGGAAAATTATACAGAATAAAAGGAAGAGTTAACTTTAATTACGATGTGAATGACTTATCAAAACCATTGGAAGTTTATATAGATGGTGGAAAAGGCAATCAGGCGGAAATAAAAACAATTTCAGTTGCACCGTTTGTAGAAAAATCCACGCTTGATAAAAAAATAAGTTCAGTAAAAGTAAACCTGGACCTCCAAAGAGTAATAGCACGAACAATGATTAAAGGAGAAATAAACGGAAGAGAAATAAGCACAATGGGTATAGCTTCTTTTGAAAGCAATAAGGGAATGGAACGGGGAACAAAATATTTTAATGATTAATTCTTAAAATATAAAAACTCAATTTAACTTATTATTTTATGATAATTGAGGTGAACAATTTTGTGAATAGAAATTTTTCTCTTTTTAATAAGGGGAAGTTTTCACGAGTACAAAAAAATTTTCCGCTTGGGATGGGAGGGCGGGAATGACGAGTGAAAACTTGAGCATGGAAAAGATAAATAAACGAAATTGTAAATTATTATTGCAATGAAAAAGGTGATTGTTATGAGTCTTGGCGGAAGCCTGATAATTCCGGACAATGTCAATGTTAAATTCCTGAAAAATTTCAGAAAAACTATTTTGAAGAATACAGATAAATACAAATTTATAATTGTGTGCGGGGGAGGGAATATTGCAAGAAAATATATTTCTGCACTTAAAGAAATAAATGCAGATGAAAATCTTCAGAGTTTCGCAGGAATTTCGGCTACGAGGATGAATGCAAGATTTATGTCTTACTTTTTCAATCAGGATCAGGAAGTAGGGATACCTCACAAAATGAAAGAACTGAAAAAATATGTAAGGAAATATAATTTTGTTTTTTGCGGGGCGCTTGAATATAAACCGCATCAGACTTCAGATTCCACTGCAGCAGAAATTGCAAAAGCATTCAGATGCAATTTTATAAATTTAACCGATGTTTCAGGACTGCATGATAAAAATCCCAAAGAATTCAAAGATGCAAAATTTATTCCAAAAATTTCATGGAAAGATTTTAACAAAATGGCGAATAAAATAAAATTCAAGCCAGGGCAGCATTTTGTCCTCGATCAGCATGCATCTAAAATGATAATGGAAAACAAAATAACTACTTACATTCTAGGAAAAAATATGAACTATTTAGATAACCTCCTGAAAGGAAAAAAGTTCAAAGGAACAATTATTGCTGAATAGGGCTTGTATTTGATACTGCTTGTTTAGGTTTATTCCTGTTTTTTATTAGGAGATAAACAATTAATGCAATAACAATAAAAATAATTATTCCGATAATTATCTGAAATGTTGTGCTGACAAAAAAGACTTCTTTATTTGAAGCAGTCTGAGAGGGAGAAGAGAAGTTATTCTGCTGAGTGGAAATATTATTAGAAGGAGTGGGGGAAGAGAAGTTATTCTGTATTTCAGAAGACGGAATGTTTTCCTGAGTAGGCGGAACAGACTGATTAGAAATATTTGAAGGAGAATTTAATGGAGGTGAAGGAATTGTTGTTGTAGGGTTAGAACAATCCTGCGGACAGGTTGATGCAGTTTCCCCTGGCTCACAAATACCGTCGCCGCACATATTTTGAGTAGTCTGATTAAATGAACCCGCATCAAGACTTGATACTAATGGAGTTATAATTAAGAATATTAAAATTATTAATTCAATTGGGATTATTTTTATTTTTTTCATCTTATATATAAAATAACATTTGCTCTTTCATCATAAGTTTGACATGCACAACAGTGAGATGAAGACGGACCTGCTTCACACCAACTATACCAAGCCCCATAAGACCCGCATGATTCACCGTGGCCATAATAGTTCTGATTAGACCACCCCCCATCTGGAGAAGAACATCCTGAAGAACCCGTTGTTAAAATAGACCCCCATCCATCATTATAATTATACTTAACATAAAAAGTTTTTCCTGCATTAACATTATCATTCCCCCACTGATTTGGATCCGATAAAAGATTATAAATATAAACATCAACAGGGTTTAGAGAATTATACCTGTATTGCTGTGTCCAGTGTCCTCTTGTTATTTTATCTCCGGAATTTAAAATTGATTTTATAATTGAATCAGATAATTTAACTGTCGTTGCAGAGTTTGGGTCCAATACCGTTCCCACAGCATTAACATTCCAGCAATTGGAAGATGGAACTGCACCATTAAAAGAAGGATAATTTGGATTGTTTTCGGGACGGCATACTGCAGCTAAAGTCCATCCGCCCCCATCAGTAGTCATATCACAATAAACCTGCATCAGATTATTTCCGTCAGGATTAATCCAGTAAATACCGTCTCCGCGTGAAGCACTCAAAAAACTTTTACAGGAAGTTCCGGGACTTGATTGGCTGTTAAGAGCATCAGAATTAGCTTTATAAAGGTCATAAGAATCAACTACATTTCCTGTTGTCTCCTGACCGTTTGAGGTAGCAATAGGAGCAATTGAAATAGTTTTTATTCCAAATGGACCAAGGTCAGAATAAGGGATTGTAAATGTCTGAGTTCCGAGTTCCTGCAGCGAGGAGGGTTCTTTTATTACCTTGGAATTTGTCCCGTCAGAAACAATAAAATTAATTGAGGTTAAATCTCCCTGCCCGGAATTTCGTTGAACTGTAACAGCAACATCCCCGTTAGGTTCAAGATTAACATTCTGCAATTTAAGACTGATGAACATTTGCCCAAATGAAGAACTTGCCTGCTGAGTTCCTGATTTTAGAATATTTGAAACAACAACCCAGACAACTCCGATAGCGACGAGAGAAAGAACAATTATTATCAATGTAACAACAATGTCAGAAAGACCTTTTTTATTTCTCAGTTCTCCCCTTTTTTTCATTCTATCAGATAGTTTTTAATATTTAAAAATTCTATTATAAAAATGAATCAGATAATAATTGAAGAAAATAATTTTGACAGGGCAAGAAAATTAATTAATGAAAATAAAGAAAAGAAAATAATCTTTTCTTCTGACGATGATGAGATTAACAGAAAAATTCTTGAAAAAGAAAAGATAAATATGCTTTTGTTAAATCAATCAGGAAGAAAAGATTTTCAGAAACAAAGAAATTCAGGATTCAATCAGGTTCTTGCAAAACTTGCGAAAAAGAATGAAGTCCTGATCGGAATCAACTTTGATGAAATAATAAAATCAGAGGAGAGAGAAAAAGCCAAAATTTTAGCGAGAGTAATGCAGAATATTGAAATTTGCAAAAAAAATAAAGTAAAAATGAAATTTATCACAAAAAATCAAAAGAGGAATATTCATGACTTAAAATCATTAGGTTTAGTCTTGGGTATGCCAACATGGATGACGAGCGATTTCGCAATGCCGGAAAAAATTTAGTTGCATTTGCGGGGTCGGGAGCAGAGCGATTTCACGAATGCTTGAAAATTTTTAAATGCAATGAGTGGAGTCGGGAGCAGAAGCAACCTGTAAAAGGAACCTTTTAATATCCCTTTTCTTTAGAATTAATATGGCTGTTGCTGAAAAAATAATAGAATCTTTAAGTGCAAATGAGAGGAAAATATTACCTTACCTAAATGAAAATATCGAAGAAATCTCGAAGAAATCTCATCTGGACAGGACTTCAGTTTTAAGAGCGTTGGAATATTTAGAAAACAAAGGAATTGTGACATTAAACCATGAAAAAAAGAAATTTGTGGAATTAGGAGTTAATGGTGCTTTATACAAAAACAAAGGTTTGCCGGAAAGAAGATTATTAAGTTTATTAAACGAAAAAACAATTTTGAAGCTCGAGGATGCACAAAAACAGAGTCAGCTTTCTGATGATGAATTCAAAGTTTCTCTAGGAGTTCTAAAGAAAAAAGCTCTTGTTGGAATAAGCAATGGGAAAATATCACTTTCTGCACGCGGTGATGAAATTTCAAAAAAAAGTCTGGAAGAATTATTTCTGGAATCGCTTCCGATGGAATACAGACTATTAAAACCGGAACAATTATTCGCATTAAAATCTCTTGAAAACAGAAGAGACATAATAAGGATAAAGGAAGAAGAATCAGTGGGAGTTAATGTAACAAAAGTAGGAGAAGAAATAGTAAAATCAGAAAAAAAAGTAGGAGAATTAATTGAAGCAGTTACCCCGCAAATGCTTGAAAAAGAATCGCTATGGAAAGGAAAAAAATTCAGAAGATATGATGTTACTTCACAATTGCCTTCAATAAATGGTGGCAAAAGGCATTTTGTAAATCAAGCTATTGATTATGCGAGAAAAGTCTGGACAGAGATGGGATTTCAGGAAATGAACGGGAATATGCTTCAAAGTTCGTTCTGGAATTTCGATGCTTTATTCACTGCACAAGATCACCCAGTAAGAGAAATGCAGGATACTTTCTTTGTAAATAAAAAAGCTGAATTGCCGGATAAGAAATTAGTGAAAGCAGTAAAAGACAGTCATGAAAAAGGAGTTGACGGAAGCAAAGGATGGGAATATGAATGGAATGAAGAAGAAGCCAAAAAAGTAGTTTTGAGGACACATACGACATGCTTATCCGCAAATACTCTTGGAAAGATGGATAAAAAAAATATTCCTGTAAAATTTTTCGCAATTGGAAAATGTTTCAGAAATGAAACTGTTGACTGGAGCCATGGGTTTGAATTCAATCAGTCAGAAGGGATAGTCGTCGGAAAAAATTTAAGTTTCAGAAATCTTCTGGGCTATTTGCAGGAATTTTTCAAAAAAATGGGATTTGAAAAAATTAGATTCCGCCCATCTTATTTCCCTTACACAGAGCCAAGTGTAGAGATAGATGTATGGCATCCGGAGAAAAAAATATGGTTTGAACTGGGAGGAGCAGGAATTTTCCGTCCTGAAGTCACAATTCCATTATTAGGAGAAAAAATGACAGTCCTTGCATGGGGCCCGGGTTTTGACAGAATGATTATGGATTATTACAACATAAAAGATTTGAGAGGACTTTACAAAAATGATTTAAGTAAATTAAGAAAGATGAAATTTTGGATGAAATGAAAAAACAAACAAACAATGATTGTATATTCTGCAAAATAATTGCAGGAGAAATTCCCGCGGCAAAACTTTGGGAAGATGAAAAATTTTTTATTTTTTTAGACCAGTCTCCGATAAATCCAGGACACACTTTAGTCATACCAAAGAAACATGCAGATTATCTTTTCGATTTAAATGAAAAAGAATATGCCGAATTAATGTTAAAGGCAAAAGAAGTTGCAAAAGTTTTGAAAAAGAAAATGGACTGCAAAAGAGTAGGCATGGCGGTTGAAGGATTTTTTGTTCCGCATGTTCATGTTCATTTAGTTCCGGAAAATAAAGGGAATGAATTAAATCCTGAGAGGGCAAAACCAATGACTCCCGAGGAATTAAATAAAATAAAAGAAAGGATTTTGAAATAAAATGATAAAAAATAAAATTTCACAAATTAAAAAAACTTTGATTTCCCGAATAGAAAACCTTTCCCCATGGGTGGGCGGGTGGGAACTAGGAGGTGTCGTCGCATGGCTAATGTAACATTTCCGACAAAACAATTTGAAAAAGAAATAGGGAAACTAGATGAGAAAATGCAAAACAAGATTGCAATGTTCGGAACTCCCTTGGAAAAATTTGATGATAATGAAATAGAAATCGAAGTTTTCCCGAATCGTCCTGACCTGCTTTCATATCACGGATTCAAGAGAAGTTTCCTTGCATTCTTAGAGAAAAAAACAGGATTAAAAGAGTACAAACTTAACAAACCGGAAAAGGATTTTGTGGTTAATATAGACTCATCGGTAAAAGAGGTTCGTCCGTATACAGTTTGTGCAATTGTTAAAGGATTAAAATTTGACGATGATAAAATAAAAGAGTTAATAGACATTCAGGAAAAACTGCATTTCACAATCGGAAGGAGAAGAAAAAAATTAGCTATAGGAATTTATCCTCTTGAAAAAATAAAACTTCCAATAACTTTCAAAGCGCTTGAACCAGATAAAATTAAATTTATCCCGCTTGAGATGGATCGGGAAATGACAGGGTTGCAAATTTTGCAAAAACATCCTACAGGGAGGGAATATGCGCATCTTCTTGCAGGAAAAGCAAGATTTCCTATATTTATTGATGCAGAAGAAAAAATACTGAGTATGCCTCCAATCATTAATTCACATTTAACAGGAAAAGTAACAAATGACACAAAAGAAGTTTTCATCGAATGTTCGGGTTTTGATTTAAATGCGTTAAATAAATGTCTTAATATCATAACCACAAATCTTTCCGAAATGGGAGGGGAAATTTTCCAGATGGAAATTCGGGAGCATAAAAATAAAAAGATTACCCCTAATTTCACTCCGGATAAAATGAAGATTAGTATTGAAAATGCAAATTCTCTTTTGGGGGTAAATCTGAAAGAGAAAGATATCGAAAAATTTTTGACCAAAATGGGATACAACTACAAAAAAGGGGTTGTTGAAGTTGCACCTTGGAGAACAGATGTCCTTCACGAAGTAGATTTAATAGAAGACATTGCAATTGCATATGGCTATGAAAATTTTATTCCTGAAATTCCCAAGATAACCTCAATAGGAAAAGAAGACAAAGAATGGATAGTAAAAAGAAAAATTGCGGAGATATTGACAGGATTAAACATTCTGGAAGTTTCAAATTATCATCTAACTTCAAAAAATGACCAGTTTAAAAAAATGTCTTTACCGGAAGAAAAATTTATTGAAGTTGAAGAATCAAAAACAGATTATACTATTTTAAGGAAAGACCTAACTCATTATTTGCTGAAAATTTTATCAGAGAATGTTGATTCAGAATATCCTCAGAGAATTTTTGAATCCGGAAAAATTTTCAGAGGGTTGGGCAGGCAGGACGAGATAGGCTCTGACTTGGCTGAAACAGAGAATCTCGCTCTTGCAATTGCTCCTGCAAATTTCACAGAAGTCAGGCAAATATTAGAATATCTTTTCAGAATGCTGAATTTGGAAATAAAAATTTCAGAGCCGGAAAAAGCTCCTGGATACCTTATAGAAGGAAGAGTTGCAGAAGTTAAATTAGATGGTAAGCCAATTGGATTTTTGGGAGAAGTTCATCCAAGAATTTTGAGAAACTGGAAAATAAAAATGCCTGTATCAATCTTTGAAATCAACTTAGAAAATATATTTGAAAAACTAAGTTGATTTAAGAAACTTTGATTCAACTTTTTCCTGAAGTTGGGTTGCAGGATTTGTGAAAAACCCGCTGGAGGGTTCCATTTCGAAATTAATCTTGAAGAAATTTTTAAAAAGCTGGAGTAATTTTAAAGTGATAACAATATAGAAAGATTTAAATAGATTTATTTTAAATTTATAAATATGAGTTCATTATTCAGTATAGATTATACAGAAAAGACTTTACAGTTAGCAATACGAAATTTTGGAGAAGATAAAGGGAGAGGATTAGTTTATAACCCTAGACAGATTTATTCAAAACTAAATGAACTTTCGGAACATTTTTATGAGGAATTTTTTCAACCTGGAGATTTTTCTATTGTTTCTATTAGGACAAGACAAGGACCTGGAGAGTTAGCAAAAATTTTAGAAAGAGAGTTTGGAGTAGAAAGTAATTTTGGAATTGGGGGAATTCTTGCCCAAATTAATTCAACTTATGAACAAGCAAAAAAGATACTTGATGATTTAATTGCAAATCCAAAAAAATATTACGAGTCAGAAGAAGAAAAATTGTTTTTTGGAAAACCAAAAAAGATAAGTCCAATAAGGAAACTTTTGAAATAAATCAGATTTTTATATCCCTTTTTCTTTTATTAATTATGAAACAAAAGAAAAAACTTTCTTCCCTAGATTATCTTCTAATTCCGACTGGTTGGGGAAGACAAAGAAAAAAACGAGCTCTCGAGGAAATTAATTCAGGCAGAAAAGTAAAAAATATGATCATTCTTAATGGAAACGATAGCGAAGAAGATATTTTGTATTTAGGAAAAATTCTGAAAAGAAAAGAAAAGATAGGAATCGTGACTTTTCCGTTGCATTTTCAGGAATATAAAGAGATAATAAAGAAAGCACAAAAAGAAAAAAAATTCCCTAAAGAAATAAGAGTAGAAAATATTGCGACCCAACAAACAATAAAACAATTTATCTACGGTCTTCTTGGACTTGCAGAAGAAAGATTTGACAAAAGGGTGAATTATGCAAAAAACGAACATGAAAGTCATTTTAAGAAAAAATTAAAAAAATTTCTTAAAAAAATTCTGAAATAATTATTTCCCTGAAAAATAGCAGAAATGAAAAATAAAAATTAAGAAATTATTGTTTGGTCTACAAATACTTTTGAATTTTCAAGAAATGATGCATTTTTTTCGTTTTTAACCGTGGTAAAAATTGCAGTAACATTTCTGCTTCTCAGGTTATTTATTATGTAATGTAAAAATTTAAGTACAGTGTCTTCAGGATGATAAATAAGCAAAGTTGAAAGTGAATCGAAGATTACACAGTCTATTTTATATTTCAGCAGTGCATTGCATATAACCAGACTCATTTGGGTTAGATTTTCTGCAGAAAAAACAAAACTCACCTGCTTCTCCTTTATAGAAACTGCTTCATTTGCACTCGAGACAGCATCTATAAAAAAAAATTTCTTCTTGTCAATTTTATTTTTTTCCATCCCTTTAATCAGCTGGAGATAGCCTTTATTCAGGCTTACATAACCTATTCTGTTAAATTTTTTTGGCAGTTGTTTGACTAACTTAATCATAGAATCATTATATTTTTCACTTTCAAAAATAACCAGTGCAATATCATTTTTATTAAATCCTTTTAACATTTTATTTTAATATTTTTTTAATCCTCTTTTCAAAATCTTCCAGTTCTATCGGTTTAAGAATGTAATCTGCAGGCTTTAATTTGTTCATCTCTTCTTTCCCGGATTCAACAACTTGTGCTACTGTAAGAAATACAATTTTTTGGTTTTTTGTTTTTGGATTTTTTCTTATTTCTTTTACACAATCTATTCCTGACATCCCGGGCATGAATATATCCATAATAACAAGGTCAAATTTTTCATTTTTAAGTAATCTTATTGCTTCTCTCCCGTCCCTTGCGAGAGCAGATTCAAAGCCCATTCTTTTTATTAAATAACTTATAGAATTACGAATATCTTCCTCATCATCAACAATCAGCACTCTTTTTTTCATTTCTGTTAATAGTTGGATTTTTTATAATTTAAATGTTGTGTTTATTGAATGGGAAGGGTAAAATAAAAAGTAGTATTTCCCTTAAATTTACTCTCTGCCCAAATTTTTCCCCCATGCATCTCAATTATTGTTTTCGAAATATTCAGGCCTAATCCTGTCCCTTTCTTTTTTGTCTCAACTTCTCCAATCTGCGAAAAGGGTTTGAACAATTTTTCCATATCTTTCTTTTTAATTCCTATTCCATTGTCAGTTACCCGGACAAGAATATTTTTACCTTCTGCTTTTGTACTAACTGTCACCCATGGATTATTTGAATTATTAAATTTGATGGCATTATCAATGAGATTGATTAAAACCTGATTAATTTTTTCTGCATCCATTTTTAATTTCGGCACTTTTCTCAAATTTAATTTTATGTCTACCTTATTTCCCTCCGCTAATGGCTTCATTACTTCGACGCTGTCCCGAATGATTTTATTAATATCTTCCTCCCGTTTAATTAAAGCCATATTCTGTTTCATCCTGCTCAGATTTAAAATTTGTTCAAGAAGTTGGTTTAATCTTTTTATATTTCTTGAAATAATCCCCAAACTTTCCACTTGTCTTTGATTAAGTTTCCCGAGATCTCCCCGCTGAAGACTGTCTGCCTGTATTAAAATTGGAGTGATAGGGGTCTTAATCTCATGAGCAGTGAGATTTATGAAATCAGATTTCATTTTGTCGAGAGTCTCTAATTGCTTGTAAGAAAATTTAAGCTTCTTTACACTTTCTTCAAGTTCAGATTTGTTGTGCATTAATTCTTCAGTTCTTATTTTAACTTTTTCTTCTAGCTGCTCCTGATACATCTTCTTTTCGGTTATATCGTGGATTATTATCAAATCTGCATATTTTCCGCTGTAATTTATTTTTCTCGCATTTAATTCCGCAAATATTTTTTTATTCCCCCTGCCAACAAGGATAGTTTCATATTTTGACGGAACATTCTCTCCCCTCAATCTTTTTCTATAATTTAAAATTAATTCGGGAATTTTCTCTGGAGAGACAAACTGCATAAAAGATTTACCAATAATTTTTTTCAAATCTAACCCGCTCATTTTTTCAATTGCATGATTTGCATATTTGATTCTGGTATCCTGGACGATAATAATCCCGTCATTCGCTTTTTCTGAAACAGTCTTGTATTTTTCCTCACTTTCTTTTAATTTGTCCTCTGCTCTTTTTCTTCTGTTTATATCTTCCGTATGAACCACAAAATATGCTACCTTTCCGTTTAGGTCTTTCACCACCGCGATGCTTAATGCAACCCAGATTATTTCTCCATTTTTATGGATATATCTTTTTTCCAAATATCCATAATCTTTTTTTCCAGAAAGTAAATCCATTGTAAGATTTTTTGTCTTTTCAACATCCTCGGGATATGTTATCTGAAGGTATGCTTTTGTAAGCAGTTCTTCCTCAGAATACCCGGTAATCCTGCACAATGCTTTATTTACCTGAAGCCATTTTCCATCAAGTGCAACCAAAGAAGTTCCTATACCGGAAAATTCGAAAATTTTTCTGAATCTCTCCTCGCTTTCTCTTAATCTGTCTTCTGTTTCTTTTCTTTTATTTATATTTTCAATGCGGAATAAAAAGTATTTGGGTTTATTATTCGAATCCTTTATCATTGCAATGTTTAGTGCAACCCATATTACTCTTCTGTCCTTTGAAACAAATTTCTCTTCAAATGATTCATAATCTTCTTTCCCGGATAAAATTTTTAGAATTGCCTTTTTTGTTTGTTCAGTCTCTTCTGGAAAGATTAACTGATTGTATGTCTTTTTCAGAAGTTCTTTTTCTGAATATCCCATCATCCTGCACAGGGCTTTATTTACCTGCAAAAATTTTCCGTCCATTTTTACTATGGCAATTCCCAAAACTGAATGTTCGAAAATTTTTCTGAATCTCTCCTCGCTTTCTCTTAATTTTTCTTCTGCTTCTCTGTCTGCAGTGATATTTCTAATTCTGCACTGGACTAATTTTTTATAATCTACAGAGTAAACATTTCCTGTCAATTCTACTTCAATTTTCTCCCCGCTTTTTGTCTTTGCAGATAAACTTTTATAATGAACTTCTTTTTTGGCTTTTAGTTCTCTGAATATTTTTTCGCATCTTTCTTTTTCCCCAAAAAATTTTACATCCCACGGTTTTCTGCCAATCAAACCCTCCTTTTTATAACCTAAAATTTTAGTTACTGCAGGATTAACATTTTCTATCACACCGGTTTCATAATTTAATAAAAGAATTCCATCTTGAAAAGTTTCAAACAGTTTTTCAAATCTTAATTTATACTCCTCTTTTTCTTCCACCTTTAATTAATAATAGAACTAACAATTTAAATTTTTCTTAAGCCTGTGCTGAGGATTGGGCCTCACGTTTGCTCGACCTCATTCGTCTAAAAGCCAAATGAAACCACGTTCAATGTTCAATCCTTAATTTTAAGCCTGTGCTGAGGATTGAACTCAGGACCCCCACATTTTTGTATGATTTAAGCAGTAATATAAATTCAATACCAATGTGGTACTCTAACCAACTGAGCTACACAGGCGTATTTATCAAATGTAGCGAAGGTATTTTAGTTTTTCTACCATTATAGTTTCTCTTTTCTAAAAAGAAACCTATGAGCTACACAGGTGTATTTATTAAAATGTAGCGAAGGTATTTTAGTTTTTCTACCATTATAGTTTCTCTTTTCTAAAAAGAAACCTATGAGCTACACAGGTGTATTTATCAAATGTAGCGAAGGTATTTTAGTTTTTCTACCATTATAGTTTCTCTTTTCTAAAAAGAAACCTATGAGCTACACAGGTGTATTTATTAAAATGTAGCGAAGGTATTTTAGTTTTTCTACCATTATAGTTTCTCTTTTCTAAAAAGAAACCTATGAGCTACACAGGTGTATTTATTAAAATGTAGCGAATAAATACATTTTAAGCATTTCTACTCTTCTTTTTTCTAAGAAACCAGCTGTTCAAAGAACACAACTTCAATCTTTCTTTTCCCTGTTTCTACCACTGTAGGTTCTTTTTTCAAAGAACCCCATTTTCTACCATTATAGTTTCTTTCATTTGGCTCTAACGAATGAAAGTGAACGCGAGAGTTTTCACGAGTGCCGGAAAAAAATTTAACAGCAACAAGTGAGGGCTCGAGGAAAGTGAACTTTTGTTAAAAGAAACCAGCTGTTCAAAGAACACAACTTCAAGTTTTCTACCATTATAGTTTCTTTTGTTAAAAGAAACCTATTTCTTAACTTTTTTTAAAATCCATAGAACAAGAAGTGCAATTAAAAGAGCAATCGCAACAAATCCGAATGCTATTGTCATAATATAAAAAGTGTTGCTTAAAATGCCGAGATTAGGCAAAAATCTATACAAAACCAGAAACACCAAAGATAAAGCTACAAAAAGTAATAAATTCTTTACAACCAAAGATGTTTTATTTTTTAAACCATTAGATTGTGGAGCAGTTCTTCTTGCTCTTCTTACTTTTCTAACTTGTTTCGTCCTCTTTTTTTTTGCCATTTATATTATATATTATAAAATATAGTTTATAAAGATTATCCTGTCTGATTACCTTTCCAGTTCATATGAATTGCATTTGTAGTCAAAATTTTCATATTGTTGAATACAAATCCCAACCAGTTAAAATATATTTTAGCTACATTCTCAACATCAGAAATTGAATTTATCGTTATATCCTTCCCCTTGAAAACTTCATTAAAGCTGAAAAAACCAAAGAGAAGAAGTGCAATCAGGAAAAGGGAAAAAAATTTATGTTTTACTCTTTTTATCTCAAAGATAAAATAAATTGCAATAACTAAAACAATTATTATAAGAAGGGTAATCCCAATAGCCATGAATAATTAAACAAAAAGATATATAAAAATATTTCTGATGCCCAAGATGATTTTAATCATCGCGCGTCTGACGGTTTCTACAGAGATTTGTTTGCAAATTAAGATGCCCCTCTGCCGAACTCGGGTCGCCACTCATTACAATTATATTTTTTCCGGCACTCGTGAAAACTCTCGGATTTGAATCGGGTTCCCCTCGTTCAAATAATATGCCCCTGCCGAGATTTGAACTCGGGTCGCCACCGTACTCTAACGAGAGATTGCATTGAGATGCATAGATCTCTCACTCTCATCGAGCTTAGATCACCTCTCATTAATCGTTTTGAGATCGGATTTTAAATCCTCACTCAATCCACTTTCGCGTTTTGAGAGGGTGGTATCCTTGGCCTCTAGACTACAGGGGCATTTTCTATGCCAATGGAGTATTCAGCAAAATCTTCCTGATTTTAGCCTAGACTATAAAGGCATTTCTTATATCGATATAATTTTATAGACTCTTAATTTAAAAGAGTTTGCTTCAGCATTCGTAAACTTTTAAAAGTGCAGCAATCCTCTATTTTACATAGCCCCATAGTACAGCGGTCAAGTATATCGGCCTCTGGAGCTCACGAGAGAGTCGTTCACTCTCTCCGTATAGAACAGAGAGAGCCGGTGACCCAGGTTCGAATCCTGGTGGGGCTATGAATAAAAAAGGATGAGAACCATTGGGTTTTGTTCGGAAAATTTACGAACAAGAAGGAACGAAGTGAACTCCGAATCTGGGGGCTATATATTTAATGGAAAATGAATCAACCATGAGCACAAATTCAGTAGGAAGATCAAGCGAACGAAACCGGGGGTGTCGTCGCATATCTAAAGAGACTATAGATTTTAATAAGGAACTGTTATTTGGAGAAATAGGAGCTTTAATAGGAATTCAGTTTGTTGATTTTATCTCCTTATTTTTCTCAATTTCAATAAGTTTAATTCCTCATTTGATAATTCTAGGGGCAATAATCGGAGGCTCATTATTCTGGATTTCTGCAAGAATTTATTACAAGTCAAAAGAAGGAAATTACTCGGAAAAAAAACTTATAACAGATGTTGAATATTTCGCCCCTGCTTCAGCAATTTTAACTTTTACTTTTTATTATCCCGCATTATTTTTTTCAACAAAATATTTTCTGATTCATCACAGGCATCTGGAATTCTCCAGCATAGTTTCGCAGACAATTGCCTTTCTTTTATTTGTGATAGCAATCAACATTTACAGATACGTGCTGTTCAAAGTATTCAGAAAAAAAATATGATTTTATTTATCCTACGCTAATTATATAAAGCCAATCCTAAAGAGAAAGCTATGACCAGAATAAACTTTATAGACAGTATTCTTTGCGCAACACGGGGTTTGTTCAGGGGGATTTCCAGTGAAAGAAATCTAAAAATACAGTTGTTAATAAGTGTGGTGATAATTATTATTTCTCTCCTGGTGGGGATTTCCAAAGTTTATTTGATTACAATAATAATAGTTTGTTTTCTGGTGATGATACTTGAATTATTCAACAGAGGTTTTGAGAAACTGATTGATTTGATTTCTCCCGAATATAACAGGGAGTTTGGGAAAGTAAAAGATGCCATGGCAGGGGTTGTTTTATTGACATTTAGTATGGCAATGATAGTCAGTTTTTTAATTTTATACAACCCGGTAATGAAATTATTAGAAGAAGCCTCAAAGTTCAGTTGGTTTATCCCTGCGATGGGGGGAAATATAGTTCTGATTTTAGGAATCCTGTCGGCAGTTTATTTAAAAAAACACCAAACTTAAAAAGAATATTCTTCTTTATAATTTATGAATAAAAAGAGGATTCTGCTTCTTAATGTTGGAAGTTCAACTGTCAAATACAGCCTTTTTGAAAATTCAATTCTGGTAGTATCTGGAACTTATGAAAAACTTGTAACAAAAAATGATTATGAAAATTCTATAAAAAAAATTTTTGAGGAGATAAAAGAAATAGATATAATTGCACACAGAATAGTTCACGGCGGAGAATTAAATTATACAGTAAAAATAAATAATGAAGTAAAGGGAAAAATAAAAAAATCTTCAGAGCTCGCTCCTCTTCATAATCCTCTTGAATTAATGGTAGTGGAATTTTGTGAAAAATACAAAAAACCACAGTATGCCGTTTTTGATACAATGTTTTTTTCTGAAATTCCGGAAGTAGCAAAGATTTATCCTCTGCCCAAAGAGATAACCAAAAAATATCATATAAGAAGATACGGATTTCACGGATTGTCTCATAAATATGTTTCAAGAAATTTAAAAGGAAAAACAATAACCTGCCACCTTGGTTCAGGTTCAAGTATTTCGGCAATTGTAAACGGAAAACCAATTGATACAAGCATGGGATTTACGCCGTTGGAAGGAATTATGATGGGAACCCGCTCAGGAACAATCGACCCGGGAATAATTTTCTTCCTTGAAAAAAAAGGATACAATATAAGTGAAATATTAACCAACAAATCAGGATTAAAAGGAATATCCGGATACAATGATTTCCGGGACATATTATCAAATATGAATAAAGACAAAAATTGCAGACTTGCTTATGAAATATTTGCATATGAAATAATCAAGACAATAGGTTCTTACGTCGCAGCCATGAACGGGTTAGACAATCTTATTTTCACCGGAGCAATAGGGGAAAATGTTCCAAAACTAAGAGAAGATGTTTGTAATAACTTTTCTCATTTAAGGATGAAATTAGACCAAGAAAGAAATAAAAAAAATTCAGAATTAATCTCTGCGAAGAATTCTGCAGTAAAAGTTTTTGTCAGAAAGACAAATGAAGAAGAAATAATGATTGAAGAAGTTTTAAAAATTTTAAAATACAATAAATAACATGAAAAAAGTCTCAATCAAATATTCCATGAATACAAATTTTTTCCATTCGGAGAAGCGAGAGTTTTCACGATTAGAAAATAATTCCCCTTTGGGTGGGAGGGCGGGAATAACGAGGAAAACTCGAGGCGGGGATAAATAATATGAAAATTTTAACAGAAGTTTCAGCGAGGCATATTCATTTATCAGAAAAAGATTTTGAAAAACTTTTTGGTAAAGAAAAATTAAATCCCCTGAAGCAGCTTTCTCAACCTGGAGAATTCGCTTCTGATAAAACAGTGGAGCTGATTAATGGAAATAAAAAAATAATGAATGCGAGGATTCTTGGTCCATTTAGGGAAAATTCACAGGCAGAAATTGCACTGACTGATGCTTATTTATTAAAGCTAAAACCATTGCCAAAAATAAAAGTTTCTGGAGATTTAGCAGACACAACAAAAATTGAAGTAAGAAGCAAAAAAGCAAAAATAAAAATTCCGTGCATAATCGCACAGAGGCATATTCACATTTCAAAAGAAGAAGCAAAAAAAATGAAATTAAAAAACAATCAGAGAGTTTCAGTTAAAGTCAAAGGGTTAAGAGAAATTACATTTCATAATATAGTTGTAAGAGTTGATGAACATTATCGGCTTTCCCTGCATTTAGATACAGACGAGGGAAATGCAGCAGGAATTTTTGGAAAGACATTTGGAGAGTTAGTTAAATAAAGATTTTTCTAATATATTTTTCTCTTTAAAAAAATATTTTCCCAAATAAAAAATCTTCCTCTAGGGGGGAGGGACTAGAGGGTAACAATTTCGCGAATAGAAAACTTTCCCCTTTGGGCGGGCGGGAATAAGTGAAAGAAATTGCGAATTATGAAAATCGAGGCGGAAGGAGTTAAGCAAAATCACAAATTTAAAAATAGATAATTCTTTGTAAAAATAAGATGCAACAAAAAAATATAGTGCAAATTATGGAAACCCTTAAACAAGTTTATCCAACTCACACAAAAACAACATTGAATCGAATGAGAGACAAACCTGATGCATTCAGAATTTTAATTTCTTGTCTTCTCTCTTTAAGAACGCAGGATAAAAATACAGAAATTGCTTCAAATAATTTATTTGCAGTTGCAGATACTCCTGAAGAAATTTTAAAACTTCCTGTGAAAAAATTGGAAAAACTAATTTTCTCATCGGGGCATTATAAAAAAAAGGCGAGAACATTAAAACATGTTTCTGAAATTATCTTAAAAGATTATAATGGAAAAGTTCCCGACAGAAGAGAAGAACTTGAAAGCATTAAGGGAATCGGCCCGAAAACTGCAAATATAGTTTTGGCTTTTGCATTCGGGAAAAATGTTCTGCCGATAGACACTCATTGCCATAGAATTCCAAATCGGCTGGGATGGGTAAAAACCAAAACTCCTGTCCAGACAGAAATTGAATTGGGAAAAATCCTTCCTGAAAAATACTGGGCAGACTTTAATGCAATTTTCGTCCAGTTTGGAAAAACAATCTGCGTTCCGATTTCTCCAAAATGTTCTGAATGTCCGATAAGTCAATATTGCCCAAAAATCGGCGTAACAAGAAGAAGATAAAAAAATCAAAAATTCTTTAATAACTTTTATCCCATCTTTTTTCAAGATTATATCTATCAATAAAAATATGTGAACAAACGAGTGAAATTTTTCCCCATTAACTTTTTTCCTTGGCGAAGAAATCTGGCAGAGCCCGAGCATTTGCACGAATGCGAGAAAAAATTAAATGCAATGAGTGCGGGTGCGAGTTATTTCGGAGCAATTCATCTCAAAATTTTCTCTGAAAATTTTGCACTTTTTCCTCTTGAAGAGAAAAATTAAAACTGGAGAGAAGATAATTCTGAATAACTTAATAGTAGTTACAACCATAAACTATTTAAATTAAAATATTCAGCTAATTCTATGAATCTGGAAGAAGAAATTAAAGGATTAGAAAGTTTACAAGTTGGAAATGTAGAGAAAGCGATAAGACAAATTGAGGATAGTGAACATGAAATTGCAGAGGTATCTTCTGAAGCCGAAACAGGAATTGAAGCAGAAATAAAACTTTACAAAGAGGATATCCGGATAAAACTGCCAAGAATAATTGGAAATATTATTTCATTGGGAGATAAGATATGCCGGATAGAAGATGGACATTACTTCTCTACTGAAGGAGATTGGAGTAAATATGATTATCCGACTCTGCATATAAAACAAAAAGGAGAATTTGTGCAGGAAGGAAAATGGAGAAAAAGAAATATCTGGGTTGAAAAAAGTATTTCTCTTTTAACAATTGAGTCAATCAAAATAGGGGGTATAAAATTTGAATTTAATCTATCTGATTGTTCATTAAGAAATATTTCCTTAGGAAGTTATCCTTCAGTTCAAAATTCCTTAGACTTTACGAATGAATATTTAAAAATTGTAGAAAAAGGCTTCAGACAAGGAGGAGATTCTGCGTTTAAATATGTACCTCACATATTAAATCTTGTTCCTGAAGGGATTGCAGGGTTATATCTTAAAAAAAATGAAGAACAGGCAAAAAAATTAGAGGAAATAAGTCAAGGAGTTAGATTAAGAAACCAAGAAAGAGAAAGTTTAAACATTTCAGATTTCTAAACAATGCAAGACCTAGGAATTTTATTAATAGACATGCAGGAAAAATTCATTTTTGGATTTAATCCTTTCGTCGATGAAAAAGAAAAATCAAGATTAGTCGAAGCTCAGATTAGATTTTTAGAAGTTACAAAAAAGAAACAAATTCCGGTAGTTGTATTGGAATATAAAAACAGAGGAAAAACAATTCAAAGGATACAGGATGCATTAGAAGGAACTGAAAATTATTCTCTGGAAAAATCAAGTCCAAATGGATTTGTTAATCCTGAATTAGATTCATTACTAAAAGAAAAAGGAATCAGGAGATTAATTTTGACCGGGATATATTCAGATGATTGTGTTTTGAGAACTGCAGAAGGAGCAAAAAAAGATTTTGAGATATTTACCTGCAAGGAACTGATGAATCTGCCTTATGAAAGCAGTGTTCGCTGGTATCAGACAAATACAAATTATTCAAAAACAATAGGGGAATTGTTCACAAAAATCTAATTAAAATCTTTAAAGGCCTCATGTTCACTCGGCCTAAAAGTCTTTTTAAAAAACCGAAGAGCTTTTAAACCAAATTTTTCTATTCCTTTTATGAAAAGAAGCTCACGAAGATGGAAAAAGAAACGCCAGATGAGATGGAAATGGCAGAGAAAAAGACTTAGAAAGGAAAAGCACAAGAGAAAACTAAGAAGAGAAAAAGCTAAGTAAATAGAGTTCTAAAATGATAAAATTAACTGACAGTGCAAGGTATGAAAGCATAAAGTTAAGAGCAGAATTGACAGCAGAAGAGATAAAAAAGATTACAGCCGGAAAATTCTTAGAGATTCAAGAGGAATGATTGAATATTGTTATGATACTTTAAATCCTCAATCAATTGATTTTACCAGAGCAGCAGAAATATATCATGAGTTAATGCTCGGAGATTTGGCAGAATTGATGAGAAAAGAAGAAGGATTGAAAACATATAAAAAAAGAGTTAATGATATCAAAGTTTCAAAATCAGTTTTGGAAAAAATAATAAAACAGGAAGAAATTTCTGAAGAGGAAGCTAAAACATTATCTGATTTTTTCAGTGATTTATCGAAGAGGTGTAAAGAGATTCTTGACGGAAAGCAATAAAACCTTTTTTATCACAATAATATTTATAAGTTAAAATTTAATTCTCTTAATATGAGCAGCGGAATATGGACAGAGAGGTACCGCCCAATAAAATTCTCGGAAATTGTCGGGCAGGATAATTCGGTAAAAAGAGTTGAAGCGTTAACAAATTCTATGAATATACCCCATATGCTTTTTGCAGGGCCAGCAGGAACAGGAAAATCAACTCTTGCATTGATAGTTGTAAAAGAATTATATGGAGAAAATTGGAAGGAGAATTATCTGGAATTAAATGCTTCTGATGAAAGAGGAATAAATGTAGTGAGGGAAAAAGTAAAAAATTTCGCAAGAACAAAATCTCTCGGCAACATTCCGTTCAAAATAATATTTCTCGATGAAGCTGATGCGTTAACTCCCGAGGCTCAGCAGGCACTAAGAAGAACTATGGAAAATTATTCAACAACCTGCAGATTTATCTTATCATGCAACTATTCAAGCAAAATTATTGACCCCATTCAGTCACGTTGCGCAATTTTCAAATTTAAATTGCTTGAAAAAAAAGATATTGAAAAAGTAATTGCGAAAATTGCTGAGAAAGAAAATCTCGTGGTAAAACCCGAAGCAGTCGAAGTTTTATATGAAGGATGCGAGGGAGATTGCAGAAAATGCATAAATATAATGCAGTCAACAGCGTCGATTTCTCCTCTTATAACTTCCGAATTAGTTGCAACAATAATCTCAAATACCAAACCAAGGGACATAAAAATTGTTTTGGATTATGCACTTTCAGGAGATTTCCAGAAATCAAAAGAAAAACTTCTCGATATAATGTTAAGGGAAAGTATTTCAGGTCAGGATGTAATCAAAGCAATTCAGAAAGAAATCTGGAATCTTCCCGTAGAACCTACAATAAAAGTAAAATTAACAGAAAAAACCGGCGAGATTGAATTCAGGATAATTGAAGGAAGCGATCCTTTTATTCAGCTTCAGTCATTGCTGGCAAGTTTTGTTCTTGCAGGATTAGGAAGAGAATAATGGAAAAAACATGTTTAAGCAGACTTTTTGGAAGATGTAAAAATTGCCAGAGAGATTATGAGCCAATAACTCCTGCACATCCGGTTAATAATTACAGTTGCAGAGACTATTATGAGGTTCATTTTGGGAAATGTGAAGTAATTGATGAATCTCAAAAATATGAAATAAAAAAAGATTAAAAGAGGAATAAAAAATGATAATTATCCTTGAAGAAAATTTTATTGAGAATATAAAACAAAAAATTTCACGAATAGAATTATTTTTCCCCTTGGGTAGGCGAGCGATTTCGCAAGGACAAATTTCGGTGGTGGAGGGGTGGATGGCGGAGGATAAAAAATCGAGCGAAGTCGCTAGTTGGGCAGGAATAGATGAGCGAAATTTTTTAGGAAAAGGAGATTCAATTTAAAATGATAATCAGCCTTGAGCACTATTTTAGTGGGAAATTCAAAACATACATCGGAGGTATTAGGAACCTTTGGTTCTTAGTGTAGTCGCAATGATGTGGGTTGAGAAATATCGTCCTAAAAATATAAATGAAATAAAGGGGCAGGATGAAGCAGTTTCTAAGGTAAAGGAATTTATAAAAAATTTTGGAAAGGGTAAAAATGCAATAATTTTATATGGTACCCCTGGAACAGGAAAAACAAGTCTGGCATATGCAATAGCAAACGAAGTTGATTCAGAAATTTTTGAATTAAATGCTTCAGATTTAAGGAATAAAGAAAGATTAAAAGAAGTATTAAAACCGGCAATAGAGCAAAAGTCTTTGAAGAAAGAGAATAAAATAGTTTTAGTTGATGAAGTAGACGGAATTTCCGATGAAGATTATGGGGGGCTTCCGCAACTTTTGGAAATAATTGACTCTTCTCCGACGCCGATGATAATCACAGCAAATGATATATGGGGAAAGAAGTTTAATACTTTAAGAAAAAAATGCGAAGTTGTTCAGTTAAAGGAAATTAATTATAACAATATAAAACTAATCCTGCAGAATATCTCTGAAAAAGAAGGAATGAATCTGGATGGCGATTTGTTGACAGAGATTGCAATTAAAGCCAAAGGAGATTTGAGAGCAGCTATAAATGATTTGCAGACATTATATCAGATGAAAAGTTTTGTCCCGATAATTATAGATGAAAGAAATAAAGAAACAGATATTTTTAACTCATTAAGGAGAATATTCAAGGAAAAACCCTCTGAAGAATTGCTGAACATTTTTGATTCAGTAAATATGCCGATAGATGAAATTTTTCTCTGGATGGAAGAAAACATTCCTGCGGAGTATAAAGGAGAAGAGCTTGCAAGAGCATATGAATTATTGGCAAGAGCGGATATATTCAAGGGAAGAATTTACAAGCAGCAATACTGGAGATTTTTAGTTTATGAAAACATTTTTCTCAGTTATGGAATTGCCTCGTCAAAAAAAAATCCAAAAGTAGGGTTTACAAGTTATAAAAAACCTGAAAGAATTTTGCAGATATGGCTGAATAATCAAAAAACTGCACACAAAAAAACAATCTGCGAGAAATATGCCCAATATGTTCATATAAGCCAGAAACGCGCAATGACAGAATTTCCCGTGATAAAACAGATTCTGAAATCAAATTTTCAAATTCAAAAAGAATTAAAATTAAATGAAGATGAAATAGGCTATCTGAAAAGATGAAATTTATTTGTAGGGAATTAATTTTTTATAGTTTGTGAATAGAATTTTCTATAATTTATTTATGAAATAATTCAATTACTTATTTTTAAAAAAGAGGGGATAACTTTGCCCTTGGGTGGGCGGGTGGAACAGGGTTAAAAAAATTTAAATCAAACTTCCTTGTCCGTACATTGTCTTTGCATAATCTCTTAATTCTTCTGCTTTGTCAGTTTTTTCCCAGGTAAAATATTCTAATCCATCTTTTTCATAAGGTTTTCTGCCAAAATGCCCATATGCTGAAGTCGGAAAGAATATAGGATTTTTCAATTTCAAATATTCAATTGCTAATCCAGGTCTTAAAGGAAAATTTTCTCTTACTAAATTTTCTAAATCTTCGTCAGCAATCTTTCCTGTCCCGTAACTGTCAACCATTAGATTATTTGGTTCAGCAACTCCAATAGTATATGCTAATTGAACTAAACATCTGTCAGCTAATCCTGATGCAACAATATTTTTTGCAATATGTCTTGCCATATAAGCTCCGCTTCTATCAACTTTAGAAGGATCTTTTCCTGAAAATGCACCTCCACCGTGATTCCCCTCGACAAATCCGCCATAACTGTCAACAATTATTTTTCTTCCTGTCAATCCAGTATCTCCATGAGGTCCGCCGATTACAAATCTCCCTGTTCCATTTAATAAAAATTGAGTTGGGTCATTAAGGTTTAGTGTGGCTAAATATTTTTGTGGAATTGCTTTTTTAACAACTTCTTCAATAATTCCCTCCCTTAATCTTTCATCAGAAACATCTTCATCATGTTGAGCAGCGAGGGTGAAATTTTTCAAAGCAACAGGTTGATGGTCTCTGTAAACCACAGTAACCTGAGATTTTCCATCAGGACGTAAAAACTCCAAGGCTCCTGACTTTCTTACTTCTGCAAGTTTTTCTGCTAATCTATGCGCAAGATAAATCGGCATAGGCATTAATTCAGGAGTATCCCTGTTTGCATAACCATACATCATTCCCTGATCTCCTGCTCCCTGATCTTTAGCATCTCTTTGTGAAACTCCCTGAGAAATATCTGGGGATTGAGAATGAACAACGTTCAGCACTGCCATTGATTCAAAATCTAATCCGTAATTAGGGTTTGTGTATCCTATTCCTTTTGCAACTCCTCTTGCAAGCTCTTGAAAATCAGTGTAACCTTTCGTGGTAATTTCTCCTCCAACCAAAATCATTCCTGTTGTAGCATAACATTCACATGCAACTCGGCTGTCTCTATCTTGTCTTAAAACATCATCAAGCACAGCATCAGAAAGTCTGTCACAAAGCTTGTCTGGATGTCCTTCAGTTACTGATTCTGCAGAAATGGTATAATCACTTCTCATAATTAACAAAAAAATAATTAGTTTATAAATTAAATGTAGGATTAAAATATATTTTTAAAAAGATATTATAAAATTTCAAAATCAACTCTCATAGAATGTTCATGAAGATGAAATCCGAATTTTTTATAAAAACCGAGGTTGTTATCATTGCAATCAAGAATTAATTTGTAGCATTTTTCTTTTTTTGCACGGAAGATAATTTCATTTATTATTTTAGTTGCAATTCCGTTTCCTTCATATCCTTTTCTAACTGCAACATCCTCAAGATGCCCGACTTTTCCTCCCCCATGAGTAAATTTTTGTTCAATTAGCAATTTTGCTGTCCCAATTATTTTCCCGTCAGATGTTTTAGCGATATAAACAATCACTCCATGAGATTTAATAATGCCAAAAATATTTTTCAGTTCATCAAGATTCAAATTTTTTACTTCGCTTAAATTTGTAAGAGTTTCAAGAAAACCATTTTTATCTTTTTCTAAATCCTCTTTTGTCAGCTCTTTAATTTCATAATCCACAAAATTAAGCTAAAAAATAAATTTAAATAATTTATTAAGGATCAGTCTTGAATAGTATTTTAAAGGGAAACTCGAGCGCGAGCGATTTCACGAATAGAAAATTTTTTCCATTCGGGCGGGGGGGCGGGAGTAGATTAGCGAAATTGCAAGTTATAATATCTGAAAATCAACTCTTAGTCTTATCTTACTGGGAGATAATTCACCTGCGCGTTTTACCTCAAGGAGTTTAATGCTTTTTTTTGCTTTTTTCGCCTCGCTCCAGATTTTTTCTTTCACGTCATCAATTTCATCTTCCTTGCAGAAATCGTAATAATAAATTCTCGTTCCTTTTTTGCATAATTTAAATGCTTCACTCAAAAAAGTTTCTTTCAGCTGCGGACGCGGCATAACAATAACATCAAACTTCTGTTTTAACTTAGTGGAAATTTTCTTGGCGTCTCCTGAAACTAATTCAACTTTATCTTTAAGTTTATTTAATTTAATATTAAGCTCGGCATATTTATTCGCTTCGCGATTTATCTCATTTGAATAAACTTTTTTTGCGGGGGAATTTTTTGCAATAACAATTGAGAACGGCGCAACTCCAGCGAACATTACTAAAACAGTTTCATCTTTTTTTATCATAGAAGCTATTTCTTTTCTCTCATTGCTCAATCGCGGGGAAAAATAAGTTTTGTCTATATTAAACCTGAAAACACATCCATTTTCCTTATACAAAACCTCTTTAGTGTTCTCTCCTGCAATAAATTTTGTGGATATTTTTCTAAGTCTTCCTTTTATTTTTCCAATTTTCTCAAGAACGGTCCTTATCCCTTTTTGCTCTTTCAAAATTTTCTCTGCAAATTTTTTCTTGTCTTTCTGCTTAAAATCTTCAGGAAATTTCACAAGCGCAATATTCCCAAGTAAATCATATGAATGAATTGCCATAAAAGAAATAAAGAAATTGAATTATTAAATTATTCTAATTATCTCGATTCTTCAACACTTCTTGCAGTTCTCATCGCTTCTTCAGCTTCAACCCTCGCAGCTTCAGCCTGAGCTCTTCTTATATCATTGCCTATTCTCCACATCCAATTTCTGAACTTACTGTTGAAAATAACAATTAATAACACCACCAAGAAAACTACAAGCATTATTATAATTGGTAAGGTTAATCCTAATTGAATCTGACCGCTAGCTAGTCCAGATATTAATTTGTAAATTAAGACTACAAGAAAAAACAACCACAAAAAGACTTCGAGCATAATTTTAGGAACACTCATTTGTCTGACTTTTTCATTGGATAAAAGCATTGCTGAAACAAACAGCATAATCATGAAAGGGATGATAAAAGTAAGGGTAATTCCTAATGCGTCATAACTTGTTAAAATTGTAAAAACTTCAGAAGGAGTGATATATGCAGTAGCCAAAAAACTAACCGGAATTGCAATTAAAGCTTGGAATACTCCTGAAGGAGGAAACTTAGCAAAACTTAATGCTCCCCAAATCAAACCGGTAAGCATAATCCAGAATAAATATTTAGCAATGTTAATATCTAGTTGTCCTGCACTCCATTGGGTAAATAAATCAGAAACAAAACTTGTTCCTGCACCCAGCGTCGGACTTGAAGAAGAACCAGAAAATGCATCAGCATTTCCCGAAATAACTTCACCGGTATGAGTAGCAAAACTTACTACAGTGATAAAAGCGATAACTGCAATTAATAAAAGAAGAGGAAAAAATTTACGAAGATAGGATGAAAAACTTTTTGATTTAACCGAATGAATCTGCCTCTTTTTACTTACTTTCTTCATAATAGGAAAATAACCCTTCCTAATTTATAAATGTTTTTATAATTTAGAATAAACAAAAATTTAAATAAACAGTTTCTTTATTTTGGATATGAAAAAAGAGCTGACAGGAATATTAATTTTTTTCCTTGCAATTAGTTTTGTAAGCGCAGCAACATTAAGCGATTTGTTAAATCAAATAGATGAATCAACTTTGGTATTATATGCAATTTTTATTGTGTCTTTTGTATTGTTATTTTTCTCATTAAATAAATTCTTCAAGGAAAACAGAACAACCTCAGGAATTATTGCCGCAGCAATTTCTCTGCTGTTAGTTTATTTTGTAAATAAAAACGGAATTGATGTATCAGGATTTCTTTATGATTTAGGGGTTTCTTCAGATGCCCTTATGACAATCCTTCCATTAGTTATTCTTGGCGGGATAGTTATTGCGATAATTAAACTAGCAAAAAATTCACTTTTAGTCATCGGAGGAGCTTTAATATTTGCAAGTTTCTTTGTGTATGCGGAAACTCTTTTGTTGGTCGTAGGAATAACCTTAGTAATAATAAGATTTTTGATTCCCAAAGGAAAATGGGAAATGAAAAAAGATAAGAACAAAGATAAGGGCGCAGGAATTTAATAAAAATTTCATTAATTCTTTTTGTAAATTATATGTATCAGCAAAGACTATATGAACAAATGTGTTAAAATTTTTCCTCATTAATTTATTTTTTAAGTGAAGAAATCTGCCGAATGGCGATTTCGGAGCAATTCATCTCAAAAATTTCTGAAAGAAATTTTTGCAATTTTCCCAAGGGATGGTCGGGAGTTAAGAAACCGATTAGGTGTTCGTCATCAGCCATGAGCAGTCTCTCAAAGGGAAAAGCTATTAAGAAGAACCGTTTAGGTGTTCGTCATCAGCCATGAGCAGTATCTTAAAGGGAGAAGCTATTAAGAAGAACCGATTAGGTTCGTCTTAGAACCAGCTATCCAGCCCCATTTGTTTGTTTCTCTCTGTAATTTCTCTTAATCGTTCAAGCTGCTTCTGAACTCTGTCATCTGAAAAGTCATGTTCCTCAACTAAAATTTCCCTTATCTTTTTCTCATTAACTTTTGTAAATTTAAAAAGAGAATTTGAAACATCGGGCTTGTGAAATAATTCAAAAATAACTCTCCAGTCAAATTTATCCTCTTCAGAAAGATTATTCATCTGTTCTTTAACGCTGTCAAAAATTAAAATCGGCTGCTTAAATCGTTTAACAATTTGCAGTGCTTTTTTCTGCCCTATTCCGGGAATTCCTTTTGGATTATAATCAGTTCCGACTAAAATTCCAAGGCAAATCAGCTGGTCAAGATTTATTTCAAGATAATTCAAAACTTTTTCAAGTTCAATAATTTCTGGCTTGACTTCCATCCAGCCGCTTATTGTTTTTCTTTTTTTTGCAAGAGTTAAATTTCGAATTAGTCTTGGAGCTCCGAATAGCAAACTGTCATAATCCTGGCTTGCTGCTGCAAAAATTCCCTCGCGTATCCTCGCCAAATGTGCTGCCTGTGCTTCGCCTTCTCCGGGAGCCTGAACAACTGCAATCCCCATAGCTTCCAGAAGCTCCTTGCTCTCTCTGATTATTTCATCGTTAATTCTTACTAACTGACTGCTGTATCTTTTCATTCCTTCAATGTCTTCCTCACCCTTCGCTTCTTCATATCTTCCCTTGGCAATTTCTCTGACTCCTTCTCTCTCCCTGAATGTTTTGTATTTCATCTCCGGTGGTTTTCCGTCAAAGACGTAAACTAATTTTATTCCATGTTCGAGCAGAGTTATATTCCTGTAAAAAATTCCTGAAAGGTGGCTTGTAATTCTTTGTTTCTTATCCATCAGCGGAGTCCCGTCAATCTGCCTTATGCTTGAAAGAAATTGATAAATTGTGTTAAACGCATCAACGCAGATTACTTTGCCTTTTAATTCAGAAATCTCAATTTCTCTTCGCGGAATTATCTCTCTGATGCTTAGCCCCATATAAAATTAATGTATAAGAAATATAAATATCTTATTGATTTTCCTCTTTCTCTCTTCTTATCTTATAATACATCTTGTGGATTCTTGTCCATTCTTCAAGGGAAAGATTTTCTATTCTTGCCCGGTAAATCGCCCGGTCAACTAATTCCATCCCTATTCCCCCGCTTGAATCCTGATCAGGGTCATAACCAAAAAATTCATTTTCAAAGTCAACATCCTCTGAGATTGGAAGTTTCCTTTCTGAGATAGGCAATGAATACTCCATCGAAAAATGACTAAAAAAGACTATATAAATTATCTCTTAAGCTTTAAATAATTCGGATACTATTTATTATCATGAAAATAGAGTTCATCCCGATAAGTTATGATTATTTTGATTTTGAAGGAAGAAATTATGCACAAATAATCGGACGGGACAAAAACGGCAAAAGAGTATGCCTGATAGATTCGTGTGATGTTTATTTCTGGGCAATTTTAGAGGAGGGAGTAAAAGAAAAAGAAATTGAAAAATTAAGGGAAAAAATAGAAAAAATAAAACTGGACGAGAAAGGAAGAAAAACTAAAGTTGAAAAGACAGAAGTTCATGAAAAAAATTTCCTTGGGAAAAAAGTAAAGGCAATAAAAATATTTGCGACAAATTACAAGGATTTGCACGGAATCGCAGATAAGATGGGCATGCCTGAAATTGAAAAACGAAGAGGATATGACCTTGGGTTTATAACTCATTACATTATTGAAAAAAAATTAAATCCTCTTTTGTGGTATGAAATTTCCGGGGAAACTTTAGAAGCGATGGAATTTGGAGGAATAGAAAATGCACTTGATGTGGACTTATGTTTAAAGGTAAAAACAATAAATCCCTTAAAAAAAGATGAGTTTCAGAAAAAAGTTCTTGCATTTGATATTGAAGCAGATGAATTAAAAATTGGCGATGGAGAAATTCTTATGGTTTCTCTCGTCGGAGACAATTTCAAAAAAGTTATAACATGGAAGAAAAATATTCCTCTTCCTTATGTTGAATATGTCAAGGATGAAGCAGAGCTGATAGAAAAATTTGTGGAAACAGTAAAAAAAATTTCACCGGATTTTTTAGTCGGATATTTTTCAGACGGATTTGATATGCCTTATCTGAAAGCGAGAGCCGAAAAATACAGGATTAAATTAAGTCTTGGACTTGATGGAAGCCAGCCGAAGTTCTCAAGAGGAGTAATGACCACTGCAAAAATTGAAGGAATTGCCCACATCGATTTGCTGAGATTTATTGAAACTGCTTATTCACAGTATATGTCATCTGAAACTTTGTCTTTAAATGAAGTTGCCCATGAATTTTTAGGGGAATCGAAAAAAGATTTTGAATTCAGGCATTCATCGAAGATAAAAGAAAATGAATGGGAAAAATATTTTGAGTATAATCTTCATGACTCAGTTTTAACTTACAAAATTTTCGAAAAAATTTGGCCTGACCTTTTGGAATTTACAAGGATTATGCACGAGCCGGTTTTTGATGTTTCCAGAAATGGCATGTCAACAAATGTTGAGGATTATGTAATCCATAATCTTGACAAGTTTAACGAAATTCCTGAAAAAAGGCCGACTTACGACGAGATTGGCGAGAGGCAGAAGAGAGGAAAATATGAAGGAGCGTTCGTATTCCAGCCTGAGCCCGGGCTTTACGAAGACATTGCAATTTTTGATTTCACGAGCAGTTACGGAAGTGTAATTGTCACATACAATCTGTCAAAATCTACATTTTTAGAAAAACCCGAAAAAGAAAGCTACAGCATAGAAATAGAAAATAAAAAAGTTTATTTCAGCAAAAAAAGCGGGTTTTTCCCGGAGATGCTAAAAGAAATTATAGAAAAAAGAAGGCAATACAAGGAAGAATTAAAAATCAAGCCTGATGCAATAAAAAAAGCGAGGAGCAACGCATTCAAACTTTTAGCAAATGCTTCTTATGGTTACCTTGGATTTTTTGGGGCAAGATATTATTGCGAAGAAGCAGCCGCAGCAACAGCAGCATTTGCACGCGAAGCAATAAAAAACATCATTGACAAAATTGACAAGGAAGGATACAAAACGATTTATTCTGACACAGATTCAATTGCATTTCTTCTTGGAAAAAGAACAAAAGAAGACGCGAAAAAATTCCTAAAAAAATTAAACTCAGAACTTCCAGGAATAATGGAACTGGAACTTGAAGATTTTTACAAAAGGGGAATTTGGGTTACAAAAAGAACAGGAGAATTTGGAGCAAAGAAAAAATATGCGCTGATAAATTATGAAGACAAATTGAAAATCCGCGGCTTTGAAACTGTGCGAAGAGACTGGTGCAATCTTGCAAGAGAAACACAGAATAAAGTTTTGAGATTAATTCTTGGAGAAGGAAATGAAAAGAAAGCATTTGATTACATAAAAAAGATAGTTAAGGAAGTAAAAGAAAGAAAAGTTGAGCTGAAAGAAATGACAATAAAAACACAGCTGAAAAAACCAATCAGCGAATACAAAGCCATCTCCCCCCACGTCATTGCTGCCAAAAAAATGATTGATAAAGAGATGCCTGTTGATATGGGAAGCCTTATTGAATATTACATTGCTGAAACAAAAGAAAAAACAAAATTAATCCGCGAGAAAGTAAAACTTCCTGATGAAAAAGGAGAATACAACATTGAATATTATCTGAAGCATCAGATTCTTCCTGCAGTTGAAAATATAATGCAGGTTTTCAACGTGGATGTAAATACAATTTTAGAAAGCAAAAAGCAAAAAACTTTGTTTTAAACTGCTTCTTCTGCCAAAGAAATAAATTCTTCAGTAACCTTAAGAGAACTGGCTAATTTTTTAAGATAGTCTATTTTTTCTGGGCTTAATGAACCCATTTTTTCTCTCAATTTTTTCTCATTCTCTGCCCAATGTTTATTAAGGTAATCATTCATTTTAAAATCAATAATTTGATCTCTTGACTTCATCTCCAAATCAGTTACTCTCTGAACAATGTCTCTTTTTGCTCGGTTAAGCAAATCAACACGGTTGTTCCCTCCGATATTTTTTGGAATTTGTCTTGTTACCTGAAAAGTTCCGTTTGGCAGATATTGTCTTGTGTATATATTAAGCTGGTTTCCTGAAGCATCCAAAACAATTTCCCCTTTTTCAAAAATAATTCTCTGAACCAAAGGAGAATCGTAAATTATCTTTTTTATGCTTCGTACCTGTGAGTATAATGGACTTTCTCTAGGCAATGTTCTGTTTGCATAAACTAATGTTTCCATGTTTTCCATAGCATTTTTCTTCAATCATACTATATAAATGTTATGTTATTTGCCATTCTTTAGGGGTTACAAAGATAAGGTTTAAAAATAATGAATTTATCAAAGGAATATGAATCACAACTATCAAAGTGTTAAAGAAACATTAGCAGAACAAGTAGTAGGAATTGACGAAAGTTATATTGGGAAAGCGTTAAGGGAATACGGATTGGAAGAGTTTCCAGAAGCAGGATTAAGTGATATTGGATTAAGCAAGTTAGTAAAAACTGCAACAGATATTTATCACAGTGAGATAGATTTAACTCCAAGGAAACCAGTAAAAGGAAATTTGCCTGTTCCTAAAGTTAAAAAAGAAAAAGAGAGGAGTTTAGAAGCTCAAATTCTTAAGAAAGAGACTCCAAAAGTTGCGAGAGGAATTTTAAAAACAATAACTTATCCAACTATTGGAATTACTTTTTTATTTCCCACCATGTACAAAAAAGTATTGTCTACCGCTAAAGACACCGAAGCCTTTGAAAACTTAACTACCTTTGGAGCAGTAGTGGAAACTATTGGAATGTATTTTATTTTAGCCAATACAAACCCCAAATTAATTCCATATGCAATTGCAACTCAGCTATTTACAAATATTGTAAGTGGAGGTTATGAAATTGTTAAGTCTATTTCTGGTTATTTAAAAAAAAATAAATGTAATGAATATTCAGAACCCCATATTATAGATTAAAAATATCAAAATTAAAATGAATCAAGAATTAACAGCAAGATTAGAATATAGCGAACAGGATGCAAATGCAATATTTAGCAGAATGCTTGGAAGAAAATATGAAATGCCGAAAGGATTTGTCGATGTAAAATATGCAAAACCAGACGTTGTTGCAGGATTGCAATATCTTTGCGGAGATGAAGAACTTGCCCAGATAAGTGTTGAATGCTATGATGCAGAAAAAAGAGCAGGATTTGTTGAAGAAGCAGCTGCAAAAGTTAAGGAGATAACTCAATCTCAAAGTTTAGAAACAAAAGTAAGAAAATCAAAAATAGGAGGAATTAAATCATTTTGTTATGGATTAACAAGCCAGTTTATAATCCCTACCCTTTTTTATAAAGCTGGAGATGTTAAAGGATGGCCGTTACTTATTGGAACAGTAATTGGAGTCTCTGGGAGTATTATTGGATACAAATCCCTAATCTACACAAATTCAAAATTAATTCCATATGTTTTAGGAACTCAAATAATTACAAATATCGCAAGTGGAATTTACGAAACTGTTAGAGCGAAAAGAAAAAGAAAAGAGGAAGAAGATAAAGAAAAAGAGCAAATAAGAATGAGTCAAATGAATGAAGAAGAAGAAAGAAAATTTATCTCTGAAAAAATTGATGAGTGGGCAGAAGAGTTTAGAAATGGAGTAGATAGAAAAATTCCAAAAAATGTTAGGGGGCTTAGAGAATTATGTTATAAGACAAATTCATGTCAAGAATGCGAATTTTCATTATGTGAATATTTTAGGGGAAATTCAGATAAGAAATATGAACTAACCGAAGAAGAATTAGAAAATATGAATGAAAAAATAAAAAGGGGGGAAATATCTCATGCCGAGAGAGCTCATTTAATGTATGTTGCTGCACGAAATCTCTCAATTTTTAAAAAAATTGAAAAACCCCGAAAAACAAAAACCTAATTTTCTCGGAGAAGAGGGAACTAGGAAAAAATGTTATCATGATTGCAATGTATGCAGTAAGAGTTATTGTTCTTTTTCGAAAAGGTAATCTCTCATAAATATCTAACCAAAAAATAGTATAGACCTTGCTCGCTGACGCTCGCTTTTTCAATCCTCTTTTTCAACCGAACAAAACTTTTTTATTAGTTAAAATCCGCGTTAAAATTCTCTTCCGACATTAACAATTTTTCATCGGAAATTTCATCTTGTCCGAAGGCAGATGAAATTTCAATCAATCTCAAAAAATTCTTTCAGAATTTTTTGCAATTTTTCCTACGGAAGCAAATTTCGAACTAATCCAAACTCATAAAAACTAAGATTTTCTCTTTTTATTATGCCTAAAAAAACTTACGAGCCAAAGCCTTTATTCCTTGAAAGAATGAAAGAACTTCTTGGGAAAGATTTTGATGCTTATATGGAAATTCTGAAGCACGAGCCTGTTCGTTCGTTTAGATGCAATACTCTTAAAATTTCCCCGGAAAATCTAAAAAAAAGATTAGAGGAAAAAGGATGGAAAATAAAAATTCCTTTTGAAAAATATCCTGAGATTATGATTGTCGAAGGTAAATATGATAATAAAATTCCGTCGGGGGCGGGCGGGCGGGATGAGAAGAATAATAAATCCAAATTAATTGACTTAGAGCCGGGAGAATTAGGGCGCTCAATTGAACATTTGCTTGGATATTATTACATTCAGGAAATTGCAAGCATGCTGCCTGTTTTAGTTTTAGAGCCAAAACCAGAAGAAAGAGTTCTTGATTTATGCGCTTCCCCTGGAAGCAAGACGACACAAATCGCTGCACGAATGCAAAACTCAGGATTGCTGATTGCAAATGAAGTTAAATTCGGAAGAATAAAAATTCTCGCGGCAAATCTTGAAAGATGCGGGGTTATGAATACAATAATCACAAGAAAAGACGGAATTGCTTTATGCAAAAGATTCAAGGATGAAAATTTCTTATTCGACAAAATACTTTTAGATGCCCCATGCTCAGGAGAGGGAACAATAAGAAGCACTCCGCGAACTCTTGAAATGTGGAATATAAATACGATTAAACAACTTTCAAATCTGCAGAAATCTTTAATTTCATCAGCAATTGAAATTCTAAAACCAAACGGAACATTAATTTATTCTACATGCACGCATGCACCTGAAGAGGATGAAGAAATTGTTGATTTCGCTCTGAAAAATTTTAATGTTGAAGTAGAAAAAATAGAACTGCCTCTTAAAACAAGTCCTGGAATTGTTAGGTGGGAAGAGAAAGAATACGCCGAAGATGTAAAATATTCCTGCAGGGTTTATCCTCAGTTGGCTGATACTGAGGGATTTTTCATTGCAAAGATAAGGAAATTAAAATGATACCGATAAAAGTATTAAATAAAAACGAGAAAGAAAAATTCATTAAGCAGCTTAATGAGCAGTTTGGAATAAAAGAAGTAAAAGATAATATTGCTAAATTTGGCAAGGAAAGAATTATTTTGTTTTCTGCAGGAATTTCAGAAAAAGAAATCCAGACCTTGGATAGATTCGGAAGAGTTGAGGGGGTCGGTGTTTATTTTGCAAAAATTGACGAAAAAACCAATGATTTAAGATTAAGCATCGAAGGAACCCAATTACTAAAAAATCAGATAACGAAAAATATTTTCGAGCTTGATGAAAAACAGGCAGAGCAGTGGATGATGGGGCAGGACCTGAATATTACAACAGGAAAAAAAGGTTTCTTTGTAATAAAGTTTAAAGGAGATTTCCTCGGAACAGGGAAAATTTCGGAAAACAAAATTTCAAATTTCATCCCTAAAAGCCGAAGGCTGAGATATAAAGAATCAGTTAAATTATCTTAACTAAAGAGTAGTGAAAGATTTATAAAGATTAGAGCATACATATTTTTATGAGTTTAATAAAAGAAACTAAATCAATAAGAAAGTTGCATCCGGTGGAATTTTCAGATTCAAAAATCGGAGAAGCAGAAATATTAAGTGATTTCGATAAAACAGAAATTAGTGAAGAAAGTGCGTATAGTGAAGTTTTTGCTTATCTGCGAAATAGACCGGATATTTCTTTATTAAAGAACATAATCTCCACATATGTTCGTTATAAAAGAACAGGTGATGTTAAAGATTTCTATTCCTTATTTCATGGTTGTCCGGTAGAAGTTCTTGATCAGATAGCCCTAAAGCTTCATCAAAGGCAGGAATGGGAAGAATTAATGCAGAAAGAAAGAATAAAGAAAGTCGGAATTGTCAGCAGGAATAACAAAAGAATAATCCAAAAATTTATAGAGAACCCAAAACATCCGGGATTGGAATTAAGTATAGTTGCTGCAAATATTCCTGAAATAAAAGATGGAATTTATACGGGAAAAGTTGAAGTGATAGTTAATAATGAAAATTTATCCACATTTATTTCAGACAAAGGGTACATTTGCAGAAATGAAGAAAGAAGGATAGTGGAAAAAGATGAAGGCATACGGTCTGAATCAAAAAGAAATGGATTTTATATATGTTGGAGAAAAAAAATTTTTTAAATTAAAAGGGGGAAATACAAATATTTTAAATCTCAGGAATTTTTAAAATAAGATGAATCTCTCACAAAAACAAAAAATTCTGAAAGCAGGGGAAATAGCGAAAACTGTCAGGGAATATGCTCGGACAATTGTAAAAAAGGACGTTCCTCTTTTGGAGATTGCAGAAAAAATAGAAGCAAAAATAATTGAGCTTGGTGGCAAGCCTGCCTTTCCAACTAACCTTTCAATAAATGAAATTGCCGCACATTATACTCCTGCTTATAATGATGAAACTAAAGCGGAAGGTCTGATAAAAGTGGATATGGGAGTTCACATTGACGGATGGATTGCAGATTTCACTTTTTCATTAGATTTGGAAAATAATCCGGAAAATAAAAAATTAATTGAAGCGTCGGAAAAAGCATTGCAAAATGCAATCGAGAAGGCAAAACAAAAAAGTTCTCTCGGAGAAATAGGGAAAGCAATTCAGGAAACCATTGAATCTTACGGGGCTTCGCCGATAATAAATCTCACAGGACATGAAATGGATGAATATGACCTTCATGCAGGACTTGCAATTCTTAATATTACGAATAAAAATTCAGAAAAACTGCCAGAAGGATTGTACGCAATCGAACCTTTCACAACAAAAGGCAGCGGGAAAATTCATGAGGGAAAACCCTCCGGAATTTATCAATTAACAAATGATAAAAATGTAAGAAATCCTGAGGCAAGAAAAGTTTTGAATTTTATAATTGAAGAATACAAAACTTTACCGTTCTGTTCAAGATGGCTCGTAAAAAAATTAGGCGTTAAGGCTTTATTTTCTTTAAGACAGCTGGAAGAAAATGGAAATTTATATCAATATCCCCAGTTAGTGGAAATTTCAAAAAGCAAAGTTGCTCAGGCAGAAGACACCATTCTCGTAGAGAACAATGAAGTAATTGTTACAAGTGGGGTTCTTTGAGGAAGAAAGAGTCTACAATGGTAGAAATAAGAAAAATAATTTATAATTTTTTCTCTTCTTTTTAAAAGATAACTTCCTTCAAAAATTTCGCAAATAAAAAAACTTTTCCTTCGGGGAGGCGAGAGTTTTCACGAGTGCCGGAAAAAAATTTAAATGCAACGAGGGGGGCTCGAGTTGGGCGGGAATGATGGAATAAAATTATAAATTTTTAAACCAAAATTAATAATAATTTGAATGGCAAGAGAGTCAAAATTAATTAAAATACTTAAAGGAATTTCATCAGCGGTAATTGGTTCAGTTGCAGGAGGATTCCTGGCTTACAATCTTTATACACCTGGAACATTAAATATTAGTCAAGAAAAATATACCCTTGTGGGTTTTATAGCGGGGGGAATGATGGGAGCATATCTCTACTATGAAAGTTTAGAAAAGAAAAAATCCAATTCAGAAAAGATGGAATGATTAAGATAAACTAACTGTAATCCTTTTATTACTAATACTCATAATTAGCGTTAAATTTTCTCTATTAACATTTTTCCCTCGGGGGTGGGCGGGAATTTTAATGATTAAAAACAAAAAAATAATTTATTTTTTAGATAAACCTTTAGCTATATAACGAAAAGCCAATCTTGCTAATCCTCGGTCAATCTTTAAAGATTCCTCTTCTGAAAATTCTTTTGGATTATCTAAATAATAATCTAAATTCCAAATTGCTTTAGCAACATTTTCTGGTTTATTCCCTTGGAGATAGTTCTCAAAAGTCGTTATTGCTTCCAAAGTCTTCTCATATTGTTCGCTCATATTTTTTAACTATTAATTTCCTTTATAATAATTTATATTATCAAATGAATAGATTTTATTTTCCTCTAAATAAATTAACCACTCTTTAAGAATTATAATTATTTAAAAATAAAAAGAGCCTCATTTCTTTAATATTAATTTAAACGTCAAATAGATTAAATTAATATTTCGCCGATGAGGCTTTTTCTAGTTAATTAGTCGGAAGTGTATCAAATATTTAAACATTTCGTTGAAAAAAGATACATTTCCAATTTGCTTAGCAAATAAATTATACAAGATACAAAGGAGGAAAAAACAAAAGATGGTATTAGATTTTGCAAAAGAAGCAATAGATAACGCAAGCACACACAGTATCAACTTCGATGAATTGAAAGCTGGAAAAGCTAACATAAAAGTAGTTGGTGCTGGAGGAATGGGTTGTAATGCAATCACCTGGCTTTTCAACAAAGGAATCAGCGGAGCAACTGTTTATGCAGTTAACACTGATGCTCTTCACCTTAGCGTTTCAAAATCTGACGAGAAAATTCTTATAGGGAAAGAATTGACAAGAGGATTGGGATGCGGTGGTATGCCACAAAAAGGAAGAGAAGCAGCAAAAGAAGCTTTAGCTGAACTTAAGAAAGCTGTTGGCGGTGCAGATATGGTTTTCGTCGTTGCAGGAATGGGCGGCGGAACAGGAACAGGCTCTTCTCCGGTAATTGCTCAAATTGCCAAAGAATCAGGAGCAGTTGTTATAGGGGTTGTCACAATGCCTTTCGAATCTGAAAGAGCAAGAATTGACAAAGCTGAATTCGGATTGCAGGAGTTAAGAGATGTTACAGATACAACAATCGTTCTTGACAATAACAGACTTGTTGACATTGCAGGACAATTGCCAATTGAACAGGCATTTGCTGTTGCTAATGAATTAATAAGTACAATGGTCAAGGGAATTGTTGAGACAATCACATTACCAAGCTTGATTAATCTAGATTATGCAGATGTTTCAGCCATAATGAAAGATGGCGGAGTTGCAGTTATCGGAATCGGAGAAGCAGACACACAGAACAAAGTTATGGAAGCTGTTCAGCAGGCTCTTACACATCCTCTACTTGACGTGGATTACAAAGGGGCTACTGGTGCTTTGATACATGTAACATGCGGACCGGATTTGAAATTGGAAGAATTCGACTTAATCGGAAGAATTGTTTCTGAAAACTTGAACCCGGAAGCAAATGTAATTATTGGGGCAAGAATCAGCAAAGACTTCAACGGAAAAGTCAGAGTCATAACAATAATGACTGGTGTTAAATCTCCATACGTCCTTGGTAAAGATTTAGATGAATTCTCATCTTCATCACAGGGCAGAGCTCCAACAAAAGAAATGTCTGACTTAGGAATCGAAGTTTGGAGATAAATAGGGTATTATTTTATTTTTATTTTCCCTTTTATTTTTTATAAACTAATTTTGAATTTTTATAGAACTCTTTTAAGCCACCTTAATTTTTTTTCATTTTCTTTTATATTTTTTATTTCTTCCTGCTCAGCTTGTTCAGCAAATCTTCTTCTTAAATTAAAATAAGTTTCCATTAAAAGAGGGGAATAATCCTGATTAAGACTGTTAAAATAATCAGTAGAATATCCATCCGGAGCATTAAGAGAAAGTTCACAAATTTCATGGTGATTACTCAACTGTTTAGAATAACTCAATCTCAGGGTAAAATCCTTGATTTTCAAAGAATAACTGGTTAACTCAAAAAGCGCATTATGTTCTGACAAAGTTTCAATTCTGTCGAGATTGGTTTTCCTGAACCTTTGCACAGCTCTTTTCAGAACATCATTTTCAAGTTGTTTATTTATCATAAAAAGGAAGAAATCAATTGATTTATAAATTATTCTGTTGAATGAATTTTTTTCATTTTTACATTGCCGTAAGAATTGAAATATAAAATTCTGTTAAGATCAATTTTAGCTACTCTTGTTCTTAGCGTTTCCGCATTATAACCTATAGGGAATATTGCTTCAATATTAACATTTTCAGGAATGCCTAATACTTTTTTTACCTGTTCTTCAACAAATTTCCCTACCCAGCAGGTAGATAATCCCGATTCAGTTATTTTAAGAAGAAAATTTTCTATTGCCGCCCCTGCCTGTTGTCTTGAATAAACCTTTCCAGCCTCCCCGAACAAATTAACAGTCCTTGAAGGGTCAGAACATGCAACAACAACGTATTTTGATTCAGACACAAAATTTTGATGACATGATTCAGTTATTTCTTTTATCTTTTCTTCATCATCAATAAGAATAAATTTTAAGGTATAATTATTTCCTGCCATTGGCGCAAAACGCGCAGAATCGATGCACTCAATAATAGTTCTCCAGTCAGGTTTTTTTTTCAGATTAAATTTCCTGACGCTTTTTCTCTTTTGAATTGCTGAATCTAATTCCATAAATTATCAATGAAAAGGAATTATAAAAATGTTTTGGACATTTATTACTCGCTGATGCTCGCTTTTATTATCACCTCTTTTTCGATAGCATTTGTAAATTTTCTAATCTTCATGGATTTTTACGGCAATAACAAATTCTCATTGGAAATTTTTTCTTCACGCGAACGAAGTGAGTGTGCGACGGAAAATTCCTGTTTCCAGTCTTCGAAGACAGGAAAAATTTCATTTATCTCAAAAAATTTTGAAAGAATTTTTTGCAAATTCTTCCTCGGGGGGTTGGGATGAGTTGTATCAAGAATCAATAATTAAATTTTCTCACACAAAATAGCTTCATTATTTTTTTCATTCATAAATAAATTAATTTCTTTTTTCCCCTCAAGCTGTTTCTCATAGAAATTTCTTATTTTCCAATAATCTTTTGGGTCAACAGTATATCGCAAAATTGCTTTCCCTGCGCCGATTTTTTTTAATTCAGAAAGAATTTCTTTTTCATTGTTTCTGCAAATTTTTATGATTCTATAAGGGGAGATAAAATAAGATTTCTTCTCATTATCTGAAAATAGAAGAGGCTTGTTTAATTCTAAAACAGAAGCATTTAATTTAGATGCAAGTTCATCAATAAGCCCTGAAAGAATAATCGTCGGATCAATAGAATAAAGATATTTGAAATTTTTTGCAGAATTAATTTTTTGGGAGTTTATTTTCTTATCAGATTGAATAATTTTCTCTTTTGAAGGAAGAGCAATAGCAGATTTTTCGCAGGTTTTCAATTCATAAAAATATAATGTAAGCCTGTTTAATTGCTCTTTTAATGAGATAAATTCCTCTTCAAAATCAAATTTTTTTCTCAATTCTTCAAGCCCTTTTGTATAAGGAGGAATTTCGATTGCAATTTTTTTTGCCATGGGAAGATAAAATTTTAAAATTTCCACAACAGGTGGTTTAATTTTATCCAAAGTTCTTTCAGACTCTTCTGGTCTTTCAGTGTCAAAGAAGATTATATCAGGAGATTCCTTTGATATTTTTTGTATTACACTTTTATTTAGCGCGTCTCCGTTTATGACTTCAACATTATTTATCCTCAATTTTTTTATGTTGTCACTTAATATTTTTGCCCTGCTTTTGTCAAGCTCAACTGCAATTACTTTTTTGCATTTTCTTGAAAAAGCAATTGTCTGTGCTCCGATTCCTGCTCCGAGCTCAACTAATAAATTGCATTTTAATTTTTCAGCGCGGTAATTTGCAACATCTCGCGGCGTCGCGAATTTCAAAAATTCCTTTGGAATTTTCAGTTTCTCCTGAAAAATAAGCGGCTGTTTTTTTAGTCTTGGCATGATTATTTTAGTTGGATTAAATTTATAAATTAAACTTTTCTTAATTCGTTATGGCAACATATCCACCAGATCCAAGAAAAAGGAAACTTGATTATAACATAGCACAAAATATCTATGACGACTTTGTGAAAGCTTGCAGTAGAAAGGGATTTGCACCACAGGTTATCATAGAAAAAATGATGGCTAAGTTCAATGAAACAGGACAGGTTTAATTATTAATTTCTTGGGCATCTAATTTTGATTTTACTATTAACGCTTGTTCTCTTGACAAGTAATAAATTTCTCCAGAAACAATTTTATTGGAAGTAAATGCTTTTAGTGCAATAGCATATTCAACACAACGAGGATGATAAAATTCGTTATCTCCCATCCAAGCTACTTTTCCTATCCTTATAGGTCTTTTACATTCGGGATTAGCACAGACTAATTCCAATTCTTTCTCTTTTCTTTTTTTCATCAAATCAATCAGTCTCATAAAGCGTCTCGTATAGGACTCGAACCTATGACCCCCTGATTAACAGTCAGGTGCTCTACCAACTGAGCTAACGAGACATTATGACCTAGTTAGCGAATGAATGCATTAAGCATTTCTACCATTGTAGTTTCTTTCTTCTCAAAGAAACCCAGTGAGCTAACGAGACACAATTAGAAAAATTTTTTCGATTATTTAAAGGTTATTCTTTAACTTTTTTAGTGGATTTTTTCTTTTTTTGTTCTTTTAATCCCAAGTCTAAAATAGGCTGAGCTTTGTGCTTTTCAAGGAAAGCGTAAACATTCGCCTGTTTGCTTCCCTGAATTATTGAAACAACCGCATCATGGGCATTTTTAATAAGTTCGGGAGAGCCGATTATCCCGACTTCATTATTTTTTATCTGGAAAAAACATTCAGTCAATTCGCTTAAAGTCCTGAAAGTTCTTCCGCTGCTGCCGATTATCCTCGCACGGATTCGGTCTAAATCTTTCCTGTGAGTGTAATTTTTTATGCTCAAAGTTTCAAACATAAAATCTTCAGTCTTTATTAAGAATGCAGACGAAAGAGGAAATCCAAAATTCAAAGCATCAATAATCATCTCCCCGATGTATTCATCTTCAGCATTTCCCTCTATGATGATTTCATTTCCTTTCGGAATAATTTTTAGGTTTAGCATTTTTTCCAGTTTGGTTTTGTTCTCAGTAATTTTAGAAGAGTTATCAACAATTATAGTTTTCATGATTTTATTAAAGAGTTTTAAGATTTTAAATTTTTAGAATTCAGAATTTTCAGTTTTTAAATAGCCGTTTCTCTTAAGCCATTCAATTTGATTCGGTTTGTATTTCAAAATTATATCTCCTTTATTTTTGTCTAATTCCCACAATTCAACAAGAACAACATCTTTTGGACGAAGCCATAATGCCCTTTTTAATCTCCCGGGAACACGGCAGTTTCGTATTTTGCCGTCGAGGCAATTAACCATCATTTTATTCCCCCCGAATCTTTGTTCAATAATTCCAATTACCTGTCTGTCTCCTCTCGGTAATGGAGCCCGTGTAACAGGCTGATTTTCATTGCCTTCATTATTTCCATCTTCATTAAAATCTTCAAATTCTTCGTCTGTCATACTTATTCTCGGTAAAATGTGTTTATAAAACTAAGGATTTTCTGATTTTCAAAAAATTATTAAAATAATTTCAAGAATACAAATTTGTTTAACATTTTATATTGCTCGCTGACGCTCACTTTATTATCCCCTCTTTTTTAGTAGAATAAGCCGTTTTAACAATTGAACTCTGCATTAATCTCTTTCGACATTAACAATTTTCATAGGAAATTTTTCCTTGTTAGAAGACAGAAAAAATTTCAATTAATTTGCAAGCGATTCTGAAGCGAGCACAGATTATTTTCTTCAAAAAGAGAATTTTCACGAATAGAAATTAATTCCTCTTAGGGCGGGAATAAATGAACGAGGTCGCGAGCTGGACAGGGAACAGATGCAAATAAGAAGTAAATAATAAACTAAAATCACAATAGAACTAAAACAACAGGAATTCCCTGGATTCTCACTATTCCTTCTTCAATTATTATGCCCGCTTCCAAGGAAAGTCTGACCGAATTTTCCCCGACAATATAAAATGTCGCATCTTCCTTAGACATTTTTTTAATTATATCAACCGCTTTTTTATCATCAACATCTTCACCAAGAAAAAAATTCTCCCTGACATCAAGCTGCAATTTTCCCTCTTCAAATTTTTTTCCGATCAAATCATTATCGCAAACAGAAACCATATCTCTCTGCGACTTCATTATCTTAATAAATACCATAAAAAAATAAAAATAAAAGAATTAATAAATTTATTTCTTACCCATCATTCTGCAGACAGTTGTTCCGCATACGGGGCATTTTCCTTTCATCATTGTTGTCCCTCTTGCAGTTTTGCTTTCTTTTCCGTCTTTCATCTGCACTGTTTTCTTGCACTTAACGCAATAAGCTTCTACCATTTTTACCTCCAAGTTTTAATTATCCAAATTCTATGAATCTGTTAATCAATAAAGATTAATATCACTTTTAAAGGTTACGACGATTATATTTTACTTCTAACAGAATGTTTTGCTCTAATCTACTTCTGGAGATTATTGAAAAACATTAAATCTTGCTACGGACAGAATGTTTTGCTCCGCACGCCATGCATTTTACAAAAGACAATCTGTCTTCTTTTACAAGCTCGGTATCAGGTTTTCCGCATTGCTGGCACAGAACAAATTCTTTTACATACTGTTCAATTTTCTGATTTATCTTCGAACTTGGAACAGTCATATTCAGAACAAGTCTGTCGCCTTCTTTCTGTCCTGAAACTGCAAGCTCTCTAAGTAAAAATTTCTGAAAATGCTCGGGATTTCTTCTCAAAAAAGATGCAACCTGATAGAAATTAGTAAGAATAGTTTTCTTTCCTTCAAAATGCCCTTCTATTTTCGGAATTTCAAATCTTTCCCCGGAATTCTCTGTTTTTTTTACTTTTCCGTAAGCTTCATTTAATAATTGTTCATAATCCATATTTAAAAAGAACAAGATAGCTTTATAAAATTATTTGACGATTATATTATATGCAAAAGAGGACAAAAAAAGAAAAAATATCCGGAAGAAAATTAGCATTGACGATTATCCTCGGAGTTTTTATATCAATCATGCTTATCACTTTGTTTAATTTAATCGTTACCTATTTTTATGAAGAGCCAAAATATAATGATTTCTGCGGAGCAATGGCAAATTCTTATCCGGTAAAACTGGGGGCAAATCAATGTTTAAACTGCACTATTTCTCCTGAACTGCAGGAAGAAGTAAACAATTGCACAAGAGAAAATGGAATTCCAATTTACAATTATAATGACCAAGGATGTTCAGTCTCATTAAAAGAATGTAATCAATGCAATAGCCAATTCGAAAATGCAAATCAGGTTTATAACAGAAATACTTTTTTCATTTATGCAGCAATAGGTTTTGTTTTAATTGTAATCGGATTATTTGTCTCGGAATTATTAATTCAGATAATAACTCTGCCTGCAGGAGCATTTTTAGTGATTGAATCAGCAGTAAAAAATTTTGATAATAAATTGTATATAATAATTACTTTCACGATGCTGATAATCGCAGCAGTTTATTTGGCGTTAAAAAAGCTGAGATAAAAATTAAATTTTTTTCTCATTAACTTATCTTCTAGCGAAGCCAAGCGATTTCGCGAATAGAAATTAATTCCTCTTTGGGTGGGCGGGAGGGGAAATGAGCGAAATCGTAGAAAGATAAAATTTTAATTTATATCAGAAATTTCATCCCAGCCACCTAATCTTTCCGGGTCTTGGTTCAAAGATTATTCCCTCTTCCAATAATCTTTTTATTTCAGAATTTATTATGTCAGGTGAAACTTCTCTCAAATCCATTATTATCTTATCCATTTCAATCCCCCCATCTTTCTCTGATTCTTTTATTATATCCAGTATTTTATCTTTAAGTGCGACAATCTGCTCCTTTGCTAAAGGTTTCATATTCCTGCTGTTTTCTTTTTCAATTTCAAGTTTTCTTATGAGCAAATATTTTGCATCCTGGGGTTTTATTATTTCAGGGGAAATGTAAGTTTCATTGTTAAAATTTCTCAAAACACCAATTACCAGGACAGTCTGACCCTGGGTAATTTCTCTGAATTTTCCTGCATCGTCTCCAAAGCATTTTAACTTAATCTGCCCGCTTCCGTCGTCTAATGTAAAAAAAATGTATTTTCTTTCACCGTCACTTTCATACTTATCAATTATGTTTCCGATGATATTAACTCTTACAACTTTTTTGTCTCTTAGCTCAAGAAAAGAAAATTTTTCCGCATCAAGAATAGGTTTACCTAGAAGAAGTTCCCCAATTCTTAATTTGTATGCAACATTTCGTTTGTATTGTTCATCGACCATTTTCTCTTTTAATAATTGAAAAAAATAAAAAGAGTTTTTAAAGATTTATGAATTAATTTGTTCTCTGAACATAACCTCTCTTCGGGCTGAAAATTTCCCCCTGTGAACTGAGTCTGTTAATCGATTCTTCAATTTCCAATGAATCCATTTTCCCTTCAAGCTCTTTTTCAATTTCTTCTATTGGAATCATTTTGCCTATCCGATTTTCTAATTCAAGAATTATGTCTCTGACGCCGAGAATTTTTCCTCTTTGTGATGCAGAAAATTTGCCTGAAATTCTGTCGATATCAAAAGTTTTTGATTCATAATCATAACCAACCTGCATCAGATAATATTTCATGAGTTCGATTGCTTTTCGGGCATCTTCTCCGGTTACTTTTTTGCTCAGTCTCATTTTAGCGCATGCTTCGGACATTCTGATTAATGCCTGCAGCTGTCTGGCGGAAATAGGAATAGGACGCAGTCCTCCTTCGGATGCAATAGGCTTGTTTCTGAGTTCAACATAAAATTCTTTTATTTCTTTTATTGCTTCATCAGATAATTCAGGTCTTATTCTCTGTTTTGCATAAGCAACATATTTTCTGAATAATTCTCGCGGGATAAGCATGCCTTCACCTTCCTGTCGGTGTTCATGCAGAACATGTTCTGCAATCTGTTCGTCCTTCATTCTGTCAGGGATATCCCTTAAAGTAAATATTATATCAAATCTGTTAATCAACGTTGGGGGCAAATCAATTTGCTGTGCAATAGGCTGTGAAGGATCGAAACGTCCGAATTTAGGATTTGCTGCAGCAAGAACACTAGTTTCTGCTTTCAGGCTCGCCTGTACATTAGCTTTTGAAATTGTTACTGTCTGCTGTTCCATCGCTTCGTGCATCGCGCTTCTGTCATTAGGATCCATTTTTTCAAGTTCATCAACGCAGACTAACCCTTTGTGCGCCAATACCATCGCTCCGGCCTCAAGACTCCATCCTTTAAGATATTCATCTCTTACAACAGTGGCAGTAAGTCCTGCGCCTGATGCAGATTTTCCGACGACATACCTTCCTTTGGGAGAAATATTAGCCATAAATCCTAAAGTAACCGACTTCGCTACTCCGGGATCTCCTATAAGAAGAATGTGAATGTCTCCTCTGTTTTTCTGTCCGTCTTTATGTGTTTTTTGAACACCGCTGAATAATTGCAGGACTAAAGATTTTTTTATTTCTTCATATCCCCAGATACTTGGTGTTACGCTTCTCGCCAGATTTTCAAAAAGCATAGGGTCCTGGGAAAGTTCCATAATTTGCCTTTCATCTTCGTCAGTAATATCAAGTTCTTCAAAAGTTTCTTCCATAGGAATAACATTATTTGCTTCAACAGCCAATTCGAACCTCGTTGACAAACCTCCTGTCTGAAGTGGGATGGGAACTTCTTTCAAAACCCCGATAACTTTTATTCTGCTTCCGGGAGTCGTTTTCTCTTCCATCTTCGGTTCAACTAAATCTTCTTTTACAAAAACATTCATCCTCTTAGGCTGTTCTCCTCCTGTTAAAGATTCAGGTGCTTCTTCGACAACTAATCTCTGAGTATCAACCATTTCTTTGCTTAATAATTTAAATCCTGCTCTTCTTCCGCATGAGCATCTTGAAGGTTCCCTGAATTTTTTTTCGATTTGCAGGACAGACATTACTGTTCCGCACGAAGGGCATTCAAATTTGGCATTTACAACCTGAGGACGTACGTCAGAAGCCTGTCTTATTATTCCCTCAATTACAATCATCTCGTTTAAGTTTCTGGAACGAATGTTTCTCACTTTCATCTCAAGCGACTTAGGAACATTAACTAATCTGACTCTCGCATTATGTATCATTCCTGTCTCTTCAACAGCTAATTCAATAAGCTCCAGAGTTTCCTCAGGATTTGATATTATTTCCTCAGAAAGTCTGTTTGAAAATTCTGTGAGGTTAATAAAATCCAAACTAACAACATTAGAACCCTTTCTGACTGATTTCCCCATTTCTTTTTTGTAGAAATCGAAAAATTTTTTTGCTTCAATTAATAATTCTTCTCTCTTTGAAGATTCCCCTTTATTTTTATTATAATCAGAAGAATAATTCTGTTTTGAAACAGGTTCAGAACTTTCAACTCTCCCAGTTCCAGACTCCGCTTGCATATCACTGTCCTCACCTCCGCGAAATCGCTCATCCTCGCCGATTTCTGAAGCAAAATTATCAAACTCTCTATCTTCCCCGAATCCCATATTTAAAAAAATAACAACCTGTTTATATTGATTTCTATAATATTAAAGAAAGATAAAAGAGATTATAAAAATAAAAAAAATTTAATCTCTTTTTAAAACTCTGATAAATAACAAAACTGCTACCAAAGCAGTTGCTAATCCCATTATAACATCAACAACTCTTGCAACAGCCACATCATTGAAAAGCTGTGTAAAACTAGCCAAAAATATTCCGACAGTCATTCCTGTAACTCCCCAAATAAAAGCAAAAGCTATCATAAGGATTAATACAACTTTTACGAATGCATTTGGAATAAATTCAGCTTCACCTTTTTGATTCATTTTTTACCTCCTTTTTGATAGTTTATAATTTATTATGCACTAAAATATTATCTGCATAATAATAATGATAATTATCTATTTCCAGATTATAAGTAATTTGGGGGTCATAAACTTTTTTAATACTTGTAATGATAACCTTTTCTCCAGAAGAATTGATTAAATAATCACCAACTTTAGCATTTCCGATTTCAGTAAGATGACCATTAACAATTATTGGATGATTAGGAGTTACTTCCAAATATCCATTAATTAATAGATAGTAATTTCCCATTTCATAAGGATTATGTTCAAATGTCTTTGAAACCCTTGAAATTACTTGTTTCTTAGTTAATTCATTATAACTTACAACTTTATCCCCTACTTTTACATCTTCAATATTTTTCAAACTGCCATCTGCCATTAATACTTTAGTTCCAGCTAAGAAACAAGCTTGCACTCCAACAACATAAGCTTGACTATATTGAATTCCCCCGTTTCCTTTCTTTCCAGTACCAACACTTACCGTAGGATCAGGTGTGGTTGGGGTAGTAGTAGCAGAAGAGATTAAATTGGATTCGTAACTAGTTGGAACAGTGATAGCTGGAAGGACAACCCCCCCTAATGAAGCACCAGCCTGACTATTTAAAGAAGCATATGTAGTTGCATCAACTGAAGTATATTGTATGGTTCCATCAGGATTAGTACCTGTTGCTACCAGATATAGAGGGGATGAAACTGTAGTAGGACTTGTAGTAGTCGTGGTAGTCGTGGTAGTCGTGGTAGTCGTAGTAGTTGATGGAGTGGTGGAAGTTGCTGGAGTTGATGAAATACCTGTAGAACCTGGTGCAGCATTACATCCTGGTCCAGAAGTACAACCTTGATTAACTATTGGAGTATAGACAGTAACTACTTGTGGCGGGGTGTAGGATGGAATAACCAAAGGAGTTAGGGCGATAGTTGGTGTAGCAGAAGGTAGAATAGGGTCAATTAAGCCGACAGAGGGTAATTCAGAAATTGGAGTCGGAATAAATCCTGGTGTAGGCTGACCCCCGTAAGGATTTACATAACCATAACTAGGGGTAGTAGTACTAACAGCAGGAAGGATAGCTCCATGAGGGGAATTTGTTCCTCCAGTTTGTGAAGAAGAGGGATTGTAGCAACCAGCTCCCAAATAACATGCTTTAACTGTTCCGGGAGTTGGGTCTCCAAAAAAATTATTATTACATGGAGCAGAAGGAGAAGTAGCAACTATTGTATTAAAATTATTATTCGCGCCGTATGAAACAAACCATGTTCCTGAAGGAATATTACAGGTTCCCCCCTCATCTGCGCATTTTGTGCATCCTGAAACCTGAATATCACAAGGTGAATGAGACACATTCGGAGCAAATGTTATAGCAGCAAGAAATTCTCCTGAACTCCCAAGAGGAATAAAATAATCATTGTTAGGGTTAGAATTATGCAGTTGGTAACAAACAGAATTCATCATAATTTTATTAGAATAATCCTGTGGTTTGAGTTCATAACAAAGCCCTCGAATTCCTGCTTTTTGACATTGAGCTTCAGTTCTAAAACCAGAACCGTGAATTGGGAGATGCACATCAGAATTGGGAGTAACAACTATTGAAGAAGTTACATCATTAAAATTATTATTGACAAAACAATCATCATTGGAAGATAAAGTCAGGAGATTTCCCTGAAAATTATCATCCGAATATAACTCAACAGTATAACCTGAACTAACTTTAATTGAAGATAAATCATTATCTTTTATTCCCAAAGCCTGCAACTGACTGAGAGAATAAGCTCCCGGATATAATCCAACCGAATATCCCCCATAACTACAGTCCTGATAAACTGTTACAGGAGCTAATATAGATGTAACTGAAGTTGTAGTAGTTGAAGTTGAAGTTGACTTATCAACATTAGACCCAGGAGTAACTCCAGCAGCAGGAGATATAGCCAAAGGAACTAAAAAAAATAAGAATACAAAGCTGATAACTAAAACAGGCAGTATTTTTTGATTGTTCATTTTATCCGCATTTAACCTTTAAATCATCAATTTCTTTTTGTTGCTCTTTTATAGCTTCAACCAAAACTCCGACGAGATTTCCATATTCAACAGATTTTAATCCGGTAACTTCATTGGTTGAAACTAATTGAGGATAAACTTTTTCAACATCTTGAGCAATTAAACCCACATCTGCTCTTCCGTCGGATTTCCAGTTAAATGAAACTCCCTGAAGTTGCTCTACTTTAGATAATGCATCCTGAAGTTCACTGATGTTAGTTTTTAATGATCTGTCTGAAGTATAAAGAAAAGCAGTGCCTGATATGTAATTAGCAGAAAGATTTCCGCCTATTGCAACATTTCCATTTATACTGGTAAGCAAATTCTTGCTCCAGTCAGTAGGTGCAATCAAAAGTTGTGTTCCTGTTTTAGGTTCAATATAAATTTGACCAGTTGGATTGTATAAACCCCACATTTCTAATTTTGTCTGTCCATAAGTTGAAGAGGAACCTGGGCAGGTTGAAGCGTCACATGTAGAAAATAATTCCTGATTAACACCTGCACTAAAATCAATTTGAGCCGCAGAATGTCCCGGATTTGGAACAGCTGCATAAACTCCTGCTGCAACTAATGCAATAATTCCCAAAGTAATTAAAAAGTAAATAGCTTTATTAGACAAACTAGTCTTTTTTAACCCCTTTTTATTCACCATATCGAATATAAGAATGAAGGGTTTTTAAATATTTTTATTATTTTAAGAAAATTAATTGAATTCTGTTTTCTTTTTCAGTTTTCTGAGGAGAAAAATTAAAATTACAATTAATAACAATGGAAGGAAATAAAAAATTTTTCCGTATGAAATTTCGTCTGTTGTTTTTCCTGTTAAAGATAAAAATTTTTCTCCGTTGACATTCAGTTCAATCCATGCTCCAATTCCATATGAAGAATTATTTAATTTGTACATCAAAGCACCATAATAATTCCCGCTGTTTTTTGAAGAAATGCAGATGGGATAAGTTCCTGATTTTATTTCTGAAGGAATCTGCGGATAAATCCCAAGGCTGTCCGAGGAAATTTTATAATCAATCAAATTTTTGCTGTTTTCATTGCTCCATTTTATTTCCCCGTTGAAAATGCGGTAATCATCTCCCAAAAGGGTAAAATTCCTGCAGACGATTTCATTTGTTTTTTCAGAAATTTTTATTGTTCCTGGGGAAATACCAAGAGTTAATGCAGAAAAAAAGTGAAGGAAAAAAATTATTAAAATAAAAGCGAAGAAAAATATTTTTTTCATCTAATCAGTTTTTTGAATTAATATTTAAAAATTTAGATTCATGCAGGCATGACCCAGAGAATTAAGTTTGTTGAAAGGTTTAATCCACTGGTTATTGTATCAGGGTAATCCGTCAAATCAAGTTTAATGCAGGAATTATATTGATCACCATCTCCTCCCCTGTAAGTGGTTGGGGGATTTAAAGTCGAAGAAGTCAAATTATGACTGCGATAATAAGTAACATTATGCCAGGTAGAACAATCATCATCTGTAGCAAATTCGAGATAATCAAAGATTTTATCTGCATTTTCTTCTAAAATCGGGCTCAGTTTTAAGTCTAAATCCCCGACATTTTTAATAGTGATATTTTTTGAAATAGTTTCGTAACCTGCAGTTGTTTCCCCAAGATTAATATTATTCGGAAAAATTTCTATCATCGCAGTTGGCTGGGAAATATTAACTGAAACTGTTAAACTTGAATTGGTATATGTATCAGCGCTTCCGGATGAGCAAAAGTAAGTCATAGAGAAGAGTAAGAAAAAAATCACAACCCCTTTTTTATTCATTAAAAAAAATTAGTAATAATTATTTTTAAATTTTATTGCAGAAAAAAATAGACTTATTGCTGGTAATTTTTCAAAGCTTCCTTAACATTTTTCAGAAGCTGAGTCATGCTGTTTTCAAGCTGTTCCTTATTTTTTGTTCCTGTGCAGACAAGTTTCCCGTTGCTGAAAAGAAGGAATGTTGCATTTGGTTCAATTAATTTGTAAACTAAACCGGGGAATTGTTCAGGTTCATATTCTGTATTTTGCATTTCTAAAGCCAAAAAATTAAGGTTCAATTTTAAATTGATTGTCCCTGAAGCCACAATATTCTGAACAGTTATTTTTGGTTTAGTGGTAATTTTAACATTTATTTTTTTCAGTTGTTTTATAACCGCATCAATAACCTGTCTTACCTGAAGGATTGATTTCGTCCCTGTGCAGACTAAATTTCCCGAAGAGAAAACAAGAACAGCTGACTTTGGTTCTTTAATTCTCAAAACTAAGCCTGGAAAAGTTTCAGGATTATATTCAGTATTCGGCTGTGTTCTTGCCAATTTAGTCAGTGGAACAGGTTTCCCAAGAGAAGCAGTAGCGACGATATTTTGAATTTTGTAATTGCTTGCTGAAGTAGCCATGAATATAATTAGAAAAATTCCTTTATAAAGCTATTTAAAAGCCTTATCCGTACTGCCAGTTTCGTTTTTGGTTCTCAAAATCCTTTTCAACTTCTTTCAGCGACGTTATTTCAGACAATGGCTTGTCAGGGCGAAGTGCGGTAAATCTCGGAAATCTCAATGCAAAACCTGAAGAATAGGTCGGAGATTTCTGAATTTCCTGATATGTAACTGCAACAACAATCTTCGGTTTTATTTTCACTTCTTTCCCTTTCTCCTCGGTAATTAAAGGTTTTATTTTCTCAGTTAATTCCTCAAAAGAAACACCTTCATCCTTTTTTTCCTTAAACCCGGTTCCCACTTTTCCTATCTCTAAAAATTTATCTCCGCTTCTGCAGGAAAGAATAAAACTTGAAATCCATCCCGAACGTTTTCCGGTCCCATATTCTCCTCCGGTAATTACCAAATCAAAATCTCTTTCTTCGGGCTTTATTTTAATCATATTGCCGACTCTCTTTCCGGGATCATAAGGAGCATCAAGATTTTTCATCATTACTCCTTCCTGATTATCTTTCAGCGCCTGTTTGTAAAATGCTTCGGCCTTCTTTTCATCGTCGGTAATTATTTGTTTGGAGGAAATTATTTTGTAAGGCTGATTTTTTACTATTTCTCTGACAAGTTTGCTTCTCTTCGCAAATGATTCTTCCAATAAAGATTTTCCGTTATAAAAAAGGATATCGAAAATATTTAATTCAACAGGAAGTTCGTTCTGAATTTTTTCAATGTCATATTTTCTTTTTATTCGCTGGCTGATGCTTTGAAAGGGCTTGTATTCTTTTGTCTTGCTGTCAAAACCAACTGCTTCAGAATCAAGAATAAAAGAATCTCCCTTGACATATTTTTTTATATAATCAACAACTTCAGGAAATTGTTTTGTTACATTCTCAAGTCTCCTCGTGAACAACGCAACATCATTTCCTTTTTTATGAATTAACAATCTGAATCCGTCATATTTATATTCTAAAGCCGCAGGTTTACCGACGATTTCAAATCCTTCTTTTATAGTCTTTGCTTTTTGTGCAAGCATTACTTTAATCGGTTTGCCGATTTCAACTTTCAGTTTGCTTAACTCTCCAATTTTTCTTTTCTTAACGATATCAAAAACTTCAGCCAAATCATTTGTTTTATTGATTGCATCCTGAATTTTTTCAGCGAATTCTTTTCTGCCTTCGAAAAAAGCGTTTAACATCGCATCTCGTATTGTGCTTTCCTTGATTCCTATTCTCAAATCCCCAATTAATGTTCTGACTATGTAAAGAGATTCCACAGGTGAAGCAGAAGTAAGCAGTTCAGTTATCAGAGAAATTTTTTTGTCGACTGTCCCTTTCCCTTCAAGTTCAGGAAGTTTTCGCATATTTTCCAAAACTTTTTCAGTTGTTAATATATGGCTTTGCAAAGTTATCTGTTTTTTATTTTTTGTAAGTTTTTCAGCAACTTTGCCCAAATCTCCGATAGATTTCCATTCAGAAACAACTTTATCACTATTGACTCCGGTGGCTTTTGAAATTGCTTTAATCACAAGCTGATTGCTTATTCCAATTTTTTTCTCATTATATTCTGGATAAATATCTCCCAGCAGTAAATACAAAACATCACGGTCAGATTCAGAAAGTTCTTTCAAAAATTTAGAAAGAATATCAGTTTTCTCCAGGCGTTTTGTTGTTGAAGAAAGAGATTCATAAAGTTCTGCTAATTTCAAATACCTCATGCCAAAAATATTCCTCTTATTAATTCTTTTTTAATAAATAAATTTATAGATAAAAAAATTTTCCTCTGGGGCAGGCGGGCGGGGACGAAAGGAGGATTTGATATTCCCTCTTGGTAAAGATAATTCATAAAAATAATTAAGAAAAATAACTTTTTAATTTATTTGCTTTTCCAAAGTCCGTGAATATTGCAATACCCTCTTGATTTAACCTTTTTATTTTTTAGAGGGAATGAAATTTCAGGAGACTCACCAGGTTTCAAAAATTTTCTTGATTCTCCTTTTTCAGTGGAGATTTCAATCCATTCAATATGATGTTCTTCGGTCATGGGATGAGGAACAGAGCCAACTTTCACATTTACTCCTTCTTTATTTTCTTCAATAACAGGAACATGTTTTTCACTTCCGACGTCTTTATTTTTTTCTTCCATTAATTTCATAGGCTGTCCGCAGCATACCAAAGTCCCGACTCCGTCGTGGATAACTTCAATTATGTTTCCGCAAACTTCACATTTGTAAATTTCTCTTTTTTTTGTCATTAGTATGTCTCCTCAAATAATTCATAATAAGCCTGAGGATGCTTGCATGCAGGGCAACTCTTGGGAGCTTCTTTTCCCTCGTGAATATATCCGCAGTTTCTGCACTTCCATCTTACAATCTTTTCTCTCTTAAAAACTTTTCCTGATTTAAGATTCTCCAATAATTTTCTGTATCTCTTCTCATGTTTCTCCTCAACTTCTGCAATTTCTCTGAAAGAATCTGCAATTTCCTTAAATCCTTCCTGTCTCGCAATTTTTTCAAATTCAGGATAAAGTTTTCCCCACTCTAATTTTTCCCCCTCGGCAGCTGCAAAAAGATTTTCTTTTGTTGTTCCTATTTTTCCTGCAGGATATTCGGCAGTAATCCCCAAAAGCTCGCCGCCTAATTTTTCTAAGTATTCAAAAAAAATCTGTGCATGCTCTTTTTCATTATCAGCAGTTTCCTGGAATATTCCTGAAATTTGTTCAAAACCTTCTTTCTTGGCAACAGAAGCAAAATAGGTATAACGATTTCTCGCCTGACTTTCGCCGGCAAATGCCTTCAATAAATTTTTAGCAGTTTCACTCCCCTTTAGCATAATATATAATAAAAAAACAAGTTTAAATAATTTTAGATGAGGTAAATTTAAATAATCAGATTTTATCAAAAAACCATGAATAAACACAAATTAACCCCCGAAAGTAATGCAATGAGAAAATTTAATTCTCATTATGTTAGTGAAGTCCAGACGCCCATTGGGCACATTCTTTCAGTGATTGTAGAAGAATTAAAAGTTGAAAAACCAAACTTAAAAAAAATAGTTGATGAGATAAATAACTATATTTTTCAGAGTGGGAATGGTCATGCAAAAATTAGATCTATCAATGATAAAATATGTGAAGGAGACAAAGTTCACTGGGGAATCGGCCATTATTTAACTGGCCTTAATTTAGAGTATGAAGAAGAAACTAGAATTCAAGAAAGAGTGCAGGAAGAACTAAGAGGAATAATCCCTGAAGACAGAATATTCGAAAAAGATGGAACTTTTGCAAGGTATCATTCAAATTAATCGTAACCATTCTTTATATCTTCGTCTTCTTCATAGGCCCCATTAGTTTCCTGAATATTCTCCAAATAAGTAGGATAAACTTCTCTTCTCAAAAATTGGATAATTGATTTATTATTGGTCTCTAAGCCTTTCTTCAATATTCGTTCCAACTTGCTTACTTCCATCAATGCCAATTCCGAGGAAAAACTCATATAAAATAGAAGAGAATAGAAAATATAAAGTTATGTTATACTCTAATTATCTCGCTAAAATTTCATCAATCTCTTTTTGATTAAGAATATCATATTTCCCATCCCAGCCTTTTATTTCTCCCTCGCCAGATTCATTATTTCCTATTGCAAGAATATAGGATTTTTTTATTAATTTTGCCAAACTTTTTAACCCATAAAGAAAATGAACTAAAACTTCATCTTTGTAAACTTCGGTTATGTTATCAATAACTATTTCATTCGGCTCTCCGCCATTATAATTAAATCCAAATGCGATGTAATCTCCTTTTGTTAAAGAATCAACTGTTCTCATTAACTTCTTAATCCTCTTGATTTCTTCGCAGCAGAAGTCAATCCTCTCAATGCTCTTTTTTTATTTTCAGGTCTGCAAACCCAATTAACAGTCTTGTCGTTTTGAATCTCTGGTCTTTGAGGGTCAACAAGAATAACTTCATAAAAATAATTTATTCCGTCTTTTCCGATTTGATAAGAGTTTAAAACTTCAAGATTTGTAAATTTCTTTGCGGCTCTTTGTTCTGCAATCCATTTGTAATTCATCTTCAAATTTTTGTTAGTATGCATTCTTACGCTTCTTCTTCCAGCATTGGGTCTTGGTCTTTTGTGCCCCCCTCTCTTTATTCTTACTCTAACTACAATAAATCCTGTTTTATCTTTATATCCAAGTGCCCTGGCCCTGTCTAATCTCAAAGGTTTTTCAACTTTAGTAAAAACTTCTCCATGTCTCCATTCAATCATTCTTTTCCTAAGAGTTTCTACATCTGGTTTTTTCCAGGCTTCTCTTATAAAGTGATATAACCCATTAGCCATGATTTATTTAGAAAAAGTCTATTTTTAAAGGTTGGGGTTATCAATAATGGGGGTTATGGAAAAAACCAGCATGAGGTGGAACTTTTCTGTATTTCTTTTTTATCAGGAATCTCCAGATTATACTTACTAAAGAACCTACGCCAATAACAGTAAGCATTATAGTCACCTGATTAATCTGATTAAGACGGTCAAAGGACAATAGAATTGCAAGAATAACTAAGAAAATATACCAGAAAACAGTAAGGAAATACCAGTCAAGAATCTCGATAAGTTCAAATTTCCATTTCTTCTGTTTATGTCTATAAAGCCAGTTTTGAACATAAAAATGAATTGGGTCCATCGGAGTAGGAAGGAAAGAACCCATAATTGCTCCGAGTAAATATTTCCATACATCACCTGCAAAAAAAGCATTAACCATGAATTAAAATAAAGATGATAACTTTTAAATAACTTCCTTTCATCAATTTTTGATAAGCAATGAGGAGGCTGTAGCTCAGCCAGGTTAGAGCACTGCTCTGATAGACTCAAACAAGTTTGGTTTGCCGAGTTCGTTTGACTTCAGCAAGGCAGGGGTCCACAGTTCAAATCTGTGCAGCCTCATCTTCCAATCGAAGATTGGATTTATTTCTAGATTTGAACAGCGATCTCGCGAGTGTCGGAAATTTAGTTTTCTTTTACACGTTAGTTTTTCTTTCTGCATTTCTGTGCAGAATGGGCGGGATTCCACTCGCACTTTTTCTAAAAGAAAAACCACACAACAAGAGAGGTCGGGAGGCGTCGTTCATTTATCACCTCTTTTTTAAAATGCACTACAAACATAACACCCCCTAAATTTTTCTCCAATAATTAATTTCCAGCGAAGTGCCTTAACAAAGTTGGCGCGGAGCAATCAATCAAAAAAATTCATAGAATTTTTTTGCAAATTTTTTAAAAAATTATTAGGCTTAACCCTCTCTCAAGGGAGATGTTGATAAGAAGACCGATTATTGTTATTAGGCTTAACCCTCTCTCAAAGGAAAGTTTGATAAAGAAAACGATTAGTTGTCTTTATTTACCAAATCTTCTTTCTCTATTTTCAAACTCTTCAATTGCATTTTTCAAATCTTCTTTTGTAAACTCAGGCCACATTTTATCAAAGAAAATCCATTCACTATAAACAGATTGCCATGGAAGGAAATTGCTTGTCCTTCTCTCTCCGCCAGTCCTTATTATTAAGTCAACATCATCTTCAAGCCATAAACTTTTTTTGAAATTCTCCTCGTTAATTTGTTTTCTTTCTCTTAAAAGTTTTTTAACTGCAGCAAGAATTTCCTGTCTTCCCCCATATGCAACTGCAAAATTTATCTGGTAATTATCATAATCTTTTGTTTTTTCTTCGAGCTCTTTCATTATTTCCTGAAGTTTTTTATTCAGCAATTTTCTTTCGCCTATAAATTTTATTTTTATTTTATTTTCTTTTATTCTCCTATCTTTTCCAAGTCTTGAAAATTCTTTCTCAAATAATTTCATAAGAAAATTAACTTCTTCCTTTGAACGTTTGAAATTTTCAACTGAAAAGGCATAAAGGGTAATCTCTTTTATATCAAGCTCCTTGCACCAATTAAGAAGAGCCTCAACATTTTTTGCGCCTTCTTCATGCCCTTTCCATGGCTGTTGTTTATTTTTCTTTGCAAACCTTCTGTTTCCGTCGAGAATTATTCCTATATGCATTTAAAATAAAACCTCCATTTTTTTAAAAGTTTAGAGGCAGAATTCATTTTAATTTTTGATACCTAATTCGAGAACTAATTTTCCGTCAGAAAGACCATAATTTTTTATTGGGAGATTTATCGGGATAACCTTAGTATAAGCTTTCTCTTTCCCTATTGCTTTTATCTCTATGCTGCTTTCAAGTTTAGTGATAGAAATATCTTCAATGGATTTAACACCGGGCATTTCAATTTCATAAACTAATTTATTTGACAGCCGTCTTATGCTTGTCTTTGGTTCCTCTCTTTTCAGTTCTGAAAATTTTTTAATTTTCTCTTTGGTAAATGCTTTTTTCGCTGCTTTTTCAGACTCTTTTTCAGGTTTTATATTAGAATTTCCCATCGGTGCGACTTTTATTTTAGGGGCGCCATTTCCAAAAGTAGAAATGCTTATGCTTATTCCGTCACGTTTTACTTTTTTCTCCTTTCCCTGTGAAAGCTCTTGTTTCATCTGGTCTTCAAATTCTTTGCTGAGATTTTTTACAAGGGAATTAAAGAGAGCATTAAATCCAAAAGGGAGTTTCATCTCATTTGCCAAGGGTATAAAATCATTTTTACCTAACATGCCAAAATCCGCTTCATTTTCAGAATCTTTTCTGTCTCCGCAATACGGGCAAAAGCTATATTTTTCATCGATTTTATTTCCGCATTTTTCGCATTTTTTCTTTTTGATAAACATTTTAAATTGTATAAAACCCTAATAAATTAAGATTAAATCCATTTAAATAATTTTGGTAGGGAATATCCATAAAATGCGCGATCCGGGAATTGAACCCGGCCCACAAGATTGGGAATCTTATATTCTGCCGATAAACTAACCGCGCATGCGACGACACTAAGAACCAAAGGTTCCTAATACCTCCGATTTATTTTCGCTCGAATTTCCCTTTAAATTAGGATCAAGCCTGATTTTAAAAATATCTATTTATAAAAATATAAAAACTTTATTGGGGTGGTATTCTAATGAAAAAATTTTACATCACGACACCAATTTATTATCCCAATGATATCCCCCATATAGGACATGCATATACAACTGTAGCTGCAGATGTGATTGCAAGATGGCATAAATTATCCGGGGAAAAAGTAAGATTTCTCACTGGGACAGATGAACATGGAAAAAAAATTCAGGATACAGCAGAAAAGAAAGGAAAAACTCCAAAAGAGTTCGTGGATGAATTAATCCCAAAATTTAAAGATGCCTGGAAAAAATTAGGAATAAATTATGACCGGTTTATAAGAACGACAGATAAAGATCATGAAAAAGTAGTGCAGGAAATTTTACAGAAAGTTTATGATAAAAAAGAGATTTACCTCGGAGAGTATGAAGGTTATTATTGCACCGGATGTGAAGCATATTACACTGAAAAAGACTTAGAAGAGGGATGCTGCCCGATACATAAAACAAAAATCGAAAAATTAAAAGAACCTAGTTATTTTTTCAGATTAAGTAAATACCAAAAAAAACTTCTTGAATTTTATAAAAAAAATCCTGATTTTATTTCTCCAGATTTCAGGAAGAAAGAAATAATAAACAGGGTAAAAGAAGGTTTGGAAGATTTAAGCATTTCAAGAACAAGTTTTGATTGGGGAATTCAGCTTCCATTCGACAAGAAACATGTTTGTTATGTCTGGTTTGATGCATTGTTAAATTATTATTCCGGGGCAGATGGATTCTGGCCTGCCGATGTTCATCTTGTCGGAAAAGATATTTTGTGGTTCCATTCTGTAATCTGGCCTGCGATGCTATTGTCTGCAGAAATTGAACTTCCAAAGAAAGTTTTCGCACATGGCTGGTGGACTTTCAACAACGAAAAAATTTCAAAATCACGGGGGAAAGTAATAAACGTCGACGAATTAATTTCAATAGCCGGAGTTGATGCAGTGAGATATTTTTTATTCAGGGAAACTCCTTTCGGGGAAGACGGGGATTTTTCAGAGAAAGCATTAATTGAAAGATACAATAATGAACTTGCAGACAAATTAGGAAATTTAGTTTCAAGAGTTGCAGCCCTTATAGAAAAATATGGTTTGGAAAAAACAGAATTAAAAAAATTACCTAATGAGATTATTACGGATTTAAAAAAAGAAAAAGGTTTTTTGACAAGAGGTATAATAATTAATACCAAAGCGATTGATATCTCTGAAAAAATATATAATTGGGGAATTATTTACCCTCATACCAATAAAAAAGATTATCATCCCAATAGTCTAAATGAATTACTTAATGCTTTACTAATAGAGATTGAAAAAAATTTCAATGAATTGAAAATAGATAAGGCACTGAATGAAATTTTTTCTTTTATTGATTCCTGCAATGAATATATTCAGGCAAAAAAACCGTGGGAAACTCATGATAAAAAAGTTCTTTATGAACTTGCAGATTCCATAAAAGCAATCGCAATTTTAATTTCCCCGTTCATTCCCGAATCAGCTGAAAAAATTGCAAAGCAATTTGGATTTGAGATAAAATATGAAAATATAAATAAGCCCTTAAATGACAAAGTAAAAATTAAAAAAGAAGAAGTTCTATTCAAAAAAATAGAAGTTAAATAAAATGGAAGGAATACAAAACATTGCGGAATTTTCAGACTGGGAAAAAATTGATTTGCGGGTTGCAGAAATTATTAATGTTGAAGAAATTGAAAATGCAGACAAATTATGGAAATTAAAAATTGACGTCGGGGAATTGGGCGGGAGAACAATCTGCGCGGGAATAAAAGCATTTTATACAAAAAAAGAATTGATGAATAAAAAAATAATTTATTTCTCAAATTTGAAACCCAGGAAATTAAAAGGAGTTGAAAGCCAAGGTATGCTTTTAGCCGCATCAAATGAAGACCATTCAAAAGTTGTTTTAATTGCTCCCGAAAAAGAAATTGAAAATGGGTCTAAGATTGGATAAAATTTTAAACCCACAAAGATTATTAAAATTATGAATAATAAAAAGAGGATAAACAAAAAAGGTTTGTCAGATATTGTCGTCACATTAATAATAATTGTTCTCTCTCTTGTTGCCATCGGCGTTGTTTGGGTTGTTGTTTCTAATATTTTGAAATCGGGAACCCAACAGGCAAGTTTTCAGTTCGGAACTTTATTTTTAGATTTAAAAATTGATAAGGTTTTAGTTGACTCAAGCGGGAATTATCAGGTGACAGTCTCAAGGGGCGCCGGGCAGGGAGAGTTGACAGGAGTAGATTTTGTTTTTTCCGACGGAACAAATAGCCAGGTAGTAAAAGAAAGCACTTCAATTCAGGAATTAGGAAGCCAGACATTTACTTTCTCTCCTTCCGATTTAGGGCAGGTTTCAATTGTTAAAGAAATTGACATTGCTCCTGTTTTAAATTCCGGGGGAACAGACCAGATTGGCAGCAAAGTTGATTCAAAGATATTTTTAGCTAAAGACATAATTCAAAATCTTGGGGGAGTTTCATGGTGGAGATTGAATGGAGATGCAAGTGATGAATTTGGAAATAATCCAGGAACAATAGTAGGAAGTTTAAGTTTTGTTCAGGGAAGAGCAGGACAGGCAGCAAGTTTTGACGGAACCTACAAATATATTCGTGCAAGTTCAGTTAACAATTTGCCTTTAGGAAATTCTCCCAGAACGATGTTGGTTTGGATTAAACCTGCAGGTTACCCGGACCCTTCTTATAATGGAATAATAGCTTATGGAACAATGGGATGCTATGGGGAAGGTTCAATGTTGTCTATTCAAAATAGTGGCAGACTTTCAATGGCATTTTGGTGTAATGATGCGTACCAAGCAGGAACTCCTGCCAACATTAATCAATGGAATCAGGTTGCATTTACTTATGACGGAGGAACAACAGTCAAATTTTATATGAATGGGGCATTTGCAGACACAGAATCAATTAGTTATGGACAACCGGCAGCAACGCTAAACGGTCCGTTGAGAATAGGCTGCACAGATGACCCCGGAAGATGTTTCAATGGGCAGATAGAAGATGCAATGATTTTCAACAGAGCATTAACTGCAGGTCAGATACAAGCATTGTATAATTTAGATTTAAGCCAATAAAGAATATTTTTCTTCCAAATCTTGTGAAGAAATAGAAAGAGTTTTCATCTCACTTGAATCTTCATTTCTGTCATTTATTATAAAATAAAGTTGTTTAGTATGCCTGTCGTTATAAAGCCTAATTTCTCTCCGGAATACACTGGGGAGAAGAGGCGGAACTTGGTCTAATCGCCTTAAATGTTCTTCTTTAAGCAAAAAAGTATCTAAATCCTTGCGGAGAAGAGAATCCATCGGCAGGAGATAAAGAGTTTCCATTTTATTTCTTTTTTCTCTTCCTGAAAACTTTTTCCCAAAGATGTTCCTTGTCTTTTTTAGAATTGTATTGAACATTCAGCAATTTAGCTGCAATTTCTTTGTAAGCCCTTGATGCATTGCTTTTGGGGTGAGTATGAACAACGGCATCTTTCAGGCTCAATGATTCCTGCACAGAAATATCTTCTGGAACCATGCCCAAAATTGGAGCTTCAAGCATCTCCTTTACAGTTTCTGGCTGCATTTCGATATCATTCTTTTTTACTCTTGTAACAATCACACCCATAATTGGCTTCTTCATCTGCTCTGCAATTTTTATAGCTTTTAATGCGTCTGTCAAAGCAGGCATTTCAGGATTTGTGACAACAATCAAATCATCAGCCATACCAATAACCGAAATAGCCTCGTTGCCAAGACCTGCAGCGCTGTCAACAATTATATATTCAGAGATTTTTTTGAAATCATCCTTAAAATCTTTGATTTTTTCTGGTTTTATTTTTGCAAGTTCTTTTATTGAAAGAGAAGAAGGCATTATTTTAACCCCGGATTCATGTTCGTAAACTGCTTCAAATGCATCTGCCTTGCCCTGCAAAACATGATTTAAACTGATAGGCACTTCAGGAGAGTTAAGATGAATACCCACATTTGGGGTCGTTAAATTACCGTCGATAACAAGAACATCCTTGCCAAAATAATTAATTGCCGCGCCTAAATTTATTGCAGTAGTAGTTTTGCCTACTCCACCCTTTCCAGAAGTTATTACAATTATTCGTTTCATTTTAATGAAGTCTATGTAGAAAGAAATTGCTTAACCTTACTTATAAATTTTTCTAGCAAATCAGCATATTCCTTTAATTTTTCAAGATTTACGTTTATTTCTTTTCCCTGATAGAAAATTCTGAGTTCAACATTTTTTCTGAACTCGCCGATTCTTTCCGTCCTCAGCTCTTTTATTTTTCTAAACATTTCATAAAGATCAATAACTTCCAAAAATTCCTTGTCTTTCTTGAAAAGTTCTCTGATAGCATTTATCTGTCCGACAGGATTTGTTGGGACTGAAGAAATTTTCTTTTTTTTCTTGGCATATTCGAGAATTGTTTCGATGCTGGTTTCAATCATTTTTCTCCATCGTAGAATCAGATTCATAATTACATCACACGTCTTCGTGTATTTTAAACTGACATATAGCAGATGGTCTGCGCTGATTTTTTCCTGAATTATTTCTTCCATAAAACCTCACACCCCTTAGAAGTAAAATTTACTACGATGCTGGAGTATATATATCTTTCTTTAAAAAGGGGTTTCTATCACCTCTTTTTTAAACAGTATTTGAAAATCAGTCATGAACAATATCTTAAAGGGAAAAACATATTAAAGAAAATCGATTAGGTGTTCTTTAGTTGAACCTTGCATTAAAATTTATCTCAATTAACAATTTTTCTTGACGGAGCGCCCTGACGAAGTCTGGCGCAGAGCGGTATTTATTTCAAAAATTTCTGAAAGAAATTTTTGCTATTTTATCTAAGAATAAAATTAGCTTAATTTCATAATTGCATCAGCCAAATCGCCGGTTTCTTCAAGAGCTTTTTCTGCTTCTTTTTTTGAAGCGCCTGTTTTTTCCATAACGGTCTTAACATCTTCTTCAGAAAACTTTTCCCCCTCTTCTTCGGAAACATCACCGGAAATCTGGAAAGATTCCTGCCCCTGCATTTTTATCTTTACAACAGAAGGGTTGTTGATAACAATTTTACCGCCATCCTCTTTCTCGATTATAACTCTTGAAGAAGAAATTTCAGTTTGGTTTATCCCCATCTGCTTCATAACTGCCTGCATTTGTTTTGGATTAATTCCCGGAATCATTTTATTTCATAGTATTTTTGTTTTTTAAATTATCCTAACCTTTCCGCTATAATTCTGAATCTCAAATTATCTTCAATTTTGCTCTTGACAAAATCTTCAATATTTTTTCTTCCAGAATCCCTAAATCTAGAAAAATCAAGAACTTCAGAATTAGTCATTCTCAATAAAGAATAATTCAATCTCGGATTGCATTCAGAATGCTCTTCCTCCCTAATTTGTTCAAGGAGGTTATACATTTTTTTAGAATCAGAAAAGGATTTTTTCTGGGATAAAAGAAAATTGAGATACAGCAATCCAATAAATCCAAGCTCAAAACCGGAGGAAATATTCCTATTAAAAAAATTGAAAATTGAATAAGAAAATGATGCAAAAAGAATAAAATAATCCCTAATCTCTTTGGGAGCTTTAGTTAATGGGTATCTTTCTCCAAAATCAAGCGAATAAGCAAATGCTTCATGAGTAAGCCCAATTTTATTCATAAAAAAAGGGGAATACAGTTTAATTGCTCTATTCTCCCCCAACCTTGTTCTCACTGAGTGGATTAATTCATGTCTAAATATCTCTTTGTAACTATGATTAAAGAGTTCATAAGAAAGAATTTCATTTACTGAAACAATTGGAATTCCTTGATTTTTATATCTTTTAACAGATGTTGTCCCCCCAGTTACCATTTTTCTACTCCAAGGAAGTTTAGCATAAGAACATGAAACCCAGTCAGGATAAGTCAAAAAATGCTTTTCAAAATCATCAAGTTCAGACGAAACTTCTATTTGATTTTTTCTTTTCGCTTTAAATTCATAAGCCGTATCTAAAAATCTATTTCCCCTTTCATAAAAATGAGTTTCATTTTCTCTAACCCTTGGAAGAACTCCTTTATGGTCAAGCTCGATTATTGATTGTTTCATTAGAAACTAACAACTTTAACTGAATTTAGTTTTTCAATTTCAGAACTAATTTCATCTTTTTTTCTTTTCTTTTTTTCAGTCTCTTTTAAATTAGAAGTTCTTATTTCTTCAGGGGCATTAATTAGTTTATACATTAAAGAAGATAATACGTCAGAATTGTTAACTAATTCTTCTATAATCCTAACAGCAAATTTTTCAGAAAATTCAGGAGAAGATTTGCCGTTTATCACAGATAAATACTTCCTCCATTTCTTCCCAAAAGAAATTTTATCCCAAAAGAAGGAATAATCATGATGATAAAGAGAAATTCCTTCAATTTTATCATCTCTCTTAAATAAAATTCTGAAAAGATAATATTCTTGATAAGAATTAAGTGTTAAAGACAGGTCAGAATAACCTTCGGGTATTTTTGGAGGTATTTCCTCACTATTCCATCTCGGTTTAGGGATATAGTCTTTTAACAGAAAAATATTGTCAATCGCAGTAGAAACTTTTTGTCTAATTAATTCCCGGTATTGAGTCATCAACTCTTCCTGTTCTCTTGCAATTTTTTGTCTTTCAGAGACGGAATCTTCAATTGTTCTTATTGTCTTTTCAACTTGCCCAGTTTCTGTATCCTTAAGTCTTTGAATATCTTCTTCAAGTCCCATGAAGAAACTATTAAGAAGCAGTTTAAAAATCTTTAGCCTGTTACTATTTTAGAATTAATACTATTTTACAAAAATACCCAAAGCTATTCTGAAAACAACTATCATAATAACAAATAGAACCACATGCGCAGGTTTAAGGTTAAATTTACTCTGATATTCTTCCTTGAACTTTACAAGTCCGCCAAATCCTGAAGGGACATTTATTCCGCTGTCTGCCATTATAAGATTACAAAGATAAGGTATTTAAAAGTTTCTTGATATAATATCTCATGGCTGAGGAAACAAATCCTATGAAAGATATCGAAGAGAAATGGAAAAAATACTGGGAAGAGGAAGGAATTTACAAATTCAACCAAAAAACAAGGAAAAAAATTTATTCTGTTGATACGCCTCCTCCAACTGTTTCAGGAAGAATGCACATCGGGCATGCATTTTCATATTCGCAGAGCGATTTTATTGTAAGATTCAAAAGGATGATGGGAAATGAAGTATTCTATCCTTTCGGAACAGATGATAACGGACTTCCGACTGAAAGGCTTGTTGAAAAAAGCAAAGGAGTTCATGCAAAAGATATGCCCAGAAAAGAATTCATTAAATTATGTATGGAATTTTTAAAAGAGGAAATCCCAAAATTTATACAAGACTGGAAAAATATCGGGATAAGCTGCGACTGGAATATGAAATATTCTACCATCGACGACAATTCAAGAAAAGTTGCGCAGTGGTCTTTTCTTGATTTATACAAAAAAAACAGAATGTACCGAAAAGACGCGCCTGCAATGTGGTGTCCTGAATGCAGAACAGGGGTAGCACAGGTTGAAGTTCAGGATAAAGAAATTGATTCTTTTTTTAACGATATACTTTTCAAAACAGGAAAAGAAGATTTGAAAATTGCGACAACACGTCCTGAATTGCTTCCTGCATGTGTTGCGGTTTTTTATCATCCCGAAGACAAAAGATACAAAAAATATCAGGGAAAAAAAGCAAAAGTTCCATTGATGGATTTTGAAGTCCCAATTCTCGAAGACAAAAGAGTAGATATGAAAAAAGGAACAGGTATTGTTATGTGCTGCACATTTGGGGATCAGACAGATATGGAATGGCAAAAAGCTTACAACCTTCCGATAAAAATTGCAATATCCGAAAACGGAGAGATGTTGCCTATTGCGGGAAAATATAAAGGAATGAAAATAAAAGAAGCAAGAAAGGAGATTATCAAAGACCTGAAAGAAGCAGGACTTCTGACAAATCAGACTCCGATAAAACATTTTGTTAATGTTCATGAAAGGTGCGGAACTGAAATTGAATTTGTAAAAAGCAAACAATGGTTTGTGAAATATCTTGATTTGAAAGAGGACTTATTGAAGTGGGGGGCAGAATTAAATTGGCATCCGCTGTTTATGAAAAACAGATACGATAATTGGGTAAAGGGATTGCAATGGGATTGGCTGATATCAAACCAGAGATATTTCGGGGTTCCTTTCCCTGTATGGTATTGTGAAAAATGCGGTGAAGTTATTTTAGCAAAAGAAAGCCAGCTTCCCGTGGATCCTATAAAAGACAAACCTCCTGTAAGCAAATGTCCAAAGTGTAAATCAGAAAAAATAATTCCTGAAACAGATATTCTTAACACGTGGTTCACTTCTTCAATGTCTCCGAAACTTGCAGTTGAAAATGTAAAAGATGAGGAAACAAAGAAAAAATTATTCCCTATGAGTCTCCGTCCGCAGGCGCATGAGATAATTTCATTCTGGCTTTTTAATACAGTCGTAAAATCAAGACTGCATTTCAAAAAAAATCCATGGAAAGATGTTGCAATTTCAGGATTCGTTACAATGAAAGGAGAAAAAATGTCAAAGAGCAAAGGCAATGTAATCTCCCCGCAGGAGGTCATGGAAAAATTCGGGGCAGATGCATTAAGATACTGGGCAGCATCTTCAAAATTAGGCGAAGATTTTGATTATCAGGAAAAAGATTTGGTTACGGGAAAAAAATTAATTACAAAATTAATCAATGCTTCAAGATTTATTTTCATGAATTTAAAAGATTACAAAGGAGAAAAACCAAAAAAGCTGGAAGCAACAGATGAATTATTCCTGAATGAACTAAATAAGTTGATTGAAGGAGTTACGGAAGATTTTGAAAATTATGAATATTCATTGGCAAAACAAAAAGTCGACCAATTTTTCTGGAGAGACTTCTGCGACAATTATCTGGAAATAGTCAAGAAAAGAGTTTATAACGGAAAAGGGAATGAAAAAATTTCCGCGCAATATGCTCTGTATAATTCATTATTAACAATACTAAAATTGTTCGCTCCGATAATCCCATTTATTACTGAAGAAATTTATCAGAACAATTTCAAAACTTTTGAAAAAACAAAATCAATTCATATTTGTGAATGGCCGAAATACCAGAAAAAGAAAAAGATAGATGAAAATGAATGGAATTTAATGCTTGAGGTTATTTCAAAAATAAGACAGGAAAAATCAAACGCGAAAAAACCGATGAATGCCCAAATTATTTTGACAATTACAAAAGAGGACAATTCTTCATTAAAACTATTTTTAGAAGATTTAAAATCTGTTGCAAATGCTTCTGAAATTAAAGAAGGCAGTTTTAATGTTAAATTTGTCGAATGACTAATTTTATAAATCGAAATTCTCTTTTGATGATATGCCAATGTCTAAGGACGAACTTGAAGAAGTTCTAAATGAACTTGAAAGCCACAAAGGAAGGCACACAGAACTGATTTCAGTTTACATTTCTGCAGGTTATGATGCAAATTCTGTGCAGAAGCAGCTGGAAGAAGAAAAATCTACTGCAAAGAATATCAAATCTACGACGACAAGAAATAATGTGATGGATGCTCTTGATAAAATTATAAGGTATCTGAAAGGAATGAAAAGAACTCCGGATAACGGGCTTGCTTTGTTTGCAGGAAATATTTCAAAAGTTGAGGGGCAGATGGATATGCAGTTGTGGATTATAGAACCGCCGATGCCTTTGAAAATAAGACTTTACAGATGTGATAAAGATTTTGTTCTTGAACCTCTCCAGGAACAATTGGAAGTTTCTGAAGTTTTCGGACTTTTGGTAATGGACAGGAAAGAAGCGACTATCGGATTGCTCGAGGGAAAAAGAATTGAGGTTATGCAGAAAATGACTTCCGGAGTTCCCAGCAAAATAAGAGCAGGAGGACAAAGTTCTCAAAGATTCCATAGAATTACAGAAGGACTGACAAAAGAATTTTACAAAAGAATTGCAGAAGAAATGAAAAAAATATTTTATGAAATGCCAAAGTTGAAAGGAATAATTGTCGGCGGACCAATTCCCACAAAAGATGAATTTCTCGACGGGGAATATCTTGCTACAAAACTTCAGGAAAAAGTTATAGGCAGAGTTGATATCGGAGGAAGTGATGAATCAGGACTGAAAGAACTTGTTGAAAAATCAAGAGATTTGCTTGCAGGACAGGAAATTATTCACGAAAAAAAAGTCTTGGAAAAATTCTTCGAAACTCTCGGAGAAAAACCAGACTTAGCTGCTTACAAACTTGAAGATGTAAAAAAAGCGCTCGAATACGGAGCAGTTGATACTTTGATAATTTCAAAAGAATATGACAAGCAGACTGCTCATGAACTTGTCGCGCTTGCAAAAGCAATTGACTCAAACATTGAAATAGTTTCAACAGAAACAACAGAAGGCGAACAGTTCCTAAATCTTTCAGGAATCGGAGCTGTACTGAGATTTAAAGTTATGTAATCTTACTTCTGAATATAATGACCAAAAAAATAAAGTAAACCATATAGAGTAGATCCAGTTATTATCCAACCGACTAAGGTGTATAGTCCCTCTTGATATTCATTTACAAAATCTGAAATTTTTCTGACTAGTTTAGAATTTTGTTTTGGAACAATTTTTTCTTTGTCATATTGTTCAAAGATTGGGGGTATTTCTTCTTTACTTGCTCCAAGATATTCCATCGCTGAAGATAAGTGTTCTTTAGAATAAACTCCCTTTATTGTTCTATCGAATATAGCCTGAGCATCTTCTTCAGTGTATTCTAATTTTTCAGTTAGTCTATCCATAAATTTTATTATTAGGACTTATTTTTTAAATCTTTCTAGTGATACCATTTTAAAGTTACATTAAACATTATTATCAGACAACTTCCTCTGGGGGCGGGCGATTTCGCGAGGACAAATTTCGGTTGTGGAGGGGTGGATGGCGGAGGATAAAAAATCGAGCGAAGTCGCTAGTTGGGCGGAAAAAAGTCGCTTAATTATTTTTTCTTTCTTTTCAATAAGACTAAATTTAAAATTAAACCAATAATCGCCACACCAGTAATTATATAATTATAATTTAAAATTTTGAGCTGAGCAACATTTCTAAGATTTAGAACCATATTCACCAAACTATAAATTCCCGCACCAATCCAAAAACCCACCCCAAATTTGTACATCTCTTTTGTCCTTATCATAAATTGTACAAGACGAATTTGATTATAAATTCTTTTAAATCCCATTTCAAAATCTTTAAAATATTACTTCTATTATTATCCTAATGGATTCAACAAGCAAAACAATAGAGGAGATTGATGAAGCAAGAGAAAAAGAGGATTTGAAAAAACTCGAGGCAGTTTTTTTTGTGAGCGCGCGATTCCTTAATATGAGTGAATTAATTTCTCTGACTGATTTAAATCCGATTATAATTCAGGAATTAATTGAGAAGTTGCAGGAAAAATATGATAAATCAGAATCGGCAATAGAAATTCTTGAAAAGAATGGGCTGTGGAAGATGGATGTTCGCCCTCAGTTTTATAATATAATTAACAAATTAGCCGGAGGAAAATCTGAATTCACAAAAGCAGAACAGGAAACATTGGGAATAATTGCATACAAGCAGCCCATTAAACAATCTGTAATAATAAAAATAAGGGGCAACAAGGCATATGAGCATATAAAGAAATTTGAAGATTTGCAGCTGATAAAAAAGAAAAAAATCGGCCACACAGAGGAATTGTCTTTGTCTGATGATTTTTATGATTATTTCACCTTTCAGGGAGAAAAGGATGTTTCTTTCAATGACAAAAATCCTTAAAAACAAATAATCCTGAGAAAAATTATGAAACTTTTGCCGATAATATATCTGATATACATGTTTTTCTCAATTTATTTTCTCTCGCTTTTCTTTATACTTTATGCGAAGAATAAAAAAAATTTATTCAATTACCCCGTAGCCAAAAAAGAATATACCGTTTCATTTGTCGTTCCGGCATATAATGAAGGGGAAACGATAAAAGATACGATAGAGCATATTTTTGCGGTGGATTACAAAAAAATTGAACAGGTAATAATAGTAAATGATTGTTCAACTGACAACACAAAAGAAGTAGTGGAAGAGATGCAAAAAAAATATCCCAAATTAATTTTGATAAATAATGAAAAAAATCTCGGAAATGCAGCACGTTCGAAAAATGTCGGGTTAAAACATGCAACAGGAGAACTCATTGCATTTGTCGATGCAGATAGTTATCCTGCAAAAGATTCTTTAAAAAAAATGATTGGTTTCTTTAATGATGAAAAAGTCGGGGCAGTAACCTGTCCGATTTTAGTGCGGGGAGGGAAGACATTTATTGAGAGACTTCAGGCAATAGAGTATAAAATGATTGCATTTACAAGAAAACTTTTGGATTATGTAGATGCAATTTATGTGACTCCCGGACCTTTGGCAATTTACCGGAGGGAAGCAATAGAACAGGTCAATGGTTTTGACGGGAACAATATGACTGAAGATATTGAAATCACGTGGAATTTAACTGCAAAAAATTGGGAAAGAAGAATGTGCCTGGCGACAGAAGTCACAACAACAGCCCCGAATAAGTTCAAAGATTGGTATAAACAAAGAAGGAGATGGAGTATCGGGGGAGTTCAATGTGTTGCAAAATATAAAAAAGATTTTTTAAAAAAAGGGATGTTGGGAATGTTTGTTCTTCCGTTTTTTGTCGTCCAGTTTTTCCTCGGTCTTTTAGGGCTTTTAGTATTTTTTTATTTGCTTGCAACAGACATAATTTCAAACTATCTTCTTCTGGGGTATTCCATACCCGCGGGAGTTCCGCTCTTAACAATTGACAGTTTATTTATCACTCCAACATTCTTGGATTATCTGGGAGTAATACTTTTTATTGTGGGATTCGCATTCACAATGTTTGCATTGTCGATAATGAAAAAAAATGCATTGGAAAAGCAAAGTTTCTTCAGCCTGATGTTTTTCTCTGTAGTTTACCTTTCAGTCTATCCTTTTATTACATTAAGTGGAGTATACAATTATTTTAAAGGGGGAAATAAATGGAGATAATATGGCAAATCAAAAATTTGCATTCTTGTATGCGCTGATTGCGACTTTAATAGTTTTCAATCTTGGAATTTTTATGGGTTATATGCTTGAGTCATCAAGGCTGGACAAAATAAATAATCTTTATTCAGATACTCAAATGGAACTTTTGGACCAGGTAGCACAGAGCGATGCTATGGGAATCCTGAATTTAAACTGTAATTTGCTGACTCAAGAAAATATACAGTTTGGAGACAAAATTTTCCAGGAAGCATTACAAATACAAAAATATGAAGATGCAAACAGGATTACAAGTGATATTATTTCAGAGCATAAAAAATTTGACCTTCTCAGAGCTCTCTTCTGGATAAACAGTATGAAAATAAAACAAGAGTGCAATCCGAAATATCACGATGTTGTTTATTTCTACCAGTATAACAATCCTTCACTGGATCAGGAATCAAAACAAAAATTCTTTTCCAATGTTCTCTCAGATTTAAAACAGAAAGAAGGGGATAATATTATGCTTATTCCTCTGTCAGGAGACAATGATATTCCTTCGGTAAATCTGCTGGAAAAAGAGTATAACATCACAGAATTTCCCACAATACTCATTGACGAAAAAGTAAAGATTACTGATATAAAAAATATGAGTGATATTGAGAAATATCTAAATTAGTATATCTCATCATAGAAATATTAAAAAAGAGAAATTATATATTTTGTTTATGGCAGAATGTTTTAAATGCGGTGTTTCTGGTGAAAAAAGCAGGTTGCATGATGTTATCTCAAACAGAGGAATAGTGAAAATTTGCGATGAATGCGCCTCTTCTGAAAACTTGCCAACAGTCAAAAGAATTACAAAAGAACAGCTTGAAGAATCCCAGAAACAGAGGTCAATACGGGACAGGCTGACAAATATGAATAATCGAAATAGTATTCTGAAAAAAGAAGTTACATTAAGAGATATAATTGACAAAAATTTAAAGAAAAATCAGCCTCCTTCAGATTTAATTGAAAATTTTCACTGGACGATTCAGAGAATTAAAAGAGCGAGAAAAATAACAAGGGAAGAATTTGCAAAAGCAATAGGAGAAAATGAAGCAACAATAAGAATGATTGAAAATGGATTTATCCCGAATAATGATTACAAACTGATAAACAAAATTGAAAGTTATCTAAAAGTTAGTCTAAGAAAATCAGGGGAGTCTGGATTTTCTGACCCTTCAATTAAAGAACCTTCAAGGAGATATATTCTTGACAACTCTCTTATTGAAAAAGAAGAACAAAAACCGAAGAAACTAAGTTTTAGCATTCCCGCAGCAAAAGAACTGAAAATCAGCGATTTGAAAGAGATGAAAAAAAGGCAGGATACAGAATCCAAAAGACCTGAATCAAAGAAAGAACCAATAGACAGCTGGGAAAATGAATACAGCCAGGATGATGAAAAATTCCTTGATGAACGTGAAGAATTCGATGATGACGATTTTGATGAGAAATAAAACCCAACCGTTTTTGTTGAAAAAATCAATTTTGTTTTTACAAATATTTGCGGACAGCGAAGCTGTCCAAGGGCGGGAGGGCAGGGGATAAAAAACAAAATTGTAATAAGAGGATATTTTCAGCAAAAATAACCCAATCGCAACTTTTATAAATATAGTTTTAGATTTCTTTTTATGGAAATGAATATTCTTAAGAATGAAAAGGAAGAACTTGAATTAGAAACAGACAGCCTGACAATTGCAGAAATTTTGAGAGTTTATCTTAACAAAGATTCTGACGTAACTTTCGCTGCATGGAAAAGAGAACATCCGACAAAAAAAACCACACTTCTTGTAAAGACAAAAGGCAAAACTGCAAAAAAAGCTATTGATGATGCAGTTTCTGCAATAACAAAAGACCTTGACAGAGTAGAAGCAGATTTCAAGAAATTGAAGTAAAATGAAAAATATTTCTTTTAAAGACAGATTAAAAATCCTAAGGGGAGAGTTAATTCCGCGAGATTCATCTTTTCTAGAAGAAATTTTAGGAAACCACGTTATGCTTAAAGAATTTTCAGGGGCATGGGAAGAGGAAGGGATTTTTGTTAACGGTTGGGAAGGGTATATTTTCCTTTCAAGACATTATTCTGATCCTGATCAAAACGGAAGAGGAAATATAATTCTTGCAAGAGAAATTTCTCAAGAGGATATTATTTATTTAACAAAAGAAAAAGAAAAATATTTGATACGATTTATAAAAGGAGGACCGACAGCAGTTTATGACGAAGGGGATTTAGATGCAGGATTAAAAGAAGGATATTTTGTTTTTGATAAATTATTAAGCTGTTCAGGAATCTCTCAAATTAGAAGAGTTAACTAAAAAATTTATAAATATAAAAGATATACATTTATATGGCAAAAAAGGGTGAAAGAAAAGAAGCCTTATTCAAAATTCTCGTTTTTATTATATCGGGAATAATTCTTAATGCATGGGCATACCTCATTGCAATAACCTGCACATTAAACTGGATTGGAACATTAATAAGCGGAAAAAGAAATAAAGATTTGGCGGAATTTTCAGAATACTTTAATACAGAATTATACAAATTTTCAAGGTATCTTACAGGAGTTTCAAATAAGAGACCTTTCCCTTTTTCAAAACTGGAAAGAATGAGCAGATTTGGATAAATCCAAATATCATTCGTCTCTAAGAGCCAAATGAAAGAATGAGCAGATTTGGATAAATCCAAAACAATAATTCTTATATAATTCTTAATTATCTTCTTTTTCATGGGTTTGGATAAAGTTGAAAAAATATCTACAGGAAGTTATGATTTAAATCGGTGGCTTTATGGAGGGTATGAAAAAGGGATTATCACAATGATTGCCGGACCCCCGGGATCAGGAAAAACAAATATGGCCGTTCTTACTGCATGCAGCCAGGCGAAAAAAGGAAATAAAGTAATTTTTATGGATACTGAAGGGGGGTTTTCACCTGATAGAGTAAAACAAATAGTGGGGGAAAATTTTGAAGAAGTACTGAAAAATATCTTGTTAATAGAACCAAATAATTTTGAAGAACAAAAAAAACATTTTCAGACGTTGAATAATCAATTAAAAAAAGAACAAATAAGTTTAATTGTGATTGACAGCATGGCGATGCTTTATAGGTTAGAATTAGGGGATGCAAGAATCAAGGAAACTGATGAAGAAATAAAAAATATAAATCGTGAAGTTGCAAACCAGATGAAGATACTTGCAGAAATTTCAAAAAAACAAGATATTCCGATTATAATAACAAATCAGGTTTACAGCGGATTTCAATCAGAAGAGGACTGGAAAAAGGGGCTTGAAAGAGAAATGAATATTGTCGGCGGAGATTTATTTCAGTATTGGAGTAAATGCATAATTCAGTTAAGAAATGAAAAAGGAAAACGAAAAGCAATTTTGATAAAACATAGAAGTTTGCCGGAAAAAGAAATGGGATTTGAAATCAAGAACGAAGGAATTTTCAAAAAGAGATGGATATAAAATAAAATTGAGGCGATATGGAAAGCATAAAGTTTGAAACAATAAAAAAAATCAGTGAAATTGGTTTTAGAAACAGAAATTTAAGGAATATTTCAAAATTAGACAGCAATTCTCCTCCGAGTGTTTTTATCGGCAGCAAATTAAAATATCCATTAGTCAATGTCGGAATCCTGTCTCCTTTGGAAAGAGAAGATAATGTTCAGATTTATGACGATGCAAAATTCTGGGCGGAGAATAACTTAAAGATAGAAGATGTTTTAAGGTTAAGAAATGGTTTGTTAAATTCGCGATTTCAGTCAAATGTTCATGATTCAAGAACAGAAAAAAATTTTGTTCAGATGGCGCAGGAAATAGCAATCGCCTCTAATCCGGTAGATATCGAGATTGAATTAAAAAATAAATTGAATATGAACAGAAATCCGGACAAGGTCCTTACTCCCCACGGGATGAGTGCAGGATTAAAAAAAGCAAAGATAGTCAGCAATGTAAAAGTTCATCAGAAAGTTGACCGCGTGATAAATGATGAAATCAAAGCAAATGAAGGTATCCAGATGCTTTACAAAAATGGATTTAATGAATACACCCTAAGCAAAATTCTCAGTGTCGGTGTTTTAGGGCTGAAAAAAAATAAAAAACTTGTTCCGACAAGATGGAGCATCACTGCAACAGATGACTCACTGGGAAAAGTTTTGATAAACAAAATAAAAGACTACCCCGTAATTGAAAACTATGAATTATTTTTCGGGGAATTTTTGGGAAATCAATACCTGATAATGCTGTTTCCAAGAATTTGGAGCTATGAACTTTTTGAATTATATCTCCCAAAGAGTTCCTGGAATCCTTCTGATGAGATAAAAGCTTCAACGGATTACGAAAATTATGAAGGAAGAAAAGAATATGCCTATGCAACTGCCGGAGGATATTATGCATCACGGCTTCCTATTGCGGAATATCTAAGTTCAATAAAAAAGCAGGCTTCTGCGCTGGTTATCCGAATTGAAACTCCAAGTTATTGGGCAGGTCTTGGAGTCTGGGTTGTCAGGGAAAGTGTCAGAAAAGCAATTGCAAAAAAAATGGAATTTACCGACGAAAAAGAACTTATGGAAAGTTCAAAAAAAGTAGGAAAGATAAAATATGGGTTTGATATTTCAGGAATTTTGTCAAAAAGTTTAATATTAAAAGAAAAAAGGGAGCAAAAATCTCTGAGAGATTTTTGGATTTAAAGTAAAATAAAAAAGAAAAAATAAATTAAGAAAAGCAAAATCTTACTTTTTCTTTTTCTTTTTAGCTGCCATTATCTAATCACCTCCTTATAGGATTATTATTTTAATGAATAAGAGTATATTAATTTTTTGTTAATAAAAACATAATGAAACAAGAATAGAAGAAGTTTGTGGGGATTAAATCCCCAAATAAAAAAATAAAAATAAAACTAAGTAAGACTCACCTTACTTTTTTTTCTTTTTTGCTGTCTTTTTCTTTTTAGCTGCCATTATCTAATCACCTCCTTGCTAATAGTAAAAATAATTTTAGGAAGTATTTAAATGTTATTCTTTTTTCAAATTTTTTTGAAAAAAATATTTTTAGATCAAAAAATTTGTCGTCGGAAAAATAAAAAATAAAAATTTATGATAAAAAATAAAAAAAATTTTGCTAAAAAAATGAAAAAAATAATAAAAAATATCAAAAATTATTTGGATTCTAAATTTTCTTTATTTTTCTTTTCGTGATATTCTTCAAGCCTTTTTTTATTTGATTCACATTCTGAATTAAAGCAAAATATCCATGGGCGTTTGCCCTTGCTTAATCTCATCAGCATCGGGAATCCGCATGATTCACATATTTTATCAGTTTTTTTGATTATTCCGTTGGGTGGAAGTGAATAAGTTTTTTTGCATTCGGGATAAGCATCGCAAGCGACAAAATAACGTCTTGTTTTTCTGGAATACATAATTGCAAGTGTTCCTTTTTTGCATGATGGGCACTGAATTAATTTATTTTCTTCTTTTTCTTTCTTCCATTGCTCGCTTTCAGCATTAATAAGTTCATTTCCAATTTCTTTTCTGTTCTTTTGAAAATCTTTTGAAATGTCAATTATTGTCTCTTTTGCCTCTTCAACAATCTTATTTTCTTTTTCTTTAAAATTTTCATGAACTTCCAGGATAGAATCCATCTCATTTTCAAATTTTCTTGTGAGTTTCTCGTCGATAATAACAGGAGAATATTTTTCCAGAGTTTCAATGAGAGAAATTCCAAGAGGAGTGGCTTCGATGCTCTTTTCTTTTATGTAACCTCTGTCATAAAGTGTTTCTATGATAGCTGCTCTTGTAGCTTTTGTCCCAAGATTTCTTTTTTCAAGTTCAGATACAATTGAAGCAGGCGAATATCTTTTTGGAGGCTGAGTTTCTTTTTCTTCTTTTCTCAAATCAGTAATCTTAACTTCCCCGTTAATATCCGGAAGACTTTCTTCTTTAATTTTATAAGGATAAATTTCAAGCCATGCTTTTTTTCTGACTTCTGAACCTTTTGCGCCAAAAGATAAATCTTCATATTTAGCAGTGATTGTTTTGTTGTCAATAACAGCATCATCACAGAACAAAGAAAGGAATCTCTTGACAATTAATCCGTAAATCTTTTCCTCCTCACCTGAAATTACCTGAGATTCTCCAGTCGGATAAATTGAAGGGTGTGCTGAATCGGTTTTTTCCCCTTCAATCGGTTTTTTTCTTGTGATTAATCTTTCAGCATTATACTGTCGGGCAAGTTTTTCCAAAATTTCTTTGTAGTTGATTGAATCGGGAAGTTTTTGTGAGGAAGTTCTTGGATAAGAAATTAATCCCGCAAGGTACAAAGATTGCGCAATCTGAAGAGTCCTTGCTGGAGTAAGTCCATAGAGGCGATAAGCTTCCATTTGAAGTGAGGTCAGATTAAAAGGAGGATTGGGGGGAAGTTTTTCCTCTTTTTTTATTGTAGTTGCTGCCGCAGTCTTTCCGACGAGGTTTTCAAATTTATCAAGTTCTTTTTTATCAAAAATATCTTTATTGTATTTTAATTCAACTTCATGAGAATTTTTTATTTTGATAAAAACCTGCCAGTATTTTTCTGGTTTGAATCCCTGAATTTTCCTTTCTCTCTGGACAATTAAATTTAATGCAGGACCCTGGACTCTTCCAACCGACATAATTTTAAACCGGCCCGCTTCTTTTATCGCGTTCATTAATGCACGTGAAAGATTTATTCCGTAAAACCAATCAAGATAATGTCTTGTTTCTCCTGCAATTGCCTGCCCCCAATTTATGCTTGAACTTTTTGTATCATAAGCCTCATTCAGTTCAGGTTTTGTGAGCGTAGAATATTTCATTCTGTTTGCATCTTTTTGATTGCAGATAAAACGCATTACATTATATCCGATTACTTCCCCCTCGATATCATAGTCTGTTGCGATTGTTATGCTTCCTGCATTTTTTGCAAGGCTCAATAAAGTATCATAATACTTTTTTGTGAAGCTTCCGCCTTTTATCATATAATTCGGAACCCAGGTTATATCAAAAACAGGAAATCCTGAACCTTTTTGCAGCTGTGTCAGAGTGAACAAATGGCCTACAGCACACGCAACAATTATTTTTTTCCCTTTTCTGTTGACGTCATAATAAGTAATTCCGTGAAGAGATTCTTTTTTGGAGCTGCCCAGTGCATCTGCAATTTTCAAAGCAGCCTGCGGTTTTTCAGTTACAACCAATTCGTATCCTTCTTTTTTTAGGGAGATATTTGGAATTTCGTATTTTTTCATCGGAGCAGAAATTTTTTTCCTGACATTTTTTTTCACAACTTTCTTTTTTCTTGTCGCATTAATCTTCCTTTTCGGTTTTGAGATGACAGAAATATCAACGTCCATAGGCTTGTGTTCTTTCTCAACTGCATATTTCACATCTTTGACATTAACCGGAAAATAATTCTCAGCTAAAGTTTCTTCTTTGCTCTTCTTGGCTTTTCGAGGCATATTCATCCACAAGAATAAGTGTTTTTATAAGTCTTTAGTTTAAGAAGAAAAACATCTTTTACAAGATAATTATATTTAAATAAGAATATAGAATCTTTTTATTATGGAAAAAGAATTTGAAGACGAATTCAATCTAAAAAAACAAACAAGTTATGCAATTTTTCTACAATTTAAAACTCCACAGGTTTCTGATTTAGCAATTCCTGATGCAACAAATATTAAGTATCTTGTAACAATTTCAGGGAGACTTATGAATGGAGAAGATATAAAACCAGAAGAGATAACTTGTGTAACTTCAAATCCTCGTTATAATCATTCACAATATTGGAGAAAAGGAAAATTTTTTTCATCACTTTCTCCAAGAGTTTCCGAAGGAATAGAAAAAATATTGGAAGAATCTTATGATGAAAATTCTTTCTTAGAATTAATTATGTTTCACGGAGATATTCTTGGCAATGAATGGAATTATGGATTTGGAACATGGTACAGATTCAGAGAAGGAAAAAGAGAAAAAGTAGAACGGGAAGTTAAACAATATTTCAATGAACAGGAATTGGGTGATTTTGATAAAATAGGAAATTTATTCCAGCCGTTTATAAGAAGAGTCATAGCACCTCATCCAAACAGAGAAGATTAAAATTAAATCTCAAATTTTTCAATTTTCTATCACCTCTTTTTCAGTCGAATTTAAAATATTAATAATTCTCACAGATTTTTCTCCAGTAATAATTTTTATCAGAAATTCTCCAGAGGATGGGCGGGTGGGAACGAGTTGAAACAGAAAATAAATTAATTTAAATTAAATCTCAAAAATCTTTTCCTTTCTTGCAACATTGATTACCTTTGTTTTTCCCATATATTCCTCCATACCTGCAGCTTCATGGATATGGGCAGTGATTAAAATATCCGGCTGAAATTCTTTTATTGCTTTAGTAACTGCCTTGCTTCCTGGAATTCCTGAAAATTCTGCCTTGCTTCCTTCAGGATGCATATGCGTAACCATAATCTGCTTTGGAGAATTTTTAACAGTCTCGTGTCCTTTTTTTAATAAACTAAAAATTTCAGAATCTTTGATGGTGTTAATCCCCACATCAGCAGCACCTGCTCCGAAAATTCCCAGGTCATCTTTAAGAAAAGAATAACCGTGAATGTTTTTTGTATCCGGGTACATTTCTGCAAGAAAATCTGCCGTTGCGACAGACTCGTGATTTCCTGGAATCAAAAGGACCTGCTTCTTAGCTTTTACAAAGGGCCCGATTAAATTTTTAGTAGACTGCTCTGCAAAAGTTATATCTCCCGCTAAAATTACTAAGTCCACATTTTCCTTCACTGCTTTTTCAGCAAGTTTCTTAACCAGTCCGGTATCTCCATGGATATCTCCTATCGCAAGTATTTTTGTTTTCTTTGACATAAAATTAATAATATTCCTCCATTAATAAATATAAGTTCCGATTTAAATTTCGGGGATTTTTAAATATATTTTCTTATATCCATGCTACAAAAGATTTAAAAGTAAACTACTATCTGAATATATACAATGAGAAGAAACTTTCCAAATAAGGGATTTTCTAACTCATTTTATAAATAAAATGAAAGATAACTTTGACGTGTTTTTCCGAAGAAAACCCGCTTTGATGCTGGTTTCTTTGAAAAGAAATACACGAATAAGGTATGGTAGTGTTCTGGCTAAAGAAGTGGATTGCACTTACAGCCATGCAGTAAAAATACTGCAGACATTGGAAGACCTGAAGTTAGTTTTTTTCGAGAAAAAGGGGCGGATAAAGGTGATACAACTAACTAAGAAAGGCCGAGCAGTTGCAGACGCGATAGAAAATATCCAGCAGCTGATTAAGTAATTCAACTACCGCCCAGGATTGAAAGAGAATTAAACAATATTAGAGTTTATTTTTTATTTTGAAATAAAAAATAAAACTAACTAAAGTTATAAAGAATAATACAATCGAGATAAGGTTTAATGAATTATAATTAATAGAAATAACATTTCCAGTAATTCTTGATTGTATCATTACTATTGTAATCAGCCCCCCTAATGCAAAAGTTAATAAAAAATTTGCTTTTCTTTTCTTCTTCTTTTGTGCAGTTGCCAGTAATGCTCCCAAACCCGTCAATCCTCCGGCAGTTGCGAGAATTCCGGAAGTCTCTAACCTTTTAGCACTTTTTACCTCATATCTTTTTTCTAATCTTTGCCTCTCTTGATTTGGACTATTGAGATATTTCTCATATTGATTATACATTTTCATGTATTCTTCAAATTTCTCCGGACTTTCTTTTTGTAGATTTTGAAATTCATCTAAAGACATGGGTTGATTTAATTCTTTCTCAATTTTTGCAAGGCTATAAGAAAGTTGTGGGGGTTGTTCTATTTCATTTATTCTATCCTGACTATATTTTGTCACCCCTGCTCCTCCGATAATCGCTGCTAAAGTTGTCGCTATTCCAAGATTTCTTAAAGTTTTGTGTACACCTCTTTTTTTCTTAACCATTTAATTAAAAAGATATTATTGTTTAAATATTTTAATGAAATAATTTATATATTTCCTTAACCATTTTAGTATATGGTATTGCAAATCAAAAGAACTAAAAAAGAAAATTTACCAATTTCAATTATCTTTTGCGGCCCAGTCAGTTTATATAATTATTTTCAAACCTTTGATGTTATTGAAAAGTATTTTAATTGCAAGATAAAGAAAATTAATTCAAATAAATTTTTTTGTAAAATAAATAATACCAAGATTAATTTCTATTTTTGTTTAAATCCAACAAGAGATAAAAATTATACTCTACTAAAGCAAAGAAAAAAGACAGGACACCTAAAAGAATCAATTCCTCTCCCTGCTGATGAATTAGTTAAACAAATTTCCGAGTCAAAAGTTGTTTTATCTTTTGGACTTTGCGGAGCCTTTAAAGGAAAAAAGAGTGAGATTTATCTTCCGGTAAAATTCAAAAAACTGTTATTTAATGAAAATTATATCAATTCAAAAGAAATAAAGAAAATTGAAAATTCTCCAAAGATTAAGATAAACAATTTTCTTGTTAATAAAATAACTGGAAGAAAATCTACTGATATCACTTCTAATCTCTTATTTGTCCCAGAAGATGAGAAAGATAATGGATTTTTCCGCATTGTTAAATTTTTATCTAAATTCGGAGATGTTATTGAAAAAGAAAATTACCCAATTGTGAAATTTCTTAAGGATAAAACTCAGTTGGGAATTATGTTATTTGCATCTGATACCCTTAACAGAAAAAGTGGAACATTAAAATTTGGTTATGATTTTAAACAAAACAAAAATAAATTTAATTATTATTGCATTAAATCAATTAAAACGGCTTTACAGTATAATGGTTTTGCAATATAAACTGAAATCAAAAACGAGGTGGAAAGATTATCATGGGAAAGATACTCTTGAATTTCCAACAGATAAATATGATTTCAGGTTATTAAACGAAGCAAAAACTAAAATTCTCGCAGACAAAGGACCTTATGAAGAAGTTATGAAAAGATTTCGCCAGATTGAATTCTTTAAACATCGGAGATAAATTATCACCTCTTTTTCAACTGAATTTAAAATATTAATAACTCAAGGTATTTTTTCTCATTAATAATTTCCCCCTTAACAACTTATATCGAAAATTTTTGCAATATTTATACCAAGTAAAAAAATAATTTTTAAGAAAGTAATTCGAGAATTCTCCGCTTGTATAATCTTAGAGCAGATTCCCTAATCTTAATTGCTTTGACATACAATCTATCTCTTTCTTCTTTAGAAATATGGAGATAATCTGCTTTTATTTCTAAATCTTTTGCACGAGATAAATCTAATTCATAAATTCCTTTCGCTTGTCTTTGAAGTGACTCAGTCCAATCCTTTTCCAAATCATTTTTCATAATTCCAATAAAAAATAAGAATATTTAAATCTTTTGTACTGTTGTCATTTCTAAATAATAAATTTCCAGCTAAGCAAATTAATTCTAAAAGAAAAAATACTAACTAATTAAAATCGCCCTGATTTTTTTCTTTCAAAGCTTCTCCATTTTGCAGCGACGGATTTAGCTCTTCTTTCAAGCCTTCTGAGGATTGACTTTCTTATATCAGTTGCCTTAACAACTCTCTTCTTTCCAAAAAAGCCGACTACTCCGCCACCAACTTCTTTTGCAAGTTCCTCGCTCTTCTTTGGAGATAAACCTGCTTCTTTGGCAGCTTTTGTTATCGCACCTTTTATTTTAGAAGGGCTGAAAGCCTGTCTCTTTTTTCCGCCTCTTTTTATGACTTCGGTCATATTAAAATTAATTCAAACAGATATTTAAATTTTTTGAAATCATCATTTCTTTTTAAGTTGTATAAATCTCTTTGGATGATCTCTTAGAATAGATGTAATTTTCTCCATTAACAACTTCTCATCGGAAATTTTTCCTTGGTCGGAGACAGGAAAAATTTCAATCGATCCAAAAATTTCTGAAAGAAATTTTTGCAATTTTTTCTCTTGGGGCGGGTGGGCCGGGAAGAATATAAAATGACCCAGAAAAGAAACTTTCCCTTAACGGGTATTTCTAATTCGGTATCACTAAGTGACCCCGAGGGGATTTGAACCCCCGACACCCAGATTTCTCAAATTTTTTATTTTTAAGAGTCTGGTGCTCTAACCAGGCTGAGCTACGGAGTCATATAAGATATTTGAAAAACATCTTTTTAATATTTTTCTCAGAATGGTTTTTACCAAAACTTCCTGTTTTGAGTTTAACCAGGCTGAGCTACGGAGTCATTATCGTAGTCATACTCTGTAGCGAATTAATGCATTTTAAGCATTTCTACCATTATAGTTTCTTTTTTCTAAAAAGAAACCTATGAGCTACGGAGTCATCAGTCTAAAATATCTTAGAAAAAAGAGATTAAAAAGGTTATCTATATTCTCTGCGCGAACATCTGTGATTAGATTATAATAGTTTTTGCGATTATCGGTATTCTCGCCAGGTATATTCACACTTCGTGCATTTGAAGAATTTTGTTTCTGCCTCATCACCTGCTCTTGTCTGCGAAGTCCAGAAATAAGCTTTATCGTGTCCGCATTTTTTACATTTTTCAGATACAATCGGAAAAGTTTCCATATCTTTTTTGACTACTTCAATATTCTCTTTTTTCTCCTCAATTTTTTCTGAAGAAACCAGTTTTGCTTTTCCCTTGGAAGTATAAGTGCATCTGGGGCAACCTAAGTTTTTTTTCTTTTCAACTAATACCGAACCACACTTTGGACAGAATTCCATATTTTTTCCTTTTTTATTCTTTAATTTCAGTTCTTAAATTTAAAAACTTTTAGTTTTCGCTGCAAAATCCTCTTTCTGACTCCGGCTTCATTCCTTCAAAGAAAATCAATTTGACCCACCCAAACCAGGGAACAACTCTGAAAACTGCCTTGCCAACAAGTTGATTAGGATAAATTTTCGTTTCATCAATTTCACCTAGATTATTGCTTGGAACAAGCATCTTGGCATTATTATCGCCCATAGTGCTAAATACTCTCTGACCATTTTCTTCATTAATTTCAACAATTCTGTGAATTACAGGAGTCCCGCTGTTTCCGGAATTAAACGCAATTATATCCCCAACCTTTAGCTGATTCGGGTCCGCTTTAACAAGCAGCAAAATATCTCCTTTGCCAAACCCATTCTTAAAGAGAAAACTTTGAAATTCAGTTTTAGTTATATTTAGTTCAGAATATTTCGCGTCGTGCCTTGCAAACCAGTCATTGAAATTAGAGAAAACATTCCCCTGATGATACATACTGCATGATTCAACTATAGCAAGCGGCAAAGTAGTTCCGGTTACAAGATTAAGAAAAGGGAAAAAAATAAATTTTATGAAAATAAATAAAATAATAAGAGAAAAAATCCATCCCTTGAAGCTATTATCCTGCCAAAGCAAATACCAGAATTTTTTAAATCCTTTTTTAGTCTTTTCCTCAGCTCTTTTTAAATTCATCAGATTAAATAGAGAAAGGGATTTTTAAAATATCTTATTTAAAATTAAAATGGGTTTTTCCCCTCGATTTTAACTTTGCTTAAAAGATTCTCTAATCGGCTTCTGTATTTTGATTGACCATTCAGCAAAATATGCAAAGTTAATCTCTGACTTTCAGCTAGATGATTAGAATCAAGGTCTTCTACAAGTGTAGAAAATTGGTCAAAGTCAAAATGACCATTAATATTATTCAGGATTCGACTTCCTTCTTTTTCAATTGTCGCAATTTGAACTTGGTTGTCAACGCCACTGTTTCTTTTTGAAACTTCATTGATGACATAAACTGCAGAATTAATTGCCTGTTCTTTTGACATTCCTTCCCAATATAAATCTTTTAACATTTCTAAAGCATATTCGGATTTCTGCCCTTCAGATTGTGGCCCAATGCTCTCTTCCATTATTCCTTTATCATTAATGTTAAATAATTTAGAACCATTTGAATAAAATCCCGCTAATCCTCTGCAGGAAAATTTTTTTGCTTTATCTAAAAGAGGATATTCTCCTCCGGTATACCAGCCTCGTTTGTTAATATAAGCCTGTTGGATAGATTTTGTTATCCCTTCAGTTTCATTTGCATTTTTTAGGGTCTTTTCAAATTCCCTCAACAATTCATCTCTTATATAAATAGTGCCGGTGAATGCAAAGGTCACATTATAAATTTGAAAAATTTTTTGTACATTAGGGATTAAATCATAACCTGAAACTCCTCTGCTGTCAGAAGCAATCAATGCTCCTTTTTTATTATTATAATGCATTCCAACAATTAAAGTCATAATTTAAAATTTATTTTTTCCCTTTTAATCTTTCGTGTATAAGAATGTATATTTCAAAATTAATAATTTCTGACTTCCCAGATAATTGTATTTCTATTTGGAATGTTCCCCACTGAAATATCATAAGCACTAAACTCAATAATAGAATCAGGAAACAGTTCAAGTAATTCCTGCAAATCATCATAACTCGAAGGATATAAATTTCCTTTTAACAAAAATAATGCATTTAGTCCATCAGAATATAACTCCTCTTTTGCAAGCGCATAATTCATAGGTTCTTTAACAGTAGAATAAGTCAGATGAATATATCGGGGAGTAAGTCGATTTACATCTCTCATCACTTCCCCCTGAATTATCAAATGTTCATCCGGCATTGCCTGATTAAATTTTAAATCATGTGGATAAATTCCCTCTTTTTTTAATTCTTCAGTATATTCTTTTGCCTCATCAATCATTAGATTAAATCTCGCCTTGCTTCTCGCAATCCCTTTTCTTCCGCGAATACAAATCTTTCCTTTCCACTGACCTTGTTCAATTTCCTCGATGGAGCTCCATGTTAAAGGCTTGTTTCCAAAGACTCCTCTTTCATAAAGTGCATAATATTCTAATTTAGAATCAACTCTTCCCTCTTCTATTCCCATAAATAAAATTTTTAATTTAAGTTTATAATAATTTATGTTCAAGTATAGAAATATTTAAATAGTATACATTATCTGTATATACCAATTGTATACACACTATACATACCCCTTTCAACAAGTCACATCAAAGATGTGGCTTCATAATCCATGAAAAAACAAATTGCAGATAAAGAAATCAAACTAAAAATGGAATGGAACCCCGGATTAAATAAATATGAACCAGTTTTGCCAATAAAAAATAAAAAAACTAAAATCAAAAAATAAAAAATGACAGACATATTTGATAACACAATACTTTGCAGGAAATGCAACACCCGAATGCAAAAAGCACAGATAATTAAGAATAATTTTGTATTCAGAGCTATGGTTTGTCCAAAATGCGGGGAAAAAATAATTCACCCCGTTGATGAAGCAGAGTATGAAAAGTTCACAAATCTAAAAAACAAGGAATTTCATGTTAAGATGAGACTCGTAGGAAACAGCTATGCAGTTTCAATTCCAAAAGAAATAGTTTTATTCATGAAAGAACAGGAGAAGATGATGAATGACATGGTAAGATTATGTTTTGAAGATATGGGAAAATTAAGTTTAAATTTCAGGGAAGAACAAAATAAATTAAATAAAAAATTTGAATAATGGCTGCAAAAGAAAAACCAATACAGTTGAAAGTTGTTGAAGCTATGCAGGATGATGCATACAAGGGAATTGCAAGAATAGATTCAGAAATAATGCGTGAGCTTGGAATTAAGCGAGGAGATGTAATTCTAATAAAAGGAAACAGGGAAACTGTTGCAATAGTTGACAGAGCTTATCCTGCCGACGTAGGAGAGGGAATTATAAGGATAGATGGAATTTTAAGAAAAAATTCAAAAACAGGAATAGGAGATGTTGTAACAATTGAAAAAGCAGAATTGAAAGAAGCAAAAAAAATAATGATTGCCCCTGCTCAGAAAAATATAATGGTCCAGGGAGATCCTGACAGCTTGCGAAGAGGACTTTTGGGAAGAGCAGTTGTAAAAGGAGATATAGTTGTTCTTGGAGGAGTTCAGAGAAGAAGGGATTTGATGTCAGAAGAATTCGGAGACATGGATGATATATTCGGAAATTTAGGAGATATTCTTGGTGGAATGGGTTTCGGAAATTTAGGCGGGGGAGTTACACAGATAAAATTCCTGGTAGTTAATACAAATCCAAATCAGCCGGTTATAATTACGGAAAATACAGAAGTCACACTAAATCCAAAAGCAGTTGAACTTTCTGATGAAAAAATTCCAGAGATTACTTATGAAGATATCGGAGGATTGAATGAAGAAATAAAAAAAATAAGAGAGTTAGTTGAAATTCCATTGAAGCATCCTGAAATTTTTGAGAGATTAGGAATTGAACCTCCAAAAGGAATTCTTCTTCATGGTCCTCCTGGAACAGGTAAAACATTATTGGCAAAAGCAGTTGCAAATGAATCAGAAGCAAACTTCATCTTGTTGAATGGTCCTGAAATAATGTCAAAGTTTTACGGAGAATCAGAGAAGAAAATAAGAGATATTTTTGAAGAAGCTGAAAAAACTGCACCTGCAATTATTTTTATCGACGAGATTGATGCAATCGCGCCAAAAAGAGAGGAAGTTCAAGGAGAAGTTGAGAGACGTGTCGTATCGCAGTTATTGACAATGATGGATGGTTTGAAATCAAGAGGGAAAGTTGTAGTTATTGGAGCAACAAACCGCCCTAATGCAATTGATGAAGCATTGAGACGTCCCGGAAGATTTGACAGAGAACTTGAAATTTCTGTTCCTGGAAAAGATGGAAGGTTATCAATTTTGAAAATTCATACAAGAAACATGCCGATGGAGAAAAAAGTAAATCTCGATGAGCTGGCTTCAATAACTCATGGATTTGTCGGGGCAGATTTAGAATCTCTGACAAAAGAAGCCGCTATCGGAGTCTTGAGAAGAATTCTTCCGCAGATGAATCTGGATAAAGATGAAAAAATTCCCCAGGATATTTTAGAAAAATTAATTGTCAGCCATGAAGATTTTACAAATGCATTAAAAACAGTTCGTCCTTCTGCAATGAGAGAAGTTTTAGTTGAAACACCGAATGTTGATTGGGATAAAGTAGGGGGATTAGGAACTGTTAAATCAGAATTAAAAGAAGCAGTTGAATGGCCGTTGAAGCATCCGGAAAGTTTCGCGAGAATGGGAATCAGGCCTTCAAGAGGGATATTGCTTTATGGTCCGCCTGGAACAGGTAAAACTCTTTTGGCAAAGGCAGTAGCCAAAGAATCAGAAGCAAATTTCATTCAGGTAAAGGGACCATCACTGTTAAGTATGTGGGTCGGAAAATCAGAAGAGGGAATGAGAAAAATTTTCGAAAGAGCAAGACAAGTCGCACCTTGTGTTGTTTTCTTCGACGAGATTGATTCACTTGCAAGCAGGAGAGGAATGGAAACAGGAACAAAAGTTACTGAGAGAGTTTTAAACCAGATGCTTGCAGAAATGGACGGACTTGAAGACTTGAATAATGTTTTGATAATTGGCGCAACAAACCGCCCAGATATGTTGGATACTGCATTGTTAAGACCCGGAAGATTTGACAAAATACTTTTAGTAAATGCTCCAGAAGAAGAAGGAAGATTACAGATTCTTAAAATCCATACAACAAAAATGCCTTTAGGAGATGGCAAAAAATTATTCAATGAAAAAGAAAGAGAAACTATCCTGAAAGAATTTGCAAAAGAAACTGACGGATATACAGGGGCAGATTTGGAAGCAGTGACAAGAGAAGCAGCTTATTTTGCGCTAAGAGAAGATTTGGAATCAAAGACAGTCCAGAAAAAACATTTTGAAGAAGCATTGAAAAAAATAAGGCCAAGCGTAACTAAACAGACCATAGAGTTATACAAAAAAATAGAATCAGAATATTTGAAATCTGCAAAAGCCGCTCTGCCTGTTGACAATTCTTATTTGGGATAAATTTTATCACCTCTTTTTTAACCACCTGAAAAAGTTGAGCAAAGATTTTAGATTTAGGGGAATAATTTTTTCTTAAGCGGAGAGTCTCGATGAAGTCTGGCGCAGAGCCAATTCAATCCAAAAAAATTCGTAGAATTTTTTTGCAATTTTCCCTCTTATATTTCCTCTTCCAACTTCTTAATTTTCATCCAGACTTTTTCAAACTTAGTGTTGGACTCATCAACGATTATTTTTAAAAAATTATCATCGACCAAAAGTTTTCCATCCTGAATTATTGGAAGTTCAATTTTTTCGCTTGCATTAAGTTCAACAATAAAATTTTTTTTAAGTTCAATAATTCCTGATTTTTTCCATCCCGCTAATTTTCCTTTTTCATAAATTTTTTCAGCATCTTCAAGTGTTTTGCATGCAATATGGAGAATGCACGGTTCGAATTTGAATTTAATATTTTTAATTCCCTTTTGGGTGGGCGAGCGATTTCGCGAAGGAAAGGTCAGTGACGAGTGAGCAGGGTCACGAGTTGGGTGGGAACTGGTTATAGAAATCAATTTTCCCAATTCATCTTTCAGTTCCTTAAATGAAATTTTATCGTGGGAAACAAAAACAAATAAGTTCTCTGCCTTTTTATCCTGGTCAATCATAAGTAAAACTCTTCCTGAACATGAAGAAGTGGTGTAATAATTTTCTAGAGAATTTATCTTGTCGCATAAAGAAGAAATTTTCTCATCCCATTTTCCAATTGAAGATTTATCTTCTTTTGAGAGAATATCCTTTTTTCTCTGATTAAAATTGTCTTTCATAACAGAAAAATGAAAATGAAGGTTAATAAATTTATCAAGTCCTTTTTGAAGTAGAGTGTAACCAGTTGAACAAAGTTTACTTCTTAATTTCAATCAATCCAAAAAATTCTGAAAGAATTTTTTGCTCTCTTTCTTTTTTGAGTAGGCAAGCGATTTCGCTAATAGAAATTAATTTCCCTTCGGGTGGGAGGGCGGGGATTAATGAGCGGGGTCGCGAATTGGGGGGAATTAGTAATTAATATAAATTATTTTTTCTCCAATTTGGCTCGTTAGAGACGAATTGTATTAATTTAATAAATGAAAGGGAACGAAGTGAACTTTTGAACTTCGTTCAAATAGGCATTCATTTTTTCTCCAGAATTTTTGCATGAATTCCATTCTCTTCGCATAACTTCACAAACTCTTCTGCATCTTCATTTGTTCCTATGATATTTGCATAATGCATCGGAATTGCAAGTGCAGGTTTTATCAGCTTAGCTGCTTCGGCAGCCTCTTCTGCATTCATCGTAAACTTTCCCCCTACAGGAAGAAGCGCGATAAATTGTTTATTCTGCTGATTATGTCCTGTAAGTTTCTGCATTTCAGGAATCAAATCAGTATCTCCTGCATGATAAATAATAACATCATTCATTTTGACAATATAACCAACCCATCCTTCTTCTTTAGGATGATATTGTTTGTCAAGGTTATATGCAGGCATAGTTGAAATTTTCAGTTCACCAAAACTAAGTTCCTGATTTGGCTCAACAATCTGAATATCTACCGGAACATCAAGTCGGGTAATTTTACTTTGTGAATCCGCAGTAAGGACTATCTTGGTTCCTTTTTTAATGATATTTTTTATATCCGCAATACTGCAGTGATCATAATGACTGTGAGTAATAAGAATAATATCAGCTTTTTCAGAGTTTTCTTTTATATTAAAAGGGTCGATATAAATTATTCTGTGATTTTTTATTAAGAATCCGGAATGACCAAGCCACTGAATTTCTATTTCCCCTATGTTCATTGTAAAAATAATAAAAAATCATTTAAAAGGTTTTGGTATTCAAATTATCTCTTAGATACGCTTATTCTATGTTTTGAAAAAAATCTGAATGTAAAAAATCCAAGCACAACAGCGACCAAAACTCCGGAAGAGATGAATACATTTGTTTTGTTGCTGAAGAAATTTCCAACTGCCCCGATAGGTCCTTTGATTACACTGCCAACTAAGTTAAAGAAATTTTGTTTAGATTGAGTTTGGGTTTCATTTACGATAGGAGAAGTGCAGGCTTGTGAAGTTTCAGGCATTCCTTCCTGAATTCCGCAATTATTTGAATCTGTACATGCCCTAACCTGAGTCCCGTTAATACATTCCTGCCAGTCACCACAATTCCAGTTAGGAGAACATGTGGGAGTTTGCTGAATTGCATCCGCAGTTGCTGTAGTTGAAGTGGTATCAGGAGTAGTAGTTGCACTTACACATTCATGAATTATTGAAGGTTCTGTTAAAGTAGTCCCGCAGGAATTTGAATCAGTACAGGTTCTTGTTTTATTGCCGTTTGTACAATCAGTCCAGTCCGTGCATGTCCAGTTTTCAACACAAGCAGAAGTGCAAGTCTGGCTTAACACAGGTTCATCATTTGTGGTCCCGCAGGAATTTGAATCAGTACAGGTTCTTGTCTGAGTTCCATCCGTGCAGTCAGTCCAGTCCGTGCATGCCCAGTTTTCAGCACAGGTTACAGTGGAATTTGTAGTATCTGTTGAATTTGTAACTGTGGAATTTAAATCAGTAGAATTAGTAATTGTGGAATTTGTAGTATCTGTTGAATTTGTAACTGTGGAATTTAAATCAGTAGAATTAGTAATTGTGGAATTTGTAGTAGTTGAAGCTGATGCTACAGATAAATCAACACAAGTGTTATTGACCCATGAATAATTAGCTGCCTCGCATGAAGTCTGATTAGTGTAATCTGAAACTGCATAACCGGTAAACTTAAAATTAGACTGAAGAATAATAACTCCGATAGCAAAAGCGAGTAGGATCAGAATTCCAAATTCATGTGCAAACCTCTTTTTCATACGAATTAAAGAAAAAAACTATTTAAATATTTATCGAAATTATTTATCTAAAAAGATAAGATTATCTTTTCCTTTTCATTTCCCTTCTAATCTTCCTCTTATTTTTTCTTATTTCTTTTCTCTGCTTTCTACTTAGTCCATTCTTAGCTCTTCTGTTATGAATAACTCTGATTAAAACAATTGCAAAAATTCCTGTTAAAATTGTTCCTATTAAGAATTTGAACTGTCCTGATTTGTAAAATGAAACTGTGCATTTCCCATTGTCGCATGTGTCTGAGCAGTGGTCTGTTACAAGCCATGTTGCATTTCCTAAACATAATTGAACATTATTGTCCGCGCATCTTGCAGAATTTGGAAGGCAGTCATATTTGTTGAAGAAAATTGCGAAAGTCGAAAATCCAGGAGTTGAAGATTTGAAGTAATAAGCGTTGTCATCTTCGCCTGTATAATTTGTAATTAAAGGCGCCCAGCTTGAAGTTCCTGTCGGCATTCTGTAAACTGCAATATTTCCGACGATATCATTTTGCAAGAGCCAGTATCTGTTCGCTTTATGATGAAAAGTGATATTATTTTCTGCAAGGAAAGTTTTGTTTATTTTGAAATCTAAAGTTGCATTTAAAATGTCATTATATTGAATTCCTAATGGTTCAATCTGAAATAACTGATACAATTTCCCTATAGGTAATCCGAATAATAAAAATTCAGTCTGGTCAACTTTAGTAATATTCATTGATGCATTTTCAACAGACTTTTTCAGAATTAAAGTTATTCCTGTCAAATCCATTTTTGTATTATTTAATGTTATCTGAACAGGTTCTGAAGGAGCTACATTCATAATAGGTTTTGAAATTGTAACGCTTCCTCCACCGCCACCCCCACTCGGAGATTGAGGCGGAGCTACATGCCCCCCAGTAGAACAAGTTTGGGTTTCTGCAGGCTTGCCTGCAGTTGTTCCACAAGCATTTGCGTCAGTGCATGTTCTTGTTTGAATTCCTCCAGAACAATCTGACCAAGCAGAACAACCCCACGATTCAAAGCAGGGGTTTTGCAGGCTGATATTTGAAGCATTTAACTGATAAATGGTATCTCCTCCAAACATAATATTAAGTACTCCCGCATAAACATATCCTCCCCCAATAGAGATAGAGTTTCCATGACCTGTAGTGGTGTAATTTGCGATTTGCTGTGAAACATTTGAAGCATTTAACTGATAAATTTCATATGGGCCATTATCACTACTAAAATAAACGTAGCCGTTTGAAACTGCTGGAGAAGAAGTTGAAAAACCGCTAATATTTGCGATTTGCTGTGAAACATTTGAAGCATTTAACTGATAAAAGTCATTGTAGTCTCCAATGTAAACGTAGCCGTTTGAAACTGCGGGGGAATAACTCAGACTGGCTCCAGAAGAATAATTTGCGATTTGCTGTGAAACATTTGAAGCATTTAACTGATAAAGATTATCTGCCCCTACATAAACGTAGCCGTTTGAAACTGCTGGAGAAGAAGGAACAGTATAAAGAGGTATCAAATAATTTGCGATTTGCTGTGAAACATTTGAAGCATTTAACTGATAAATTATATATTTTACTGCTCCCTTAAGAGAACTAGAGACAGTAAAATAAACATAGCCGTTTGAAACTGCTGGAGAAGAAAATGTTTTTCCCCCAGTTGAAAAACTATTTACCATTTGTGAGATATTTGAAGCATTTAACTGATAAAAATTAAAATTAACAGAATCTCCAACATAAACATAGCCGTTTGAAACTGCTGGAGAATCAAAAGTATCAATTCCCCCAGAATAATTTGCGATTTGCTGTGAAACATTTGAAGCATTTAACTGATAAAGACCGTTAGAACCAAAGTATAAAAAACCATTTGCAATAACCGGAGAGGAGGAACATACAGCAGAATAATTTGCGATTTGCTGTGAAACATTTGAAGCATTTAACTGATAAAGATTATCTGCCCCTACATAAACGTAGCCGTTTGAAATTATAGATGGAGAAGGTATACTTGCTAAGGGATTAAAGGGAGTAGTAAAATTTGCATTGTTTAAATTAGGAATTACTGTAAAATTCTGCCCATCCCAAAAACTATGACCTAAAGTTCTTCCAAACATTAACCATTCACTTGTCGAAGAAGAATCTGAACCCTGACTGGAAATAAATAAAATTAAAAATAATAAACATAATGCAAAAATAAAAAAAATAATCCCCTCTTTTTTCATAAATATTTAAGTTTAAATCAATTTAAAAATTGTTCATTTTCCAAGAATATTTTCCTTAAATTTCTCAAAATCTTTTTTCATAAATCTTGCTCCCGAAGCCCTTGGATGTCCTCCGCCATTTGCATTCTCAAGACCTTCAATTCCTTTTTTCATCAAAACATTCATGTCTTCCTTACCCCCATTACTTCTTGAGCTGACTTTGTAATAATCAGGATTATCCAGCTGCGGGGAAACAAATATAAAACTTTTGTCAGGCTGCTCTAAAGAAAGTATAGTGGTTACAATGGAAGTGACCCCATATTTTGGGGTAGCAAAATAAAAATAAAGATTTTTTTCCGGATAATATTCTGCATCTTTTCTGAAAGAGTCAACAAATTTTGCAATTTCAGAATCAATAATCTTCCGGTATTTTCCAAAACTTCTTAATTTATTCTTTTTTATAAGATTAAAGATTTTCTTTTCTTTACCTGCAAAATAAACCAAAGAAGAGGAAATATTCTTTGACCATTCTCCTGGTTCAGAATCGTGAATATTTTCTTTAGTCACATTTGGATAATGTTGCTGAATAAATCTAAAGTTAAATTCATCATTAAAAGAAAATTCAGAAACCATTGTGGCGCAGACAAGCCATTCCAGTCTGCTTAAATCATATATTTCTTTAGACAAGTCATAAATTGTAAACGCTGCACAATCTGGAGTTTTTGTTTTTATAATATTCTTCCCTTTTATTTCATAAGGATGATGATCAATTAAGAAAGTATCAAATTTTTTTCTTAATTCCTCAAAGCCAGCCATATCAGAATTTACACTCAAGTCGCAAAGAATAACTTTATTGATTTTTTTTCTGGATAATTCTGGAAAAAGTTCTTCAAATAATCCAACTTTAAGCTGGACAAATTTCAAATCTTTGATTTTTCTTTTTTTATAATGTAATAATTTATCAAGAAGAACTGCAGATGCAACACCATCTAAATCATTATGGGCCAATACAGCAATTTTGTCTGTTTTTTTTATCCCATTAATATAATCCAAAAATTCTTTCTTGCTTCCTATTGAATATTCCAATTTATTCTCCTTTTCGACGACTTCCTGCCGTCGGGTTGCTGGAGTTGGGAAGAACCCGCTGGAGGTTAACCTTTTCAAAGCTTCTTGCAATCTGAAATAATTTTTGTTCGTTTAATTTTTCACAGATAATCTGCATTCCTATGGGGATTTTATCAATTTCCCCCGCAGGTATGCTGATAGCACAGTCCCCTGATAAATTAATGGGGGAAGTTAATGCATCATATTGGAACATTTCCTCAATTGAAATTTTCTCTCCGATTTTATGGGGAAGCCTTGGAACAGTCGGGCAGATTAAACAATCAAACTTCCTGAAAGTTTTTTTGAATTCTTCCTCAATTAACTTCCTTGCTTTCAGAGCAAGATGATAATATCTTCCTGCATGTTCTGCCTTGCTTATTTCACTTCCACCCAAAATTCTTCTCAAAACTTCAGGTCCGCATGCTTCTTCAATTTTTTTCCCGAATCTTCTGCCATCAAGTCTTCTTGTACATGAAAAAAATTCAGTATAAACAATTGGAAAATAAGTTGCAACAGCAAAATCGATGTATTCTAATTTTATTTTTTCCGATTTCCACTTATATTTTTTAACAGTTTCCTCAATTTTTTTGTCAATTAAATTCTGAATTCGCAGGTCATTTATTTTAAAATCCAAAATTCCTATTTTAATATCTCGCGGAACTTCTTCAACTTCTTTGAGATTAATATTACTGCCCAAACTAATTGCATCTTTTTCATCTTTTCCTTTGATAATATCGAATAAAAGTGCGGCATCAGAAACATTTTTTGCAATCGGCCCGACCTGATCTAAACTCATGCTCATGTCAATTAAACCGTATCTTGAAACACTCCCGTAGCTTGGTTTTAATCCTACAACTCCGCAATGAGATGCAGGAACTCTTATGCTTCCGCCGGTATCGCTTCCTAAGGACATATCGCAAAAATCTGCAGAAACACTCGCGCAGCTTCCGGATGAACTTCCTCCCGCAACTAGTCCTAATGATTTTGGATTATTCGTCGCACCAAACGCAGAAGTTTCTCCGCTCCAGCCGCATGCAAATTCATCGCAGTTTGCCATTCCGATAATTAATCCGTCTTCCTCTTTTATTTTTTTTATAACTTCTGCATCGTAAGGAGATTTATAATTTTCCAAAACTTTGCTTCCGCATGATGCATGCAATCCAAGAACATTTATGTTAGCTTTAACAGCAATTATTTTTCCTGCAAGTTTTCCCGCTTTCTTTTTCTTGATTTTCTCATCAATCAGCTTCGCTTCTTCCATCGCATTAGGATTTATCTCAAGAATTGCATTTATTCTGTTTCCGCTTTTATTATGCATTTCAATCTGATTCAAGTATGTTTGAAGTCGTTCTTGTGTCGTTACCATTTCTTTTTCTCCGCAATTATAAAATCTTTATTTGCTTCTGGTGCATTTTCAAACATTATTCTCTTGTCAAGTTCGCAGATTTTTGAAGTTTCGCGAATAGAATTATTTCCCCGTTGGGTGGGCGAGCGATTTCGCGAAGTTGAGGTCAGTGTTATGTGAGCGGGGTCGGGAGTTGGGTGGGAATTAATGAGCGAAACAGAATTTTCTTCCCTTTCAAATTTTTCCCGTTCAATTGAATTATCAACTTCAATCTTTTGTTTAATCTGAGAAAGTTTCTTGGAGAAAGAATCAATTATAGAATCAACCTGTTTCTTTACTTCTTCCTTTTCTTTATCAGACATTTGTCGCCATAAAAAATCATCCATATTAAACTAAATAATAAAGGGTATAAAAAATTAGTTATTTGCAATATGTCTTCTTATATCTTCCTCGTTATGTTCTTTTTTCACGCCAAAAACTGCTTCAAATAATTCCCCATTCTTTTTTCCGTCACTATAAGATTCTGCAAATTTCTTCCCGTATTTCTGAATAAATTCCATAAAAGCTCTTTCCTTGCCGATATCAAAACCCAGTCTTTTTGATTCCATAAATTTGTAATCATAAATTAAAATCATCTGCTCTGCCATACGGTCATCAATTTGAATGTAGGGAATTAATTCTCGAAGAATGCACCAGTTCCCCCCATTACAGCTTCCATCATTCATGCATGAAGCATCTTTCAATAAATCTTCCAATATCTCTTTATGTATCATAAAATAATTTAATGCTAAAAACTATTTAAATGTTATTATTCTAGAGTAGTTATATCATAGAATTATGGAGTTAATCTATCACGATCTCTTGGGAACATTGTTGCTTCTTTAACATTGTCAAGTCCGCAGATTTTTTGTGTGATTCTTTCAAGTCCAATACTCCATCCTGCATGAGGGGGTGCGCCGTATCTGAAAGAATCAATATAAGATTCAAAATTCTTTGGATTAAGTCCTTTCATTTTTATTCTCTTGATTAACAATTCAGGAAGATGAATTCTCTGCCCGCCTGAAGTAATTTCAACACCCAGATATAAAGCATCAAATCCCTCGCTGACTTTGCTGTCTTCTTTTTCATCTTTAGGCATAATGTAAAACGGCTTTAATGATGATGGCCACGAATGTGTAAAAACAAGATCTCCGGGATACATTTCACAAAGTTTAATTTCCTGTTCGGGAGTAAAGTCTTCTCCAAGTTTTCCACCAACTTTTTTTATTGCTTCCTCATAACTAAGATAAATTCCTTTCGGAACTTTCAAATTCTTAATCCCCAAAATTTCAAGTTCTTTCTTGCATTTCTCGAGAACAGTTTGAACAATATCTGCAACAACTTCTTCTTCCTCTTTCATAACTTCAAATTGATTTTTGAAAGCTACTTCAATGTCCATTTGCCTTATTTCATTAATATGTCTAGTAGTATTATGTTTCTCTGCTCTCCAAACAGGAGTAATAGTAAAAACTTTTTCCATGGAACAGGCAAGCATTTGCTTGTATAACTGAGGGGACTGAGCAAGATAAGCTTTCTTTTCAAAATACTGGACAGGGAACAGTTCTGTTCCTCCTTCAGATGCAGCTGAAATTATGCAGGGTGGCTGGATTTCCAAAAATCCTTTTTTGTAAAAATGTTCTCTGAAAGTATTCTCTATCACATTCTGAATTTTAAAAATTGCCTGTGTTTTTCTTCTGTGAAAATCCAAAAATCTGTAATCAAGTCTCTTCGGCAATTCCGTCTTTGAATTTTCAGAAACATCAATAAGCAAATCTTCTGCTTTATTAAGAATTTCAATTTTTGTTGGAGAAATTTCTTTTCCTCCTGGAGCCTGCTTTGAATCTTTAACTTCTCCTGAGATATACACTACTGACTCTCTTGAAATCTTGTCTATGATTTCAAAAATTTTCTTGTCAACTTCACCTTCAACAGCAGTTACCTGAATTTCTCCTGAGATATCAGATAAGATAAGAAATTTTATTTTCCCTAAAGCACGGGTATTTTTCACCCATCCTGCAAGTTCAACTTCCTTCTTCTTTCCGCTGAAAACTTCTGAAATTGAAATACGATTTTGCATTAAAAAATTACATAATCGGGATTTATTAGGTTTTTGGTAATTTTCCATTAGATTTTTAAATCAAAATTATTTTCGGAAAATATGACAAATCCATGGCATGATATTGAAGTTGGAGATAGAGCTCCTGAAATAATAAATGCGGTAATAGAAATTCCAAAAGATTCGACGGTAAAATATGAACTTGATAAAAAAACAGGATTGCTAAAGATGGACAGATTCCTTTATTCTGCAGTCCATTATCCCGGAGATTACGGATTCATTCCCCAGACACTATGGGATGACAGGGACCCGCTCGATATTATTATATTAACAGGCAGACCGCTCTACCCAATGACGCTAGTAAAAGCCAGAGTCATAGGAGTTCTGAGGATGATAGACAGTGGGGAAAAAGATGACAAAATAATCGCAGTTTACAACGATGATCCGCGATACAAAGAAATAGAAGATGTCAAACATGCCCCTTCCCATACAATTGCAGAATTAAGACATTTCTTTGAAACTTACAAGCATCTTCAGGGAAAAAAATGCGAAATACTGGAAGTTCTCGGAAAAGATTCAGCATTCAAAGATATTGAAAGAGCAAAAAAGATGTATGAAGAAAAATATGGAAAAAAGAATAATTCATCTCTCTAATAATTTCTTTATAATTCCCATAACTTCTCCGCCATTAATTCGGCCTTTCATTTCTTTCATTACCAATCCCATATAAGCATTCTCAGAAAGTCCTGGTTTTTCCTTTATAATTTTCAGAATTTCCTCTTCAACATTCCCGTCATGTTTCTTGAACTCGATTGCTTTTTCCATAGATTCCCCGTTAACAATTTTTTCCAGAACAAGTTTAATCTGTTCCCGTGAAATTTTATTGTCTCTCAAAGATTCAGCAATAAAAATCAAAACATCTTTATTCAAGATTTCTTCAACTTCATTCAGTGATTTTTTTTCATGTGAAGCAATCTCCTTTGGAAAAACAAGCATGAGTTTTGCCATCAAAGTTGGTTCATTAAAAATATCAAGAAGTTCTTTGAATTCCTCAATTTTGTTATGCTTGAATAAAAGTTTAATCATTTCTTCATTAAGCCCTATTTTTTCGAGCCCTTTTTCAATATCTTCCCTCAGTTCAGGAAGGGTTTTCTTTGCTTCATTAATCATGTCTCTTGAAATCTTCAGCAGAGGCAAATCAGTTTCGGGGTACATTCTTGCCGCTCCAGGCAAAGGTCTAAGAAATTCAGTTGTTCCGTCGGGAAGAGCATTTCTGACTTCAGGTTTTACATATTCTTTTTTCTCAATAATGTCAAGTTGCCTTTTTATTTCAGTATTTATCGTCTGAACCATCATCGCCGGATCCTGAAATCCTTTTATTTCAACTCTCTCTCCGTTTTTTATTGAAAGATTCAAATCCTGTCTTATTGTCCCAATCCCCCTTTTAACCTTGCAGCTTCGAAGAACTTTTCCAAGATATAATGCAACTTCCTTGACCTGCTCAGGATCTTTCATATCCGGGGAAGTGGCTATCTCCACAAGAGGGATGCCAAGCCTGTCCAGCCTAAAAATACTTGAATCTTTTTTTCTTTCAATTATCCTTGCGGCATCTTCTTCAAGACAAATGCTTTGAATTCCGACTCGGCCGGATTTTGTAACAATCCATCCATCATGTGCAATCAAAACAGTCCTCTGAAATCCTGAAGTGTTGCTGCCGTCGATAACTGTCTTCCTCATAATCTGGGTGACGGGAAGAATTCTTGCGTTCAGCATGATTGCAACATGAAGGGCAATTTGCAAGGCTTCCTGATTAATTTCATAAGGAGGCATTTCATCAAGCTCAACAAGACAGGTTGTATCATAACCTTCGTAAATAAATTCTTTTTCTTTTTCTGCCTCGTGTTTTGCAGCAATATCAATTTCCCCGCTTTCTCCCGCAACCACATGAAGTTTTCTCTTCACTTTAAAGTCTGGTTCATCCTGTCTTAAAACTGAAAGACAATTGCAGAATAATTTTTTAGTGTCTAGCTGCTGATGAATTTCAAGCCCTGATTTGAACCCGATTTTATCATAGTTAATTTTCTCTTCAGTCATAAATTATTAAGAAGAAAAGAGTTTATTAAATTTTAGAATTAATCCTAAGGGTTATATGCTTTTTTTACAGAATTTAAAAGTTCAGGGAAAAATTTTTCAACAATAGGAATTTCCTCTTTTCTTAGGTTGAGGGAATATTTGCTGATAAAATCCAGATAACTCAAAATTAATTCCTGGGAGGATGAAGAATGTTGTCTAAACAGATTTCCTAATTTATCCGTATCAATGGAAGGGAGTTCAGGCTTATAAAATGGAGCAAGCAATATGTTTAAACTATCAACGGCATCTTTCCCATAGAACCTATTTTTAAGAATAGATCTTCTTGCTTTTAGAGTAATCAAAAATTCAGGGGAAATAGAAGTAAGGTTGCCGGTTTCAAAAGAAAATCTTCGGGCATCCTGCTCAAAGCTTTCAGGAATTTTCCATCCATGAGTTTCGTCTATATCAAACCCCACCGGAATCCCTTGATATTCTAAAAATACATCTCCGTAATCTGTTGTCTGAAAAAGTTCTGCCCCAAATCGCTGATAAAGTAAATTCAATCCTTCTTCATTGGTAGTACAATCCAAATCGTTGCTTGTTCTTCTCATTTTTCTAAAACCAAGAATTTTGGAGCATGCACAAAATCCCCCCATTACAATTAAGTTTCCTTCAGAAATTTCATCAAGTTCAGTCATAGCTCTGATTAAATAATCTTCATCAAAATGTTGTTTGCCATACTCGTCAAGTCTTTTTCGTCCAAGTTCTTTCCTTTGAATTTTCATGGAAGAACAAAGTTTAGTCAATTTTGATTTTTCCATTTTATTTTTTGCTTATTCGGATTTGAAATTTATTTCTCAAAAATATCAATACAGGCAGAAGAAATTTTTAAATCACCGAGAATTTCGTCTAACCCGGTATTAATCTTGCTTGCACAGTAATTATAAAATTCTCTTTGTCCATCCAGATCCCTTTTCTCATAAGCAGGAAATGTTTTACAAAGCAGTCTAAGATAATATTTTGCTTCTCCTGCAGGAATGATTACTGGGGGCAATCCTTCGCCATATAAAATTCTGTCCTGGATAAGCCTGAATGTTCTTTTGTTGCCTTCATCAAAAGGTTGAATAGCTGCACCTTCTAAGTGCCATGTTATCGCTGCTTCTAAAAAATCATCTGAAAAATTTTCTCGGATAGATTCATCAGCTTTCTGCATTCTCTCCTGAATTTCTTCCGGTTCAGCAGGACTATAATCATCGCAGTTCAGAGTAACTCTATCAGTCCTAAAACCAAAATGTTTTTTTGAGCCTCCAAGAACCAAAGAATTTAATGATTTAACAATCTCAAAATCATCTTTATTAATATCCTCTATCAAACTTTCGGAAAGCATTGGATTAACAAGATAATTCCATCCGTTATGCATACTCTGAATCCCTTTTGTTGATAATTTTTTCAGAGTTTTTTGGGATTTATTTTCGAGATATAAACTTCTTCTTAATTCAGGATTCTCTATCCAGAAAGAAAACACATCTCCGATAGTTCGGAGCTCTTTTATTATCTTTCTTCTTCTTGTTTCGTAACATTGAGGATGATCTCTGATTCTGTCAGCTTTCTCAGAAATTTCTCTTCTTAAAATAGGATCAATATATTTTTGCATTATTTAACAGAACCTTCAATATTATTTAAATTCTTCTATTGTAACCTCTTTATAGTTATTACATTAAACAATTCTTACTATTTCTCCATTTTTATCAAGCTCAATAAAATGGGTTAATTTTCCGCTGACGTAATCAGGACACTGATTTTCCGGGAGATTATCTTCTGCCGTTCTTGGAACATGGACTAAATCAACGGCATAATTATCACATGTTCCCAAACATTGTGAATTTTTTTCCTGTTTAAAATTGTCGAATAAATAATTAGCGCATGAAATTAAATGTTGTTGTTCAAGAACATCTTCAGGTGTTGAAACAGGATTTCCATGCTGAACCCAGACTCCCCGTGAATCTTTTACCCAGCCATCTTCCTGCATTCTGAAGAATAAAAAAATTCCAAATATGATTAAAAGAAAAATTCCCGCAACCCAATACACCTTCTTTATTTTTGGCTTCATTCCTCTAATCGGTTATTAAGCTCTCCCGAAATATTCTCTAGCATTTTTTCTTTAATAATTTTCTTAGTCTTCTTCCACTCATCATGCCCCAAAACCCAGCCCAGTTTTACAAATGCAGTTTCACTCAGCATATCTTCTAGATAAATTACTCCTGTTCCCAAAACTTCTCTTCCACTCGAATAAACAAGAGGATCAGTTCTGCCGTAGATGCACTGGCTTGCAGCACAGACAATAATTCCTTTTTTCTGAACCTCTTTTAATTTCTGAATCCATGATTCTCTGGCCTCTTTTGCAGGAGCGTCCCCAATGCCAAATAATTCCAAAACTATTCCTTTGTATCCTTTCCTCACATAATAATCCAGAATATCCGGACTCTGTCCGGGATAAATTTTAACAAGTGCAACTTTCTCTTCGAATTTGTAATCTAAAATTGCTTTGTTCTTATTTCTTAATTTCCATTCAGAAATTCGCTCTATTTTGTCAGGAAAAATTTTTGCAAATGGCTTGTCATTCACAACTTTAAATGCATCTCTCCGTGAAGTGTGAAGTTTTCTGACTTTTGTTCCGGGCATAGCATAGCAATAATCATCATTTGAGGAAGCATGTCCGACGAGAGAAACCTCTGCAATATCAGAAACAGCAACTAAACTCGCACATTGCAAATTTAAATCTGCGTCGCTGCTTGCTCTGTCTATGCTTCTCTGTGAATAAGTAAGAACAACCGGCTTGTTTAGATTTTTAATAAAAAAACTCAAAGCTGAAGAGGTATAATGCAGAGTATCAGTCCCATGAGTAATTATTACTCCCTGAATATTATTATCATTCAATGAATCCACAGTTAATTTCGCAATTTTCTGCCAGTCCTTAAAATCCATTGCGCTGGAATCTTTTAGAAAAGGAACTTCCACCTTGGAAATATTTACTTTATCAAAAATTTTCGGAAATGTTTTAAATAAATCCTCGGGGGTTTTTATCGGGGAAACTCCTCCTGTTCTGTAATCCATTTTCGAAGCGATTGTCCCTCCGGTAATAATGAGAGCAACATTTTTTTTCTCAGGGTCTTTTTTGATCTCAAAAGGTTTTTCTTTCTCTTCTTTATTTTTTTTCATAAGAACAATTTTCAAAACATCTTTTTTGTTGAATCCGATGTTATATCCAGAATCAAGTTTGAGCATAACAATCCCTGTTTCAGGACTGTCAAGCAAAACTCCTTCATAAATTAATTTTGTAAGATGAACTTCAACGTAATCTCCGGGTTTAACTCCAGTTTTTTCCATCAATCAGAGAGAGTAGAGAAATATAAAAAACTTCTTGTTTATACAAACCCCATAAGTCCGGTTTCCAATTTTTTAAATTTGGTTATCTTTCCGTTTTTTATTCCTTTCTGAATTTCATCAAAAGATTGATACTCCACAGAAAAAGAGCGGTCTTTCATTGAACGATTCATAAAAATGTTCATGTTCTCATTAATACAGTAAACTTCCCCTTCATTTGTGACATAACCCCCCTGTTTGATAATTTCCTGATTGCAAAACTGGCAATAAAATCTTTCATTCTTCTGAAATAAAAACTTAAACATTTACCAAAAAAATGTTAATAATTTTTAAATGTTTATATACAAAATTTAATAAATTAAAATAAATTCAAGAATAGATGGTAAAAATAGGATTGGAAATTCATGGTTATATAAACACAGGTGAAAAACTTTTCTGCAGATGCAAAACAGTTCATGGGTTAAAATTTTCAGAACCAAATACAAATATCTGCCCGATTTGCACAGGACAACCTGGAGCGAAGCCGATGCTTCCGAATAAATCAGCAATTGACAAATCAATTCAGATAGGCCTTATATTAAACTGCAAGATAAATCCAAAATTAATCTGGCAAAGGAAACATTATGACTGGCCTGACCTTCCAAAAGGATACCAAAATACAATTTCAGGAGCTCATGCAAAAACTACGGGAGAAAACGGAGAGTTTATGGGAATAAAAATAAGGGAGATTCATCTTGAAGAAGACCCCGCCGCATGGAATCCAAAAACAGGGGAAATAGATTACAACCGTTCTGGTTCACCATTAATTGAAATTGTAACAGAGCCCGATTTCTCTTCGGCGGAACAGGTAATTGACTGGCTTAAACAATTAGTCTTAACTTTAAGTTATATAAAAGTATTTGATAAAAAATCAGGGATAAAAGCAGATGTGAATATTTCTCTTCCTGAATTAAAGGGAGAAAGAGTCGAAGTAAAAAATATCAATTCACTGAAAAATATCAAAACTGCAATAGAGTTCGAGATAAGCAGACAAAAAACAGATGTTCCAAAGGTTCAGGAAACAAGAATGTTTGATGAATCAAAAGGAGCAACATTAAAAATGCGAAGCAAAGAACAGGCAGAAGATTACAGATTCATTTCAGATCCGGATTTGCCTGCAATAATAATTGAAAAATCAAGAGTAGAAAAAATAAAATCTGCAATTCCTGAAACCCCTCAGGAAAAACTAAAAAAGCTGATTAAAAAATATAACATTGAAAAAAAATATGCCGAGATTCTTACTAAAAAAATTGATATTGCAGAATTTTTCGAAAAAATTATTGAGAAAGCAAACCCTAAGATTGCATCACAGTGGACAACAATTGAACTTCTTAGCGTTTTGAATTACAACAAAAAAGAATTTGAAGATGTTGAAATTTCTCCCGAGCATTTCATTGAACTTTTGAAATTAATTGAAAATAAAAAAATTACAGAATTAAAAGCAAAAGAAATTCTAAGAAGCTGGAAAGAAAAATCTTCATCTCCTGCAAAAGAAGCAGAAAGCAGTTCAAAAATTTCTTCAGAAGGAGAAATTGAAAAAGTTGCAAAAAAAATAATCAAAGAAAATTCAAATGCAGTAAAAGATTTCAGGGCAGGAAAATCAGAATCTTTAAATTTCCTGATAGGAAAAGTCATGCAAAAAACAAATAAGCGCGCAGATTTCAAAACAGCTAGGGAAGTTTTGGAAAAATTATTAAGATAATTTAATATTTTATCACCTCTTTTTTATTTAAGAAGTTGGATTTAATCTGTTTTATTTTGTTGGGATTTCATTTGAGTTTTTTCTCCTTAACAATTTTTCCGGCGTAGCGTCGTGTCTGAAAGCCGACACAAAGCAATCAATAATAAAAAAAGAAAGGATAAAATTTTTCTTCCCTCTTCGGATGTGCGAGCGTTTGCACAAGTGATAACTTTCCTCTTGGGGCGGGGGCGGGAAGAAAATTCCCTTGAATATGAGAAACTTCGCGAGTAGAAACATTTTCCCTTCGGGCGTGAGGGGGGGAATAAATGAGCGAAGTCGCGAATGAAATTCTATTAAATAAATTTACTCCATAAAAAAATATTCCTTTGGGGAGGGCGGGTGGGAACGGGTAGAATAAGGCAAGAAAGAAAATAAAATTTATTTCTTTAGAACAAGACAAGTATAATAATCCTCACATAAATCACAACTTTTCCCTGGACGATAACATCTTGGCTCAGGTTTATCTTTTTCTTCTTGCTGTTCCGAAGATGCAAGTGCTTTATCTGACCACATCCATCTTTCCCGTGCATCTAAAAAAGAAGAAAGTTCTCTGTAATTTTCTTTTCCCATTTGGGTAAAATAATCTTCCGATTTTTAAAGATTATTGTGATAAAAATTCCTTTTAAGTTACGATTAAAAAAATTTCCTTTGGGTTTTCTACCACATTAGGTTCTTTCCGAATTTCTATGCGGAATGGGTAAGTTTCTACTCTCACTTTTTTCAAAAGAACCCATGAGCCCACGAGGAATTGGGCCTCACGTTCGCTCGACCTAATTCATCTTTTTCAAATCCGAATTAAACCCAAGAGTTCAATTCAAATAGATTAATTTTGTTTTCAACATCAGGCTTGACCACAAATTCAAGGGGAAAATGAGTGTAAAGAAACCGTGTAGGTTTCGTTCATTATGAGCCCACGAGGAATTGAACCCCGATCAACCGGTCCGAAGCCGATTGTTCTATCCGTTAAACTATGGGCCCATAAAAAGTAGAGGAATAAGGTTTTTATATGTTATTTGCATACTAAAAAAATGGCATTAAAGAGGCATCACAAAATAATTATCGGTGGAGTCAGTTTTTTGGTAATTTTATTCATGATAACGAGCACTCTTTTTATGTATATGATTTTTACTAAACAAACAACAGATTATAATGAATTAAATCAAAAAATAATAAATCTCCAGACTGATACTCAGACAAAATTCAACAGTGTCTCAGATAATTTAAGAAGCCTCGAAAATCAGTCTCAATACCTCGGTTCACAGTTTGGTTCATTGGATACAGAAATGACAAAGTTAAAAGCTTCCACAAGTTCAGATTTCTCTGGGATAATAGACAATGCAGTTAAATCTGTAGTCACAATAAAAACTGATTTAGGCCAGGGTTCTGGTTTTGTAATTGCCAATGGAGGTTATGTTGTTACAAATGAACATGTTATGGAAGGGGCAACAGCTGCAGTGATAATAACTTATGATGGGAAACAGCACCGTGTTGCAATAATCAATGATGATCCAACAATGGATATTGCATTATTAAAAATGGATGATACTAGTTATCCTTCCTTAGAATTAGGAGATTCTGATACAGTTCAGGTAGGGGAAAAAGTAATTGCGATAGGAAATCCTCTTGGGCTGCAATTCTCTGTATCTGAAGGAATAGTTTCTGCAGTTCATAGAGAAGGAGAAAACCAATTGGATGCATATATCCAGACTGATGCATCGCTAAATCCTGGAAATTCCGGTGGTCCGTTGATAGATGTAAATGGCAAAGTGATAGGTATAAATAACTTCAAATTAAGCAATAGCGAGAATATAGGATTTGCGCTCGAATCAAATTATATTAAAAGTACGGTTAATAATCTTGCACAGAAATCCTTGGGACAAACATTAATATAAATTCTTATAAACTCTGAAATTTTAAATAATAGTCTGATGGAATTGGAAAAAACAATTTTAGATCCAGAAAAAGGATTTGGTTTGGTTCTTTCTGGTGGAGGAGCCTGGGGGGCATATGAAGCAGGAGTAATAAAATGCCTTGACGAAGCAGGAATAAAATTTGAAGTAATATCAGGAACTTCTGCGGGTTCTCTGAATGCAGCTTTGACTGCAGCAGGAAAAATCCCAGATATGATAAGAATTTGGGAAACTATCTCACCAAATAAAGTTTTAAAATTTACCCCTAAAAATTTAATGCATGGGGCAATAATGGATAATACTCCCCTGGAAAAACTTATCAGGGAAGAGATTAAAAAAGAGGATGCAGACAAAATCATAAATTCCCCTACAAGATTAGTCATTGTCTCATCATGCCTGCAGGATAAAAAAGAAATAACTGAAACTGATTTTAAAAATTATGAGCAGATTGTGGAATCGCTGCTTTCATCATGCACAATTCCGCTTACATTTAAGCCAAGGGAATATCACAGTCAGGGAAGTGTAGTCCAGCGTGTCGATGGAGGGATAATTAATAATTTTCCTCTGGATGAAGCGATACAGAACAGCAGGTGCAAAAACTTTTTTTCTGTCTCATTATTTCCTCACAATTTACAGCAGGGAGCGGATTATCATTATAATGATTTTCTCCATATAGGTATGAGAACCCTGGAAATAATGTTTACCAATTCTTATTTAAGGGAAATTTCAGATGTAAAAGAAAAAATAAACCTTGCATATAAGTTAAAAGAAATAATTGAACCTGGAATTTTTAGGGGAAAGAAAAAAAGAAAAAAAGCAGATGAATTATACAGGCAATACGAAAGATATGATGACATGCAGATAGTTGAAATTAATCCCGTGGAAGAATTTCCTGGAGGGGTTTTGGATTTTATGTCTGAAAAAACAAAAAAGATGATGAATCAGGGTTATGAAGATGCATTAAAGACTCTGGAAAGAGTAAAAATAGTTTAACAGTAATTTTAAATATATAATTTCTATAAAATAATATGGAAAAATCTCAGGAAGGATTAACTGTAAAGAAAGATGAAAATTTCAGTGAATGGTATACGCAATTGATAGAAAAAGCAGAGCTAGCTGATCTAAGGTATAACATTAAAGGATTCTTAGTATTCCAACCTTGGTCTGTACTTTCTATGGAGAAGATGTTTTCTTCAATGGAAAAAGTTTTACAAAGAAAGGGGCATTCTCCTTATTTCTTTCCAACACTAATTCCAGAAAATAATTTAAAAAAAGAGAGTTCACACATTAAAGGATTCACACCCGAAGTATTTTGGGTAACTCAGGGAGGGGATAATGTTCTTGAAGAAAAATTTGCTTTAAGACCCACAAGTGAAACTGCATTTTATCAAATGTTTTCTTTGTGGATTAGAAGTTATAAAGAATTACCATTTAAAACTTATCAAAGAGCAAATATATTTAGACATGAAACAAAAGCAACACGTCCATTTTTAAGAAGTAGAGAATTTCATTGGATTGAAACACATTGTGCTCATGCTTCAAAAGAAGATGCAATGTCTCAAGTGAAAGAAGATATGGAAACCACAAAAGAAGTTTTACATGATATTTTTGGATTACCTTTTATGTTTTTTGAAAGACCTTCTTGGGATAAATTTCCTGGAGCAGAAAAAACTTTTGCAGCAGATGTTTTAAATCCAGACGGGAAAGTTGTTCAGCAACCCTCAACTCATATTTTAAAACAAGAATTTCCAAGAGCGTTTGGAGTAACATTTAAAGATAAAAATGGAGAAGAAAAAACAGTTTGGACAACCTGTTATGGTCCAGCGATATCAAGAATATTCGCAAGTGTGATGATTGTTCATGGAGATGACAAGGGATTAAAATTTCCTTGGGATATTGCTCCATTGCAAGTTGTAATTATCCCAATAAATGAAGAAGTAAAACAAAAAGCGGAAAAATTAAAATTAGAAATAGAAAAATTCGCTTCTGTAAAAATTGACTATTCAGATAAGCGCCCAGGAGAAAAATTCAATTATTGGGAAATGAAAGGGGTTCCAATAAGAATAGATTTAGGATTGAAAGATTTGGAAAATAAAAAAATAACTGTATTTAGAAGAGACTTAGATAAAAAAGAAGTTGTTAGTGAATCCGAACTTATTAAAAAAATAAAAAAAATTTCAGAAGAAATAACAAAAAATTTAACAAAGAAAGCAGATAATCTTTTCAATAATAAAATAAAAGATGCAAAAAATATTAAAGAAATTAAAAAAATAATAGAGGAGGGAGGAATTGCAAGATGCAATTTTTGCTCTGTAGAAAAAGAGGGAGAAAAATGTGCAGAAATAATCGAAAAAGAAACAGGAGCCCAAGTGAGGGGAACAAAATTAGATGAAAAACAAAAACCAAACGGAAAATGTGCAATATGTGGAAAACCTGCTCATAACATAGTTTATATTGCTAAATCATATTAATTAGAGGGGGAGGTAGTTTAAGATAAAACATATATCATGGAGATATAAAATCTAGAATCATTTCCTAGCCTCCCCATAATTAAAAAAAATGACTTTCCAACTTAATCCAACAATATCATTAATTTTTTTGGGTTCACTTACCCTAATAACAGTAGGGTTAATTCTTTTACTTTCTAAAAAATATAAAAATAATTTAGACAACTTTTTAGTTTCAGGAAGAAATATTAGTGGGGTTACGGGTGCATTTTCCGTTGCAGTAACATGGGTCTGGGCTCCAGCATTGTTAGTTTCTTCACAACAAGCATTTGAGAAAGGGCTACCTGGAGCTTTTTGGTTCATAATTCCTAACACATTAGCTTTAATCTTAATTGGAACACTTATTAGTAAATTAAAAAAAAGGATGCCTAAAGGATTTACCCTTCCTCAATTTATAAAAGAGAATTTAGGGAAAAAGAATCATATTTTATACATTAGCATCATATTGTTAGTACAAATATACTCAATTATTATTCATCTAACTGCAATATTATTAATCTTGTCTCCTCTATTAAATATAAGTAAAACAAGTATAATGATAATTCTTGCAATGATATTTTTATTGCTTGCATCAATAAGGGGAATTAGGTCTTCTTTCTTTTCAGATTGGGTTAAATTTATTTTTATATTTATTATCGTTTTATTTATAGTTCCCTTAACCATCTACTTATCAGGAGGATTATCATCTATCTTAGGGGGAATAGGAGGAACAAGTGGAAAATTTACAAATATTTTTGATTGGAGTGTATTCTTAACATTTGGAATTGCAATTAGTATTTCATTATTATCAGGGGCAACAATTGACCAACAATTATGGCAAAGAGCATTTTCTATAAAAGAGGGGAAAGAAAAAAAAGCGTTTTACATTGGAGCAATTCTTTTCTTTTTAATCCCCTTACTTTTATCTTTATTAGGGTTTATTGCAGCAAACAAAACTTTAAATTTATCTATTTTAAATAGCCAATTAGCAGGATATGATGTAATCTTAAATTATCTTCCAAATGTACTAATATTAATTTTTATATCTTCCTTAATGATAAGTTTATTTGCTGCGGGAGCTTCAGCATTATGTGCAGCGAGTTCTGTTTTCACCATAGACATTTATTCAACATATATTAATTCAAAAGCGTCAGAAAAGAAAAAATTATTTGTTGGTAGAAGTTCTATGATCTTAATACTTCTTCTTGGGATGATGATTGCATTTATTCCAAATATTCAAATTGTGTACTTAGTTCTATTAATAGGTTCTATACGAGGAGCATTGCTTATTCCAACTATTGTTGCCATTTATAAAGAAAAAATCTCAAGCAAATATTTTTTTATAAGTTCAGTTTTAGGAATCTTATTTGGATTACCCTTATTCATTTTAGGGACAATTGTCAAAAATCCAATTTTATCCAGCATTGGTGCTCTCCTTTCAGTAGGGATTAGCTCGATAATAATATTAATTTCTTTAAAATTAAAAAAATATTCAAATAAATATGGTTAATTATTCCACATTTTTAAAATTATTAAAGGAAGCGGGAATATTGGATTATACCTATCCAGTAAGGGGAGATATTGTTTGGTTACCTTATGGAGTCAAATTAATGCAATTATTTAAAGAAAATATAATCTCTTTAATAGAAAAAGAAGGGTATGAAGGATACGACTTCCCAATTCTCATGCAAGGAAACTATTTAAGACAAGTAAGTAAAAAGGTTAGTAATTTTTTAGATAATGTTTTTTGGATAAAAGATAAAGATTTATTTATTAAACCAACAGGAGAATATTCAATATACCCTATGTTCCATAGATGGATTAAAACTCAAAAAGATTTACCCCTCCGGATATATCAAATAGGATCTTTTTTTAGGCCAATTAAAAATTGTGATAAATTATTTAACCTTCAAGAAAGGCATTATTTTTTTGAAGGTCATGTTGCAACAAAAAATGAAAAAGAATGTGAAGAAGAATTTAACAAAGCAAAAAAAATTAATGAGAATATTTTTAGGTTATTAGCAATCCCCGTTCTAAAATCAGAAAGACCTTTATCTACTAATAAACCGGTTTCCAAAAAGACAATAGGATATGATACATTGTTATATATAAATAAAACCTTGCAAGTAGGGGCAGTTTACCTACAGTCAGATATTCATTCGAAAATGTTTGATATAAAATTTACTGATAAAGACAATCAAAAAAAATATACCCATCAGATAACTTGGGGATCCTCAGAACGTTTAGTATTTGCTAGTCTTATGAGTACTATAATAAATGGAGAATTAAATATTATTCCAAGAATTGCTCCTTATCAGATAGTAATCATTCCTATAATAAAAAGGGGAAAATTTAAAGAAATTAACTCTTTTTGCGAAAAATTAAATAAAAAAATTATTTCTTCAGGATTCAGAAGTTATATAGACTATTCAGATATACCTATCGGAAAAAAATTTCATGAATGGGGGGTAAAAGGAATTCCATTAAGAATCGATATTGGAGAAAAAGAGATTAAAGAAAAAAAGTTTTCAATATACTCGAAATATCTAGAAGTTAAGGAAAAGTATTCATTTAATGAATTATCTTCCTCAAGAATAAACCAATTCTTAAATAAGATAGAAGAAAATATGATCAAAACAAATGAAGAAAATTTTAAAAAAAAGATAAAAACTATACAATCCATTAAAGGAATAAAAGAGAAACAGAAGGATTATCCTATTTTAAAATTTCCATTAGATTATGATAACTCTTTAGTTAAGGAGATTGAAAAAGATTATTCTGGAGAGATACTAGGTTTTGAAAAAAATATTTCAGAAGAGAAATGCATTTTTACGGGTAAATTAACCAATTATTTAGTTTATTTTTCTAGAAGAATATAAACAGTCCGGTCAAGGAAAAGAAATGCGTTGTTTGCGGAAAACAGGCAGATTATTGGGGGTATGTGGGGAAAACCTACTAAAGAGGAATAATAAGCAAGATTTATAAATAAATTCTAAAGAATAAAAATATGAAGTTGTATCAAAAATTAGCCGCAGGAGTATTATCATTAGCAATGATGTATCAAACTGGTTGCGGACTTTCTGAACGGGCAAAGGAAGATGAAGCAAAATTTAGAAGAGAAGAGTCTGCAATTGTTAAAATGATTGAAAATGAAAGCCCCTTCTCACAAACTCCTGTTGAAGCTCCTTATAAGAAAGAAGAAAGTAAAAAATGGTATGAGAATGAAGAACATTATCCATTTATAATCAATCAAAAAGGAGATGTAATCTATACAAAAGCAGAAGGGCCATTTTCTCCTAATAGTTTATATCTTGCTTCCAAGGGGGAAGAAAAAAATTCTCGAGAAATTGCAAAAGATGTTAGCATACTAAAGAATTATCTCTATTCAACAAATTTTAGAGATAAAGAAAATCCGGATATATACTGGTTTACTGATTCCCCATTTTTAAAGAATGTCAAGTTAATGTATTTAAAAAATGAAGAAGGAACTTTTGTTCAAAAAGGTCCTTTACTTTCTGCAGGAGATTATTTTAGCAGAGGAGGAGATGCAGATTACTTAGATTTAGGAGACATAAATGGAGACGGAAGATTAGACCTAGTTTATAATGATTTTATAAAAGTAGGGAATAGAAAAATGAATGTAATAAGTGCTTTAATAGGAAAAGAAGACGGAGGATTTGATAAAAAAATTCTTTATTATCTAGGAGAGAAAAAACTTGAAGGATTGATTGCAAGAGATGTCGATAATGACGGGGACTCAGATTTAATTTTTAAATTGGAAGGAGATGACAATCATCTTTTCGGTTTGGAAAATCAAACTAAAAAAAATAATTCTCCATTAGTTTTTCAAGATGGATTTAGGGAAAAAATTGAAAGCGGAAATAATACCGTAAATATAGCTGCTATAACGGTACTGTTTAATACAATCCGTATAATGAACACGGTTTATATGACTACACATATTGGAAGATAAATTTTAGAAGTTATTTATTTCTAGAAAACATATTAGAAATTTCTCAATAGGAGAAGCTTACTCTAAGAAAAGCTATTCTGCTATTAAGTTCAATTCGTCTTCTAGTCTAAGAGTCATTGCCATAATCCGGCTTAACTCCTGTTCCAGAACCTCTTTTTCAGGGTTGTATTCTCTTTTTTCTAATTTATTTTTTTCCATTTTGATTTATCAGGTTTCTTGTCTAAATTGGAAGCAGAAAAACTCAATCAATTCAGGCAGGAAAAACACTGAATTAATATGAGGGTTTAATTGAAGTGTAAACTATAATACACAAATTACTCTTCATAAAGTTTGTATTATTTTTCACTTGCATAAAAAAGAAAACAAAAGTTTCTTTTTATAGTTTTCGTAGTTGAAATCTCTGCAATAAAATTTATAAAGGGGAAGGAAAATAAGGATATTATGAATGATGAAGAATACATTAATATGAGATTAAAAGAGGGGAGATAGACTGAAAAACCAGTATACAAATTAAGAGCTTCAGACTTTATCCCAATAGTTGGAATGATAAATCGGATTGAAAGGCAGTATAGTGAAAAAGAGCAGCCAGGATTAGACAATGAGAAATACTTTATCAGGAATGCTGCTTTAACTGCATACAACTTTGCATTCTTAACCGGGCTCGGGGGACTTGCTGCTTTATTAGTTAAATAATTACTTTATCGCCTCTTTTTTAAAACATATTTGCAGTTAATTCTAATTAACCAACAGATTTTTCCCTCATTAACAAATTTTCCCTCGGGGGTGGGCGAGAGTTTTCGCAATGCCAGTAAATTTTTGAATGCATTTGCGAGGGCTCGAGTTGGGCGGGAACAAGTAAGGGTTTAAGTGGTAAATAATAAATAAATACAAACGTGGATTAAAAACAGATTATTAAATTTCTTTTTCTAAATTTTCCCGGAATCTTTCCAAATCTTCAATTTTTACCTGAGCGCCGACTGCATTTTCATGTCCGCCGCCAGTCGCTCCTTCTATATCTTTGATTGATTTTAGAATAAGCTCTTTTACATTTTTTCCACGGGCAGAAATATTTGCTTTTATTCCCGTAGTATAAATTACAATAATTATTTTTTTTGGAAAAGTATAAGAAAGTTCATTGGACAAATCTGCGCTGATGCTTAAATCTCCGGAATACTGGAATAACAAAAGTTTATTATTGTCTGCAAGAAGTTTGGCTTTATCAAATAGCTTGTCATATTTTCTTGAGATTTGCTTAAATCTGGTGTGCATTTCTCTATTTTTTCCAGTTTCTTCAAGAACTTCATAGGGCGTTTTAACTTCCTCAAAAAATTTCAGCATTTTCATTACATTAGTAATTCTATCTTTGAGCCCGAAACACATCATTTTCACAATGCGCCCAATTTGAGATTTATAATAAATGTCAAATGCCTCTTTTGATTTAATTGCAAGATCAGGATACATTTTGTAAAAGTCAGGATAAAAATCAGGAACAAATCTGTCAAATACACAGCCAAGAACTGCAATCCACATATCTTCTTTTTTATTTGCAACCTGATTGCACAAATAAGTAACGGGAGCATTCTTCTTGGGATTTTTCATGGCCGGATTATAATAATTAACAAAGTCTGGAACTTTCAGCCCATCAATTTTATGGTGGTCTATCCAGACAATAGGGATGTTAAAATTTCTTGCTTCTTCGAAGAAAGCAGAAGAAACAACTGGTTTGTCTAAAATAAAGATATAATCAGAATTAAACTCGCTGACTCTTCTGAAATATTCTTCAGTCATTTCAGGAAAAGATTTTATAGCAACTCCCTTGCCTCGTTTAATATATCTCTGCAGCAGAAGAAAAGAACATAATCCATCAGGGTCATTGTCAAAGAAGAAAACAGGATTTTGCGCCTTCTCAAGGTGTTCTCTGATTTCTTTAACCTGTTTTTTAGTTAACATAAGAAAAAGAGCAGGCTTTATTATATAAGGTTTTGGAACCGAGAGATTTAAAAATATCAAGTTTTCTAAAGAAGAATGGGAAAAACAAGATTAAAGATAAATAAAGAAATACCAGAAATTCGCTTAGATGACTGGATAAAAAAACATGACTTCGAAATTAGGAAGATTATGGACCTTGAGGAGGTTAGTTTAAATTATACAAAAGAAATTCTTGATGACTTTAAAAGAACGATAGCCCGAATGGAGCAAGACTTAGATTATCCGTTGCCCATGGAAGATAAACAAATTATATTTGAAAAGAGAGAGAATTTACAAGCCTCAAGTTATGAAGAAATAATTGAGGAAATAAAAACATACGGGAAAGTTATTTCTCGTGCAGCAGTTTGTGATAGATTAAAAGACGGAACCTTTTTAATAAGACAAGGAATTTCTGAAAAAGGAAGTTACCTTCCAAAACATTTGGTTTTAGAATATTTATCACATGAATTCGGGCATACTTTAGGAAATTGTATAGAAGATGTACTAGATGAAGAACTAAAGGCATATACTTTTGCGTCATTATTCTTTAAGTATTATAACGGAAAATCTCTTTATTCAACATTCACAAATAAACAAAAGGAGGATATTCACCGCCGAGCATTAAGAGAACTGGGAAAAATATTGCGGGCAGGAATTTCTGAAGAAACAATTATCTCTCATTTGATTAAGGAAAAGTTTGGAAAAGCAAAACCAACTGATTTGTTCAAATTTCTTATGAACTAAAAATTCTCTTTAATTTCAGTTTCTAATTTTTTGTATCCAAAAAAGTCAGTTGTATAGTTATATGCTCCTGCGTTCAGGAAAACAATTTTATCTCCAACTTTTATGTTTTTGTTTAATCTGACTTTATATCTAAAAATATCATCTCTCGTTGGGGAATTCCCTTTTATCAAAAAATAGCTTCCTTCCTCGTTTTCAGAAAGTTCTCCTTCAACCAGCATTTTAGTCTCAGTTAAAATTGTATCAAGAGCACAGTTGTAAATAGTGGTATTAAGAATTAAATTATTATCATATTTTTGAATTATTTCTGCTGCAAGTTTAATGCAAGGAGCAGCAAGGAATCTTCCGGGCTCAATAATTGTTTCAATCCCTTTTTCATCAAGCCATTTTTTTGTTTCCTTTAATTTTGAAAAAATGTATTTAAATGAATCAGGATTTGAATTTCTGTAAATACTGGGAATTCCCCCTCCTAAATTTACAAAATCTATTCTGTCAAAACTCTCTTCAGTCAAAGAATCTTTCAGTTCATCAATAATTTCCCACTCGGAAGTGTTTTGAGATTTTCGGTGGAGATTAATTCCAAGTTTATTTATTAGAGGATTATTTTTTATTTTAGAGATTAATTCATTGACTTTTGATGAAGGCATACCATAAACAAAATATTTCCCCGTCCCGATTCTATGCTCCTGAAATTTCATCCTTAAAGAAAGATTAATTTCTGTTTTTGTTTTCTCAATAAGGCTTAAAATTCTTTCAAAATCAACTTCATTATCAACAACAAAATTTCTTACTCCTTTATTCAAAATTTCTTTTAGTTCTTCCTCAGATTCTGCCTGGGTAAAAAACCAGATTTTAAATTTGTCTTTTATCATTTCAATTTCTTCTTCAGCATGAATTGAAAAGTCAACATTTTTTCCTTCGGGCAAATTCTGGATTATATCCCCAACAATTCTATTTGTTTTATAAGAGTAAGAAATTTTCATTCCTATTTCTTCGAGGCTTTTTATCTGTTCTTTCAGGATTTTTTTAGATAAAATAAATTTAGCTTCGCTCATTTCAATAATCCTTCTTTTTTCATTTTTTCGAGAACACTGCTCATTATGAGAGGAAAAGTTATTGAAACATCTCCGATAACTGTAGCAGCTTCTCCGTCATCTTTTATTTTTCCCCATGATTTTGCTTCCTGTGTCGTAGCCCCCGACATAGAGCCGGAACTTGAATGCGAAGTTGTAAGATAAACTGCATAATCAAAACCTCCTGAAAGCAAAGCAGCAAAGATTGCATAATGTTTTGAGATGCTCCCTCCTAAGGAGATTAATCCTTTTTTCTCATCAAAACTTAAATCAACAGTTATTCTCTCCATATCTTTTATGACATCAACAACAAAATCAGGATGTTTTTGCTGGAACATATATAACTGAAAACCAAAAGAAGAATCTGCAATTCCTGGGCAATAAATAGGAATATTATTTTTAGCTGCCTGAAATAAAACTGAATTATTATCGTTTAGCATCATTCCTATTTCATAAATTAATTCAGAAGAGGAAATTCTTTTTTTCTTCTCATAAATTTTTTCTAAAAGTTCAGTCATCTTATCTTCAAATTTCATGTAACCCGAAGTATGGATTAACAAATTGCCAACTCTGTTTTCCCCGCGTTCATGCATTGAAACATCATCAGCATTAAAATTAGTTATTTCAAAATTTTCTCCAAGAGATTTTATGATATCTTCCTCAATCGAACCGGAAGTGGTTACGAGAATATTTGGAATATTTAATTCGCATAATTGTGCAAAAAATCCTCTCAATCCAGAAGTCGCCATGTTAGAAGTAAATGTAAGAAAAATCCTTGCATTTGTTCTTTTCATTTTCATAATTACTTTGACTGCTTCAGAAAGTTCTGTCGCCTGATAGCCGACAGAGCCGAGACTATCAACGAGCGCCTCAACAGACATACCTTCAGACCATAAAAAATCTTTGACTAATTTCATTTTAGAAAAAGCACAGCTACACTTATTGTTTTGGAATCGGAATCGCCAAAATAGTGTAATCGCTCTGCATAAAAAAACTAAAATAAGGTCATTTTTAAATCTTCCTCAAGAAATATTCAAAGTTCTAAAGACATAAGTTTCAGGCGAGTCAATCCTAACTTGCTCTCCTAACTGCCCTTACCCCGAGAGCGGAAAACTGATTAGAGGGAATCCTGCTGCAAATGAGGCTAACCCACTCGGGATCAGCAACGAACCTAGCGACTGAATTATTATCGCTTCGCGAATACCAATAATATAAATTTCCTGATTTAATTTTTTTATTTGGAAGTCCTTGTTTTGTATGAGAGTTATCTAAATAATCTTCCAAAGAAATTCCCGGCTCTTTATCTTTCATTAGAGTATCTCTATCAAGAATGTTTGAACTTCTTGGAACAAGATTTCCATTTGAATCTAAAATATGATTATAATTAATTACTAAATCTTTTCCGTTTGTTTTAAAATAAGCATCAATCCATTCTGCTCTCTGAGGATTTCTTACTTCGGTAATTTCTTTGTAAATATCTTGGTGATTTATTTTGCAATATTTCAAGAACTCAATAAACTCAGGAAGAATCAACATTCTTTCATTATTTGCCTGAAGAAGTTTATGGCAATCAAACCAATTTTCTCCTAAACAAGTTCTTTCTTTTGCAACATAAAGATTTATTGAAGGAACATAAATAAAACGATTATCTTTTTGAAGAGAAGTATGTCTTTCTAATATCTCTTTTACTCTCTCTTGATTTAATCTTAAACTTGGATCAGAACAAACTTCCTGAATAAATGATAAATCTTCTCCTTGAGATAAGAAATCTCTGATTATCTCTCTTTCTGTCTGATAAGTTTCAGTTAATTCTTCAGTTTGCATTCTATTACCTGATTAATCTTATTTAAAAAACTTTCTAATGTAACTTCTTAAAAGTTATAACAATAAAGAGGTTATTAATAACTTTTTTAGATTAACAAAATTTTCAATAATATCAAAAAAAGGGTAACTTTTTCCCTCAGGGTGGGCGGGTGGGACTGATGAAGGATGAAAATTTTCTAGAATTGATGTGCGATTTAACAAATAATAAAAATATAGTTCTACTACAAAAATCTTTTTAAATGGAAATTTTATAGAAATTGTATGAATAAATGGATTGAAATTTTGTTTGGATTGATTCTTCTGAACGGAGCAATCTTCACTTGGATGACAAATTTCTGGGCATTAGGTGACGCCGCATTGACTTTCTTCAAGGGCGGATTGGTTTGGATGGTTATCCTTTTAGGGTTTGTTTTTATCGTTCTTGGAATTAGCGACCTTAAAGATTAATCAGGCTTAACCAAAAAGGAAAACGGGTTAGATTATTTTAGTTAGTTCAAACACAAATTCAGGAAAGTTTAAACAAAAATTTAAGGAATTTCTTTATTAACAAATTTCCAAACAGAGCGCCTTGACGAATGTCTGGCGCGAAGCAATCAACATCAAAATTTCAGGGAAATTTTTAAGAAAGGATTAGGTTGTCTTCAACAGGCTTGACCACACTTTCAAGGGGAAAATGTGTGCGAGCGATTTCGCGGAAGTGAGGCCAGTGATATGCAAGCGAGGTCGCGAGTTGAGAAAACCGATTAGGTTGTCTTCAACTTAATAAAGCAATTAATGTCCCTTCAATAATTCCGGCAACAAGAAGAAGAGGGATTATTATTAACAGAAATACTTTTAGTGATTTTATCATATAATCTCTGAAAGATTGAAGTTTCTTTTTCTGGAATATGAAAGTTCCCATTTTTAACCCCAACCCAAGTGAAATAAAAACTGCGGGCAGTTCAAAAATTCCGTGGGGAAGAATTCTCCAGAGAGTCAAAAACCCGTCAGCTTTAACGCTTAAAAGTGAGACAAATCCAAGCATATAACCGTTTGCAATTGCACTTATGAGAGGAAAAATTCCCAGGATTGTTCCAAAAACAATCACTAATAAAGTACTCTTAAGATTATTTGAAATTATAAACTGAATAAGCTGCATTTGGGACATCCCTGCAGTTTGCTTGACCAAATCCTGTATGAAAGAAATTATTTTTGTGTAAATAAATTGCGGAGCAGGTATAAAATAAGCAAAAAAAACAAAAAAGAAAAAAATCCCTATTGAAGCATAAATAAATTTTTTAGATTCTTTAATATACTTCCAGCTGTCTTTGTATTCTTCAGAAAGGCTGAATCCTTTCCTCTTTTTTTTTGTTTTTTTTACCATCAGTGAAAATATTGTCTTATATATTGAGTCTTATTCTTATATTTTTTTCTCAGATAAAATCCGTATCCAATCCCTGCAACAAATCCCCCCAGATGTGCTGTATTCCCAATAGGAATATTTCCAAGCGAAGAAATCATCCATAATAAAACAAGCATCATAGGTGCAGCATATTTCATTTTAATGGGGATAGGAATAAACATCATATAAACAGAAAGATCCGGGGTTAAAACCATTAAAAGTCCTGTAAGCCCGAATAATGCCCCTGATGCTCCGACGGCATAACTGTTGAAATCAGAGGGGAAAATAAAGCTCAAAGCAACAAAAGAAATTCCTGCGAATAATCCTGAAAGGAGATAAAAATTAAGGTATCTTTTTTTTCCGATTATCTTCTCTGTAAAAGCTCCGAGAAAAAGAAGTGAAATCATATTTGCAAAAATATGAAAAAATCCTGCATGCATAAACATGCTTGTTAAAAAAGTCCAGATGTAAAAATGATTGATTATATTTGCAGGTTTTAATGCAATATAATCCAGAAAGTTAGGATTAATTAAAAGGATAATGGAGAAAAGAATAAAACATATTACATTTACAATAACCAGCAGTAAAGTGATATTAAAATCAAATAATCCTCTCCTCTTCTTTACAGAGTAAAAATTCATTTTTTACTTTTAGTTTTTTTAACAGATTTTTTTGATGGCTTTGCAGATTTCTTCACCTTTGCTTTTTCTTTTTTTGGAGCATTTTTGGCTTTCTCTGCTTTTTTCTTTTCTTTTTCCTTCTTGGCTAATCTCTCTTCTTTTTTCATCTCTTTTGCTTTCTTTTTTTCAACTTTTTCTTTTTCAATCTTAATTTCATCGTCGACAGATTCAAGCTCTTTTCTCAGCTTATCCAGTTCTTTGTTATACTCTTTTATTGCCGGGGAATTATCTTTTCTGGAAACTATATTCCCGCATTCATTGCAGATAAAATTATGCACTAATGCAGTTTCTTCATTAAATTCAATATTGCAGGTTTCACAGGTGTAAAATTCTTTTGTCTCCCTGCTTTTTATCTGATGTTGCACCTGCTCCATTTGTTTCAGGATCGCTTCTCTTAGGAATTCTAAACTTTTCATGACTTCAATTTTCCAGAAATAAGTATACCATCCTTTTCTCTTGTCTTTCTTTCTTATGAATGAAACAAGCCCTTCATCTGAAATTTTGTAGAGGATATTTCTCGTCTGATTTATTGTAAGATTTAGTTTTTTTGCAATAAGAAATTCATTGACATATTTCTCCCCGTCGAGTAAATCTACTATCTGTTCGGCCTGTTTTCCTGCTATGGAAGTCACAATTTCAGTAAGAAGTTTTTTGAGCATAATTTTAATAAAAAAAAGTCAAATAAATATCTTTCGGTTCCGTGAAGCAGAAAGAATAAGAGAATTATTCTCGGTTTAGGTTTAGTTTCCTGGCTAAAATGAATGAAAAAAATGTTCTGTTTTTTGATTTCGGTTCAAAAATTTCTGGGCAAGCATGGAGATTTTACGCATTTTTATTAGATTAAAAAAACATTTTTAAACCTATATTACATATTATATATTAGAGTATATATTCAAATGGCACTATTCAAAAAAAAAGAGGAGAGTAAACCAGAAGGGATTCCAAAACTTCCTGATTTAAAATTGGCAGAGCCACCTATTCTTCCGGAACTTCCGGAGATGAAAAAAGACGATGAAGATTATGATAATGAAAAAATTTCTCAGCTCCCAAGTTTTCCTCCTGGAACTTTAGGGGATAAGTTTTCGCAGTATAATATTAAAGATGCTGTATCAGGGAAAAAAGAAGAAGCAGAAGAAGTTGAGGAAGATAATCAGAAGATGCAGAAAACTCCCTTAAAAGAAGAAAAAAGAACAATGTTTTATCAAACTCCTGAAAAAGTAAAAGAAGAGGAACCAATTTTTATAAGGATAGACAAATTTGAAGAAGGTTCAAAAACATTTGACGAAGCAAAAAAACAAATTTCAGCAATAGAAGGAATGTTTGAAGAGCTGAAAAAAGTCAAAGAAGACGAAGAAAAAGAATTAAAAAATTTTGAAGAAGAATTAAGAGAAATAAAAGAAAAACTTGAAAAAATTGATGAAAATATTTTTTCTAAAGTAGGTTAAAATGGAACAAAAGAGCCCGATTTATTTCCGAATAGGTTATGATGAATCAATTGAATCAAAAAAAGGTGTATTGTCTTCAGAAGTTTCTTTGCTTAATCTGATTAAGATAATTAAAAGATACAATTTAATCCGGCTCGAGGAATTTAAAATAAAAACCGAGATTTCCAGAGCAATAAAAAAATTGGATTTGGAGATGAAAAAAACAAAATCATCTTTCCCGTTTTTTAAGGTGCCAAAAACAAAAAAAAGAGAAACATATGAAAAAAGAACTGTCGGAACAAAGGAAAAAGTTGATATTAATTTAGAGGCCGAACTTAGGGAAATACAGGAAAAATTGAATTCTCTTAACAGATAACAAAAATTTTTAAAATACTTCTTCCTGAATTTTGTATGGACAGAAAAGAATTAATAAAAAAATTCATTGATTTTTTCAAATCAAAGGGGCACAGGGAAATTCAGAATTCCAGTCTGATTCCGGAAAATGATCCAACTGTTCTGTTTACAACTGCAGGAATGCATCCTCTTGTCCCATATCTCCTTGGCCAAAAACATCCCCAGGGAAAACTTTTGGTAAATGTTCAGAAATGCGTCAGAACAGATGATATAGATGAAGTCGGAGATGAAACACACCACACATTTTTTGAGATGATGGGGGATTGGAGTCTTGGAGATTATTTTAAGGAGGGGGCAATTACGAACTCATTTGAATTTCTGACTAAAATATTAAAAATCCCGAAAGAGAAAATTTCAGTAACTTGTTTTGAGGGGGATAAAGATGCCCCAAGAGATGATGAATCTGCAGAAATCTGGAAAAAATTAAGTATAAACAAAATAAAATTCCTCCCAAAAAAAGATAACTGGTGGGGGCCGGCAGGAAAAACAGGACCTTGCGGGCCTGATACAGAAATGTTTGTGAACAATGTTGAAATATGGAATGATGTTTTCATGCAGTACAATAAAACCGAAGAAGGAAAATTCTCCCCTCTCGCTCAAAAAAATGTTGATACCGGAATGGGTGTTGAAAGAACACTTGCAATTCTTAATAAGTTAGATGATAATTATCTTACAGACTGTTTTCTTCCGATAATAAATTCAATTGAAAAGGAATCAGACAAAACATACGGAAAAAATGAAAAAGATACAAAGGCAATGAGAATTATTGCAGACCACATTAAAGCATCAATTTTTATTTTGGGAGACGGGATTGTCCCTGGAAATAAAGAGCAAGGCTACATTTTAAGAAGATTGATAAGAAGAGCAATACGGTACGCAAAAGATTTAGGGGAAAAATTTTCCGTTGAGGAAGTAGCAAAACCAGTTTTTGAAATTTACTCGGACTATGAACATTTAAAGAAAAATAAAAATAAGATTCTGGATGAATTAAAGAGGGAAGAAATTAAATTTCTGGAGACTCTTGAAAAAGGGATGAATATCTTCGAAAAATTAACAAAGGGCAAAAAAGAAATTGACTGCAAAGATGCTTTCCTTTTATATCAGAGTTATGGATTTCCTGTAGAAATGATTGAAGAAGAATGCAAAAAAAGGAAGATAAAATTCTCTATAGAAAAATTTGAAAAAGAGTGCAAAGTTCATCAGGAACTTTCACGGACAGCAACTGCAGGAAAATTTAAATCAGGCCTGGCAGATGAATCATTGCAAACAACAAAATTGCACACTGCTTCGCATTTGCTTTTAGCAGCATTAAGAATCGTATTAAAAGATAAAGAAATTATTCAAAAAGGAAGTAATATAACTCCGGAGAGATTAAGATTGGATTTTAATTTCCCGAGAAAACTTACCGATGAAGAAATCAAAAAAACAGAAGATTTAGTTAATAAGCAAATTCAAAAATCTTGTGAAGTTATAAGGCAGGAAATGCCAATCAAAGAAGCAAAAGAAAAAGGAGCAAGGGGTTCATTTGATTCAAAATACGGAGAAAATGTTTCAGTTTATACGGTAGAAGATTTCTCCAAAGAGATTTGCGCAGGCCCTCATGTAAAAAATACTTGTGAACTTGGACATTTCAAAATATTAAAAGAAGAATCTTCTTCATCAGGAGTCAGGAGAATTAAAGCAGTTGTGGAATAATATTAGTTTTTATCAATTCTTTTTGGGTTGGGTTAAACTTAAGGTTAAAGCCCGCCAGAATTTACTTCATTAACAATTTTTCTCGGAAATTTTTTCTTCACGCGAACTAAGTGAGTGTGCGACGGAAAATTCCTGTTTCCAGTCTTCGAAGGCAGGAAAAATTTTATTAATCCAAAAATTTCTAAGAAATT
>JAKADZ010000003.1 GCA_021818475.1 Nanobdellota archaeon
CATGGAAAAAATCATTCTCATTATATTCTTTATCAAAATTCTCGACAATTTCAAGCCCTCCTCTGCCAATTTCTTTTGAACATTTTTCCCCAAGTCTTTCAAGTATTTCATTGCTTATTCTTTTTTTGGTTATCAGATATAAATCATAATCATTAAGAGGGGTTATCTTCCCATTTTCTTCCTTAAAACTTCCGTTTCCATGCCCAAATCCGCCGAAAAAAATTATCGAAATTGGATTTATTTCTTCTAAAATAATCTTTTTGATTATCTCAATGTCTTTCTCAACCCTTTCATCAGCTTTTTTTGACGTCGTGTATTTCATTTTTTTTATCCTTTAATATAAAGAGTATTGCAGCTATTGAGGGGAATATATTTACTATAACTATACTTAAAATGGACATTGTAAATACTTTTGTTGCATTTATTCCTAACACCCCAAATAGCCCTATAAGGGTCAGTTCTCGGGTTCCAAACCCATTTATTGTTATTGGTATTTGTGCAACTAAAGTTGATATTGGAAGAATTATCAAAAAATAAATAAAATTTATATTTATCCCGAGGGATAATCCGATAAGATAAATGTTAAAATAATTAATTACCCATGAAACTAAATTGATAAACAGGGTCATAAACAAAAACGGAATTGAGGGTATATCTTCATAAAAAGAATTGAAGAGACTTCTGCTTTTTTCCTTAAATTTTTCAGGAATTATCTTTTGGTATATTGGGCGAAGGCAGAATTTACTGCTTTTTTTATTATAAAAAATTGAAAAAAGGATAATAAATAAAATAAATGAGCCGATTAAAATGTACCATTCCCCATTTGGAATTATTTTTTTATAAATTGAAAATCCGAATACAATCATTAAAATAAATAATGAAACAAAATCCAATACTTTGTCCAAAACAAAGTTACTTACTCCCTTCCCTGTTTCTGTCCCCTTTCTTTTTAGATAATCTGCCCTTATAGCAGTTCCAATTTTTCCGGGAGTTATAAACCCATAAAAATTAGAGATGAAATTTATTTTATAAGCTTCCCAAAAAGAAATATTTATTTTTTGCCTTTTTGCCAGAACAAACCATTTCAGGGTCTGAAAAATAAAAAAAATAAAAATTACCAGTATCGAAATTCCTATATAATTAATATTTAGACTATCAACCTCACCGGCAATTTTTGTTACATTTAATTTTATCAGAAGATAAATAAAAAGGGCTATTCCGATAATCGGCAAATAACGTTTAACTGTCCTCCATTTCATAAAAATCAATGTTTTCCTGCCAATAAAAAGCTTTTGTATTATTCTTACTTATTGAAAAAATCCTTGAGATGTCCGAAAACTGCTTTGACTCCTTCAAGATTAAATTTGAAATCATTCCAGCTTTTTATGTTCCTGGCTCTCTGAAAAATATATTGCGGGGTAAGAAATATGGTATATATTTTTCCGCAGATTGCGGCAATTTCCTTGGCTTCGCATCCTTCTGTTCTTAATACCGGTTCTCTCATATCATATCTTTCATAATCTAAACTGTCAAATAAAAACCAATTATTTTCTTTTGCTTCTTTCCATAAAGGAGTTCCTGGATAAGGTACAAGAACTGTTGCCTGAAGCAAATCTGCTTTCCCGCTTTGCATTAATTTTTTAGCAAGTTCAAAAGTTCTAATTGCATCTTCTTTTGTTTCCCATGGATATCCGACAATCATAGTTAAATGAACTGTCAGTCCCGCTTTTTTTGCCATTCTGCATCCATTAAGTATATCTTCCACTTTTATCCCTTTGTTCAATCTGTCAAGAGTTTTTTGATTGGCACTTTCTAACCCGAATTTTAACAGTCTGAATCCTGCTTTTTTCATCAGGTCAAACTCTTCCTGTTTTAATGCTCCAAAACGCATATTGCAGGAATATTTTATTTTTTTGTTATATCCTCTTTTTATCAGCCCTTCGCATAAATCTTTCAGCCATTTCCCAGTCATCAATGTTCCTGAATCATCGAATATTTCCTTAACATTATATCTTTTGATAAGCATTCCGATTTCATCCAAAACATTTTCGACACTTCTCACGCGAAATCGTGGGAACAGTGTGGGCCATGCGCAGAATTTGCATTTTCCCCACCAGCAATCTCTCCCCGACATGATATAAAAAAATGGTTTGCCCTGCAGATTGTACTCTTTTTCATAAAGTTTCCATTTTGTAAGCTCCCTGTCAATAAAAGGAAGCTCATCTAATCCATGTTTTAACGCAAATTCTCCGGATGAAACAATCTTATTTCCCTTTCTGTAATATATTCCGGTAGGAATTTTTTTTGTCTTTCCAGAAATCCAATTACATAAATCCAGCAATCCAAAATCAAAATCCCCCCCGCGCAAAACAAAGTCTGCTTTGGAATTTTTCATACTCTCTTCTGGAAAAGAAGTAACATGATCCCCCAGCAAAACTATCTTCATATCCGGGAATTTTTCCTTTAACAAATTAATGGTTTTCCAATGCTGTTTTATTACCGGAGTTTTTGTTTCAAATGCAAATACATCCGGTTTCTCTTTTTCTATTTTTTTTATGAAATCCCCAAATGAAACTTTTTCTGCGATTGAATCAACCCAGAGAACTTCATAACCTTCCTTTTTTAACAAAGTTGCTGCACTCCCCAGAATAACCGGGAATAAATAACTTGGATTTGAAAACCATTGGAACTGCCTGTTCTGACTTAATAATGCAACTCCTTTTTCTGACTCTGTTGGTGGATATCCTATAAGAATCTTCATTTTTATACGGGATTTTTTGATTATTTAAATATTCTTTATCTGTGATATACTAATGAATTTTTATTTTGTCTGGAAGTTTTCTGTAGAATTTCACTAAAAAATTAAATGGTGAATGAATTAACCTAAGTCTGATTGAAGACGCAAACATCATTAAAGGAGTTTTTTTCAAATTTATATGGGAACCAACTTCATCATGCCATGTGGTTGGGACAGATTTTACCCGGGCATGACTTTCTTTTTTCAGGCAGTAAAGCAGCGCGATGTCAAATCCCCAGTTGCTGGTTACTATTTTATTGATATTTTTTTCAAGAATTTCCCTCCTGAATAATTTTGCCCCGCATTGGGTATCCCTGTAAGAAAATAAAAATAATGATCTGACGAGAAAATTATACCCTCTGCTTATGAATCTTCTAAACAGGCTTTGCTTCGGGGTGATCATACTTTTTTTATCCCACCTGTCTGCTATTATCCCGTCATAATTTTTTATTTTTAATATTAAATCATAAAAAGCTTCCGGTGGGGTGGACATATCTCCGTCGACAAAACCAATAAGTTTATTTTCCCTTTTTAGTGCATCCTTAAATCCTTCAATAATTGCAAATCCCTTTCCCCCCTGTTTAAAATTAAGGTATTTTATCTCCGGATATTTTTTCGCAAAATTCCTGACGACTTCTTCGGTTTTATCTTTTGTGTTATTTATCACTACAAGAAGTTCAAAATCTTCAATTTCTTTTTGTTTCTTTTTTCCTTCAAAAAATAATCCATAATTCTCCAGAATTTTACCTATCCTTTTTTCCTCATTATAAGCAGGAATTACAATGGAAATCATACTTTTCCTTCATTAATAGTCCTTAAAAAATTAATTATCTCAGAAGATATACCTCGATTAACCGAATAACTCTGTATGGAATAGTAAGAATCCTGCCAAAACTACTATTATCTGGAAAAAATTTATCAAATAAACAACATCTCTCTCATAAACTTTCTTGCTTGGCTTTATCTTTTTAAGAATTAAAATTGCAAAATGCTCAAGACCATAAATTTTTTCATAAGGAACTTCTAAACTGCCGTCGGGATTAACCTTCGCAAAACTTTGTTTTTTTAATTTTCCCCTTGATTTCAAGATTGTTTCCAATATATACGGAATAAAGAAAAATACTGCAATTTTTTCTATGTTCCCAAGAATTGCAATTGTGGCTATCAGTGCACCTACAGAATAAGTTAAAATATTCCCCGGGAAAACCTTTGCAGGGTATTTGTTAAATAAGTAAAAAGGAATCAGCGCAAAAACCATGCATAAACTTATGACACTTAACCATTTGTTCCCCATCAAAAAAGTAATTCCTGCGATAGAGGATAATATTATTATTCCCTGACTTGCTTCCAGTCCGTTATATCCTGCAAGAAAATTAAATGTAGCAGATGCGCCAACTACTCCGAGAGGGATTACAATTAAAGGATATAATATGCCCAACTCTATCCCCATAATATCTGATTGTCCCGCATTTATTACTATTAAAGGAATTGAAGCAAACAGCAATAATACCAGTCGGGATCTTATTGATAAACCCCCTTTTTTCCAACCCAGCAAATCATCGAGCACTCCGATGAACGCAATAACTAAAATAACACTTAATGAGGCAAAAATTTCTATTAAATCATCGCTCGATTTGAAATAAAAAGTTTTTATTGCAATATATGTTAAAGTACCGAGTATAAACGGAAGGAATACCCCAATTCCTCCTGAACCCGCGACATTTTTCGGATGTTCTGGTTTATTCATATCTTCCCAGACAAGTCCAATTTCTTTTGCTTTATTAATCCAGAAAGGGATCAAAAATAAACCAGTAAAAAAACTCACTAATAATGGAAGTAATAAAATTAGGTTCATGAATATACTCCGGGTTTTACGGTTTCCAATTCTGCAGGGTAATCAGTGTTAAGATAAGTTTCATTTAGTTTCTGATTGGCAGGATAAGAAATTTGCCAGATTTTAATTGGTCCCTGTAATCCCTGATAATACACAAAATTTCCTAAACTTGCTCCCTGAGTATTCAGGCTGTCTACAAAAATGCTGTCTTCTGTATGAACAAGCTTGAAATAATTTGAATTTTCCCCGAATAAGTAAAGCTTTACCAATTCAGAATTTATTGTTCTCTCGCTCAAATAAAATGCTGCGCCATTTTTAACTGCACTCATCTTTCCGTCGCTGCTGGTGTCTATTCTTGGGAAGATATATATCCCTGCATCAAATCCCGAATTAAAGTCATAAAGTTTTCCGTCGCTGTAAATATATCTCAAAGGCATCACATACTGCTGATTATTATACATAAAGAATATTCTTGGCTGCAGCATATTTCCTGAATTATCCACGCTGACCATAATTACTGCAACAACAGCTTTTTCTGCAGGCAAAAGAACCTGCTGCCCGTTATTTTGCACGATTAAATCCTGATCAAGAACAGTGCCAACCTGATAAACATAATCTGTTTCGTTGCTTGTTTCCTTTGTTTGCTGGTCATCTAAAAATATAGTGGGGATCCAGGAATATCTGTCATAATTTTCATCCGAGCCGATACTTGAAAATGCCCCATATTTGCCTATATCTGTTGAATCTATTAATAAGTTGGTTGCATTATGTGCATAAAGAAAGTCCAGTGCATCTTTTTCATTTGTCCCTGTCAGGACATTTCTCCCCATAAAATAATTCCAATAACCTATTGCATTTCCCCCGTCGAGAATTGTTGCCCTTTCTCCGATTGTCTGGACCCAATATCCATAATCCCACCAGTGTGCGAATACTGCTGTTGTTGGAGTATTGTCCCTTACCCATTCCATCGCTTTTTGCCATTGCCATTGGTAAATCCCAGGAATATAATTTTCTCCTGTACTTTTATCACTTTGATAATAATTCCATATAGTAATAATCGAGGCAAGAATAACTAAAAATACAATAATTCCTGCAATCATCTTTTTGAAATCTTCTTTCTCGCTCAGGTATTTCTGCGATAATTTTACAATTAAAAATGCAATTACTGCTGGACTGACTGCACCAAGGAACATAATTAATCTTATTGAACCTCTTGCTGCAATTATCATTATTGTTAAAATAATTATATAAAAAAGGTCAGCAGAGTTTAATTCCTTAAGTCCTGCTAAACTTCCTGATTTATTCCTTTTGAAATAAATGTATGCTAAACTTATAAGGAAAATTACCGTTCCTCCAAAATATACTGTGAGGCTTAAATTGCTGTCTCCGTTAAGCACACTGGCAGTTGAATACTTGCTAAAGATTAAACAGACTAAAAATAAAATATAACTGCTTATCAAAATTTGTTTCTCTCTTTTTTCAAATTTCTTAATTCCATAATAAAATAAGAAAACTGAGCCAGCGAAGAAAAGCCAGAAATATAACGGGATATTAAATACGGTTGGACCAAAATTATCTGTCCAGTCGCTGATAAAATAAGACGGTTTATTTTCTGCTACTGTTATTCCGAATCTTCCAAGAGTAATGGGCTGGATGGTATTGGAAATAACTTTCTGAACCATTCCGGGAACAAAAGAAATTCCAAAAAATATTGAAGAAACTACAGCAAGCAACAATACTCCTCCGACGGCAAAAATAACCGGGCTTGGAAGTTTCATCTTTTTAATTTTTTCATCAAGTTTGAATATCTTTTTATCCATAATTAAAAAATTAAGCAATAATATGAAGAAAATTAGGAAACATATTGCAGTAGATGCTGATTCTATGAGATCAACTATACTGTATCTTACAGAAAAAGGAGTCATTAACGCAATAAATCCCGCTATCCATATAGAATAGATATAAAATTTTTCTTTGTTTATTTTTCCAAGAATAAACTCAACAAAGACAAACAAACCTATTCCAAGGAAAACAACGTCGCCAACTCCCTGAATAAGGCTTAATATTCCTGTGGCCATTCCTGCAAGTGCCCCGAAAATTAAACCTCTCTTTAACTTATCTGAAGTTATCGCCTCTAAGAAAAAATAATAACTCAGGAAGATAAATAAGAATGAAGTTGATTCTTTTCCAGGGATTCCTGCAATTGTTCTTGGCAACAAAGACGGAACTAAAACAAAAAAAGCAGTTGCAATCAGTGCGATTATATTAGAAACTTTCTTCCCCTCTTTGTAAAATAATTTTCTTGCAAATAGGAAAAACGCAATTCCTGTTAAAACTGCCAAAACAACAGGATAAAGAACTGAAGCATATTCTACGGTTATGCTCTTGTTAAATAAAGAAAGGAATTTGTAAAAATAACTTATTATATACGAAAGTAGCTGCATCTCATTTGCAGTATTTACAGGGTCGCATGTTGCTCCTGAACAGATATGCGCTAATGGAACAGACCTCATAGTATCGAGGATAAATAACTTTCCATGTTCTACAATATCTTTAGTCCATCTTAAGAATAAAAAGGGATCCAAATCCGGCCCAAGCGTCCAGTTGTTAGTTGTGATATCCCACAATCCCGGTTTACCTGTTGCAGGATTTATTCTCATGGGTAATGTTCTTATATAAACACTAACTGCAAGTATAACTGTTAAAATACCATAAATTATCCATGAAGTCTTTTCCTTGAAAAAATGTATAATCTTTTTTTTCCTGTTTTCTATTTCTTTGGAAACAGAATCTTCTTTTACTAAATTCATCTCTTCCATATATATTCCTATTTACTCATGCAGATTTCTGTCGAGTACTATTTTAAAAAACAGCAAAAAAACCTATTTAAATATTTCTTAGCTGGACTATTGGAATAACAATGGTGTGAAATAAACTTCAATAATTGCTGCACCAACAAGAATTATAACTGCGATGAATATCAGGGCAATAACATTAAGCAACACCCTTATGAATTTTTTATTTCCAACTCCGTGCCTTATTACTCCCACTCCCAAAATTCCCCCTGCAAGGGCGGTTATAAAATATGCTGCAATTTCCGGGAATCCGTGAATCATATACCTTATTAACCCGAGAGGAATTTCGCTTATTTTATAACTTGTAAAAATTCCTATCGCTGCAGAGATTACACTGGCATTCCATGCAAGAACAAATATCGCCCCTGCTCCGAATATAAGCGAAAAAATTAATGTAAAAACCATGACCCCCAAATTATTTCCAAGGATTGAAAGAAATCTTGCTCCGTTATCCAATGCATTTGTTGAAATGATTTTTCCTGTAAAAGAATATTGCTGAATACAGTCATTAACCTGCCCAGGGCTGTTAATATTACAATATGTCTCTATCTGCGCATTCAGTAAATTTGAATCGTGAAGGAGAATATAACCAATTGAAAAAGCAATTATAAATCCGAGGAAAAGCCAGAGAAATGCATATATGGCATCCTTGTGCATTTTCCAAACTCCAAGTATACTTTCGGTTTCTTCGTCTTCAATTTCCTCTTGTTTAAAAATAAAATACATAAATGGCATAGAGAACATAACACAGAACAGAACTACCATCAGCCCAGAAAATTTTGAAAGAACAGGATCACCCCCAAAAAGAAAATGAACTAATAAAAGAGAAATAAATGCATACAGAAAACCAATGAAAAACATCTTCCACGGTCCTTTTTCAGCTCTTTTTGGGTTAATCAAAGATTCTAACATCCGAATATATATGAACAAGATTTTTTAAACCTTGATGTATTATTTATTTGATGGATAAAAAAAAGAGGTTTGATAAAATTTCTGAAGATATAAAGTCAATAAAAATTCAGGGAGCAAGAACAATTGCAAAAGCAGCATTTTATGCCTATTCACTTATTCCGACAAAAAGTTCAATGAAAAAACTTCTTTCTCTCCGCCCCACAGAACCTATGCTGGAGAAAGTTTTATCTTTGGTTGGAAAAAAATCTAATAAGGAAATTCTGGCTCATTTTGATGAGGCACAGATGCAGATTAACAAATATGTTTTGAAAATAATTCAAAATAACGACGTCATTTTTACTCACTGCCACTCAACAAATGTTGTTAACTCTCTGATATTTGCAAAAAATGCATGGAAAAAATTTCAGGTGTACAACACTGAAACCCGTCCATTGTTTCAGGGAAGAAAAACAGCCAGACAGCTGAAAAATACAGGAATAAAAGTTACTATGTTCGTCGACTCTGCTGCAGCAATTGCAATTGAAAAACAAAACAGCAAAGACAAGGTTTATGCAAATAAAGTTTTTATCGGAGCTGATGCCCTTTTGAAAAACGGAATAATAAACAAAATTGGGAGCGGATTAATTTCAGAGCTTGCTCATATCCATAAAGTTCCTGTTTACATAATCGCAGATTCATGGAAGTTTACAAAAAAGAAAGTTCCTATTGAAAACAGAAGTTTAAATGAAGTCTGGAACCGGGCTCCTAAAAATATCAAAATAAAAAATCCTGCTTTTGAATTTGTTCCAAAAAAATACATCACTGGAATTGTTTCTGAACTTGGAATTATGAAATACGACGATTTTGTAAAGAGAATGAGGAAGGAGAATTAAAAAAGTTATCACCTCTTTTTTATTCTTAACCTTTGATATTATGTTCTTCCCACATCCATGCAAACATCAAAGCTATTCCTCCAAGAGTTGCAACAGTACCCAAATCATTTTTAGCGTACCAAGCTAAAAGGGTTAAAATACCAAAAGCAATTGCCCAAATAAATGACCAAGTTTTGAAAGTTTTAAGTTTCATTTTATCCTCCTTATTAACTTATTTTAATTATCCCCGAAGGGGACTATTTTTCCAAGAAATCTAATTTTTATAAATATAATGATTAATCTTCCTCTTCTTCTTTCCCACAAGTACATTCCTCTCCGCAATCGCAGTGTTCATGTGAATGTTCTGAATTTTCCATTAAAGAATTAATTTCTTTTCCTATTTCTTCCGCACTGTTTTCTAATTCTTTCTTTATGCTTTCAAGTTTCTTTATCTGTTCCTCAATCATTGCTTTTGTTTCAGGAATGCTTTTCTTTATAAAATTCCCATGTCCGATATCAACATTAAGTTCTTCAGAAATTAATTTCGCTTTTACAAAAATTCCTTTTCCCAACGGAGCAAAAATTTCTCTTTCTTTGCTTCCTATTAATTCCTCAAGTCCAAAATTTAGCGAAGTCAGGTCAACTATTCCTTTTTCAACTGATTCTATCTGCTGCTGCAATTCTTTCAGCTGCTGTTCAAACATTGCAAACTTAAAATAAAGTTCCTGTTGTTCTTGCTCGTTATTTTCCATTATATTTCGAGAATAAATTGATTTTTAAAAGTTATCATTACATTTTTTATCAGGCATGAACGCACTTTTAAAGGGGAGGCCAAGCCGAGCGATTTCGCGAATGCAAAAAATATCTCAAGCAATGAGAGGGGTCGCGAGTGAACAAACCGATTAGGTGTCGTCGCTATACAACCTTCATCCACTTCCTTAGAAAACTGCTAAATATTATTGTAAAAATAAAATAAAACCAGAACCAGCTCAAAAATCCGAAAAACATCGGATTTCCCAGAACGGTGAATGTGTCATTAAACCATCTGAAAAAAAGAATGAATGGGATACCTGTAAATAAAACTGCTCTGCTTGTAAGTTTGAATGTTTTCGGAATTATTTCCATCTGTTTCTTGGACAGTTCAGCCAATTTTTCAGGATGAGCTTCATATTTTTTCATTTCACTCTGAAGCAATTTTTGTTCTTCTCTTAATTCTTTAAGGGCTTTTTGGTCAGTAGTATATTTTTGGATTACCGTCGTGATTAAGGTTATTATAAATACTATTATCAGCATTCCGAGAGTTAAATTCCAGTTCAGAAGCGCCCCAGCACTTGGATTCAAAACCGAATGTACTGCATTTTTTATTGCAGGAATATCATTCCACTCAAATGCAATTATTATAGATGCAATCGATATAATAATTATCGGAAGGAAACTTCCTTGCTTCGATTTCTCTAAATTTTTTGGTGTTATTAATTCTTCAGCCATTTTATGTTGCCATGAATTTCCTGAATGCAGGATTCATATCTGATTGGTGTTGTTGAACTATATTTTGATAGAACTGGAAGAAAATCATTATTACCAAAAGGATTGCTGTTCCTGAAACTAATGCTCCCATTAAGTTTGCTATCGACGCCAGAAGACCGATTGCAATTCCCCCCATAACTGTCAGTGGCAGGATATATCTGTCAAGTATACTTTCCAAAACTCTTTCATCCTGTCTGAATCCTGCAATTTGCAGCCCTGAAGAGGAGATCTTGTGCGCCTGAGTTTTTGCATCCATTCCTGAAGTCTTGACCCAGAAGATTGCGAATAATGTAGATAATGAAACATAAAATAAAATATGTGTAAGAGACTGAAGTAAATATACTGGCAAAAGTCCGCCTCTTATTATCAGGTCAAGAATATTTGTTGAACCCATCCAAAAGGATAAACCGGAAATTGGCTGACCGTTGCTGAACTGACCAAGCCATCCAAAATATGATGCAAACTTAGCAAGTCCTACACATGCTCCTCCGACTACAGTGCAGGGAGCAGCAGCATTTTGTAAAATCCCTCCAAAAACCTGAATGCTGACTATTAATGCCGCAGTTAAGATTACCGGAATATTTGAAGAATAAAAAAATGCAAGCGGCCATTTAACTGAATATCCTCTTAACCTTCCGTACGACAAAGGAACTTCAACTTTCAAGGATTGTGCCCAGACAACAACAAGGAATATAAGAACCGTAACTGCTAAAGTTGCAAGAGCAGAAATTAATTCTGTCGGATATTGATTAACAATTGACTGTATAACTACAAATACTTTTCCGGGACATGCAGTATTTCCAAAATCAAGAAGACAATTTTTTCCTGTTGAATCTACAAATTGGAATGCCCCTGTTATCAGCTGCCATGAAACTCCTGCTCCGATAAACAAGCTGATTCCCGAACCAAAACCCCATTTGGTTGTAAGATCATCCATATAGAAAATTGCAAGTCCTCCGAGTATTAACTGGAAAATCAGCAACGGAGCGAGTCCTGGTGCCGCCTGCAATCCCTGCATTAAAACATAAATCAGCGCTTCAAAAATTATGAAAAAGAAGGTAAGAATCCTCTGAATTCCCTGGAAAAATTTTCTCCCTTCTGGATTTGTTGTATCAATATTCACAATTCCGCTTCCTGTAAGAAGCTGCAAAATTACTGAAGCCATAACAATTGGACCAATACCGAGGGAGATTATACTCCCGAAATCAGTTCCAAGGATTATTGCAAGATATTTGAATCTTTCAAGAGCATTATTTGACAGTCCGAAAAGGGGTACATTTGCAAGTATAAAAAAAGCTGCAAGAACAATCAAAGTCCATTTTAATTTTACATTAAAACTAAGCTTTTTCTCCTCGGGAGCTTTCACTTCAGGAATAAACTGAAATAAACTTCTGAAATCCATAGATTATTCAGCAAAAATTAGTTTAAAAAGATTTCATTATCTCACTATAATTAATTGAATTATTAATCGGCTATTGAACTGAACTTTTGAGTTTATCCTCGATAATTATTCCTCAATAGCGAAACTCGGCAAAGCCAGTTTCGACGCAGTTAATACCAAAAATTTCAAAGAAATTTTTGCAAATTATCAATTTATAAACAAGAAATTAAATCATTCCTTCACTCTCTCGATATTCTACATACTCTTCTAAATCTCCTAAATCTTCCCTCATTTCTGTCATAACTCTTTCAACTTTATCTGCAACTCTTTGATTATATCCGAAATAAAGATATCCTTCTTTGTCACAATCAAAATAATCTTCTCTTAACAATTCAATTTCTAATTGATTGTCTTCCTGCTCCTCGTGAAAATCTTTCATCAACAATCTTTCAAATTCTTTTTCAGAAGCTCTTTGATATTGTTGCATAAAATTATTTAAGAAATTTAATATTTAAGAATTTGTATAATCTATCTAATCAAGATTATAATAAAAGTTGAACAATCCATTAATGAAAAAGAGGTGATAATAATGAGCGACGCCTTCGGCGTCGGGGTAAATTGAAATTTCATCAGCAAACCGGATGAAATTTCCAAGATAGAACTGTTAATCGAGAATATAAAAAATATAAATAAATCTAATAATAAAATCTTTTTCTTAAATGATGCCTGTTGTTTAACATTCTTTCTAAAAGATCCTCAGTTTCTCTTTCTAATTCTTCCTGAGATTTAATTTCTTCATAAACAAAATCCTTTTCTTCATAATCTTTTCTTGATTCAATAATCGGATACCCCTCTTCATCAACATCATATTCTAAATGTTTTGGAAATTTTTCCGGAAAAGTCATTTATTCCTCGTTATCACTTTCTTCAAGAATTATTTCTCCGCCTGCCTTTTTGATTTTTTCAATTGCGGATTTTGAAGCCTGAAATGCTTTTATTGATAATTTATGTTTTACGTCAGTGTTTCCAAGTATTTTGTAACCTTCTAGATTAACTTCCCATTTGTCTCCGACTTTTTTTCCGTAAGTTTCAAGATTCTGCTCTATCTGCCACAAGTCAATTCTTTTTCTTGTATCTCTTTCTGTTCCTCTGCTTGTTATTCCCTGCTTTCCGAAATATTTGTTTCCATATAATTTTATTACAAGAGTTTTTTTCTGGTCTGCTCTCTTTCCTGTTCCTGACATTCCTTTTCCTCCTCGGTGTCCTGCTTTCTTATGTTTCTTTCTTGCTCCCCATCCGCAGCTTCCAGCTCCTCTTCCAAGCATTCTTCCTGATTTTTTTCTCTTGTGTGTTTTTTTCATTGCCATTTTAAAGCATTCTTTTTACTAATTTATTTATTTCTTTTCCGTGGTTTCCCAAAACTCCTTTTTTTATTCCAAAGTGTTGTTTGCTGTCGATTCCTCCTCTCGGCGGATGCAGTCTGAAAACTTTTGTTTTTTCCTTGAATTTTTTTCCTCTCTTCTCGACTAATTCTTTGTATGTAGCATCATCCAATTCACCGAAGGCAACAAAGTCTTTCACTTTCTTTATCATTCCCAATTCAACTTCATTTGGATTTCCTAAAACAATGCATGAATATTTTTTTGTAAGCCCAAGTCTCATCATTGTTTCTCTGAAATCTTCTCTTATCTTAACATCTCCTGCTATTCTAATTATTGCTATCATTGTTCGTCCTCTTCTTCTAATTTATTTTTCTTTTTTCTTCTATTAAAAAGATAATTTAATCCATTATATGCCAATTCAAACAAACGAGCGGGTCTGTTTGAAATAATATCTGCCATCCCATCAACAACAGCAAATCCTCCAAGAGTATAACCAAAAATTGCTGCATCTTTAGTTTCTGGTAATGAAACTAAACCAATTAGGAATGTTCCAAGCATAACTTCTCCTGCCCCAATTAATCTTTCTGTAGTTACAAGTTCTCCTACTCGATCATATAAATTTTTCATCTTTCTTCTCCGTTTTATTTGTTTTTCTTAAAGCATCAATTGTTGCTCTTGCAAGATTATTTGTTGTGCTGACTGTTCCTGAAGTTCTGCTGTAAACATCTTTTATTCCTGCAAGCTTCAGTATTTTTTTCATTTCCCCTGCTGCAACAAGTCCTGTTCCCTGAGGTGCAGGTATTAATGTTACTCTCACACTTCCCGATTTTCCTTCTACCTTAAACGGAACACTGTGAAGTTCTGAACATGCGCAGTCAAAACTTGAACATCCTCTTTGAACTTTGATTATATTCAGTTTAGCCTGTCTTATTGCTTTGTCTCTTGCAGGCAAAGTTTCTTTTGCTCTTCCAAATCCAATTCCAACATGTCCATTTTCATCTCCTATAACTGCAAGAGTTGCGAATGTTGCAACATTTCCTTCCTGGGTTTTTCTCTGAGTCTGCTTCCATGCTCTTCTCTTTCCTCCGCCGAATTTTCCCTTTGACTGTCCGATGAAAAGCAAATCATTCTTTAGACCCATTAATGAATCTACAATTTGTTCTTCCAAAATTTTCTTTCCGCTTGCAAGTATTTCATCTATATTTTTGATTTTCTTTTCTTTTACTTCTTTTCCCAATTTTGTTTTAGGAACCCATGAAGAAAGTTTAGCTTCCTGTTCTTCTCTTTCTCTATCTGCTCTTTTCTCTTCGATAGTTTTTCCTATTTCTTTTTCCAAAAGTTCTTCGCTGATTTCTTCTGCTGTTCGTTTTTTCTCTGGCATTTATGCTTTCTCCAATTTTGATTTAATTTCTTTGAATGTTTTTGAAAAATCTTTCTTGAGATTTTTTCCTTCAATCCTGTCTTGTTCAGGGAAATTTTCTTCGTCGCATTTTATCTTTATTCCTGCATCAACAAGCCCTTTGATAAATGCAAATGCTTTGTTCTTTCCTATAATTCTCATCATTCCTAAATCTACAATCGGAGTTTTTAATTTTGCTTTTGCAATTTCCTTTCCCATTAAAAATCCGGTTAAGTATGATGCAGGTACTGATTTCAAACTTCCTTCAAATTCTGCAGGCCATCCGAAATTTTTGAGTTTTCTTGACGTAAATCCTATTTCTATCTTGTCCTGTGCTGCTTTGCTTGTAACATATTCTGCAATTATATACCTGTTTGTTTTTCTGAATACAGCTCTTGGAGTTTCTCCTTTAAGAAGCGCGATTCTGGCTGCGTAATCAGTTTTTCCTTCTCTTCGTCTTCGTTTATCTACTTTCATTTTCTTATGCCTCCAATGTAACTTTTAAAAGCTGCATTGCTTTCAAAAAACTTATTCTTTATCTTTTTTCTTAAATCTTCCTTTTCTTTCTTTGTTAATTTTCCTTCCATTATTCTAAGTTGTTTTCTTAATTTTCTTGTGAGTGCAACATATTCTTCTTTTCTTCTGTTAACTTTTTTTCTTACATTTCCTGCGGTTCTTCTTTTTTTCTTTCTCACTATAGTTTTTCTTCCGCCGATATTTTTTATGACTATTGCTCCGTCTTTAACCAAATCTTTTATGTCCTGTTTAGTCAAAGCTTCTTTTATTTCTTCAAGTCTTGGTTCAAGGAATTTGATTCTCTTTTCTCCGACGCCGAGTGTTCGTGCAGCAAGAGCTTTTTTCTTTTTAAGGTTCATTTCTTTTCCTCCTTCATTTCTTTTGATTCTGATTTCTTTTCCTTTTTATCTTCTTTACTTTCTGTCTTCTTAGTTTCTTTTGACTTTGCCTTTTCCTCTTCTTTCCTTTTTTGTTTTCTTTCTGCTTTCTTTATTATCTTTGCGGCGTTCATGTTTGAAACTGCAATTCCTTTTTCTTTTGCTTTTTTTGCAAGTTCAATTCTTTTCTTTGCTCCGACATTTGCGATTATTGCAATCTGTTCTTTCTTTACTGCTTCAAGTTCTCTCAAATTTCTTACTATTACAGGAGTTTTATTTTCTAAAAGTCCGCTTTCTTTTTGATCCTGCTTGTATCCTATTTTTACTATTGCAGGATATCCTTTTCTTTCATTCCTTGTTTTGCTGTGTCTTCCTTTAGGACTTCTCCAGACTTGTTTTTTCTTTCTTCCTTTTCCAAGTCTTGATGCTTTGCTCCAGTTTCTTCTCAGGAATGTTGGTAATTTTTTTTCTGTCATTTACATTTCCTCTCCGCATTTACTGGTTATGAAAATTCCGTCCTGGAAAATTCTTCTGTCTCTGTTTGTTATCCTTGTAACATTCTCGAAATTTGCAGCTGCCTGTCCTGCAACTTCCTTGTCTGATGCAGTTACTGTTATTATTTCCTTGTCAACTTCAACTTTTGCTCCATTGGGAATTCTTACTTTTCTTGGGAATCTTTCTCCGAGAAAATTTTTTATAAGTGCTTCATTTCCTTTTATCTCGACGGTGATTGGAAAGTGGCTGAAGCATATTTTTAATTTGTATTCGAATTTTTCCTGAACTCCTTTTATCATGTTTCTGATATGAGAAGCTATGGTGTTGATTTTTCTTTTTTCTTTCTTTGATGCCTTTTTATTTTCTATTATGATTTCATTTCCTTTTTTCTGCAAGTCTACCTTGGCTAAATCAAATTCTCTTTCATTCTTTTTGTCTCCACTTTTAACAGTAACTCTGTCTCCGGATAAAGAAACTTCGATTCCCTCGGGAATTTCTATTTTTTTTATTAATTCTTTATGCATTTTAGTAAAAATATGCAATCAAGCATCCTCCGACTTTTTCTTCTTTGGCTTCTTCGTGAGTTGTAAGCCCTTTGTCTGTTGAGACAATCATTGTTCCTATTCCTCTTGCAGGTAAATATCTTCTTTCATATTTTTCTATTTCATCTTTCTTTGCAGTGAATCTTGGCTTTATTGCTTTGCATTCAGAAAGGTCCCCCAAGGTTATTTCTACACTTTTATCTTTAGGATTAATTTTGTATTTCTTTATCGCTTCTTTCTGTTTCATTATTTTCAGAACTTCGATTAGCAAATTGGAAATTCTTTTTACTTCTACAACTTCCTTCCCTGCCCTTTTGGCATTTCTCATAGCATTTAATGCATCAGCAACTACATCTTGTGACATTTTATGAATATTTTTTGAATCCGATTTCTGTTGCGATTTCTCTGAAACAGTGTCGGCATAAATTTAATCCGTATGAATGTATGTGTGCTCCGAATCGTCCGCATCTTTCACATTTCTGCGCAGCAACTCCTCTTTTTCTATCTTTCGGCTTGTTATGTTTTAGATATTTCTCTAAAACAACCGGTTTGACTTTCAATTGCTTTGTAATTTTTTTCCAGTCTGATGCTGTCATTTGACAAATCCTCCAATTTCTGATTCGGCGAATGAGCTAAAAATTTTTATTTTTTGTCTCATTTTATTTTCCTGTAAATTCTGTCTGGAAGTTGTCTTCCATAAATTTAATTATTTCTTCTTTAGGAATTCTTTGTCTCTGAGGAATTTTTCCTCTCTTTATCTTTCTCTGGCTTACTTTTCTTCCCATCCTTCTGAATACTACCGTTACATCAAGTCCTATGACTCCCAAATCTCTCTGGTACTCCATTCCGGGGATTTCGATGTATTCAGGAATTCCAAATGAAAAATTATTTTCACTTATCTGTTTTCTTCTTAATCTGTTTTCTATAGCAGTGAGCATTCTTTTCAAAAATTCATTTAAATCTTTTCTTACAGTTACAACTGTTCCAACTTCAAGTTTAGGACGAACTCCGAATGTAGGGATTCTTTTGTTTGATTTCATCTTTGCAGGTTTTCTTCCGGTGATTAATCCCAAGAGTTTTACTCCTTTCTCAAGCTCTTCTGCAGTCCCGCCTATGCTTAAGACAACTTTTTCTATTCTAATTTTTCTTGTTGGGTTTTCGCTGTTCATTCTTCTACCGCCATTATCTGATTTATTAATATGCTGATTTCTTTATCTCCAAATTTAATCTTTGCATTTTTTTCTTTTTCATTAATGCTTATCACTTCTCCGTATTTTCCAAGGTGTTTTCCGGCAAAGACAATTACCTTTGCTTTTTCTTTTAATGGGATACATTTCTCTATCTTTCCTTCTTTAAGGCTTACAAGGACTGAATCATTCATATTGCATTTTATATCAGAGAGGAAATTTCTACCGTCGCTCAGATTTAACTGAGTTTTCTTTCCTTTCAATATTTTTTTATTTATAACCTTTGCAATCTTCTTGTCTGCTTCATTTTCTTTTATCTCTTTAAGGAAGAATTTTCCATTTTCAGATAATTCAATTCTGTAACTTTTTTTCAGAGGCAAAATGCTCAATGTATCGAAAAGCAAAAGATTGTTCTTGTCATCTTTTACAACTTTGCTGTTTGCCAAAATCTGTTTTGAATGAATTATTCTGCTTACCTCTCTTCTTGTCTGCGCTAATTTTGTCATGTCTCTTAAAAGTATAAGCAATGGAACCCCCTCATTAATGCTGAATCTTGGTCTTACTACATAAGTTGTTCCTTTCCTTTCAATAGCCCATTTCTTCGACGCTGCTTCTCTTGTTAAATGTCCTGCCATTTTTTACTTTTTTTCCTCCGTTTTATTTTTGGATTCTGATTTTTTTTCTTCTGTTTTTTGTTTAATTCGTTTTTTATCGTCAGTGTTTAATTCAGTTATCTGAAGGTTTGATGTTCTCATCGGTGCATTTACTTTGCTTCCGTCCTGTTTCTTTACCTGTATCCCTTCAATCATAATCTTTGAATTTTTTACATTTATTTCAATTACTTTTCCTGTTTTCCCGTCGAATTTTCCCCTCATAATCTTTACCGTGTCTCCTTTTCTCACGGGAATATTTCTTCTGTTAAATTTTTTTCTTAATTCTTTTGACAAATTCACACTTAATAACTTTCTCTTTATATGAATCGGAGCATTCGCTGCATATTTTCTCTGCTTTCTCGGCTGAGAACTTTTTCTCCACTGTTTGCTGAATTTATTTTTCATTTTAATATACACTCGAAGCGATTTTAGCAACTGAACTCCATCGCTCCAAAACCTCCCTTGCAACTACTCCTTTAATCTGAGTTCCTTTTGGGTTCCCTTTTTCATCTTTTAATAAAGCAACTGCATTATCTTCAAATGCAATTCTCTCTCCGGTTAATCTTCTGTACGGTTTTTTTTGTCTGACAACAACTGCATCAAAAACTTTTCCTTTCATATCCGGCAATCCTTTTCTCACTGAAACTTTTACCCAGTCTCCGACTTTAGCGTATTGTTGTCTTCCCTTTGTGCTCTTTCCATGTTTTACTCCGACGAGTTTTACAATCTTTGCTCCGCTGTTGTCAGCGGCATTCATTATTGCGCCGATATTCAGCCCTCGTGATACTCTTGCACTTATTGCTTTCATTTTTTATCTTTCTCCTGCGTTTTTTATTTTTTTAATTACAGTGAAATGTATAATCTTGCTTAATGGTCTGCATTCCTGAATCTGTATCAAATCTCCGACGTTGATTTCATTTTCCATGCATTTTGGAAGTCTTGCATGTATTTTTGTCTTTGACCTTAAGTATCTTTCATATTTACTGATATAAATCATTCTTTCAAATTCAATAACTACTCTTGTTGGAAATTTCTTTGTAACTCTTCCTTCAAATATTCTTCCTCTTGTCTTTAGATTTCCATGAATAAAACACCTTACATCATGACAATCTTCTCTCTTGTTCTCACTAAGTTTTTCTTTTCTTTCCATTTTTGTTTTTTTCTTTGTTTCTTTTTCTGCCATTTTAATTTTCGTCAATAGTTTCGGGATTGAAGCCGAGTTTTACCAGGGCATCCTTTATTTTTTTTCTGTGGTCGCCCTGAAGTTCAACTTCATCATTTCTGAAAGTTCCGCCGCATGCAAGCTCATTTTTCAGGGCTTTTGCAGTTTCTTTCACGTCGACTCCACTTAGTCCGCTGACAATAGTGACGTACTTTCCGTACCTTTTCTTTTCCGTCGTCACTTTGATATTCTGCGAACCTTTTGCTATATTTTCGCACATACAAGCTTCTTTTGGAAGCCCGCATTTTGGACATATTTCCATTTATTTTTTTCCCTCTCTGTTCTCAACTTCATGTTTAGTTTGATTGTTGAGTGTTAATATCCTTGCAATAGTTTTTTTTATTTCCTTTGACTTTGCAGTTCCTTTTGATGAACTTCCTTTTGATTTTACAAGTTCGAATTTTAATTCTTCAATTTTTTTCATTCTTTCTTCATTTCCCATTTTATGGATTTCTTTCATTTTCAGGCTCATTCTTTCTTCCTCCTTGATTTCTTCTTTTCTATCTTCATATTCTCAACTTCTGTTGAATTCATTTTTAATCTTTCGATTGTGTCCTTGTTTAATACTAACTTATCTTTGAGTACAGCATCGGGAGATAAAATGCTGACCTTAACTCCGACTGTCCCTGGTCTTGTCTGTGCAACAGCTTTTGCCCTGTCAACCACTTTTGCACTGTCTCCTATTTTCTTCAAATATCCCTGTGAAAATCTCCATGTTTTTGCTCTTGAACTTGGAAGCTTTCCTCCCAAGACTATTTCAGCCCCGAGTGCTCCTGCATTCATTATTCTCTGAAGATTTTTATAAGCGATAACTTTGAATTTAAGAGGACCAAGTTTCTCAAGTCCCAATGCAATTTCATCTGCAACTGTCTGAGCATCAAATTCAGGTTTTGTAATCTCTTCTATCTCTATTCTTGGATTTTCAAGTTTGAAATTATTTTTTAACAAATTTGTAAGCTCTTCAATTTTTTCCCCGCGCTTTCCTATTATCAGTCCAGGCTTGTTTGACGAGACAATTACTTTTTCTCCGACAGGAGTATATTCAATTCTTATTTTGCTGATTTTTCCCTTTCCAAGTATTTGTTTGACATATTCTTTGATGGCAAATTCATCCTTCTTGAACTTTACACTTTTTCTCTCGTCCATTATGCAAAATCTCCTGATTTTGTATCCGCAGGTTTCCTGCCGAGGACAGGAGAAAAAATTGAAAATTTTTTCAAACCGTTAAATTTATTTTCTGTCATTTTACTTATTTTTTTTCTTCCTATTCTTCAATTTATTTTTATCCATAACTTTTATATGAATATGAGTTCTTTTTCTTTTTACCCTGCCGAATCTTCCATATGGGCGTGATGCTCTGTTTGGAACTGCTTCAACGATAATTGCTTCTTCAATTCCGTTAACATTTGCATTTGCCTGAAGATTTTTTAGCATTCTTATGAAATATCCGACGGGTTTTGTCATGTATCTTCCTGCCATCATTCCTTTTCCTTTTCTGTGGGGAATTTCTCCTTTCATGGGAATTGCTTTCTTGAATTTTTCAACATCTTCCAAATCTGCAATTGCTTTTTCTATTGGTTTATGCCTTATGAATCTGCATATTGCAACTGAATCTTTTGTTGAAATAGGAAGGCTTATTCCGTTGACAACAGCTTCATCTTTCTTAACAAATTGTTTCTTCCTTGTAGGCTGTTTTTTTTCTTCTTTCTTTTCTTCAATTTTTTCTGTATGAGTTTCAGTTTTTTTATCGTCTGTTTTTTTCACTTCAGCAGTTTCAATTTTCTGGTCTGCAGAACTTTGTTTATCCATCGTCTTGCTATTTCTCTGTTGCTGATTGTAATTTTTTTCTGTCATCTGACAAATTTCCTTTCCGCTATTTGGCGGATGAATACAAATGATTTATTATTTGCTTTCATTTTTATTTCTTTGATTTAGCCTTCGAACCTTTAGTTGCGCCGACTCCTGCTGAACTGTGTTTAACTTTTGTTCTTGTAGGAGCGAATTCTCCAAGTCGGTATCCGATCATTTCTTTTGCGATGTCTACAGGAACGAATTCTTTTCCATTGTAAATCTGAATTTTTACCCCGACCATCTGAGGAACAATTATCAATCCTCTCTTGTGGGTTCTGACTGCTTTTCCTTTTTCAGTTTTCTTCTTTATTCTGCTGACAAAATTTTCAATTTCCTGAAATTGTCTGAGAGCCATTCTTCTCTGTCTTGATTTCAGATATTTAGCGAATTCTCTGACGTCAAGAGTTTTCAACTCTTCAAGTGACTTTCCTCTGAATGAAAATGGTTTTTTGCTTGATTCTATTATTGACATTTTATTTATCTCTTCCTTTTACCTGTTCTTGAAGGCCTTATCAATCCGACTCTTGCTCCGGCAGGTGCGTTTCTCTTTGCAATCTTGCTCTTGATTCTCTTTCCTCTGCCCGAACCGAATGGATGATCAATTACATTCATCTTTACAGCTGATGTTCTCGGCCACAATTTATTTCTTGTTTTCTTGATATAAAAACTCTTACCTGCCTTAACAATCGGCTTGTCTAATCTCCCACTGCCTGCAACAATTCCGACGACAGCTTTGCATTTTAGGTTGAATTCTTTTTCTTTCTTCGACGGCATTAATATCAAAACTTTCTTTTCATCAACTCTTGTAACAACTGCTGAACTTCCTCCTGTCTTGATGAAAACTCCGCCGTCTCCTGGGCGTGATTCTATATCATAAATTTGTGTTTTGACCGGAATATCTTTAAGCTGTAAAATATTTCCGCTTGCAATTTCTTTTCCGCCGAATTTTATTTTCTGTCCTTCAATCATTCCTCTGCATGCAGGCATATAAAAAACTCCTTTGTCATATTTTACTTCTGCAAGAGGAGCAAAGTGTCCTGGTGAGTTTGTTAATTTTATAACAGTCCCTTCTCCTTCAAGTGCTCTTGGATATTTCAATTTGATTCTGAAAGCATTTCTTCTTGCTCTGTAGCTGAAACTTCCATGCCCTCGTGCTTGAACAATTATTCGTTTTCCCATTTACATTAATCCTAATTTCGTTGCTATATCGATAGCAGGAAATTCTTTTTTTAATTTAGCATAAACATATTTTTTATTTCCGTGAATTTTTGTTCTTAAGTTTTCAACTTTTACTTTGAATAAATTTTCAATTTCATTTTTTATTTCTGTTTTTGTTTTTTCTTTTTCTGTTTCAAAAGCAATTACATTCTGGCTTTCAATTGACATAACTGCTTTTTCAGTTGCGATTGGTCTCATCATTTTAATCTCTCCTTAAGTTCATTTATTGCTTCTTCAGTATACATTGTTAATCTGCCTGCTCCGCCGTTTGCCAAATCTGTTACATTTAATTTCTTTGCATTTCTTACGTCGACAAGATTAGTTTTTATTTTTTCTTTTTCTCCTGTAACTAAAAGTAAGCCTGCATTTCTCTTGTATCTTCTTCCTCTCAATTTTCCTATTCCTGCTCTTACTTTTTTCTTTCTGACTGCAACTTCAAATAAATCCTCGCCTAAAATTTTCTTCATGCTTGCAAGAAGATCTTTTGTTTTAAGTGAAATTATTTTCTGTTCGATTACCAAAGGCAGTCCTGTAATTTTCTTTCCGTTAAGTCTGTCGTATTTCTTTGAAACTATTTTTTCATTCGCTGTTGCGCTCAATGCAGATTTGATTGCCATCTCCATTTCTTTTTTGTTTATCTTGCTTGTGTTTATCATTGAATCTACTTTTGGAGGATGAGCTCTTCTTCCGCCTCTTGCATTTGGAATTTCTGCGCCAATCCAGTTGAACTGGCTTCCTCTTCTTGACATGATTTTTCTCGGAACTTTTGAAATTCCTTTTCCCTGCATTGTCTTCCAGACATTTCTTGTGTGCTGAATATTACCACTCGCAGAATTTTGTTTTCCCGCAACAGGTGAAGGCCCGTAAGGCTGTTTTGTTTTTTTAGTTTCCAAAACTTTTGCGATTATGTCTTCTCTTACCGGAGCAGAGAAAAATTCAGGAAGAGAAATTTCCTTTGTTTTCTTTCCGTTAATATCTAAAATTTCTGATTTCATCTTAATTCAATAACCTCATAATTTTTCTTTTTAGTTTTTTTAGTTTCTCTAAGAGCAGTAGTGATTAGTAATTGTCTTTTTGATGGGCCCTGAATGCTTCCTGTTAAAACTGCATAATCTGTTTTTATGTCGCCGAAATTTTTTATTCCGTTGAATTTTCCTTCAGCTTTTCCTAATTGAATTACCTTGCTGTTGTAAGTAACTCTTGTGAACATTCCGAGCTGTCCTGCCATTGGTGTTGTGAATGGAGTTCTTCCTGGGTGGAATGAGCCCAAAGCTCCTGGTCTTCTCTGTCCTTTTTCTGACTTGTGGAATTTTAATGTAATTCCGAATCTCTTTACAGGTCCCTGGAATCCTTTTCCAATTGTCAGTCCTCTTGTATCAACCATGTTTCCTTTTTCAAAAATATCTGAGAATGAAATTTCCTTGTCAAGATTTCCTTTGATGAATTTCATCTTGTCGTCGTAACTTCCTCCAAGAGCAATTTCACTTAAGTCAGGAGTTTTCTTTATTCCTGTTTTTTTTACAACAGAATAGCATATAACTCTGACATCATCGTAATCTCCGCTTAAATCTTCTTTCTTTGGAGCTTTAGGAAATCTTACTTTTCCCTTTAATTCCTTGTCAAGTTTTTCAGCAAGAACATCTTTTGCAACCTTGCCGTTTTTGTAGAATCTTACAGAAAATATTTTCATAGTCGGGCATTCGATTATTGTAACAGGAACAATTATTTTCTTTCCCTTTGTCATTGAATCAGGAGTCTCATCCTTGACAAAAGCAGAAGCCATTCCTGCCTTGTAGCATATGAATCCTTTAAGTTTTGGAGAATCAGATTTTATTGCCTTCCAGTTCGGACTAGGCAGAATCTTTCTGGCTCTTTTTCTCGGCCAGTACTGCATGCTTCCTCTTCGAGGTGAATGTGGTGGTGCCATTTGTTATTTTTGTATATTTCTCAATAGCGGATATCATTTTAACTAACCCTGGATAAAATATTTAGAAAATAATGGTATTTAAATGTTGTTACGCTTCAAAAACTTTATTGTTATCTTTACATCGTGAATGAAAACATTATTAAATTGCATTCATTATAATAATTTATGAAAAAAGGGGAAATTCTTAGTCCTTATTCTATCACCTCTTTTTTAATGAAAAATTTAAAAATACTAAGTTTAAATGATTAATATGGCTGAAGATAAATTTTCTAACCTTTGTAACATTTGGAATTCTATTGGTCCATTTAACATGGATTTATTCGGAGATAGATTAGTATTACAAAAAAAGATTTTTTTATTAAAAGAATTGGGTTTCGATTTGGGATATGAATTTAGTCCCTATTTAAGAGGACCTTATTGCAGTGAGTTAGCAACAGATGGATATAAGATAAAAACATTAACTGAAATAAAGACTGATTTTTGTTCTAATGATAGTCTTAAAATTTTATCTGAATTATCAAAGAATCATGAAAATGATATTTACTGGTTTGAAATGTTAGCTTCATTAGTCTATCTATCAAAAAATAATACATTCTCTAAAAATGAACTCAAAGAGAAATTATTTAATTACAAACCTCATCTTAATGATGAATCTATGTTTGAAGAAGCTTATGCAATTCTAAAAGAAAAGAAATTAATTCATTAAATACATTCAATTTGTAGTTTTCTATTGCTTATCTTTTGAATACTATTCTTTGCTTTTCCTATAGGTCCATCTTTAGTCAGAAATAGGTCTATCCCTTGGGAGATAGATATTAATAAATTATTTTTATCGGAATCACTTTTTACAGTATCAAATCTAATACCATTTATTTTACCTTTTATTTTTTCTAAGTCTTCACAATCATTGTTCAAATGTATTAGATTACATTTTTCTAACCAAGATTCAAATATAGAGTAAAATTCCTCTCTCATCATCTTCATATCCTTTAGTAAAATTTCTTCTCTAAGATAATTTCGAATTTTATCTTCAAAATTTTTAAACACCTCTTCATCAATTCTGCAAGAAACTTCTTTTATTATCTTCGAGGTAACAAAAAGGTCACTTCCGGGATATTCGTACAATTTTTTAGTACATTCGTCTTCTTTTTCTTGATGAAGGATTATCTCTATAAAAATACAAGAATCAATAACTATCTTCATAGATAAAAATCTCAATACTTATTTAAAAACATATTCTTCTTTATTTTTTATCTAAAATAATTAATTAAAGTATTCTCAGTAAATTCCTGACCAATCATTATTTTTGATTCAGTTGGTTTTGTGGGATATTTGTCAACGATTTTTTCTACTAATGATTCCGGGAAAGACCAGAATCCTCCGACAACAAAAATAAATTTGTTTTCATCAAATAAATATAATTTCATATTCTCTGTTTGTCCATCATAAGTCACTGGAATAATTTGGGTATAAGTTTCTTCATTATTTACATACTCTTTGTTAAGTAAAACATTATTTTGAGAAGAAGGGGGGAGAGAATTTTTTAATTGTATTGCATAAATAAATGCATAAGTATTATCTCCTGATTTCCATTTGTAAAGTTCTGTATTATCAATTTTATTTGTTAATTCTGGAATCGCATTGCTTATTAAAGTTGGATTTACCTGCTCTGCCGGAAAAGGATAATTTTCCCAACTATCTCTAAAAGAAGTTATCTTAAAATCTTTGATTGTCATATTATCCCACGATGGTTTATTAGCTAAAACAAAAAATATTATCGAGAATAAAATAAAAATAATTATAGGGATAATTAAAGAATGTTTTTTAGTCATTTTATTTTTTGAAATGTTCAGAATAAAATTTAACCCATCCAATTAAAATTGTGATAAACATAGAAATAAACAACATAAAAATATTATCTCCAAGTTCAGAGAATCCTTGATTAAAATTTACCATTCTATTTATAGAATCAGTTGCAATTGCCAAAGGAAAATTTGAAATTATATCCTTAATTGGCGAAGACATTCCATCAAAACCGATTATTGTTCCGTTAAAAATGAATAGAGTTAATACTACAAAAGGAACAATTTGAGATGCCTGTTCTTTATTTGAAGATATCGTCGAGAGCAATAATCCTAAAGCTACTCCGAAAAGAGAAATAAAAATTAAAATAAATAAAAATAATACTGGCTGCACTGAAAGATGGAATATCCCATAAGATATAAAGAAGACTATTAAAGATTGGATAATTGCGATGACAGAATTAACAATAAATTTTCCAAAAAATATGCTTGTTCTCGATAACGAAAGTAAATCTCGGTCTAAGGTGCCATAAGGAGCTCTTTCTCCCACGATTCTCATAATTGTTAATTGTGTTGCTAAAAACAAAACAAATAATGGCAAAACTGATGAAGCGTATAATGTAAAATAAGTCACATTTGGTTTCCAAGAATTTATTTGCCCTGCAAGACCGAAAAAATAAGCAAAGATTATTGGAAGAATAAAACTTAATATCAACGTAGACCTACTTTGTTTTATAAAATTAAATTCTAATCTTATCGCTCTAAAAAGATTTTTTGCCATTTTATTCTTCTGGGTTTTTACCGGTAAAGAAAACAAATACTTCTTTCATCGTTGCCTTTGAAATTTTGCTCTCATTTACATATCCACCTAATTCATGGATTTTATTTGCAATCTCAATTGCATTAGGATTATTCGCTAAAATGTTTAATGTTCTTCCTTCTGCAATAACCTTGTCAACTCCTTTAATCTTTCTTATTTTTTCTAATAACTCTTTAGCAGAATTATCCAAAACTAATGTGACCATTTTGCCCGAACCAGGAAGCATTTTTTTGAGTTTTTCAGGAGAACCACTAGCAGCAACTTTTTTATTATTAATAATTAACACTTCGTCGCATTCTTCCGAATCATCCATGAAGTGTGTTGTTATCAAAATTGTTTTTTTGTTGTATCTTGATAGATTACATAAAATAGTTATAATCTGATTTCTCGTATTTGGGTCAAGCCCCGTCGTTGGCTCGTCTAAAATAAGCAGTTCTGGTTCTCTTATTAATTCCATTCCTAAAGATAATAATTTTTGCTGTCCTCCAGAAAGTTTGCTCGCGATTAAATCTTTTCTTTCATCTAAATTTATTTGTTCAAGAACTTTGAATATTTTTTCTTTAGAATTTTTAATTCCCCATTTAATCGCGCTATTTTCTAAATTTTGTAACACAGTTTGATTTAAATAAATCTCATTTCCCTGCGGAACAAATCCAAGATAATTATTAATTTCTTCTTTATCAAATTCTTTTCCGAATATCTTTATTTTTCCGTTCGAAGGTTTTCTTCTCCCTGCAAGAATTTCTATTATTGTTGATTTTCCCGAGCCCGATTGACCAAGCAAAGAAACAAATTCCCCTCTTTTAATTGAAAAATTAACATTTTCTAAAATAGTACTTGAACCTTTTTTAACTCCAAGTCCACTAATTGTAATTGCTTCAGTTATGTCATTTGAAATTTCTTCTTTTGTTTCTTTTTCTGGCAAAGCATGAACTTCTTCAATATTTTCTTTAATTTTCAACTTTGAATGTTTATTTCTTTTCTTCGATAAATAAAGAGTTCCAAGAAGAATAATTATTAAAATCGGAGTTGCAATAAAAAAAATTGAGAGATTTTTATCTTTGCCATTCAAATTTTCTCTTACTTCTTTATCCTTACTAGTCATTGGAGGGTCTATACAATCTCCATTAGAACAAATTTGTCCAGATAAACTACAATCTGTTGTTTTAGAATCTAAGCAAATATCTGAATCAAATTCTCCACATTCATTTTTTATATATTGTCCGCTGCAATCTTTTGCTCCAAAAGTACCACATTCATTCGTACATTCTATTCCATTATTACAATCGAATAAGGAAGAATAAAGAGGCATCCCATTATAATATCCTGCAGGACTTCCAATTTGAGAACAGGATCCATAAGCGGGAGGATAACTTTTCACTTCACATATCCCATTCTTTTTATAATAACATGTTGTATCTCCTGTTGAAATTACTTTGGGAGAAGAGCAAGAGAAACTAACTTCATCAGACCAAGCCCCATCTACGGTGTTTGTATCCAAATATAATTTATATCCTTTGTTTAATTCTGGGGAAAATCCTCCTAAATCAGAGGAATGAAAACTTATAATATCTCCAGATGCTAAATAACCATTGGACCAAGTTCCAGTAAGACTATATTGTATTTCTCCATTATTTGAAGGAATTGGAACAAATACATGAATACTTTGAGAAGAAATTGAAGAGTTTCCAATATATTCCACTTCAAAATCTATATTTTTCATATCACAATTTGGTCCTTGTACAAATACTAAATCTTTTCCCGCAGAGATTACCGAAAGGGAAAAAATTACTATTAATCCAAAACAAAGTAAAGAGAAATATTTTTTATTGGTTTTCATTTTACTTTTCAATATGTAAAACAATAAGAAAGTTATTTAAAAAGATATCTGGGAATAATTTTTTTATCTTTATCTTAATATCTCTTCACAAAAATAGACCATATCCCCTTGATTAAGAAAAGCATAATCATTGCAGCAATAATTGTTGTCCAGATAAAACCAATAAAATTGTCTTTTGTAACAAATTGTGAACAAGATAATATCAATCCAGAAATTATTCCTCCAATTGTTCCAACAAAAATATTTGAAAAGTATGCGTCTCTTTTATTATAAATAATTTTTTTAATCTCTTTATCTCTTTCCTGAACCTTCTTTTCTAACTCTTCTATTTCGGTTATCTTCTTTTTTACCATTATTTTTAGAATTTTATTTATTCTAAGTCAACTGGTTCTTCATTTTGACGATTTGATAATATTCTTAGACTCTTACGAATATCAAAGAGAAGATTCTTTATATCATTTAAACTGTTATCTATATCTTCTAAATCTGTGGGTCTTACTTCAATTTCTTCATCCATTTTTTAATTAAACCTCTTCTCTTCTTAAAATTTATTTAGGAATACTAATCACGCTTCAAATCCCACTTCCTCTTTGATTGCCTGTCCGTCAATTTCTCCTCTTCTGATAATCTTTCCCTTTCTCAGGCTTTTTTCCCTTACAACTGCAAAATCCTTTTCCTTTTTCAGAGAATCAGGGATCACAATTGAGTCAATAATAAAATCATGAATTAGCGATGCATTTTTGAAGTCCGGCTTTTCAAATACGAAACCTGAAGCAATTTCCTTGTCTGTTGTAACAAGTTTGCAAAAATCAGGTTTTGGTGCTTCTTCATCACCCTTTGATTTCGGTTTTCCAGATTTTGGAGCTTTTGGTTTTACTTTAAGAGTGTTATTTTCCACTGAAAAACTTAATGCAAAGAAATTTTTTGGAAATTTTTCAATCAAATTCAAAATTTCATTTCCAGACATTTCCATTTCAATTGAATAATTCTTCACTCCCTGAAACTGGGAGATTTTCTTAAATTCCAATTCCCCCTTCAAATCATTTGTTCCGATTATAGAACCCGTAACATTTGTTTTCTCATTTCCAAGCTTCTCTGCAAGCATCTTAACCATCCCGTTTGCAAATTCTGCTGTTGTGTTTATTGTATATTTCCCAGAAGAATTTTTTGCAGCAATTCCTGCCCTGTCCCTGAATTCCCCTCTGCTGAATTTTTGAAACTGCAGGTGAACATCTTCATCCACTTTTTTGTCAAACAACTTTTTAATAAAATTCATGATTATGAAAATTTTTTTTAATTTATAAATTTATCACAACCCAATATTCCAAGGAGGTAATAGGAACTTGGGTTCTTAACGCCTAAACTTTTTCTCTGTCATAACTTCTATTTCCGTCGAACTTATAGAAGAGTTTTTAAATTTCCTTTGCATAAAAATATCATGGACGAGGAATATTTCAGAAAGATAACTTCTACGGGGATTATTTTGATTTTGGGGGTCTTGTCCTTCTTTCTTTTAAAACCGATTTTGCTCTCGGTAATCGCAGGTTTTTTGCTTGCATTTGTATTTTCCCCAATTTACAATCTCCTTGTGAAATGGACTAAATCCCGGGGGTTTTCTGCGGCAATTTTGCTGATAATCCTTCTGGCATTAATTATAATCCCGATTTGGTTTTTGACTCCGGTACTGATAAGCGAGTCCATAAAACTTTATGTAGCTTCACAGCAGATTGACCTCGTAACCTTCTTGAAAGATATTTTCCCTTCTATTTCAAGTTCAGTAATATTGTCCCATGCAGTTGATTCGACAATTCACTCATTTATCACAAATGCAACTAATTCGTTGATGAATTATTTTGCAAATATCATTTCAGATATTCCAAATATTGCAGCGCAGATTTTAGTCATATTCTTTACATTTTATTATGCATTAAGAGATAAAGATCAGATAATCAGTTACATTCAAAGCCTTCTTCCATTTTCAAAGGAAGTTCATAAAAAATTATTTGATTCAACAAGGGACATAACTTCGTCAATCCTTTTCGGTCAGATTCTCGTGGGATTGATTCAGGGGCTGATTTTATCCCTGGGATTTTTTATATTCAATGTGCCAAATCCTTTCCTTCTGGCAATTGTTGCAATTCTAATCTGCATCTTTCCAATTTTGGGCCCAACATTTATCGGAGTACCTGTAGCTTTATATTTTGTAATCGGCGGAAATACTTTTGCCGCATTTGGAATTATATTATTTACAATCCTTTCTCATTTATCCGATCATTTTACAAGACCTTTCTTTGTTGCGAAGAGGGCGAAACTGCATACTGCTTTGGTTTTGATAGGAATGATTGGCGGATTTATCTTCTTCGGAATTCTCGGATTTGTCCTTGGCCCTTTAATCCTTGCTTATTTGATTATAATTATAGAAGTATATAGAAACAAGAACCTTCCCGACGTTCTTATTCAGTCCAAGCAATAAATATAAAAATAAATTTTATCTTATTTTATAAAAGAGATGGAACTAAAAGTAAAACTTCTAAAATGGTCTGCAGGATTTCCTGTGGCGATGCTGCATGAGCATACTGCAAATATAATCGGAGTTAAAACAAAGGGGAGAGTTTTCATAAAAACTATTTCAAAAAATCCGAAGGGAGTTTATACAATAATCGACACTACAACTTCGCTTGTTAAAAAAAATGAAATCGCAATTTCCTCTGAACTTAAAGAAAGATTAAATCTCTCATTGGGGCAAAAGGTTGATGTTGGTCTTGCTCCTCTTTCCGAGAGTTTGCTCTTCATAAAAAAGAAAGTAAACAATGAGGAGCTTTCAGAAAAAGAAATTGATTCTATCATCCGCGATGTTATTGATAATTCCCTCTCCGAAGCAGAGATTGCACTTTTTATTTCTGCAATGTATGAAAGAGGAATGAATATGAAGGAGACTGTTTTCCTCATCAAAGCAATTCTTGGTTCAGGCCAGCAGCTGAAATTTGACAATAAATTTGTTGTTGATAAACATTCAATCGGGGGAATACCAGGAAACAGGACTACTCCGATAGTTGTTTCAGTCTGCGCAGCAGGAGGATTAATTTTTCCAAAATCTTCATCAAGGGCGATTACAACTGCGGCAGGAACTGCAGACGTCGTCGAAACAATTGCAAAGGTTGAATTTTCAATTCCTGAACTAAAGAAAATTGTGAAAAAAGTCGGTGCATGTTTGATATGGGGCGGCTCGCTTGAGATAGTTCCTGCGGATGAAAAAATAATTACAATTGAAAAAATGCTTAACATTGATCCTGAATCACAGCTTCTTGCTTCGATTATGTCAAAGAAACTGGCTCTTGGCGCGAAATACATTCTGATTGACATCCCATACGGGAAAACTGCAAAAGTAAGTTATAATGAAGGCATGAAATTAAAAAATAAATTTGAATATCTCGGCAAACATTTCAACAAGAAACTAAAAGTTGTTTTAACTCACGGTGATGAGCCTATCGGAAATGGAGTTGGTCCTGCTCTTGAAATAATGGACATCCTGAAGATTCTGAAAAATTCTGATGACAGACCTATGGACTTGGAAAAGAAATCTTTATTCCTTGCAGGAGAAATTTTCGAGATGACAGGAAAAGCAGGAAAGGGAAAGGGGATTGAAAGGGCAAGGGAAATTTTGTATTCAGGGAAAGCATTTGAAAAATTCAGGCAGATCATAAAAGCCCAGGATGGAAATATTGACGGAATTTGCCTCGGGAGTTTTAGAAAAGATATAATCATGAAAAAAAACGGAACTATTTCTGAAATAGACAACAAAAAAATAAATTCTCTTGCGAGAATGGCGGGATGCCCGATGGATAAATATGCAGGACTTTATCTTTATCATCATGTTGGGGACAAGCTTAAGAGCGGAGATAAACTCATGACTGTTTATGCCGAATCAAGAGCACGTCTTAATGAAGCAGTCAATTTTTTTGAAGAACAAAAACCTATCACATTCAAAAACAACTAATTTTTTAAACCCCTTTTCTGTAGATTTATCATGGTTGAAAATACTTACAAGGTAAAACTTGTTGAATATGTAAAAAGAAATCTGAAAAAAGGCTACCCTGTTGATACATTAAAAATCGCATTGATAAATCAGGGTTACATAAGGTCAACTGTTGACGAGGCAATTCAGGAAGCAATGAAACAGATGGCTTCAGAAGCCCCAATAATAAAGGAAAAACCTGAAATCGAGCACGAAATAATCGTTGAAGAAGAGGAACAGCCTGTCCCTGAAAAAAAATCTTTCTGGAAGAGATTGTTTGGAAGGAAATAATTCTTTAGGCTCACCTTGTCGCCTATTAATACCATTACGCCCCAGACTTTGTCAAGGCGCTTCATTCAATAAGTTATCGCGATAAATCTAAGTTAAACAATTAATTTTTTTTTCACATTAAATATTTTTGCGAAGAAATCTAACAAAGTTGATTTCGAAGCTTTGAAAATTTGCGAGTGAAGTGAGCAGAATATTCTTCCCTTCAGAAAGTTTTAAAACCTAACAAATAATTTATAATTTATCAAGATGCCTCTGCGCGAAATTTATTGAGCGTAGAGCGAACGAAGTGAGCCTCCGTCGCATATGAGAACCTCCTGCGGGTTCTTCACAGTTCCAGCATCCATGGAACAATATGCTTGTTGGCAAAGATGCCTCCGTCGCATAATGGTATTGCACCGGTCTTGAGTGAGGATAAAACCTCCTAATTGTTCGTCGAGGTTTCGTCAAACAAGAGAACCGGGCCTTTATGGCTTCCAGGTTCGATTCCTGGCGGGGGCGTGATGGCGTGATGCGGGCTTGAAATGCCCGCCTGTTCTTAACAAAATTAATGCTAGATTATTCTGAAAATTCGATTCCGAGCGATTTCACGAATGCGGGAAATTTTTGAAAGCAATGAGTGGGGTCGCGAGCATTGACGGGGGCGTTCCTACAAAATGTCTTTAAGAATTCATCTGACTGCTTGATTCCTGTGCACTTGCAAAATTATTTGGGTTGGGTATGCTCTCTTCGTTCCCAAGATTTTTCCAAAAGAAATTAACTGTATCGTTGCTAATTTCGTCAATTGACGGATTTACTATGCTCCCCGGAGGTGACGGAAGGAATTCATGGCTGGCATTTGCGACAAGGATATAAGTAGCATCATTATTATATGATCGTAAGTCCTCATAAAATTGTTTTGTCATTGTTGGCAAGCTTAATGGGTCATGGTCGCCTTGAACAATCAAAAAAGAAGGATCATTGTAATTAACAAAGTTTCCAGCGTTAGCAAGACTCATGAGTGTTAAATTTCCATTGTATTCTGAAACAAGAGCCTGATATCCTTCCGTGCTCATAAGTTTGGTAAAAAATATTTGGACTTTGTTAACAGGGGTAATCCCGCTTCCGTAAAAATTCACAACTGCCTGTGGCCTTGTTGGTATTTTAATATATTCATCATAACTGAGATTAGCCCCATCTATTTTCAAGTCTGGGGAATTTTGCCAGCTTTCACTACCATTAATTACTCCTACAATAGATGAGAGCTGCCCACCGACGCTGCCCCCGAAGATTCCAATCTCATTTTGATTTCCCCCAAATCCATTTGAATAATATTTTAAGAACCGTATCGCACATAAAATGTCCTGAACTTGTGTGGGGTATTTATTTTCTGGAGCAAGTTTGTAATCAACAGCAGCGACAATAAAATCATGGCTTAACAGATTTGATATTACTGAACCCGCATCATAACCTATCCTGTCTTTGTTACCACTTGTAAATCCCCCTCCGAAGACGTAGATTACAATAGGTCTGTTCGATTTGCTCGAAGAATTTAGTGGAGAATTGGCGTAAAGATTCAGCTTAATTGGACTACCTTGAGATACGCAGTAAGTTATGTCAGTTGCTTCATAAAACTTCCCCTCTGAAGGAGTCCATAGATAGACTGTTCTTTGTAAATTCTCAAAAGAACCTCCCTGTTCTGGAAGATTATCTGCCTTAGCGCTGTACACGCCGGGAATTTCGTTCCAACTTAAACTAAGGTTATTTTTGTAATTCGTAATTGATGCAGCTGCATCATAAGTTTCAATATAATGCGGATGATTGTGCGATGGAACCGCGAAGAAGATTACAAACAGAACAAATAATATAATAAAAAATCCTACTGGTATGATTATAAATAACCACCACTTTTTCATATAACTACTTATTATTAATGTTTAATAATTTTTTCCTTCTTTGATTTTAATCTGGTTTGGCATTATTGCATAATATATTCCTCAAAGATATTTTATCTGGGCGTTCGTCACTTTTATCCCATCAAAATTCTGCTGATAATTCCTATCACAATTCCCAATCCCGCAATCCCCCCGATTACAGTTATCTTCTTTGCTGTGGAAACTTTTTTGATATGAAGCATAAATGCAATAATCATCAGGACAAGATACCAGAGGGCATCAAGAAAATACCAGTCGAAAATCTGCAGTCCGATTTTTGCAAACCCTGTAAGATGCGGGACAACATAATTTTCCAGATAAAAATAAATCGGGTCGATAGGACTAGGAACTAATGTTCCTATGAATGCCCCAAGTAAAAAAATTCCTATCTGTGACTTAAAAAATTTTTCTTTTTTCATCTCTTTTATTCAGTCTAATATTTTTCCCTATTTAAATTATCAGATTCTGAAAATTTTTACCTGCTTTCTCTCGCATGATTTGCAGATTTTTTTCCCGTTGTTTTTTGTTATGTGATAATCACAGAAAATTTTTCCGCAGGCATCACATCTGTTCCAGCAGTGAGAGCATAATGTCCTTCCGCATTCCTCGCATTTTTTTGTCTGGCAGCTCTTGCAGTAAACACTCCCGCATGATGCACATTTGTCTCCGCATTCTCTGCAGGTTATATGCCCCGAAGAGCATAATATTATCTCCTTGACTTCTTTTCCGCAGCTTTTGCAATGGACAGGGGAAACAATTTTTTTCAGCGGATCATAGCCAAGTTCAATAATTTTTAAGTTATTCTTCTCAACTTCCATGGTCAGATTAAGATTATAAAACGGAAAATAAATAATCGTGGTATTGACGAGCTTAGTGTCAATTTTCAGCCCGTGCTTTCGGATTTCTTTTTGTATGAACTCTTGCTCTTCTTCTTTTATTTTATTTTTATTACTATTCTCATTCAGATTCTCAAGCATTTTGTTCAGCCTTTTTACTTTGTCGCGGTCTTCCCTGTTTGCTTCAATCTGTTTCTTCAGCGAATTTTCCTGCTCCTCAACTTCCGACAGATTATTCTGGTAAAGCTGGTTAATCCTCGCAATTTCATTATTGAGCTGCTCCCCCAATTTTTTCTTAAGTTCTTCGGTCTTAGGCAAAATTATTTTTTTCAGCTCTTCTCTTGCAAGGGAGTACTCTTTCTCCGCGCTGACTTCCTGAAAGTCTCTTTTATTCCCTTCAGCCAGATTTAGGGAATTATCAAAATCAATTATTTTATTATCCAGAACGTAAATCTGATTGATTACAGTCTCCTTTTCATTCAGATACTGGAATGTGGTTGCAAAGGAAAATTTGAAAATAAACCTGTTCGTAGAATTTTTATTGATGCTTCTTATTTCAGAATTAAGAAAAGGAATTCTCTTCGGAATTTCTTCCTTGAAATTAATTCCAAAATCAATTCTCAGAAGAGTGGTTTCCCCTCTTCCTTCAAGAAATTCTTTTATTGTTTTTACAAGATAATGACTTTGGGAGACATACTCATATCCTTCCCTTTCTCTGTCAAATGAAAAAAAATACGGTCCCTTTTTTCCGGAAAACTTTTCGAAATTCGCGGGGATTTCTGAAACAACAAGTTCTCTCTCTCTCTGCTGGACATTGCACCCTATGCTTTTGAAAAATTTGGAATAAAAATTAATCAGTTCATTCATTGTCTAAAAACTCCCTGTTCTCTTTTTCATTTTGTTTGTAGCATTTAACCCCCTCCTCAATCTGCTGCGCAATTTTTTGTATATCCTGCGAGAATATCTGGAGATTATTTTTTGAATCAATAAATGAGTCCATTATAAGCTCCTCTATCTTATTCACCCCTTCATTGTTTTCAGAATCAAGGCCGAGATTAAAAAGAATTATCGGCAGCTCTCCGATTACTAGTCCTATACAGCACATCTTATTGATTATTAAATCAACAACATGCTCTTCTAAAGTGTCTTTTGTTGCAAGGCTGTAGATATTAATGTCATTTTTCTGCCCGATTCTGTCAAGCCTCCCTATTCTTTGTTCAACTGACATCGGATTCCACGGCAGGTCATAATTTATCAGATTCCTGCAGAACTGGAAATTAAGGCCCTCTGCTCCCGTATCCGTGCTTATTAAAATATCTGCCCCGTTCCTGAATTCCTGAACTCTTCTTGTTCGCTCCTCCCTTTCAAGCCCTCCGACAAATTCAACAATCTTCAGATTAAGGTGTTTTAAATTTTCAATTATATATTCAAGCGTTGAAGGATGCCGTGTATAAATTAAAATCTGATCTTTTGGATTTTCTTTTTTTATTTTTTCAACAATCTCAACGAGTTTTTTCATTTTTGAATCAACTCCTACTGACTCATATTCAACAAGAATTTTTTTTGCTATATCCCTTGTTTTTTCATGATATCTTTCATCGTCAATTATCCTGAGCAGGGATTCTTTTGCGGATTTGGAGGAGCTTGTAACTTTCGGAAGGATTGCATACACAATCAGCTTCCCGTTGATGGAATCACCATTGGCGGAAAAATACTGCGTTTTAAGCATCTCGCATGTCGCATCATAAATTTCCTTTTCCTTTTTTGTGAGTTCAACAGGAATTATTTTTGGAATTCTTTTTTTGTAATTAATTCCTGTCTGGCTTCTTTTTCTTCTTATCATTACTTCTTCAAGTTTTTTCCTGAGTTCCTTCGGATTTAGCGGATATCTTTTATTCCCTCTGTTCATAAATCTTTTTTTGAATTCCTTTATTGTCCCCAAATGCCCTCTTTTAAGAAGATGAAGCAGATTGTAAAGTTCAATTAAATCATTCTGGAAGGGTGTGGCTGTAAGAATCAAAAATCTTTTTTTCTGCAGCTTATCCACAAATATCCATCTGACTGTCCTCCTGGCTTTTAATTTATGCCCCTCGTCGACAATAAGAAGGTCCCACGGAATCTGGTGAGCTTTGTGATGTGTGAACTGCCCTGTTTTTTTATTCCAGGATTTAACGCGGTCAATTGATGCAATTGCAAGCTCCGCATTGTCCCAGCTGTTTTCATTTTCTATTATTTTAAAATCAAGATTAAACTTATCTCTTAACTCACTTTTCCACTGGTCCACTAATGAAGGCGGAACCAATATAAGGATTGTTTTTGCAAATCCTCTTGTAATCGATTCTTTTATCACCATCCCCGCAGTGATTGTTTTTCCAAGCCCGACTTCGTCGGCAAGAAGTGCGGTGCAGTTTAAGTCGCGTATTATTTTTATTGCTCCTTCTTTCTGATAATCAAGTTTGTATTCAAGATTGTCTTTTATCAGTTCGTAAGAAATAAGTTCATTAACGTCATCTTTTGAAAATTCTTCTGCTTCAAATTTTAAATCGGAAATTTCCTTTGATTCAAATTCTTTTTTTTCTATCTTTTCAATTAAGTCAAGTCCTTCATCGGAAAAATTTTCTTCAACAATTATTTCATAACCCATTTTGATTTATTGCTCTCAGGACTCTTTCATCCGGAGAAAGAATGTAAACATGGTCTTCCTTGAACCTGAGTCCCCTGTAAATTCTCTGCAGCAATTCTCTTCTCGCTTTATCTTTGTAAAAATCCCAGTAATAATCAGGATTTGTTTTTTTGAGAACGTCCCAGAATGCCGATTTCACGTCGGGATTTGGATATTTTGTGAAAACAATGCTGTTGCATTGCTCCCCCGGAAAGTCAATTCCTCTCGTGCATTTTGTAGAAAATAACACTTCCATTTCCCCCTCTTTGAATTTCCTTATGTCCTCTCCGGTTTTGTCATTTTCCTGCATCTTCATAAGTTCATCTCTGCTTATGGTGCTGTTTAATCCAAATTTTTTTATTTCGTAATCATCCGGAAGATCATAAAAGGAATTTATATGAATCAGGGTTGGTTTTTTTGAAATTTCTATGCTTTTGTCAAGAGCTTTCAGATATTTTTCCCTGCTTTCTATGGGATATTTGCAGTCAAATTCCAGCCCCGTCCTCATTACTTCCATGCTTCCCTGCTGTTCTGTTTCAGCCTCGAGAATTTTGAATTTATCAAGCCCGAAAATATTTTTTAATACATTTTCAGAATGTATCGTCCCGGACATCATGATAATTACTTTATTTTTGTCCATCATTTCTTTCAATCTTTTTGCGAGATTTGTTGTAACCAGCTCTGCAATAAGATTATTGTCTTTTTTGCTGAAGGTTAAATAAGTTTCATTAAGAAATTCATCAAACATTCTTGCAGTTTCTGCGACGTCAAAAAGGTAACTTTCATCATCAATGTCATAAAGAAATTCCTGATTATCAAGAATCAGCTTTAGCAGATCATAAACTTCTGTCTTGTTTAATGGGATTATTTGTTTTGAAAAAACTGAATGCTGTATTTCCTGATTTTCTTTTATTTCTTCAATCTTTCTCCACATTTTCCTCATTATCCCGTCTGCTTCTTCCATTTCAGAAACAATCTGGTTAAGGGAATTCTGCAGCCTGTCAAAATTTATTATTCTCTGGCTTGAAAATCCGTCGAGAAATTCATCGCATTCATCGATTATCTCGGCTTCAGTTTCAGGCTTCCTATTCATGCCTGATTCAAGTTTGTATTTAAGAGAATTGAAGACCAAAACATCAGCATCAATGTAAGAATTAAACTGCTCGTAAAAAGGGCATCCTTTTTTTCTTTCATAAAAAATAAATTTTGTTCCTTTCAGCCCGGTATAACTTCTTTTTTTTGCATGTTCAAAACTTTTTCCGTTAAGTTCAAATTTGTCAGGAAAAACCGGGCACCAGTAAGGGCAAACAGGAGCGATTGATGCTCTTTTGACATCTTTTACTGTATTGAAATTTTTTGGATTTATATTATGATTATCTTTAAGCAATGCAAAAATTCTGTTTGAATTTTTTTCCTTGAGTTCTATCCTGCACGGGATAAAAGGATTGTCTGCAGTCAGATTTGTTTCTTTTTCTCTTCTGTCAAAAATTTCATTTAATTTTAGATTTCTTTCTTCCCGAAAAATCGGGACATTCTTATCCTCGAGATATTTGCATTTGTGATTATTTCGTCCCGTTATTACAGAAATTTTTAATCTCTCCCCGTTTTCTTTAAGTAGATATTTTTGGTTTTCATAATCTTCTTTATACTGGTTCTGCAAAGTTTTTCCAGGAACAACAATGCAGCTCTTTCCTAGTTCTCTTGCAATATTCAAGGCTATTGCGCTTTTTCCTGTCCCGCAGACTCCATGTATAAAAATTATTCTGTTCCCTTCTTCAATTAATTTCAGAACTTCATTGACAGTATCTTCCTGTGTTTTTCCGTTGGAAAATTGCAATGGTTTCAGAAATTTATCTCCATAATATAAGCTCCACATCTTTTTTCCTCTATTTTTACAAATTAGTAAATTCAAGAATGAGTTATAAATATTACTGTAAAAATTAATCTATAAACGGAGCTTTAAAATAATCTTCATCCCTGTCAGGAGAATATTCTCCCCAAAAAAGTTTTCCTTTTTCTTTTCCTTCTGTTTTAACAAGAAGTCTTCTGCGTTCAATTCCTTCTGTTGAGTCCATGTCTCCCTCATCCCATGCCCCTTTCATAAATCCAATTCCTTCTTCATTAATATCTATTCTGTATTCTCCTGGATTTCCATTTTTATCTTTGTATTCAAAAGTAAGATACAAAAATCCTCTTTTTGTATTCGGATTTATTCCGTTTCGAATATGTAGATTATATTTATTCTCTCCCAGAGTAATATTTTCAACATCCAGGTCACGTCCAACTTTAGCAACTTGTTCAAATACTCTTCTTACAAGCATAGAATTTTCCTCTTCCATAAAAATCTTTGATTAATTTCATTTAAATAGATTATTATCAATCAAAATATATTTTAGAAGAATTCTTGTCCAGACTAAAAGTGTAAAGATTATCAGCGTACAATAAAAATAAGTCGGCTTAGCCGAATAATGCTGATAATCCTTCTGCTGCAGCTTCTTTCTTTTCTTCTACTGCTTTGTTTTCTTTCTTTTCTGCTTTAGGAGCTTCTGCTGGAGCTGCTGCAACTAAACTTGCACTCTCCAATTCTTTATCGATGTCTACTCCCTTCAAGCTGGCAACAAGTGACTTAAGTTGTGATTCATCAACCTGTCCGCCTGCAGCTGCAACAACACTTTTCAAATTATTCTCGTTAACTTCCTTTCCGAGTTTGTGCAACAAAAGTGCTGCGTATATGTTTTCCATTTTTTTAATTTACCTCTCCAGATTTATTTTCTGAAGTATTTGTTAAATTTTCCAAAGCCAGTTCATGTCTTCCTGCTTTCTGAAGTAAATATTTTATCGTATCATCTGAAACATAACCAATCTCTACAGCGAATGGAAGCGCCTTGCTGAATGCATTCTTCAACTCTGCAAGCACTTTCTCCGTGTCAATATCTATATTCAGATATGCTTTCTTTTCCTTATTATCATATCCTGCAAGAGGAATTAAACTGATTGTGAATGGTCTTATGTCAAGTTTGCTCAAAACGTCTGCAACAGGAGCTGAAATTTTGTCTCCTTTCTTCGCGACAACTTTTGCTTCTTTAATGCTCAACTTCCCTTTATCTATCTGAACCTGAAGTCCGACTGCTCCCAATTCACTTATTGCCGGGCCAGGAACAAGATCTGTTGGTCCTGCTGGAATTTCAATATCCATCGGAGCTTCCTGTCCTGCTTTTGCTTTTGCCGGACTTTTATTCTTAGCAAGTTCAGCGGCAAGTTCGAAACAGTCCATGTCAGAAAAAAGCATCGCGACATTATCATTAATCTTAGTTTCAGTAATTTTTGCCTCGCTTTCTCCTGAATCATTTATAGATTTAATTATAAGATTTTTCTTAGGGACTTTAACCACTGCTTTTCCTCTTAGTTTCTTGACTATCTCCTGAAATTGTGAAGCAGGAATTCCTTTTATTGAAACGAGAAGGAACGTTCTGTTTTTCTTCATCAAATCATTAAGTTCCTTTACAGTTTTTTTCTTGACTTCTGAAACGTGTGCTTTTGGGTTTGTCATCTTATTTTAGTTTTATTTTCTGAGGCTTGCTCATTGTAAATTTTAATTCAAGATTTTTTATGTTTTCTTTTCCTTTAGCCAATGCTTTCAAAACTGCATTGTAAACTGCCAAAGCATTTTCTGCAATTTCCTCATCTTTCATGCTTTGTCTTCCAATCTGGACTTTTATGCTTGCTTCTTTTGTTTTTATTTTAACACTATTATTGATTCTGCTTTTCAGGTCATTTATTGTTTTGTCGTCTGCATTTACCATAATCCCCATCTGAGGCGAGGGCATTTTTCCGGTAGGACCTAAAGCTCTTCCGAAAGTTGTAGCAACAATTGGCATGAGGCTTGCCTGAGCAATGAAGAAATCATAATCTCTTGCAAGTTTTTTTATCTCTTTCTTTGTCGAATATTTTTTGAATTCAGAACGGGTGATTGTGTCAACAACATTGCTCTTTATTTCCAAAAATCCGCAGATTTTTTTGTCCTTTATTTTGTAAGGAACAGAAATGAAAAGATTTACCTGCTCTTTCTTTATATCAAATTTTTGCAGATTGATAATTAAGTCTACTGACTGGTCAAACTTTCTTTGTTTGCTTTTTCTCAATTCTGCTAATGCTTGTTTTAATTCTTCGCTTAATTCTGCCATTTTTCTGAACTGTTTTAGTTGTCTCCCATTTATGCGCCGGCACCATAGAATTTATGCGTCAGCGACATGGTTCAATCGACAAAATCTTTAGAAAATTATCATTTATAAATTATTCTATAATAGTTATCTCTGTCCAATTAGCATTTCCTTCCGTAAAATAAATCCAATTTTTACAATAATTCTTATAAATCGTTTTAATTTACTCTTTCACTATGGAATTCATTGCATTATTATCTTCAGGAAAAGGAACCTGGGCGCAGGTTTCAGGGTTGATTAAATATGGCGAATGGGAAAAAATAATTTTATTAGGCGACGAATTTGCGAAACAGTTTACTGCAGAAAAACCATTTGAATTTATTAAAGTTGACTTAGGAAAAAAATTAAAAGATTTGCGTGATGAATTTTCCCAGAAATTAAAAGGAAAAATTGACGGAACAGAAGTTGCACTTTCAATTGCATCTGGCGACGGAAAAGAACATATGGCTTTAATTTCTGCTTTGATTAATTCCCCTGTTGGAGTAAGATTTGCTGCTTTAACCAAAGACGGAGTTGTTGATTTGTAAAATGAGAAAAAGTGCAGATTACAGATTTGAAATGTTAAAAAGTGATCTCGATCAGATGATGGTTGAAGAATCAAAAGCAATTCTTGAAAGAATTAAAGATTATAATCCTGAAGAAAGAAGACTCTACCTTAAAGGATATTTTGATTCATTGCAAAGATTCGTTGATTTAGACACCGATTTGTTTATTCATCTGGTTCATAATATTTCATTAAAATAATTCTTTTTTGCAACTAATGAAAATTAAAACTGATTTTTCTTAATTTTCATATCTGCTTTGCTTTTTCCTAGAAGAACGACTCTTGATTCTTTTTTCTCGTCGAGGAATTTATATTCTGGTAAAAATTCTAAAAGTTTTTTTGAAAACTCAATAATTTCTTTATGATACGGCATCCTTTCATAACCCAGTCTTTGCCTCGCAAAACCAACACTCATAAATCCTTTCATCTCTATAAACATCGGATTCGCTTTTTTGATAAGATTGGCATATTCCTCTGCCATTTCATCGGACATATTCAGTTCCCTTACTAAATTCATTCTGAAAACAGTTCTTGTTTTATCCTTTACACGAGCCATAATTTCAAGGCTTTTGTTGAGTCTTTCCCATGCATCTTTTTTCGAGCTTCTGTGAAATTTCTGATAAAGTTCTTTATTGGGGGTGTTGACAGAAATATATAGCTGCGTCGGCAATTGCTTATTCTTTTCCATCTCTTCCAATTTTTCAGGATATAATCCATTTGTAACCAAGAAACTTGTTTTTCCTCTCTTTCTCAATTCATCAATCAATCCTCCGATGTGTTCATAAACTGTGGGCTCTCCTGAAAGTGAAATTGCAAACTGCATCGGTTCCTGGGCTTCCAGATATTTTTTCTGATTTGCCTTGCTAAGCTGTTTCTTATTTGATTTTTTATCGACGTTAAATCCGATTAGTAACTTTCTCTGCGCTTCTATGCATTTGTCAACAACCTCCTTTGGAGAGTCTACATTCCCTTTTAATTCACTGTCAATTGTCATTTCAATTGCTCTCCAGCAATGTACGCATCGGTTTGGACACCACATAACTGCAGGGGACATCTGGCAGCATAAATGTGATTTAATTCCGTAAAATTGTTCTTTATAACAGACTCCCTCATCTAAAAGAGATTTCTTGGTCCATCTGCAAATTTGAACTGCAGAATGTTTTCCTGCAATTGCATAATGCTGTTTCTTCAAAATTTTTTTAACTTTTTCAGGTATCATAAAAGGAGGATAGAAATTTTATTTTTAAATCTACTTAAACAAACCTACTGCCCAGAAAACCATAAGGACTAAAAGAAGGAATAAAAATAATCCGGTCATAAACTTGAATGCTTTTTCTGCTTTTTGTTTGCTCTTTGTAATTGCCAGGATTGTCAGATAAAAAAATCTTCCGCCGTCGAAAATTCCTACAGGAAGCATATTAACAAGTGCAACGCTGAAGCTTATTACAACAAGCCACCATAATAAATTGTAGATAAATTCTGCAGCCTCAAAGTTAGATTTGTAGTAAACATTAGAGTCTTTAAATGAGAACCAGCTCATAATCTTGTTAAAAATGCCAGTGCTTCCTCTGCTCATAAACCCGATTCCAAGATAAGGTGCACTTTTATTCTGGGGGTTTTGTCCGAGGGTGATTTTATAATCCTGATAAGAATTACCATTCAGGGCAGTTATTGTAATATTGCTTCCCGGAGAATAGTTCATTAATATTTTTCCAAGTTGCTCTTCATTGTTCACATTGATGCCGTTAATTCTTACAATTGTATTCGGAAGATTTGCTTTTATTGCGGGAGCATTATCATAAAGGTAAATATATCCCTGATTATTTTTCTGTTGGGTAAGGAAATTCTCCGTTATGAAATATTCAGAATCATTGGTTTTCACGTCTGCCAAAGCAGAAGTATTCGCCAGACTTAATAACTGATTATAAGAAATATTGCTCACATGAACGTTGTTTACAGAGGTTATTGCAGAAATTCCGACAACCGAATAAGTATAAGTGTCAAATATAACTCCTGACGGGGTAAATGCTATCCAGAAAAATAATAATAAAACTGCAAAAAACAAAATTGCAACAAGCGTGTTGGCAAAAGTTCCTGCAGATAAAATTGCCATCTGGTGTGAAATTTTTTTCTTCTGCATTTTCTTTTCATCAAGCTCTACAAATGCTGCTAAAAATATCGGAAGGAAGAATGGGAAAAATCCAAAGCCTGTGCTTTTTATCTTCACTTTTTTATTCGCTGCGAAAATTCCATGGCTGAATTCGTGGCTTATTGCAACAACTGCAATTATAATTATCCAATAAATAAAATAGAAAGGCGGAAGAAAATTAAGCTGGAAAACCTGGGGGAGATAAGGTAACAGGGGCATTATTGGGGGAACTTTAACCAGACTGACTATTTCCGGATTGAAAACATAAATCCAGACTATTCTCCCGAATAAGTATAACATTCCCGCCATCAGAAGAAATCCGAGTGCGATTGAAACATAACTTAAAACATTGAGCAGTTTTTTGTACTTTTCACCTATCTTATTTATTGCCTTTATTCCCGCACTGGTTTTATATAAAATCAGAAACCCCTCTCTTTTAAGATTCTTTTTTCTCCTATATAAAAAAATAGAAACAAATATGACAAATGCAGTTAGCAGGACTATATCGTATATTACAAAATTCATCTCTTTATTTTAAATTTATTTTCTTTATGTAAATTTCCATTTTATTTAATGGAAATATTTATTTTTTCCTCAATGGTCTGAATGCTTTCTTTTTGCATTTTCGACATTTGACTTTTCCCTTCAAAACTTTCTGCGGGTCTGCCTTATTTTTAGTCTGGCAGTTTTTACAGACGAAAACATTCTTAAAAATTCTATTTGTTGCTTCAGGAATTTTAGTCATATTTTAGTTATACCTTTCGTTTAATTATTTTTTCTCCTTCAACATCCCAATATTCTACATTGTCATTTTCGGCTAGTTCAGCCTTTATCTCTTCGGGGCATTCTACTTCTATTGTTTCGAAGTTCTCCAGGTCCATTAAGCTGACTTTCTCTCCAACTGAAAGAACCTGCCCTTTTCTTTTTTCAACCAGAGGAATTTCCAATCGGTCATGTCCCGGGATTACAAAAACTTTTTTTGCATCGGTTATTATGCCTGAACATTCAATTCTGCATTTTGCATGTCCGTGCTTTCCGGTCTTTGAAATATCTATTTTTTTTATAGTGCAGGGCATTCCATCCACGATGATATTCGTTCCGACTTTCGCCTCTGTTGCGTTTATTATCTTTAAAACCATAACTAAACCAAAAAAAATACATTTATAAACATTTTTACTCAAGAAAATAAAATGACATTGCAAAAAAAGGATTTCATTGAAATTGAATTTACCGGAAAAATCAAAGGAGGAGAAGTTTTTGATTCTAATATAAAAAAGGATCTCGAACACCTAAACCCCGAAGCAAAACCTAAGCCGCTTGTATTCTCCCTCGGTGAAGGTATGTTCCTGAAAGGAATAGATGATTTTCTTATAGGAAAAGAAGTTGGGAAATACACAATAGAATTATCTCCCGACAAGGCATTTGGACCGAGGATTCCTGACTTTGTCCAAAAAGTTCCGATAAAAATATTCCACTCCCAAAACCTAAATCCGGTTCCTGGTGCATTATTTAATTTTGACGGGAGGATTGCAAAAGTCCTTTCTGTTTCAGGAGGAAGAGTTATGGTGGATTTCAACAACCCCCTTGCAGGAAAAGACGTTATCTATGAAATTAATATTTTAAGAAAAATTGACGACATGAATGAAAAAGTGAAATCTTTAATTGACTTTTTATTCAGAAGGGAAATGAATTTTAAAATAGAAAATGAAAAGGTGATAATTGAAGTTGAGAAAAATTTAGTTCAGTTCGTAGAGATGTTCAAGGAAAAATTCAAAGACATAATTGGATTGGATTTGGAAGTAAAGGCAGTAGACCAAAAATCACAATAATTCTTAAAAAGTTTTATTCTATGAATTCAAAATGACATTTTTGATAAAAGATGCTGAATATGAAAATTTTGTCTCTGCATACGTAGAGGCGAGAGATTTGGATGAAGGAAGAAGTGCTCTTGAATCAGAAGGTTATCAGATTATTCCGCTTGAACAAAATGCTAAGTTAAGAGTGAATAACGGAGGCAATTCCAGTATTTCAAGAATTGGGAATTGGGTTTCAGAAGGAGTAATTTATGTTAAAGGAAAAGGGAAGTTTTTGACGAAAAAATCTCCTATCCTGGCAAGGTCTCCAGACCAAGAGGGGAAAAATGGAAATAGTTTATATATAAATGAAGAGCAGATTGAGTTTTCCCTTAAAGATTCTTTTCAGATTTCAGATAAACTTGGAAATCCTTTTTCTATTCCAACAAAAAGATTTGGGGAAGAAGAAATTGCAGTTTTTCTTTTTGGAGATTTTGCTAAAGATTACGGATTCTTTTTGAAAGATGCTAAAATAAAAAATGTTCCTTTTTGGTTTGCAGATTTCAGAGACAAGCCATTTGCAAGATTATTGTGGTTTGACTGCATGGATGAACAATCACGAATCGTCGGAGACGGAGGTTCTGTTGGCGGATTTGTCCGGGGAATAAAAACTCTTGACTCAGTCAGTTAAGCTTAATCTTTAGAACGATAATTATTCAATTCGGTGAGCAAGTGAAGTTTTGAACTTGTTCAAATCTTTACAACAATTCTTATAAATGGATTTTAATTCTATTGAATATGGCCGAGATTTTCAAAAAGGGTGCATCAATGTCAAATGTTTCTGATGAAGTAAAAGAAATAGATCGGGAACTCGAAGAGCTGATAAAAAAACAATCCGCAAAAATAAAAGTAATCGGCGTCGGAGGAGCGGGAAATAATTCTTTAAGCAGAATGAGAGAAATTGGAATTCGCGGAGGAGAGCTTATCGCTGTTAATACTGATGCCCAGGATTTGCTTTATGCAAATGCAGACCAGAAAATATTAATCGGGAGAGATTTAACTCAGGGACTTGGTGCAGGAAGCAATCCAAAAATAGGAGAGCAGGCTGCAAAAGAATCAGAATCCGATATAAAGAAAAAAATTGCAAATTCAGATATGATTTTTATAACCTGCGGAATGGGCGGAGGAACAGGAACAGGTGCTGCGCCTTATATTGCTGACCTTGCAAAAAAACAGGGTGCTTTGACAATTGGAATAATTACACTTCCATTCACTATTGAAGGAAAAAAGAGAATTGAAAATGCGATGGAAGGATTGGAAAAAATGCAGGAAGTAGTTGACACCTTGATAGTAATTCCAAACGACAAACTTCTTGAACTTGCTCCGGAACTTCCTCTTCACACTGCATTCAAAATTGCTGATGAGATATTAACCAATGCGGTAAAAGGGATTACAGAGCTTGTAACTACAACGGGATTAGTCAATCTTGATTTTGCAGACATAAGGGCAGTTATGGTAGACGGCGGGGTTTCATTAATCGGATTAGGGGAAGCAGATTCAGGACAGAGAGCAACAGAAGCAGTGGAAAAAGCAATCCAAAATCCTCTTCTTGATGTTGATATTTCTGGGGCAACAGGAGCATTAGTGAATATCATAGGTGGTCCTAATATGAGCCTGGAAGAATGCAAAACAATAATTGAAACTGTAGGAAATAAATTAAGCCGGGAAGCAAAATTGATATGGGGTGCTCAGCTTGCCGACGATATGGACAAATCAATACGGGTTCTTCTCGTAGTTACAGGAGTTAAAAGTTCACAGATTTTGGGAAATGAAGATTCCATTATTGAATCAAAACATAAAGAGATAGAAGAAGAGCTGGGGATTGAATTTTTTGAATGATGTATTTCATCTACACAAACTTTAAAAGTTATTCTTATAATATTCTATTATGAATAAAGAAGAAGTTTACGAAACGTTAAGAAATCTAGGAACATCAATTGCCAGAATAACCTGGGACAGAGGAAACGGAAAACTCGATGAACTGGTTTATTTTGACGGGGAATTTGACAGCGAGCAAAATCCAAAGATGTATTTTGCAAATGGAAGGGCACAGTTGGACATAAAGAAAATGGGCGGTTATTCTTCAATAATTTCAATTGAGGAAGAATGCCCTGACGGATATTGCATTAAAAGAACTGCTTAGTTCAGTGCTAAATCTTAAAAACCCAGATTTTCTAATTAGAATATGAAAATCAGCCTTGAGCAGTATTTCAGTGGGAAATTCGAGCGGAAGAAACCGGAGGTGTCGTCGCAATGAAATTAATTACTAATTTAAAATCATTTTACGAGAAATGTAAAAGAGTGTGGATGGTTTTGAAAAAACCAAGCAAAGATGACTTTCTCAAAATCGCAAAAGTATCTGCAGTTGGAATTCTTGTAATTGGAGTATTAGGTTTTCTGATTTCTATTATTATGAAGTTTTTCACCCAGTAAGATGGAAAAATTAAATAATAAAAATTTTTGGACTCCTTTATTTATCGCTTCAATTATATCTATTTTATTACTCTTTTTTGCTTTACCTTATGCTTTACTCATCTCTTTAAAATTGTTGATAGAGAATGTTCAATCCTATGGAGAAACCCTTTTGATAGATATTTTTCTCCTTCCTTTATTTTTAGTTATTGCTATACCCCCAATTTTTTTTATAATAAAGCGATTATTAAGTGATAATCCAAAAAAAGTTTTTTATTTTGAACTTCCAATTTTAATAATAGTTTATTCAATATTATTAAGTCTTAATCAACTTTTTGGATTGATGATGGGGGGACCAAGAGATACAACTTTCCTACTTTTTCTGAGTTTAATTCTTCCGCAGATAATAGTCATTTCTCTTTGGCTCGTTCTTCTGACCTTCTCTTTATATTTTTATTATAAGAAAAAGATTATAAACCGCAGATAAATATTACAGGAATGAATCTTGAAAAATCCTTTTTTAAGAGGATAAAAAATGTTGCAGCCGCAGTTGCAATAAGTTCTATGATTTTTGCATGCACTCCTGCAGTCTCTCCAAAGCCGTCGCAGGAAAATCAAAATCAGCAGACAACTCAGACACAACCTCAGCCTCAACCAACTAATTCGGTTTATGATTACACCACTTCTTCTGCTATTGCAGTTTCGCAGTATTTAACTTCTCAAAATGGGGGAATTGTCGAAGTGAATGATTTTAAAAGTTCAATTAATGGTGCACAATTGCAAATCTTGGCTGATTCATTAAAATATGATACTACAATTTCTATCGGCAGAGTTGATAACCCTCCTGAACTTCCAAGCGGATTAAACTATGTCGGTCCCCCTATAGATTTAACTCCCGACGGAACTGCTTTCCGCACATCGTCGATAATAACAATCCCCTATCAAAATGAATTTTTAAGTGATGCAGGAATTTCTGATGATTCAAATTTGAAATTATACTCTTACGACAAATTTGCAAAAAAATGGACAGAGGTAACAGGATTTTTAAAAATCCCCTCTGAGAAAAAAATAATGGCTTATGTAAACCATTTTAGTTATTATGCAATTACAGTTATGGATGGTGTGCCCCCTTCAGATATGGGGAATCCACAGGCGGGGGATTTATTGTACTGTTTGGGTTCTATTTTTACAAATCATGGTACGGGATGGAGGCCTGGGCACGTTGGAATTTATGTAGGGGAAAAAAGTTGGAATGGACAAAGGTATAATGTAATAGAAGCTCTTGGCCATGGTGTTCAGCGTAGTTATTATAACCCGATATCAAATTTTAGTAATGGTTCAGTGTATATGGGCGCAAGAGAACCAAAAAATTTCACTTTAACATCTAACCAACGCAGATTAATTGTTGAATATGCAGAAGAACAGATTGGAAAACCTTATGCATGGGTGCAGACGACTGTAGGAGTTTTATTTGGATTAGCAAAAGGTTCTTTGGTAAAAGGAGGAATTGGTTCATACAATTGTGTTGGTTTGGCAGAAGCAGCATATGAATATGCGGGAACAAATAATGGAGACGGGCTTGTTCCATATTTGCAGGAGGAGACTGGATTTGGTGATGTGCCTGGAGCTTTAACTCCGGCAGAACAATATAATTATACTAAACCGGCAACGGGAATTTCTCCTGGATCAGGAAATAATTCTTCTTTAGAAAAAATCCTTTTTCAGTCTAATCGCGATGATGGTTCTGCAATTTACATTATGAACTCTGATGGAACAAATGTTCAGAGACTAACTGATTTATCATATGCGAGTGAAAGTCCAAAATGGAATAAGACAAGAGATAAAATTGTCTTTGTTTCAAATAAAGGGACCTCTTTTGGCCAGGAATGGAGTTCAAGATACGAAATTTATTCCATGAACTCTGATGGAACAAATGTTCAAAGATTAACTAATAATTCTTATGATGATAATGAACCATGTTGGTCACAAGATGGGACTAAAATTGTCTTTGTTTCAAATAGGGACAAATTAACGACGGGTTATGATTTTCAATTATATATAATGGATGCTAATGGAGCTAATCAAACTAAACTCTCTCCAGATAATTTTTTTGCCGAAGAACCTTCTTTTTCTCCAGACGGAACAAAAATTATTTACAGCGGATATAATGGAGTTTATACCTTAAATCTTTCAGATAAAAAAAGAACAAAATTAAATTCAGATAATATCAACATCCATAATCCTTCTTGGTCATCTTTCTGGGGGAAAATATTGTTTACTTCTGAAGAAGATAATCAGATTTATGTGATGGATTCTAATGGATTAAATAAACGTAAAATAATCTCTAGCCCCGGGCTTAACTTCTGGCCTTCTTGGTCAAAAGACGAATCCAAAATTTTATTTTCTTCCAATCGAGATGGTAATTGGGAAATTTATTCTGTTTATTACGACGGTCATGGATTGACTGATCTTACTAATAATCCTTCTGCAGATATCTCCCCAAATTGATACTACTAAAAATTTATAAACCCCAATTTTCACTTAATTATATCTTTCTAAGATATTAAGTCTTAGACGGAGCCGAGCGATTTTGCGAGTGCTGGTAAAAATAAAAATGCAACGAGCAGGGTCGGGAGCTAAACAAGAAAATGATTTTCATAGTAAAAGTAACAACAAATAAAGAAGAAAGAGTTTTGGACATGATAGCTGAAAGAGCACAGAAAAAAAATTTAAACATCTTTTCAGTTTTTCGTCCTCATGGACTTAGAGGTTATGTTCTTTTGGAAGCAGAAGACAGAGAATCTGCTGAAGAAGCGGCATTTGACTTGCCTTATGTTAAAGGAATAATCGGGAAAACAATTAATTACGACGAGATAAAAAATATGGTTGAACCTTCTGCAGCAACAATATCAATCAAGGAAGGGGACATTGTCGAAATGATCGCTGAACCTTTCAAAAAAGAAAAAGCGAAAGTTATAAGAATAGATAAACAAAAAGATGAAGTAGTGGTAAGCTTGCTTGGAGCAGTTGTTCCATTGCCGGTTACTGTTAGATTAGATAACGTTAAAGTCATAAGGAGAGAAGAAGAAAATGCAGATTAAACTTTTAGTTGATGGTGGCGCAATGAAGCCGGGTCCAGCTCTTAGTCAGAAGCTCGGCCCAGTTGGAATTCCAATCAATCAGGTTATTCAAAAAGTAAATGACGCTACAAAATCTTTCGCTGGAATTCAGGTTCCTGTTGAATTGAACGTCGATGCATCTACAAGAGAATTTGAAGTAAAAGTTTTCTCGCCTCCGGTTTCAGGATTATTAAAAAAAGAATTAGGGGTTGAAAAAGGATCAGGAGCTCAGAAAAAAGTTAAAATTGGAAATATTTCTATTGAACAGATAATTGCTTTAGCACAGACTAAGTCTCCAAATTTGCTCTGCAAGGATTTGAAATCATCAGTAAAGACTGTTGTTGGAACTTGTGCAAGTCTCGGAATATTGGTTGAAGACAAGCCCGCAACAGAAGTAGAACAGGAAATTATCGAAGGAAAATATGATAAGGAAATAAATTCATGCAAGACCGATGTTTCACCGGAAAAGAAGAAAAGGCTTGCAGAATTTTTTGCAAAAGTTAAGAAAGATCAGGAAAAGACTATGCAACAGGAACAGGCAGCTAAAGCTGCTGAAGAAACCAAGGCGGCAGAAACTCCTGCTGCTGCAGCTGCTGCTCCAGAAAAAAAACCCGCAGAAAAAACCCCTGCAAAAACTCCCGCGAAGAAAAAATAAAACAATTTATAAATTAATATTCGTTAAATTTTTTATGGGGCTGTGGGGTAGCCTGGTAGCCTTAGAGGTTTGGGACCTCTCGACCCCGGTTCAAATCCGGGCAGCCCCATTGTTTCGAAAAAATAAAACCCATAACGGATTTGAACTTCAAATCCCGAGAGTTTGCACGAGTGCGTGCAAAGATAAAAATGCAATGAGTGCGGGCTCGAGTTCGGCAGCCCCATTTAATAAAATACAGAAAAGAAAATGCCATCAAAATCAAAAAAAACAAAATCAGCAGGAAGATTCGGAGCAAGATACGGACGTTCAGTCAGAATTAAACTTGTTAATGTTGAACAGAAGCAGAGGCAAAAACAGGAATGTCCTTACTGTCATAAACTCGGAGTCAAAAGAGTTTCAAAAGGAATTTGGGAATGTTCAAAATGCGGAAAAAAATTCGCATCAGACATATACTATTTAAACAAATAAAACTATACTATAAAATGGTTGCATACAAATGTTTCAAATGTGAGAAAAAAGTTGTCAGTACTAATTTGGAAAAGAGATTTGTCTGTCCATACTGTGGCAGCAAAATCTTTTACAAGCCAAGAACTCACGTTAAAAAAATAAAAGCAGAATAATTCTCAGAATAAAATGGACCAGGAAAAAATTCAGGAAATGCAGATTACAGAACAGAAGTTGCAGAATACAATCCTCCAGAAGCAGGCTTTTCAGATGGAGTTGGCAGAAACAAATGCTGCCCTGGAAGAACTGGAAAAATCAGGTGATGAAGTTTTCAAAATTATCGGACAACTCATGATTAAATCTGAAAAATCAAAAATAAAAGAAGATTTGCTGGATAAACAAAGAATTCTTGACCTGAGGGTAAAATCTCTGGAGAAACAGGAAAATTCTTTGACGGAACAGCTTGAAAAAATTCAGAATGAAATTTCATCATAAGTAAAAATAAATTTTTTTCTAAAAAATTTTTAATTTATAAAACCTCGTCGGTAAAAAAAGAAGAAATTGTTTTTTGATATATAAAATAAAATATCAAAATGTTTATAAACGCAATATTTCTAAATTCAATATGGTGTTTGATAAAATAAAAAAAGCTTTTACAGGTGCTAAAGGTGAAGGTTCTGCTGAAGATTACCTTGAGATTGACTTGGAAAAAGAGCAGCAGGAAAGCAAAGTTTTGGTTAAGCTTTTCGTTCTTAAAAAATATGATGATGTTAATGGAATACTTAATGTTCTTAGAGAAGGTTATACAATTGCAATAATTGATATCAAACCTTTGAAGCAGAAAGACCCTATAGAGTTGAAAAGAGCTGTTTCAAAAGTTAAAAAAACAGCAGAGGCTCTTGAAGGAAATATTGCCGGATTTGGAGATAACTTATTAATTGTTACTCCTGCATTCGCTCAGATTCAGAGAGACGTTTCAAATATGGTTCCGGACCAGCCAGCAAAAGGCAATAAATTCGAATAATTCTGTTAATCTTTTACTTCCTCAATCTAAACTTCTATTCGAAAAGTTATATAAATTAGGAATCGCTTTTGTATTATGGTAAAAACTCGCATCAGCCATGAGCACACTTTTAAAGGGAAAAACTGGAAAGAAGAACCGATTAGGTTCGTCTTCATTCCGGCTAAGATAAAAGACGAGATTGATGAGAAAAAAATAAGCTCCCTGAAACTTCCCAAGACTTTAGCAATTGCTTATTCAATTCAATATAAGCCTATTGCAGAAAAAATAAAGGAAATTCTTTCCAAGAATCATGAAATTACTTCAATAATTCAGGTTCTTGGCTGTTCTTCACCAAAATTTTCAAAAAACACAAAAGCAATTTTGCTTGTCGGTTCAGGAAGATTTCACGCTTTCTCCCTGCAGTTTGAGACAGGGATTCCTGTTTATATCTTGGAAGCAGATGAGCTGAAAAAAATTTCCGGCGAGGAAGTTGAATCTTTCAGGAAGAAAAAAACTGCATCTTACCTTAAATTTTTGAATGCAGACAAAGTAGGGGTATTGATATCAACAAAACCCGGGCAGGAAAATCTGAAAACTGCTCTTTCTCTTAAATTAAAAGATAAAAAACAATATTTCTTTTTGGGGAATAACATTGATACTCGGGAATTTGAAAATTTTGGATTAACTTCATGGGTGAATACTGCCTGTCCCCGACTGGATTATGACAGCTCAGTAATAAACCTTGCAAATTTAAACTCGGGCAAGTCCAAAAACAGTTTTTAATGCTACAATAATAGTTGCGGGAATGAATAATGCAAGCAATGCTGCAAAGGCTGTGGAAACTACATCTCCGAGACCGATGCCAATCAGGGAACTTATTGCACTTTCCATCCCAAATCTGCTTACTATGACTATAATTGTTCCTGTGATAAGAAAAGTTTGTGAATCTCTGCCAGTTGCATTTACTGATGCCCCCACGATTAATCCCAGGATTACCAATATTAAATAAATAAAACTGCTGTATCTTGTAAGAGCAGGAATAGGTATCAGACTCATTGATATTCCTATAATTAATGCAAGAATAACTGCGACAAGAAATGCCCAGGCTCCGACAGAATTCTCTTTTGATTTTAACATAATAAATTAATTCTTAAAAAATATTTAAATCTTTCATTTAACGTATATTTTGCAGGACGAAAAAATTTATAAACGATAGCAACTCCGCAATGATTACACATGAAATCAAAATCATTACCTTTGCTCATTTTTGGAGTTTTGGCATTATCGGTTCTTATGAATTTTGCAAGCGCAGATGTTAGTTTTTCTAACCCCGTGTTTAATTCAAACAACACATTCAGTGTTACTGCAACAAGCACTACATCAACTAGTGAGACAATAACATCTTTGACTCCCGTTTTAACTGATGCATATGGGACAAATTATACTCCTGTTTTGGCAAATACTCCTAATTTGGTTTTTAATTCAACTAATTCAACTCATTTAACTGAAACAATTACTTACTCAATCCCAACAGGATTCATATTTCAATCAACAGGAGGATTGGCTTCTTTTTCATTAACTGGAACTGGAACTACTGTAACTCCTTTATCTTATACATTTCAGGATCAGCCACAGCAGGTAACTTCCTGCCAATTGACTGGAAAAAATAATCCTGCAAATAATCTTGAAGTAAGCATAGACTCAACAAATGTTGTTGACGGATATGGAAGTGATTTAACCTGGTATCCTTTGGATGATATTGAAGCAAAAGTAATTGTAACTAACAATGGTCCAGATACTGTAAGAGATATTCAGGTTAGATGGGTTTTATATGACACCACAACAAAGAAAAAAATTATTTCTGGAACTCAGGATACTTTCAGCTTGAGAGGAGACGGAACTGACAAAACAGTGAATGTTGATTTTAAATTAGATTCAGTCAGCAATTTAAACAGCGGAGATAATTATGTATTCTATGCATGGGCTACAGGAGATGATGAAGCTTATGATGGAAATCCCCAGACATGCGCAGCAGGAAATTCAGATAATATTAATGTAAACATCGATTCTCATTTTGTTGTTTTAGACTCATTGACAATTCCAAGTTCTGTTAATTGTGGAGGAACAGCTCAGGTAACAGGAACTGCATGGAACATTGGGGAAGACGATGAAAATAATGTTTATCTTGTGGTGTACAACAGCCAGCTTGGAATAAATCAAAGAGTAAATATCGGAGATATTTCTCAGGAAGACAGCAGAGATTTCTCTTTCACATTAAATGTCCCTGACGGAACTCCTGTCGGAACTTACTCATTGACTTTGAATCCATATAACGATGACAATGATATTTTTGAAAATGACAATAATGACAAATCAACCTCTCAGTTGATTTTAAATGTAAATCAAAGCTGCTCAACTGTTCCTCAGGTTTCAGTCGCTGCAAATCTGCAGTCTCAGGCTAAATCAGGGCAGGAGTTAGACGTTGAAGCGACAATAGTAAATACAGGTTCAGAAACAACTACTTACAATATGGATTTGGATAATTATACAAGTTGGGCTTCATTAATCAGCATGGATAAAACTTCAGTTACATTAAACGCGGGAGCTTCACAGGATGTTTTAATAAAATTAAAAGTAAATAATGATGCTTCAGGCGACCAGAAATTCAATCTGAATGTCAGAGATGGAACCAAAGTTTTGGCTCAGCCTATTCTGGTTTCAGTTGAAAAAGGATTTTCATTTGCCGGACTTACAGGATTTGTAACCAATCTTGGCGGGGACAATTGGTATTTGTGGGGAATTGGAGCATTAAACTTAATCTTAGTTGTAGTTATAATTGCCGTAGCATTGAAAGTTGTAAGGAAAAATAAAAAGAGTGAATAAGAAAAGGCATGATTTTTTTAAATAATGTTCTCCGGGATTTTGTTCATAACTTTGTTGTAATAAGAAGCAATTATTTTGAAACAGGTGAAGTGGCAGGTGTAATAAAATGCGGAATTAAAATGGATTACTCCAACGGGGAGCATTTTATTTTTGAACCTAATTTAAACGGAAAAGAATCTCTCAGCGCTTCCTACTGGTTTGTATCTTATGACAAAAAATTAAATGTCAGACTTTTAACTTCTAAAAAAAATGAGCAGGGGATAATTTCAGGAATCGGCATTCATAATTTTATCCCGTTAAGATATTCTTTATTGAAAGAATTTGGAGAATAATTATTTTCTGAAAATTTTATTATAAACTTTTTCTCCCCATCTGTTTTCTTTTTCAATATTCATCACCAGCAATCCGATGATATATCCTATCAGCCCTCCGCTTATTACATCACTGACAAAATGAACTCCGAAATAAACCCTGGAAAATGCAACAAGCACTGCAAAAATAATCCAGAATTTTTTAAGTCTTGGAAATTCTTTTGATAATATCGGAACTGCACAGAATGCAATCATGCTTTCAAATGATGGAAATGAAAAATTCCACGTCGAGAAACCTACTTCCCGAAGAGCGGGAAGCAACGGAACAATTCCCATCTGGAATGGTCTTGGTCTCTGGACTGTTATTTTCAATATAAATGCGACTATTACAGATATTGCCAGGGAAGCCCATAACGGAAGTATCCATTTCCTTTTTCTCTCGCTCCATAAAAAAAGAGAAGTAAGAATAAAAGAAAACATTATTTCCGAGCTTGCAAAAGTTATTCCAAGAAAAAATTCATCAAGAATTGCATTTCTCAGAAAAGAAATATCTTTTATCAGTGCATTATCAAAATAAAGACTTACAAAAATCGCGGCAATCGTTATTATAACAAAAATTATTCCCTTTTTTTTCATATTTTTATCAACAAGAAATTATTTAAATATGTTTCTCTATTCCTTGAAATGAAAAAAAGAGACTGGATAGATATTGCATTAAGATACTCTATACTTTTAATTATAGGAATAATTGGTAATCAATTTTTTTATTCAATATTTTCTTATATCACTATTCAGCCTGTTTTTTTGCTCTTAAGCATTTTTTATAATCCTGCTTTAATCTCGTCGGTGATTGTGATAAACAGCCTTCCTCTCGAGATAATCGGCGCCTGCGTTGCAGGCTCTGCATATTATCTTCTTTTAATCCTGAATCTGTCAGTTCCAAATATAAAATTTCTGAAAAGAGTTTACATCCTTCTTTTTTCATTTGCATTATTATTAATTGTAAACATACTGAGAATTTTTCTGCTTTCAGTTCTTTATGTAAATCAATGGCCGTTCTTTGATATTACTCATGAGCTGTTCTGGTATGCAGGAAGCATATTATTTGTAGTTGGAATCTGGTTCTTAAGTGTATATCTATTTAAGATAAAAGAGATACCTTTCTATTCAGACATAAAAAATATACTTGGCCTCAGAAGAAAAAGAAAAAAATAATTTTATTTGCTCATAACTGAATTAACATAAGCAAGAGTTTCAACCATAAATTTTTCTGTTGCAGGAAGAATCTCGCAGTTGTTTACATAAACATCATAGCAGCTTGGACCAAACTGAACAATCTTTGTTTCATTTGCTTCCTGTATATTCAGATACATATATCGCCCCTGCAAATCACAGCTTGCATTTTCATCTTTTATCACTTTCACTCCGAGTACGCTGTATAAATTTACTACATTAGCTACTGCAATGACTCCGCTTCCCCCGCAATTTAAGTTGTTGGTTGTATTCAGAACCATATTCTTTAAAAGAGAAATGCTCCCGTTAAATGCCATTGTATCAAAAGTTCTTGGATCAGTTCTCAGATAAAAATTATAATTTGCCAAAGAGCCGTTATAAGTCACAGGAAGCGATGTTTTGTAAAGTGTTTTTCCGACTAAGTCAGTTTTGTCTATTGTAAATTTTACTCCTTTATATTCAAAATTATTTTGGGAGACCATTATAAAATAAACTGCAAAAAACATTGCAGCAAGCCCCAAGACAACTGCAAGAATTATCCAGAGTGTTTTTTTCTCTTTTTTCAGCTGTTCTTTTGAAGCAATATCTTTCTCGCTTTCAATGCCGCAGCTCTTTATCTCCTGTTCTTTTCCATTTCTCTCGACGTCAAAAACTTCGCAGACTTCTTCCTTAACAACAGGAGTTTTCTCTTTTCTTGCAGCCTTCTTTTTTCCGCTCTCTTTTTTATCTTTAGCCATCTTGTTAAAAATTATTTTTAATTTATAAGGTTTATTGTATTCCGATTATCTTCAGCAAAAAGCTGTCGCTCATCCGGGAAAGGTTCTCTGCAGGTCCGCTTATGAAGACACAGTTATTCTGCTGAGTTATTCCTGTCGAACTGTTCTCTCTTATTATAATAAAATTGTCGCTGCAGGTTTTAACAGGGAAATTTCCGCTGCATGGTTCTCCTGCAACACAAGCATCCTGCACTCTCTCTGCGATTGGATTAAGATAAAATAAATTTCTGTAAATTTCTGTTTCTGCATCTGAACTGTCTGAACTTATGTAAAGCGGTTTTCCGCTGTAGCTGTCAATTGAGTTTAATGTTGAATTTGTTTTATAAATTTCATAAGGATTGTACTCAAAAGAAAAATTAAGATTTCCCTTGTTCATGTCCCATAAATTTGTTGAAGAATCCTGCGTGAATCTGAATCCGTTATAATCCACTGTAACTGTCCCGCTCTGTCCGTTGCTGTTTAATGAATAACCCAGAAGGCTGAACACCATTACAAGAATTAAAATCGTTCCGACAAGAAGCTGATTTCTCCTTCTCTTTTTTTCTGCTTTCTCTTTTGAAATTATTTTTCTCATTTGTTTGGCAAAAACTTCCCCCTTTTTGGCGAACAAACTAAAAATTCTTCCTGAATTTTTTGGCTTCGCTGGGAAAAATTTATTTTTCTCCTGATAAAAGATAGGAAATTTGGCTTATAAATTTTTATCTTCATACAGCTCCCTCTTTTATTCTATTTTCTATTCCGCAAAAAATTCTTTTATATTAATTTATTTTCCATCAATTAAAAACTTGGCTAAGCCGATTTTGAATTTTTATTAAAGTAAACTTTTTCTTAAATAAATTTTATGGCTGCCGCCAAGAATTAAAAAAAGAAAGAAAGCACAAATCAAAGATTTGTACTAACACAAAGATGTTGTGTTAAAGTAAACTTTTTCTTAAAATAATTTTCATGGCTACCGCCAAGAATTAAAAAAAGAAAGAAAAAGAAAAATAAAAAATAAAATCTAGTTTTAAGCGCTAGTTGTTGTGCTTGTACTTGTTGTTACAAGTGTAGCTGTTGTTGCAGAAGTACCTTGGTATTTCTTTCCAACAGTTGTATCCACAGTTTGTGTTCTTAAGTAAGTAGCAGCGTTTACAGTGTCTGCAGCTTCATAACCTGCAACAAGCAATGCAACCTTACCAGTTGTGTAAGGGCTTGCGAAGCTTTGGATCAAGAATTGTCCTGAACCAATGCCAGTAGCAGTTGTGAAATCAGCACCGCATGCAGCTGAACCTAACAAATTAGCAGCAACTGAATTTACGCAGCTTCCGCCAACTACGATTAAGTTCTTAGCACTTACTCCGCTAACTTCAGCATCTGTTACAAGAACATCTCCAAGTTGAGTTGCTCCTGTTGTTGATACCTGGCCAGCTGTTACTGTAGCAGAAACTGCTCCAGCATAAACCTGTGCATAAACTTGTTCACTTGGATAGCTTATTGAAGCTATATACTGATCAGAATCACTTGTATCTATTGTTGCAATACTACCATATAGGTCTGCTTTAGTTGTAAGCTTATTATTGCTATGCAATGTTAAGGCTGAACTATTTGCGTAAGTGTCTGCAACTCCAGTAGTAGAAGAACTAACTCCTACTTTAGCTCCTGCACGTTCAGTTGTGATAACCATACCATTATAGTTATTGTTATCATCTTTAGCTTCAATGACTTGTACTGCAGGTCCTGTTATCTGTGCTCCTCCTGGTTGGATTGGGGTTATTTGAAGTGCTTCAGAAGTTCCAGTACCAGATACATTATAATTAAATTCTCCTGCGTGTAATATAGTAGAAGAACTTGTATCTGCTGTATTAATCAAAACACTATTTACTGTCCAATAACCAGTTGCAGTAGCATTACTTTCTGCAGAAGCAACAGTATACGTTTGATACTGTCCGTTTCCAAGAGGGAACATCAATCCAGTTACATTACTGGTTGCAATTCCATTCCAACTTAGTAAGCTAGGGATTGTAGTAGGTTCCCAAAATGCAACTTTAGCTCCATCTTGAGTCTGTATCGTTGGATACAATATTACATTTCCACTAGCACTATCTGGATAACCAATACTAACATTCTTTCCAGAAGTTAGTACACTTCCGGCAACTCCTGGTTGTATAGTCAAGCTGTAAGACTTGCCTCCAACAGTTACTGTTCCAGTTGATGTACCTGCAACGAATGTAGAATCTATTGTGCTTCCTGTAGATTCATCAACAAATTTTACATCTGTATTAGTTGAGGTATTCAAAATACTTTGAACTTTCAAAAGATATCCTGAATTTTCATTTCCTACAACAACATAGTCTCCTTCATGAAGGAGTTTACCTTCACGAACGCTTATGTTATGTCCGTCATCGTCATGTACAAGACTGAACCATCCACCTGTTGATGAATTCTTTGCGAATACAGTAGAAATTGGATTTCCATTGTAATCGTTGAAAGCTAATTGTAGCTTGTCATCACCAGCAGAAGTTACTGCAATATTCTCTCTTGATGAAGAGTTTGCAGGAACATTTAATCCGGCAAAGTTAACTTGCACTGTTCCGAATGCAGGGTCAACATAAGAACTTCCTGGAAGTATAGCATCATGGTCTGAATCTACTGCATAGTCAGATATTGTAAGTGAAGTTAAGTTTTGTGGAGTTCCTGTCCCAAAACTAACCATTGTCCCTTGTACAACATCATTATTGTCCCCAGTTTCGATTGATTGACCATTTATTAAAGTTAACTTATCAGAACCGGCAACAACTGATGCAGATACTACATTACCTGCCTGGCTTGAGCTTGTTACTGCAATAGTTATGCCCTGTATCTTCTTTGAAGATGCTTCGTTAACTGTTTCAGTTTCGCTTGCTCCAGTAGAGTCTGTAACTTTTATTGTTGAAGAAGTGCTTGTACCAGAAATTAATTCTACTGTATAAGTCATTCCTCCGATTGTTACAGTTGTTTGTGCATTAGGACTGCTTGCAGTTGCGCTTGATACATCCTTTGTCAAATCTATTTTCTGTGCGCTCTTTAAAAGAACTAAATCATTTGCATCTGTAGAAGAACTAACAGTAAAGTCAGTTCCAAATAAATGCAATGTTTGTCCTTCTGAGTTTGCATCAGTGAAATTTACAGCTTTATTGAATGTAGCTGTAAGATTCATCAAAGGAGCTGAACTTGTTGTGTTCAATAATATCCCATATTGAGGATCATCTGAACTTGTAGGTTGTTGTGCGAAGATTAATCTTGGAGCTTGACCAACAGTTATTGTTTGTTGTATATTGGCATCAACGTTTCCAGAGAATTCTTCATCTGCCAAAACTGTAGGTAAATCGGTCTTTGTTATAACTGTTTTAACAGTGTTTAACGGATCATTTAAGTACAATTTTGTTCCGCCTGTGAACAATGGAGTTGCTTCTCCTGAAACACTTCCAGTTGTTGAAGTAGTGCCTCCAGCCATGTAAGACTGCAAGTTACTTTGAATGTTTCCAGCCTGAACTACATCAAGTGAAGAAACACCGGCGCCAGTACCATAAACTATTGCTACATCTGCAGCTCCAGATACCACGAATGGACTTGGATAATTTGCCGCAGCAGCAACGCCCATAGTCATGCCTACCATCAATGCGCTAGCCGCAATTGCTGATACTTTTTTGAAATTTAATCTCATCTTTTTTAACCTCCTTTCAACTCTTTTTAACATGTTGTCTATGACAACCATCGTCTCAACGTGATATATAGGGTAATATCCTGTTGAGATGAACATTAATTTTCTAACACCCTATTAGAACACCCTTGCGAGTGTTATAGACAAAAATCCGTTTTGCTTTAAAAAACTTATTATGGCTCTTTATCATTCCTACATGAAAATGTGGTTTTTTAGCCATTTTATTTATAAGGGTGATGGTATCACTTAATTATGATTACACTTTCAGGCAGCCGCCTGAAAGAAATATTTATTAATTCAACCTCTGTCTATATAATATATTCAAATAAAAACATATATGTTAAATATATAATAACCTAAATATATAAATAAAAATACCATATGTCACAGACAACACGGGAAATCACCCTTAAGGAATCAAAAGGAACATTTTCAATATTCAGGAAATCGTCGTCAAATAAAGAAAATTATGATTTTTCAGGGATTTCCGCATTAAGACAGCTTCTAAGCAACGAAAAGGCAAGAATACTTGATGTAATAAAAAATGAAAATCCTTCTTCATTATACCTTCTGTCTAAAAGGCTTGGGAGAGATTTCAAATCTGTCCACGAAGATGTAAAATTGCTAGAAAGATTTGGATTTTTGGAGCTTGTAGAGGAAAAAACAAAGAACAGAATAAGGCATAAACCAAGGCTTATTTCAGATTCTATAACTATTCACATAAAACTTTAACTGTAAACAGTCAGAGAAACCTCATAATCCTGCCCGCTTCTTGCAAAATCCTGGAATCCTCCCTGATATTCTGCAGTTTTATTCCCCTTATCAATAGTAAGCTTGTCCTGTCCGTCAGCACTCACTTTCAGCTCATATCCCTTTATCGCGCTTTGATTCCCCGCATTCCACGAGTTTTCAACTATTCCCGCAAACGTCGAATTAAGAACATCACAGCTTGCCCTTCCGTCAATACAGCTTTCTCCGCTATTGCATGATATAATCAAATCCTGCAGGTTAAGAAATTGGATTTCATTCTCGCAGTCAGTGGTGTATTGGAGTGAAGCCTGAATAAAACTGTCAATCTGGTAACTTTCAGTTGTTCCTTTGGTTGGGCTTTTTATTAAAAAACTAAGCAAAATCAGCAATCCTACTGACACAATGATCGCAATAAGCGCAAATCCAACCATTTCCTCTTGCCCCGAGCGATTTCGCGGAGTTAAGGTCAGTGATTTGGAAGCGAGGTCGGGAGTTGTTTTGTTGCGGTACAAATGAAAAAAATTTCCTGTTTTTTGCTTCTGCCCTTTATTATTTAATCTTATCATGTTGTGGTTTTATCCTCTGATGCTACGAGAAGCATCGCAAGTTCGCATTTATCATAAACAATTTTCCCGTCAGTTTCTTTTCTGCACAGGGAAATATAATTTGAACTGTAAGGAAGTATTTTCACATTTTGGTCCAAAATTTTTATATCTCCGCAGTCAGGATAATTATTTGCGTCGCATATTTTATTATTTCCTGCAGGATAAATTACCCTTATCTCTATTTTTGCAACTCCCCAGAAATTTGAGTAATCTGAATTATTTTTTAAGGCCATCACTTTGTCAAAATCGACACAGTCTGTCGCGCTGCTTCCAAAAGAATTTCCGCATGAAAATTCAGGGGAATTTGCAAGTTTTGATACGAGGAGCATAGAACTTTCTTCTGCAATATTAACTGCGCTTTTCTTGACATTCGAGAGAAGTATTGAAAGGAAAAAAAGCCCGACGAGAACAAAGAGAATTGTGACTGCTATAATCATAAATATTGTCTGCTGAATTTTAATCTGCCCGGATTTGTTTTTAGCAGGCGTGACCACACTTTTAAATGGAAAATCCCACGAAGAAAATCTGTGAGGTGTCGTCGCTACCATAACATGCACACCCTCGCATTATTTGTCTGATCGATAGATTCTGCTTCTGCCTGAATAACAGATAAATCTGAGGATTGATTGAGGTTCCCCGCATCTTTCCCGAGGGTGTTCAGTTCTTCCCCTAAATTGCTGTCACATCCTTTTCCCTCGGTGATAAGCTCTTTATTTGCATAAAGTGAAGACAACTCCCTCAGTCTAAGCATCAGCCTTTTAACCTGGCATTCATAGACAGTGCTGTTTGAAAAAATAGCGGCATACATCAATGCTTTTGAATCGCTGACTCCTGAGAAATACATGACCGTCCCGTTTTTCTCAACCGAATCAGAACTAAAGTCGACATTTATATTGCATCTCTGCTGACCGAAACAAACTTTCACGTCGCTGTCTGAACAGTCGTTAATTTTTAAATTGCTCTGGTTTAACTGTGAAATTTCTGTGCTTATATCATTCGGAGCGCCAACAAAGCAATAATTCACGTCGGCAGAAGTGATGTACATTAAATCTGCAATTTTAAACGGAAAATTAAACGGCTCAGAAAAAATATAAAATTTCTGCCCTTCTACCTGGCTTTCAGAAAAAATATATTTATTTTCAAATCCGACTCGGGTATCTGTTGCGACCCATTTTCCAAAATTTTTCTGGTCTAACTGTATAACTTGCTGCCCAAAATCTCCGGTCGGAATGCATATATTATCTATCCTGGTATCTGTCGGTATTGTTATCGACGTAGTTTGTGCAGATTCAAAGCTGGTCTCCATCGGGTCGAGCAAAACCCCTATCTGCTGTCCTGTTTCAGCGCTTACTGCTGTCTGTTGTGTTCCTATAAGTTTTGAACTGAGATAAATAGCAAGAAAGATTATTACTATCCCTGCGATAATTGCAAAAAGCCATCCAAAAGATATTTCCAAAGCCCCTCTGCTGTTTTTTCCTGAAAAATTAGCGAGAGAAAAATTTTTATTCTGGCTTCTTTTCATTTTATATCACCTCGTTACTGTAACCAGCGTCTCTCCGAAATTTTTTTCAATTGTCATGCTTAATTTTCCGTTTGCAGTCTGGATGCAATAAGGATTTTCATCTTGGGTTATTTTTGCCTGATCTATATTTTCAATTGTTTTCTCAGGAACTATCTGGCTCGAGGTAAATTTCAGATTGCCGACAGGATCTCCGTTGATAAAACAGACTGCACTTATATAAGAAGGCAGAGGATAAACCACTGTCTGGCTTCCCTGAACACTTTTCCACATCTTATTTATATCATCCTGAAAATTATTGAGAAATGTATCTATCTGAACTGACTGCTGCAAATCTATAAATTTTTTTATTGCATAAAATGCGAATGCGAGAAAAACAATTATCATAATTATTGTAAAAATCATTCCGAACGACAAATTCATCTGCCCCTTAATGTTCCCTCTTTTATCCATATCTAAAAATATCCAATATAACTTATAAATTTTTACATAACCAATCATCAGTCATGAGCACTATCTCAGGGGAAAATGATTGTAGCGAAAAATAAATTTTTCACTAATTCGTATAAATCCAAATTAAAGAAACCGCGTAGGTTTCGTTCATCAGTAACTGCTGAAGGGTCTTACAGTTATACTGCATTCATCAGGATTTGGCTGATTTCCAAATTCATCCTGGCATTTTACATAGTAATTGCTGTTTGTATTCCAGTCAGTAAAGTGGTTTATGAAATCTGTTGTTGTCATGTTAATGCCGTCGGCAAAATTATAACTGCAGCTGTTTGTTCCATAAACGCAGTTAGACTGTTCATCGGTTACAATGTTTAGTTGATTATTCTCATTGTAAACTCTCACAACAGTTGGTGGCTGGAAGTCGCTTTCTACAGAGAATTGTGTTGACTGTGTAGCGCAGTTTCCATTTAATTCAGCGAGGTCACAGCATTTTATTGTATAATCATAATTTCCTGCATCCAGCCATAAATCCTGAGAATGCTGGTATGAGTTTGTGTTTGCGAATAATACATAAGCGCTGTCAGGCTGAGAGGTCTGCTTGAAATCGCAATATGCCTGTCCTTTATTGTATCCTGCAGAAGTGTGAGCAGTCAATGTGACTTTCACACTTTGTGTTGAATCTTTGATTGTGCTTCCGACGTCAGGCGTTACAGAGTCAATAACTAAAGGCTGTGTCCCGTATAAAATATATTTGTAATCTGTTGCCATAGTATACCTGTCTGATTCATTATTAAGAGGATAACTCTTACAGTTGAAATAAAAATCGTTTTCAGTGCTGTCTTTCAGTCCGTCGACTGTCCCGGAACATTTGTAATAAGTATTTGCATTCATTTCAGTTATACTCTGGGCACAGGTCATTGTATTGGGCATATTGTCATAAGATTCATCATTATGGCTCCATTTGCAGTCTGCAGGTTTGTCTGTGTAAATATTTACATCCTGCGAAGTCTTTCCGCTTTCAACAAACCATCCATTTAAAGGTTCTGTTAATTCAATTGAAGGAGCAGTGGTATCAGGACTCTTCTGCACGCAATATTTGAATACAAATGTTCCGACATTTGAATAACCATTTTCACTCTGGCATCTTACATAGACATTGAAATTTCCTCCGTTGCTTAAATTGATTCCCTCATTAGATAATTCCGTTAATCCGCCGTGGACAGACATTAAAGTATGATTATACAAATATTCTCCGCTGCTGATTGCCTGTGCCATCTCGTCAAATGTGTCTGTTCTGTTTGTGTCTATTTTGCACATTCCTGGTTTATCAAGGGAAATTCCATAAGTTAATCTTGTGAATGCAGGAATGCATCCATCTGATGTTTTTTTATCTTTTATTACAACTCCTGTATCTCCGGGAAGCGTCGCAGTATAAGGGTCATATTCAAATTGTGTTTTATCCAATGGTCCATCCCATGCAGTTATTGCAGGAGGATAAACATCATTTCTGTTGTTCCAGACGCACATTTCATCACTTGTTCCTGAATTCAGCAATTTGCAACTCTGGCCTAAACTTTCACATTTGTATTCAGTACAGGGCAATGCTCCTTTATTGCATTGTTCACAGTCAGCTCCTCCTGTTACTGGATGCCAAGGCAGACAACTGAATTGCACTGCATCAAATCTTACATCTCTGTAAGTAAATAATGCAATTAGGACACCAATTCCTGCCCCAATTAATCCTAACCCTGAAATAACTAATCCTCCAAAAGGAAGTGCAAGCCCCCAAAGAGGAGTTCCTGTTGCAGCAGAATATAATAATCCTACTGCTGCCCCAACCCCGAATCCAATTCCCACTGCATGTGAGACAGAATCTGATAACTGCGGACTTACTCCCATCCATTGTAAAACATAAGTTGTTCCGTAATATAATGCTACTGCAATTCCTCCGTTAGTTAATATGTTCATTCCATTAGCCCAAAGATTGGCTCCAAACTGACTCCATCCGACAAAACTTGTTCCTCCTGCTCCTCCGGCCCCACCTGCTCCGCCAGCTCCTGCTGCAGGATACATTGAAGGATTTTCTGCTCCCATAAATGCATAAGGATTTTTTACTCCTGACAATGCTGCAGTTGGCGTGGGTGCAGACGAAAGTGCTGCTTTTGCCTCGGCCATCATATCAGGAAGATTGGAACTAACTGTAGTTATATCTGCAGCGTTGACAAATCCAAATTCATTTCCTACAAAATAAGAAAATGCAGAAATACTTCCAATTAATATCATAATTTCAAATATTGCAATTGCCCCTTTTTCAAAATTTTTCTTTTTCATTTTTTTATCCGCTGCTCCCGGTTTGTATTGATATCTGACTTTGAGTATATCCATCTTTTCCGAGATAATTCTTCTGATTTCCACAGTCTCCTAACTGAGTGCAGATATTATTCATCTGAGTCTGCCAATTTGGACTTAAACATGAACAGTTATTTTTTCCGCTCCATCCCAAAAAAGTACTGTCTGGAGAACAAGTCCAGCTTCCGCCGATTGATTTTTCCATTCTTACTATGCAGGTTGAACTTGCTCCTGCACAGCTCGAAGTTGTGTCGCTGCTTGGGGTTTGACTAAATCCCGGCGCATAATTTGGAACACAAATTCCAGAAGAACCGGTATTTTGAAGTCCGCTCGATGTAAAATTATATCCTGAAGAACTTACCCATTTGCAATCTCTTACATTACTGTCTTCACAATCTGATTGTGTTGACTGGCCCCAGCAATCCTGCCAAATATTCACTTTGCAGTTTGCAGTATAAAATTTGCTTCCTGATGAAGTTATTGTATCATTTTCTACACAAACTTTTTGTCTTGGTGAATCACATTCTTCATTTGTGACTTCTCCATTATAACACATTAATCTGAAATCAGTTGCTCCTGGGGAATAGCTGTTTCCTGTTTTTGAATCTGTTGAACACCATGTCTCTCCTTGTTTTGGATAGTTAGTTGAAGTGGCATATCCTGTTGGGGAACCGCTGTATGGCCCGCGATAATTCACACAGTCTAGATTTCTGCATAAGTTATTCCCGTAATTTACAGAATCTCCTGACTGCTTCGCCTGGCACATACTTCCTGAATAATAATCACAAACTCCGCAGCTTGGGGAATTCTTATTCCCTTTGCCGTCGTCGCATGTGGGAGATTGTATTTTTGTCCAGTAATTTTCATCATTTATCTTTGAAGAATCATAAACATTTGCCAGGTTTCCGCAGCTGTCTTCAAAATAAACATTTCCGTCGTCACCGCAAATAGTGTTTTGTGTTTTTCCGCAGACAGTTCCCAATTCCTGCGCACTGCACAAATATCCTTCGTGGAATGAAACATTTCCGAGGGCAGAATTTTGCGCCATTGTCTGGCAGTCTTTTTTTGTATCCATTTCACAGGTTGTTACATAATCTTTTGTGTAAACACACGCCCCCTTTGCCTGGGGATTTGCGCTTGCAAGACAGGTTAATTCATCGTTGACATTTGGCTGGTAAGTAGAATCAATTCCATAAAGCACAGACATTCTGTTGCATGCAACTTGCGTAACAAATGCCGCCTGGTCTCCCATTAAACAGCACCCTAATTTACATTGGGGAAGACTGCTTTGTGGCTGAGGGCTCCAAAACCCGTTATTGCTTTCACATGCTCTTTCTGTTGAAGGCATACATGTTCCTTCCTGCTGGTCGATGCAGGTTCCTTCTGCACAAAAAGATGTTGATGCGCAGGGAGTAGACAAACTTTTGTAATTGCTGTCGCATTGAGATTGATCATTTACATTCTGGCAAAATGCTCCTGAAGTTGTTTTTTCACAGCAATAACTTGCTGCACTCACAATTCCAATTAGTAAAATTCCAAAGAACAATAATAAAAATATTTTTCCCCTCATTTTATGTTGTTGGCGTTAAGTATCCTGCAGGCCATATTTGCCCTCTTATTGCAAACTGAAATTTATCTCCTGTGTCTCTGTCAGTCAGTACGTAAATTTTTCCGTCATTTCCCCTCAAAATTTTTTCTGCTTTCAGATTATGATAGTAAGTCATGTATGTTGCTACATCAACATCACCATAACTTGCTTCCCATTCGATTATACTATTAGCTATTGAAACTAATTCATAAAGATTATTATTCACCAAAACAACAAATGAATTATACTTCTGCGCATTTTCTCCTTTTGTCAAAGTTAAGGAATAATTAAAAGTTGCGACAATCCTGTTTGGAAATAATTCAACTGTTTTCATTCCAGGTTTTAAATCGACGCTGAATCCTTGTTTGACATAACTCTGCTGCATTGATGTAAAACAGGCATCGACGTTATTGCTTATCTGATTTTTAATCTCTGATTCAATATGTGATTTTAACATTGGCTGCTGCACTTCGCACGGACGGTAATATTCATTTGTGTAACATAGGTATTCAACTTTTGAATCGTTGTAAAGAAGATAATTTGTTGCATTTATGCTTCCTCCCTGCAGTGAAAGAGTGTCGACGGCATTTTTAATATCCTGTTCAATGCAGGATTGAATAAATTGTTGCGGACTTTGCTGTGCTGTTCCCAAACTTGTTTTAATCTGCGGATAAAAACTATAAATAAGAAGTCCTACAGCGACGATGATTATTCCGATGATAATAAAAATAGTTACCTGCCCCGAGCGATTTCGCGGAAGTAAGGTCAGTGACTTGCAAGCGGGGTCGCAAGCAGTTTTATTACTTAGAAAATTATTTCCCTCTTTTTTATCCATCTGATTTTTAAGATATTATTATTTATAAATCTTAAGAAAAATTTTCGATATAGTTTTTAATCTTCGGTTTCAACTCTCGGAGCCAAAAGGAAATTCAATTCCATATGTTCTGTTTTGATATCAAGTTTTAATGGATGGTCATTTGCAAAATTCAAAATAGTTTTTTCTGCAACTTTGGCGCCTTTCATAAATTTCTGAAGATATTCCAGACTGTATTTTGATTTGCATTCTTCCCCTTCAATTTTTATTGCATCTCTTGAAAATTCAGAACGTGTTGAATTCAATCCGCGCGCTTCAATGACAAAATTCCCGTTGTTTATTGCAAAAGAGCAGGCATCAGACACGACAACGCAATCGTCAATTGATGAAGCTAAATCTGCAGGATATATTTCAACTTTTGCGCTGTAATCTAAAACAGGCATTTCTTTTTCCTGCCCTTCAACTTCAATTAGATTCAGGCTGAAGTCTCTTTTTATTTTGTCAAGAATTTGTATGTCCAAATAATTGTCTCTTTTTTCAAAAATAAGCGGACTTCCTGCACTGCATCTTTTTAGTATTCTTTTAAGACTGTCAAGATTAATTCCCAAAACTTCATCTCCGGTTTCAAATTGCGAGAATGCGCTTTTTGGAATCCTGAATTTTACCATCGCAACATTTGCGGGGTCAATTGCAGTTATGCTCATTCCAAATTCATTTACTTTTATTCTCACTTCGCTCACTAATTCAGAAATTACCTCTATTGTTTTTGAGAGGAAACTCGCATCTTCTAATCTTACTAGCATATTCAAGAAAATATATTACCTCTTTTAAGGATTACTATTTTTCAGTATAGGTTATTTATTTAAACTTTTCATAATTTTATTCGGAATGGAAAACATTCAAAAAGAGAATTCTTCCGACCCTTCAAAAATTAAAGAAGAAAGAATAAGAAAAATAACACATTTATATTATTCCAAGCCTGAAATTCAGAAAGCAATTTTTGAATTTTCCGGAAACAGGGAAATCTCTCCCAGATATTTTGAAGGATTTGGAAAACGGCCTGATACATTTGAATATGTCGGAGATATTTTCGGACTTGTAAAAAAAGGAGCCACTTCTTTTCATTGTTCTGAAGAACTTTGGGAAAATCCCCTGAATATAATGACAAATGCAGACCGAAAAGAGCTGGATAAAATGAGAATTGGATGGGATTTGCTTTTGGATATTGACAGCAAATACATTGATTACAGCAAGATTATGGCGAAGATAATAATTAATTTTCTTGAATTTAGCGGAGTAAAAAATGTCGGGATAAAATTTTCAGGGAGCAAAGGATTTCATATAATTGTTCCATGGAAAGCATTTCCGAAGGAAATTAACGGAGTCAAAACTTCTGATATGTTCCCGGAATGGCCGAGAATTCTTACTAAATATATCATGGAAAAAACTCATGATTATCTGATAACAGAAATTACAAAACTTCATTTTCCTGATTCAAAATATGTAAAAGACAGGGAAGCCCCGAAAGAAGTTATGCCCGATTTGATTCTTGTTTCACCGCGTCATCTTTTCAGAATGCCTTATTCCCTTCACGAAAAAACTTCACTTGCAAGTGTTGTAATTGACAAAAATAAAATTATGGAATTTCAGCCAAAAGATGCCGACCCGTTCAAAGTCGAGGTAAAAAATTTTTCTCCGAACTGTAGGGAAGGCGAAGCAACCCAACTATTAATGCAGGCTCTTGATTGGAATAAAGAAAATTCTTTTGAAGAGGAAAAGAAAACTTTTGAATTCAGGCCTGTTCAGATTACTGACCGTTCAGAAAAAAATTTTCCCCCTTGCGTAAAACAGATACTTCTCGGAATTAAAGACGGAAAAAAGCGTGCCTTGTTTTTTCTGATAAATTTTTTCCGCTCAATCGGAGTTGATAAGGAGGAACTGGAAAAAATAATTTATTCATGGAACGAAAAAAATCAGCCGCCTCTTCAGGCAGGTTACATTAAATCACAGATTTCCTGGGCCTTAAGGAAAAAACCAATCATGCCCCCAAATTGCAGAGAGTTCTATCAGGGAATAGGAGTTTGCGCTTTTGATGACGCTCTTTGCAGGAAAATAAAAAATCCGATTAATTATGTAATCAGAAAAAATTTTGCTTCTGCAAAAAGAAAATCATCGAAAAATAAAGATAATTTTAAAAATAAGGATTGATTAAAATAACTATGAAAAAAAAGGTGTTTGTAATTTTCTTTTTCCTATTAATACTATCTGCATTCTTTATCTCTGCAGAAACAAATCAAAGTGTTGATGACAAAGGTTATTCATGTCTGTTAAGCAAGGTCACTAATAATTGTGCATCTCTCTCAACAGAAGAAAAAATATTTTCATTATTGGCAGTCGGACAGTGCAAAACAGAATTGCTTTCAGATTCATCAGGAAATCAGTGCTGGCCTCAGTCGGGATGTACAATAAAGACAACCGCTCAGGCAATTATGGCATTAAGCCAGACCGGTTCTGACACTTCGCAGGCAGAAAGCTGGCTATCTTCACGGAATATGACTTATCCTAATATTGACTGGTTATTGCAAATCGATACAACAAATTCAACTTCGTGTACTGCAAATTATTTAGGGGGAACTTATTCTTTTTCAACTAATGAAGATAAAACATTAAGCGGGAGTGCAGGAAGCTGTTTGAGTTTATACCAAAATTATTGGCTGAAAATTTCTCCAAACTGTTATAATCAGGATATTCAGATATCATGTTCTGATTCTTTTATGACTTCCTTACTGTACAAGAAAAAAACTTCCGATACCGTTTATGTTTCAGATAAAACTGTTTCTGCAGCAGGTGAAGGAACAACAACTGAAAGAGTAAACTCTCTGTGTTTTTCTTCTGACGGCAGTTCATGCGATTATGAAGGGACTTTGTGGGCTGCATTAGTTTTGAAATCACGTGGGAAAGATGTTTCTGCATACATCCCCTATCTGATTGCTTTGGCAGATGATAACTCAAAGTATGTTCCATACTCTTTTATTTATTCTTTAACAGGAAATTTCAGAACAGACTTGCTTGCACAGCAGCAGCAAAATCAGTGGTGGTCTGCATCGGGTGATAAAATATATGACACTGCAGTTGCTCTTCTCCCTTTCCAGAATGAAAATTCTCTTCTTGAAAAAACAAACTCTCAAAACTGGCTGACTCAGATTCAGGGAACTGACGGATGCTGGCAGGATAATATAAGAAATACTGCATTCATCCTTTATTCATTATGGCCTAGACAGGTTTCTACACAGATTTCTCCTGATTGTCAGAACTCAGGAAATTATTGTACTTCAAGTGCATTATGTTCTTCTGTGTCAGGCAATGTATTAAGTAATTATAGTGGATGTTTCGGGACAAATGTCTGCTGTGATAAACAGCCGCCTACCCCAAGTTGCGCAGATCAAAATGGGCAGATATGTTCTTCTGGGCAGACATGCATTGGGGGAACAACGGTAAGTTCATCTGATACAACTTCCTTGACTTCATGCTGTATAAACGGAAATTGCGGGACTCCGACAACTTCCGATTGTGAATTAAATAATGGTGTTTGTAAAAGTTCCTGTGCAACAAATGAGCAGTTTGCTTCTTATTCCTGTTCTTCGGGAGTATGCTGTATCGCTAAACCTGCTGCAACTACATCAAATGTTTTGTTGATAATTCTTCTTGTTGTGCTGATTGTTTTGGTTGCATTGGGGATAATCTTCCGAAATAAACTAAGAATACTTTGGCTTAAATTTAAATCAAAAGGGAAAGGCAAACCTTCAGCGGTAGCAGGAGGTCCAAGATTCCCTCCAACCTCTTCGGCAAAAGTTTATCCTGGAGCAATTCCGCGAAAGATAATCACTCCTCAGCAGCCACAGAGAATGCCTGTGAGACCCATGGCCAAGAATAAACCTGAATATGACGAAGTACTCAAGAAATTAAAAGAAATGGGCAAATAATTATTTTTTATTCTTTTCAATTTTAAATTCTAAATTTGACTTTGGTTCTTTTGGGTAAAGAAGGGGAATAATTCCTCTGTTTTGAATTTTATCTAACTCATCTAATCTTTTTCTGGCAGCCCAATAATTTTCATTCATGTAAACTTCATTCATATTATAATCTATAAAAATAAACTTTATTAACTTAATTTATTTTTATTGTTTATGAAAAAGAATGTGATAATATTTTTTTGGATAATCTTAATTTTATTTCCGTTTATTTCTGCAGTTGAGTTTAATATAAACCAAAATTTCAGTCAGGGTGAAACAATAATTGCAAAACTTTCGGGAAACTTTTTGACTCCGGTTACAAATGATAATCTTTTATTTTACAAAGGACATGTCCAGATACCGATGGTTTATGACGTGGTAAAAGCAGGAACTGATTATTATTTTTATGCTTTGACAACAGGTAAGTCTCCGGATAATTATTCAGTTTCGGTTCAAAATGTTCAATATACAAAAGGAACAGGTGTCAGCTCGGATAATCTAGCAGCAAATTTTTCAATATTAAATACTACTGCAGCTTTTTCTGTCAATCCCGGAGTTATTTCAACTTCAGGAGATTTCAGCCTTGAAATTCAGAATCTGCTGGACAATCAAATTAATGTAAATGTAAACACACAGACAAATAATTCTGTCAGGGAAATTTTTATTTCCGGTTCTCAAAGCTCGTCACTCTCTCTAAATTCAGGGGAGACTAAACAGATAGATTTCACTTTGGGGGACGGAGATTCAGGGCTTACTATGATTGGATTAAGTTCAGGAAATTTCAGTTATCAGATTCCTGTTTATATACTCTCTTCCTCTAAGACTGCTTCAGCACAGTCATTTGGAATGGATCCTCCCCAGTTATATCTTTCAGTTCCGACAAATACAACATTAACAAGGACTGTTCTGTTTTATAACACGGGGGATGTTGACCTTCAGAATATTTCTCTTTCCCTTTCTGACTCATTAACTTCTTCAATGAATCTCTCGACTTATACAATAAATAATTTAAGTTCAAAATCAGGGACTCAGTTTGATTTATCCTTTTTTTCTTCCTCTGCAGGAACAGTTGAAGGGTATCTGAAGGCAAAATCGGGGGATTTATCAAATTCTTTTTTTGTCTCTCTTAATTTTATTAATAATTATACCACAAATCAAAGTGAATCTATTCTGACAAAAACCTGCGCAGAATTTAATGGGACTGTTTGTTCTTCCGATGAGCAATGTGACCGAACTCCTGTTTACGCAAAAGATAGTGTATGCTGTCTGGGGTCCTGCATTCAGTCACAGGGAGGTTCATCAGGACAGACTGTAGGAATAATCCTTTTGGGGGTGGTAATTTTGGCAATTATTTTTTTCTACATAAGATATAAAAAAGCAAAGAGAAAACCCGTTAATCTGTTGGAAGTAGCAAAGGGGAAAAAGTTCTAAACTTTATTGCCTATTTTTTAAAACTGTGTTTGTAAACATTTGGACTTTCAATCAAAAGATAATATTTTTTAAACAAGTAAATTAAGATACCTTCCTGTTTTTTCGTGTTCAATTAATTTTCCCTGTGAACTATATATCCCGGAAATTTTACTTTTCTCCTCTTCAAATCTTTTTTTAATTTTTCTTTCGAGTTGCAATTCAGAAATTTTTCCTGCATCAATAGTTTGTTTTATTGGCTGATAAAAATACCCTGTAAAACTCGTTATCGTAAGAATGTCGCTCATTTTCTTTTCTTTTTCTTTGGTTCAGCGTTTTCAGATTTTTTTTCTTCCCGCTCTTTCTTTTCCTGTTTCATCTCCATAGCTTCTTTCAGTCTTCTTTCAAGAATAGTTTTTTCATTCTGTAAAATTCTGGCAATCTCTTCATATCCGTGGAGCCTTCTTGTAAGCTCACTCAAGACATCGCTAAGTTCAGCATTTGTGAAGGATAAATTTTGTGGGGAAATTATCTCTATATAAGCGGGCATATATTTGAACATTAAAATTGTAAGGTAAAGAAGATTTTCTGTTTCAATTTCTACTTCTGCAAAACTGGTGTAAAAGTCTTTCTGGTCTTTCATTAAGACCGGTTCATTTATTTTAACACTTTTTATTGATACTCCCTTTTCTTCCCCTATATTTTTGACCAATCCATTAAGAGTTTCAGTTAAAAATTCAGGGGGTCTGCCAAGTATTTCAAGAACAAACATCGAATTTATTTTTTTATTTTCAGTTGAACTCATTTTTTCTTTTTCTTCCTTTTAATAAAAGCAACGCCCCAAAGATTATTCCCATGGCAATAAGGCCATAAAAAGGCAAATTCTTTTTCAAAACTTCTGAATTATTTTCCGTTTTTATAGTTTTTGCATTTAGAATAATCGGTGTTGAACTTGTAGTAATCTCTTCTTTGGAATTATTAATCAGGTAAATCCCCTCATCTGAAATATTTTCTTCAGCGTGACTTTGAACTGAATAATTTTTAGCAACAGGCAAGTCCTCGCTGACACAGGCCAGCTCCTGTTCTTTTATTTTTGTTAAAGTAGAGTTTCCAATTCCTTTTACTTTAATCATATCTTCAACACTGCTAAATGGTCTTGATTCAATAATTGCCATCGCTTTGACACTTCCTATTCCTGCAAGCTTGTCAAGGTCATCGGCAGAAGCAGAATTTATATCAATTTGGGAGGAATTGCATGAAGCAGAAATCGTTGACAATAAAAAAATAAAAATTAATAACTCTCCTGATTTAATCATACTAAAAATAACTTCATATAATTTTTATTCTTTGTGATACTTTTCCCTGAAATCAAGATATTCAATTCCTCTTCCTTCCAGCAATTTCATTGCTGGCGAAATGGATTTCCTATTCATTTCCTTCCCTTTTTTTGATTTCCTTGCAATTAAAATTCTTGAAAAAATTTTATTCTCCAGAAGCCATAAACACATGCCCTTTTCAATTTGGTCAAGATACCCATTCGCTTTTACTTCTACTCCAATAACTTCATAACTTCCATTGTCATCTTCTTTAATTTTGCTTTCAGGAATTAATGTTCCGTCAATCATTTCTTCCTCCTCTTTTTTTTCTATTCTTCTAAAACAGACAAAATCCGGAAATCCTGTTCCTATCGTCATGGCTTTCATAAATGGATTATATTTTCTTTTTGAAGGAACCAATTTTCCTGTATTTCCGTTTTTATCATAATCAACGGTATTCATCCATTTGCTGACAATCCACCCCAAATTTTCAAGTTCCTGCCTGGCTTTTGCTTCAAATCTTTGCCCGGCAGCGCGATTCTTTTTTCCTTGTTTTGATTTTTCAGAAGAAGCACCTTCTTTTTTTTCCATGATATTCTTTTGAGATGAAACTTTATATTTTTATTTATAACCAATCATATTCAGAATTTTAGAGACGACATCACTTTTGTTCATGCAATAAAAATGAATCCCCCTTGCCCCGTTTGTTCTTAGTTCATCTGCCTGCAATGCCGCATAATGTATCCCATATCTCTCAATATCTTCTGGTTTATCCTCCAGCGTTTCAAGTTTATTCATTAATTTTTTTGGAAGTTCATGCCCGCTAAGTGCAGCCATCTTTTTTATCTGGTGATAATTTGTTATCGGCATAATTCCCGGGATAATAGGAATTTTTATCCCTGCTTTTTCGGTCCTTTCAATAAATTCATAAAATTTTTCATTATCCAAAAATAATTGTGTAATCAAAAAATCAGTTCCGGCATCAACTTTCTTCTTCAGATTTTCTATATCCTCCTCAAGGGATAAAGATTCCAAATGCCCCTGCGGGTAACAAGCTCCGCCAATGCAAAATCCGTTGCTTCTTTTCACAAAAGAAACTAAATCACTTGCATAATTAAAATCGTTCTGATACTGTTCCAGTTTTTTTCCATTCGGCAAATCCCCCCTTAATGCAAGAACATTTTCGATCCCCCGTCTTTTAAGTTCCCCCAAGATTTCTTTTATTTCTTCTTTATTTGAATTAATGCAGGTTAAATGAGCCAATACTTCCGTATTAAAAAAAGTTTTTACAACAGAAGCTACGTCGACGCTTTTGTCTTTTGTGCTTCCTCCTGCCCCATATGTAACTGATATCCAGTCAGGATTGTATTTTCTTAATTGTGAGATTGTCATAACTAAGCTTTCAAATTCCCCTTCTTTCTTTGGAGGAAATATTTCAAAAGATAATGTTCTTTTTTCAGAAAGAATATCTTTAATTTTCATAAAAAAAATTACCCTGGATTATTTATAATTTTTATTGCAATAGGAATCAATTAAATGTCACGTCCCTGCAAAGTTCTGCGACCATTTAATTTTGCTCTTCTGATTCCTTCTCTTAGAATATCTTCAACTTTTTTTTCGAGTTCAACACCCACTTCGTCAGAAACAGAAGAAATTTCTCCTGCTTTGTCAAGTTCCCGGATAACTTTTCGGATATTTGATTTTATAATTAATGCCATTTATTTTCCTCCTGCTTTTTTCACATTCTCTTCAAAGTCTTTTATAACTGCTTTAAGCTGTTCAACTTCTTTTTCAGAAACCTTATATTCCTCATGGACAATTTTGTTATGTAATATTTCAATCTTATTTATTTTTTCTTTAGTATCGTATTTTATCAGATTGTTATCAAGCAAAAGATTTGATGCCCCCTTTAAATCAATTGATTCGTCTTCTTCTATTGAGATATTCATTCTTTCAACAATTGCATTTTTTACCACAGAATCTAAGATTAGATAATATCTCAGGAATTCTGATACGTTGTCTTTTGTCGGAGGCTCTAATTTTAATTTTTCTATTTCCTCTTCAAGTTCCATTGAATCATTTTCCCTGTCCTTCCTTTCAGACCATATTGAAGCAAAAATGCCAAAGACCGCGAAGAATAATGAAAGGATGCTAAGGATAATTCCCTGAACAAATAAAGATTGGAAAAATAAAATTATCATTATGTAAAATGGGGACAGGAATGAAATAAACCAGAGAATAGAAGCGATGCTATTCATGTACCTTTTCATTCTGTTTAAAGGATCCTGAACTATGTAATTAACTCCATAAAAATAAATTGATAAAAACTGAATTAAAATAATAAAATTGACAAACTGTTCAGGCGAAACATCCATCCAGAAAACATTGAAAGTTATTCCAGAGGAAAAAAGCTGGACTATAGATTCCTTAAGCGTAAAAATTATTAAAAGAAACGAAAGTGCATAAACTACCTTGCTGTCAATAAATGCAAAAAATTTATTTTCGTCTGCCATAATTCCCTCTTTTACTAATTATCCTAACGATTAATTATTTATTAATCTTGTCATTAAATCAGTCCGACTTCTTCCTTAATTTTTTTTATCGATTCTATCCCTACCTCAAAAAATTCATCAAGGGAAATTCCTGTTTTTTCTATTTCACTTATTATCCTTCTGTCGCATCCTGCAGCAAATGCTTTATCTTTGAATTTTTTCTTTAATCCTTTAGCTTCCATATCTGAAATCTTTCCACTCCTCATCAGAGCATAAGCATGAATCAGTCCCGTAAGGGTTTCAGCAGCAGCAAGAGCAAATTCAATTTTCTCTGTTCTTTGTTTTTCAGAAAATACTGGTATATCTTTATGCCCGTAAGCATGGCTCTGGATTATCTGAATAAACTTTTCATCAAATCCTGCTTCTTTCAGAATTTTTTCTGCCTTGATTGTGTGTTCTGCCCAATTATCTTTTGTAATGCTCCAATCCACATCATGCAGCAGCCCAAGCATTCCAAAATAATTTTCATCTTCTCCGAATTTTTTTGCAAGTCCGCGCATAATAGCTTCGCTTTCTAAATAATGATTCATATCCGAATTTAATTGAGGATATTTTTTTAGAATTTCAACAGCCTTTTCTCTTGAAATCGGAAGATTCATTTTATTTTTCCTTTCGCTCGGCATTTTTGGCGGACGAAGCCTGAACTTTATGTTCAGAACTAGGTTTCATTAACGGAAATATAACTGCTTCCCTTGCAGGTTTGTCGACGAGATACCCAAAAAATCTTTCTGATAATCCGAATCCGCATGTTGGCGGCATACCATATTTAAGAGCTTCCACAAATCCTTTATCATGTTCCATACTTTCAGTGTCCCCTTTTTCTTTTTTCTCCATCTGTTCTTTGAATCTTTCTTCCTGGTCAATAGGATCATTAAGTTCTGAATAACCGTTCCCCATCTCTGTTCCTGCGATAATTACCTGAAACTGCTGGACTACTTTGTTATCTTCGGGATTTCTTTTTGCCAGAGGAGCAAGTTCAACTGGCTGATTAATCAGGAAACCCGGTCCTGAAAGTTTTTTCCTGCAATATTTCCAAAGAATATCGACCATTCTCCATTTGTCAACGTTCTTATTATATTCCATCTCCAACTCATCGAGTTTTTTCTTTATCTTATGTTCATCATCCTTGTAAATGTCAATTCCTGTTTTTTCTTTTATCAGCGTTTTATAGTCGTAAGTCTCCCATGTTTTTCCTAAATCCACTTCATATCCGTGAGTTTTGAATTTCAAAGTTCCTAAAACTTCTTTGGCGACTTTTTTATACATCTCTTCAACGAGTTTCATCCCTTCTTTGTAATCTGCATATGCCCAATAGAATTCCATCTGGCTGTAATCCTGCAAATGCTCCATATCCATTCCTTCATTTCTGAACTGTCTTCCGATTTCAAATGTCTTGTCATATCCAGCAACCATCAATCTCTTTTGCCACAATTCTCCCATTGAAATTCTCAGATAAACATCAATATCAAGGGCATTGTGGTGAGTCCTGAATGGCGTCGCTGCCGCTCCGCCTGCAGAATTTTCAAGGGCGGGAGTTTCTACTTCCAAAAATCCCCTTTCAATAAGAAAATTTCTTATAGTCTGCCAGAATTTTGCTTTTTTTATGAATAATTCTTTTATTTCCGGATTAATCATGATATCAAGATATCTTTTTCTCAATCTTTCTTCATCGTCCTGCAGGCCGTGGAATTTTTCAGGCAGCGGAAGAATAGCTTTGCTTAACAATTCAATCTTTTTTACAAGAATGGAAATTTCTCCTGTTTTTGTTTTGAAAGTTTCACCTTCAACTCCGACAAAATCCCCTTCGTCGATATATTTTTTGAAAAAATCAAAAATTTTGTCAGGCGTTTTTTCTTCCTGAAAAACAATTTGTACATCTCCTGAAACATCTCTCAATTTTGCAAATGCAATTTTCCCCAAATCTCTTTTGCTCATTAATCTGCCTGCAGTTTTGACTTTTGTTTCAAGTTTTGCTTTCAGGCATTCTGAAGCAGAATTTTTTTTGTCGAATTTTGCAGGATAAGGATCAATTCCTTCTTTTCTAAGCTCTTCAATTTTTTTTATTCTTTCATTGATTATCTGTTCTTCGCGCCCCATATTATCAGATGATTTTTGTCATTAAAATACTTTACTATATTCTTCAATACAGAATTATTTTTAAATTAAGTTTATGCTTTATTTTTATGTCTGTCAAGAAAAAATATGTGTCAATTGATGTAGAAACTAACGGCCCGTATCCGTGGAGAAGTTCAATGCTTTCTTTTGGTGCATGCATAGTCGGGGATAAAAACAAAATTTTTTATAGAGAACTAAAACCAATTACCTCTGAATATGAAATTGAACATTTTAGAATAGGGGCGAAAAGTCTGGCTGTTTTAAGTGATTATGATCATGAAAATTTTAATCCGGAAGAGGTGTTAAAAATTCTGGATATAAAAGGAGATTCTCCTAAGTTGGCAATTCCAAAATTCGTGGGATGGGTTCTGGAAAATACTGAAGGATATCGTCCTGTTCTATTAGCTGCTCCAATTATTTTTGACGGGCAGTTTATTAATTATTATATTGATAAGTTTCATCCAAGGCAAAATCCATTTGGTCATTCAGGGGAAGATATAAATTCTGTATTTCGCGGAAATGTCAAGGACATGACTGCTAATATCAGGGAACTTGATTTGCGTGCAGATCTTCCAAGACATAATGCTCTTGAAGATGCAGTTCAGCAGGCAAGAGAATTTTACACGACATTGGTTCATATGAGGCAGCAGGGGAGAATTTAACAAGATTTAAAAATAATTTTTCATTAAGATTATAATGCCACGAAAAAACAGAAGAAAATATTTATTCAAAAGAGGAAAAGAAGAAATGAACTGTGAAAAAAATAATCATCATTGTCATAGAGGCGGCGGAATTTACTTCTTAGGATTTGTCGGCGCAGCAATTTATTATATTCAAATGGCTACTTCATTCTGGGACGGAGTTCTCGGCTTTCTAAAAGCATTGGTATGGCCTGCATTTTTAGTGTACAAGTTATTGGGCGGATTCTAAAAATTATTTCTTATGTTTTCTTAACAGAATATATTCGCTCACTCCAAAGTCGTTCGCTGATTTCTATTCCCGCCCACCCAACTCGAGCCCTCACTCATTGCTATTATATTTTTTCCTGCATTCGTGAAAACTCTCGCCCAAAGAGAAAATTTGTATCACCTCTTTTTTTGGGGTAGGTAGAATTTGAACAATTCATTTTAGATTTAACATTAACTTATTTTTCTCAACGAAGCGTCGTGTCTGAAAGCCGACGCGGAGAAATTAATCTGCGTAAGCACAAATTCAAGGGGAAAATGAATGTAAAGAAACAGTGTAGGTGTCGTTCATTGCGAGCGATAGCGAGCGTATTTGTTTCATTTCTCATCTAATTCCCGATTTAGCAATTCATCTACAATAACCTGAAATTTATCTTCCCGTGAAACATGTTTATATTTTATTTTATGGAAGTTCTCCTGAAGTTTCTGGACTTTCAAAAATAAAGGAAGCAGATGTGGATTTCTTACTTTATATTCTCCTAACAATTGTTTTACAACTAATTCAGAATCAAGAACACATGTAATCTCATCTTTTGTAAATCTTGATGCAAGTTCAAGAGCTTTTATCAGTGCTTCATACTCTGCAACATTGTTAGTTACAAACTTTCCTATTTTTGCAGAATATTGAGTAAGAATCTTTTCATCATCTCGCACAATTACTCCGATTGCTCCTGGTCCGGGGTTACCACGAGCTCCCCCATCGCTATTTGTGTATATCATTTTATCTTGTTCTCATTTAACTCAGTATATTTTATTGTCTTTTCCATTGTTTTAACTGTTAAAGCAGGGTATTTGCCGATGGCGGTTTCTTCAGAAAGCATAACTGCATTAGAGCCGTCGATAATTGCATTTGCAATGTCGCTTATTTCTGCCCGTTCCGGAGATTTTGCTTTCACCATAGACAAAAGCATTTCGGTTGCGGTAATAACAAATTTTCTCTTTGCTTTTGCTTTCTTGATAATTATCTTCTGTTCTATTGGAACTTTTTCATAGGAAATATTTTTTGCCAAATCTCCTCTCGCAACCATGACCCCATCACTTTCATTAATTATATCATCAATATTCCTGACTCCATCTTTGGTCTCTATTTTCGCAATAAGTTTTATTTTTTTCGGGGAGAATAATTTTCTTATCTTTCTTATTTCTTCTTTTCCAGAAGTATATGATAACGCAATATAATCAAAATCCTGTTTTTTTATCCAATCAATTTTTTTTATGTTTTTTATGTCAAACATAATTTTGCAGTTTTTTAGTTTCTTAATATTCCGGGTAATTTTTTCATATTGTTTTTCATTTCCATATTTTGTATTAACTCTGGCAATGCTCATGCCGTTTTTATACATCTCTTTAAGAACAGAAAATTCAATACTCGCAGGTCCAATTGTTGCAATTATTTCGGTTTTCATATCTTTTTATAACTAAATGTGCAGGATTTTAAATTCCTTTAGGTCTTGAAATTTCTCGTCTTTAATTTCCACTTTATCTATTTTAGAATGCTTCGGTCCTTTCTGGCAAAACTCCACAATTTTGTCAACATCTTCCTGATTTCCTTCGGCAAAAACTTCAACCCTGCCGTCTTCAAGATTTCTAACAAATCCCTTTACATTATTTCTTTCTGCATTATCCTTAATAAATTGCCTAAAAAAAATTCCCTGCACTGTTCCAGAAATATAAAGTCTTACTGATTTTTTCATAATATAAAATAAATTTTTTAGTTTTTATATATTTACGCTAGATTCACTCGCTTTCCCCCTCGCCCCCTCAAAAACGGAAATTTTCTATCCCCTCTTTTTTCACAGAGAGTTTATTATTTTTTATCAGCCATGAGCAGTATTTTAAAGGGAAATTCGTGCGGAAGAAACCGATAATGTGTCGTCGCAGTTGAACAAACACGTTAAATTTTTTTCAGAACGAAGCACTTTGACTTAGTCTTGTGTGGAGTAATTAAATTTGCGAAGCAAGAAAATTAAATCCCTCTATAATCTAATTCGTTATTTACGACTGCAACTGTCTGCGATGCAAAATACATTTTGTTTCCAACAGAAACCATATTCGCAGCTTCTTTTAATCTTTTCAATTCTTTTTTAGGCAGCCCTTCATGATCCCCTAAAATAAAAACGCAATCTTCAGGAATTTTAACTTTTCTTATATCTTCTCCGCGTTTATCCAGTAAAAAAATTTCTTTTCCTTCATCAATCATTTCATCAATCAATTTCAAAAAACTTTTTTTCTCTATAAAACATCCCGGCAGGGCTTCTGTCTTTTTTCCTTCTTTATATTTATACAAAATTTTTCTTATAAGATTCCCCACATCTTTTTTGCTGATTTCAAGTTCATCTTTTATCTGAATTTCAATATGCTTCGGAGGGTCAGGCATCCCGTAAAAAACAAAATGGAATTTCATATCTTTTCTGAAACCATGAGATAAAAAAACTCCCTGAATAAAACTATGAATTGCAATATCCATTCTTCCAGCTTTCATTAAATCCTTGACATCAAAATTACCTGACGTTCTCGCACTTTGTGAAAAATATACAAATTCTCTCATAGATAAAAGAAGAGTTAAGGAATTAAAAAGGTATCTTATTCCAAAAAAATTTAAACCCCCTTGTTTTATTTAATTCAAATAAGATGAATAAGAAATTTAAAAAAATTTTAATTAAATTATTACCGCAACTTCCCTAATTCTTTTTGGAGTCATCAAGAACTTAGAAAAATTATGACTGAAGAAGCGTTAAATGCATTAGTAAAATCAAATTATCTATTTGAAATAAAAATAGAACACTTTAATAAAAAGGTAAAATTAGATGGACAAGTATATGTTCCAAAAGACAACAGAAAGGTGGATTTAAAACAAGGAATTGAACTAAATTATGGTTTAGGGCCAAATGCTTTAAGTATAATATATGCTTCTAGATTAGAAATTCTTACTTATTGGATTATTGCATTAACTCTTTCTACTTTAATTTTTACAATACTCTCTATTTTTTGATTTTAATTTCTTATCTCCTGATAAACAAACATCGGCTTGCCGAATATCTTCCCGTCATCAACAACTCTGAACATTCCAATAAATTTATCTCCTGCAAATCCACAGACAATTTTATTTTTCTCTATCTTAATCTTTTTCATTAAATCTTTTTCATACAAGGGCTGGCCGTGAAGAATTCTTTCAATTGGTTCCTCTTTGATTTCTACAATTGGATAAAGTTCAGAAACAATTTCAGCTGGAATTATAATTTCTTTTAATAATTTATCATTACCCTTAAAATACGCATCAGCTGCTTTTTCAAATTCTTCTTTTGTAACCATTTCTTTTTCTTTGAAAATTCCGGCACGAATTCTTTTCAGCCCAATCATATGCGCACCGATTCCCATCTCTTCTCCCAAATCATGAACAAGTTTTCTTACATAAGTTCCTCCCTGACATTCAACTGAAAAAGAAATATCTTTACCTTCTTTTTTTAATAGTTCAAATTTTTTTATTTCTCTTTCTCTTTCTTGTCTTTTTACTCTAGAGCGGACAGGCGGAAGCTGAATAATTGTTCCCATAAATTTTTCATCAATAACTCTTTTTATTTGTTCAAGAGAAACATCTTCGTGTATTCTCATCGTGCCAATATACTCTTTATCCTCTCCAATAAAAAATCCCGTTAACTTCGTGGCACGATTTGATGCAATCGGCAAAACTCCTGTAACCATAGGATCTAAAGTTCCGAAGTGGCTTGTTTTCCTTAATTTTAATTTTTTCCTCACAAAATCAGAAACATCAAAACTGGTGCAATCAGCAGGCTTATCAAAATTTATAATTCCAAATTCCAAAAGTTCATTTATTGTTTTTTTATTTTTCAGTTTTTCAATATCCATAAAAAAGAAAGAAGAAATGAGTTTATAGGGGTTTTGGAAGCCAGATAGTTTCTCACAAAATTCAAAAAAGAGGCGATAACAATAGACAAAAAATTGCGGAGCAATTTTTTATGAAAAATAGCGCGCTTGCACGTGAATAATTTTATTTTTTTATGCAGCACTCTGTTTGCTAAAAAATATTTCTTTTAGAAAAAGAAAACAAAATTTGTTAGAGAATACTTATTTAATGTTTCATAAAACTACTGAATAATTGAAGAATTTTTCTTTTCCTCTTTTAATTTTTCCTTTCTTATCTTTCTTAGCTCAGCCATTTTTTCTGTTGCATAAGAAAATGCATGAGGTTTCATATCAAGTCTTACAAGCAAAAATTCCCTGAGGCTTAACCGATTCTTTTTTCCGACTTCTCTTAACATCCAGCCTGCCCCTTTTTGCACATACATATCCTCATCATAAACTAATTTTTCAGCAAGTCTTAATGTTAATTCAATTTTATTTTTTTTAATAAGGGGATAAGTTGAAACAATGCTGATTCTCCTGATCCACGGACTTTTTGCCTCGCTCATCTTTTTAATTTCGCTCATAAGTTCAATTCGCTCGGCAAGCACAACTCCGAGAATATGAGTGGATAATTCATCAACTAAATCCCAGCTAGTTGCAAGGGAAATTTTATCTGATAAAAATTTCCAGACTTCAGTTGGATATTTTTTTACATAACTTCCAAGGAGATAAAGTGCGCAGTTCATTTCTTCATGATTTCCGCTTCCCCATAATTCCTCAATTAAATTAAGCGCAGAATAAAATTCCATCTTCTGATATTCCTTCATGATTTTCCTCATGTCAGGAACTGTCAGTCCGTAAAAAGAATATTCTGATTTCAGATATTTCCTGCTGTGTTCTGCTCTTTCTTTATCCTGCAGGCTGAAAAGTTTGGCGCGGATTTGTTCAAGTTCAGGCATATTATTCTATAACCTCTTTCTCCGAATCTTTCATTTCCCGTGAAAGTTCGCAAATTGTAATTTCCTGTTTCAATTTATTTCCTCCTCCTCTACTTCAATTCTGTCATGGGTTGGATATTCCTCGACTCTGAAAATTTTATATTTTCCTTCTTTCAGTAATCTTCTTGCAACCTTTTCGGAAAGAATAGTCCTTTTCTTTTTTTCGTCATAAAAAACCCCTTTTAATTTAATTTTTTTTCGACTTCCTGTCGGGTTGCTGGAGTTGTGAAGAACCCGCTGGAGGTTCCCATTGATTACCAGATAAATAACAGTTCCCTCTTCTGTCCTTTTTCCATACGGAAGAATCTCATGTCTCTTAAGTCTGTTGGCAAACTGGCAGAGATTTTTCAAATCGGCAGTGCACAAATGAACTTTCAGTTTTATTTTTTTATCAGCCAACTGATTTAAAATCCATTTCCCCGCTTCAAGACTTCCTGCGACAACATATCCTCCTTCTTCAAGTTCGTATTTTTTTGTTATTATGTCAAAATTTGTTTCTGATAATTCGAATTCATTCAGGTTAACAAATGAAATATATTTTTCAGTTCCGAAGATAAAATCTAATATCTCATGTTTTCTTTCAGGAATCATCGGCATCTCAAGTCCGATATTCCGCTTACCGAATATTTTTTCCGCCATTTCTATTTTTTTGATATCATCATCAACTTTGTTTTGGTTTATGAGGAACTCTGGGTGGAATCTGACTTCATCGACGCATTTTTTTAATTTTTTTAATTTTTCTTCTGTGACCAATTGTGTCGGAAGGTAAATATGAATATGAAATTTTTTTCCGAATTTTTCTTTTAATGCAGAGGCAAATTTAATCGTTCTGCCAAAATAAATTAAAGGATCTCCTCCGGTGATTCCTGCAGAAGGGGCTCTGCTCTCTATCGCTTCCTGTATAATTTCATCGATATTTTTTACCTCGCGTTCATTTGCAAAAATTAAATTTTTGTTTTTTCTTTTTTTGCTTAATGAACAGTACCAGCAATTTTTTTTGCAGACTCCTGTTACGAAAAGAACTAATTTTTTTCCTTTCACGCAGTATTTGCATCCGTTTGCAACGCCGTTAACACAGAAAGAATCAAATTTTGTTTTTTTAGTTTTCATAATAATCTCAATTATCTTTGTTTTAAAAATTACTCGCTTCGCTCGTTTTATTTATCCCATCTTTTTTAACTGAATTTAATTAGTTTTTATAACATTAAAATTGACGAAGATTTAACAAATTTCTGCTTCTCTTTTTAAGAGAAGTATTTTTTAGCAAACGAAGTGCCGCGTAAAAAAATAAGAATTATTGTGAGTTACTTTGGAACGAACGAAATTAAGAAGAATTGTAAAATTATTTTCTAAAAATTAATCTCTTTATTGTCCCTGACTTGCCTTGTTATAACTTACTTTCATATTCTTTTTCTCTTTTGGAGATTTTTCTTCAGTAGTATGTTTTGCTTCTTTAGCCTCGGCTTTTTCTATTTTCTGTTCTGATTCAACAACTGCTTCTTTTTTCTCTTCGGTTTCTTTCTTGTCTTCAACCCCGTTTTGGTCTTTGTCAGCTGCTTCTTCCTGAACCTTCTCAGCCTTTCTCTTCTTTGCAACTTCCTGACTTTGTGACTTTATTTTTTCTTCTCTCAATTTTTTGAATTTGATGTTTGTCGGCATTTCAACTGCTTCGACTCTAACAATTCCGTTTTCTTTTACTGCCTTGACTTTTATTTTTGCAGGAGGATTTCTTATTCCTCTGTTCCATACCATTTCATTAAGGAATTTGTCAAGCTTGACTTTATTCAAATCTCTGTCTTCAACTTTCATGTGTTTTGCCAAGAATTCTTTTATTGCCTTAACTGCCTTGTTTGCTTTTTTGTATCTTGGAACTTTGTTAGTTTGCTTTCTAAGTGGAATAACATATTCTCTCTCAAGTTTTTTCTCGTCTGTTTTATTTTTTTTATTCATTTTATTTTTCCTGTAGGTTTTCTACCACGTTAGGTTCTTTTTTCAAAAGAACCCACTTTTACTATCCTAGATGCCACTTCCTTATCTTTCGTGGCTTGATATGTAATTTAGTTCTTCTCCATGAACGTTTGTATGCAGTCATAGCAGAAGGATGAATTCTTTTTCCTGCTCCGTATTTTTTCATAACTGCCCAGACAGGAGCCCATTTTGTCTGTCTTCCTGCGACAGCAAGTTTTGCTTTTTTCTCGTTAAGTCCTCTCTGTTTTTTTGGAACTTTGATTTTTTTAAGTTCAACAGGAGCCTGAATTTTTACTTCTGTCTTTTTTTCCTTTTTAGCAAATATTTTTTTCTCCTTCTTTTCTTTAACAGGTTTTTCTGTTTTCACTTTTTTTTCTTTCTGAATTTTTTCTGCCATTTATTTTATTTCCTCCAAAAATGCTTTTCCCTTAGCAGTCATTTTTCTTCCAGGTCTCTTTTCTCTTGTTCCTTTGATTTCTTTTATGTTTTCAGTGAATCCTGCTTTGTCTGCCTGTTGAAGAATAGTTCTTATGATTTTTCCGCCGGATCTTACGAATTTTTCAGGTCTCATTCCTCTGTTTTGTTTGCTTCCGTATTTTGTTCTTAATCTGTTTACTCCAACAACTTTATTCTTGTAAATTTGTCTTAGAATGCTTGCAGCTCTCTTGTACCAGAAATCAGGGTCTTCGATAGGACGCTCTTTGCTTGCAGATGACTTAACGAATCTTGCCCATTCAGGTTCCTGAAATTCAGGGATTCCCTTAAGAGCTTCTGCTAATTTTAGATTATATTCCTGAGGAACTATTTCATATACTGCGTTTGATTTTTTCTCTACCATGTTATTATGTTTGTCATCTCATTAACGAGATTAGAACAACCGAAGTTGTTAGACAAAAATTAGGGGAAAGGGAGGTTTATAAAAGTTTTGGGAGGGGAGAAAGGTAAAAATTCAAATAAAAAAATATAAATATTCTTACACTCTTTTTTTAATATGGAATTAAAAACATATTTATTAATCCAAGTTTTATTGTCTGTTATCTATTTTCTTTTTGGGCTAGCTTTATTTATCTTAAAAGATTTTGCTTTAGGCATCGCTGTTTTTGGGATTGCGCTCATGTTTGCTTCAAATTGGATGTCAAATAAGGTAAAAAATGAAAAAGAATAATCAAATTCGATATTACGATAGTATTGGCACTTTGGGGTTAATTGGGATTGTAATCTTTTTTATATCTTTACTTTTAACTGTAAACAATACCCCCTTCTTTGAAAATTTGCATTGGGTCCTTCAATGGATTGTCCTTTTTATGATTGGTTGTGCTATTTTATTTTGGATATCTATGGTATTTATATCCTCCTCAAAATATCTTGAAAAAAATAAATTTTCTAACCATTTATGGACTGTGGGAATATTTTTAATTCCCGTTTTAAGTTACATTTACTATCTAATAAAATATAGACCTTCTTTAAAAATAAAATAATTACAATCCCCTCTTACTTCCAACAGCAGCAGGAGCTTCTCCGCCATGCCAGGTAAATCTGGGTTTGACTCTTATCGGATAAATTCTTTCTGAATTATCATCGAGAATTATTGCGCTTCCCTTTAATGACGGCAAATCATTCATATATCCTGCAATTCCCTGAAGAAGATAACTCTGCATGATATAATTAAGCGCATCAATATCAGGCTGCGAGGTTACTCTATGGGAAATTACAATATCTGACTGGGTCATAACATCTCTGTGAATTTGTCCAGGCTGCTGTGTTGCAAGAACTAAAGAAATTCCCGGCTGTCTCCCTTCCCTTAACAACTGAACAAGTGCATCAGTCGCAGCAGTCTTTGAATTAAGCGGAAGAAATTCATGAGCTTCATCAATAAACATCCACACGAGAGGATTTTCTTTCTTCTCTGTAAAAAAAGAAAGGTTCATTCCTCTGGAAACCGATTCAATTTCCTCTTTCTTTCTCGCATCCATTCTCTCATTAAAAATTTTTCTTGAAACTAAACTTATAACAAGAGCACGAATGTTAAACGCGCCGACAGAATTGTAAACGCTCAAATCCAAAACAGAGGTCATTCCTGCATTAATCAATTCTTTAATTTCAGTGGGGTTCTGTTCTCCTTTTGCAAAAATTCCCCATTCTTCAGCAGCCTCGAAAAGTCCGATTGTTGCATTTTTTGTTTCTAGCTCGCTTTTCTCGTCGGTTTCAATGAATCTTATTATCTCTCCTATATCAAAATTTTCGCGCTCTTTCATTTTTCCCATTGTTCTTTGAATCAAAACAGAAATGGGATTTGTTATGTCAAGCCCGAAAGTTATAATCCAGTCATCAGAAGTCATTTCTCTCGGGTCTAAAGCAAATCTCTCGTCGATAGGAATCCCCTTTTCAAGATACCTGTCAAAATGTCCGAACGGGACAAAAACTTTCACAGGCAAAACTTTTGATTTAAGCCCCCAGTCCTGCAGAAGCTTTCTGTCTTTTTCATTTTCAAATTTCATTGTCCAGTAAATTCCCATTGTGTCAAAAATCAGCGAAGCAATATTCTGGCTCACCTCTTTAGGGAGATTGGAAAGCTCTTCAGCAATAACTCCGAGAGTATAGCTTTTTCCTGAGCCTCTCTTTCCTGCAACAAGCACAACATGACTCCTAGCAACATCCATGAAAATTTTATTGCTCAAAGAAGTATACTGCCCCATTTTTACAAAACCCTTCCCGAGATAAATCAATCCCCTGTCTTCAAATAATTTTTTATCAGACTCATCTCTTCCCAAAATAATATCATACACCATAATATAAAAAAACAGAATAACTTTTTATATTTGTCGTCATTAATATAAAGTATGGAACCTTTGTTCTTCTTTATTATTTAGTTATGCATTTCAGTTCCACAAAGTTTTTAAATGAAATTAATATAAAGTTAAAATGGAAGAAGAAAAAAAAGAGCATGAGCATTCAGAACATGAACATACTGAACATGAATCTCATCATCATAAAAAAAATTTTACTGAAAAATTCAGACAAAATCCCTGGATTCTTGCAACATTAATTTTCGGAGTTATTGTACTGGTGCTATTAATTTCAACAGTAACCGGAGGGCTTACAGGAAATTTATCATCAAATGCTGCAGGTCAGAGATTATTGCAGTTTTATCAGTCTGTGGGAATTCAAAATTTAAGTGTCTCTGATGTCAAAGATGTTTCTGGTTTATATCAGGTTGATTTATTATATAATGGAAAAACAATTCCTGTTTACATAACTAAAGATGGAAAATCATTCACAGAGTCATTAACTCCTTTAAGTTTGCCTTCTGATACTTCATCATCTTCCTCTTCATCATCTTCATCAAATCAGCAGGTCCCAAAATCTGACAAGCCAAAAGTTGAACTGTACGTTTTTGCATATTGTCCTTATGGAATCCAAATGGAAAAAGCAATGATACCTGTTGTAAAATTATTCGGGAACCAGATTGATTTTGCAATCAGACAAATCGGTGCAATGCATGGTGATTTCGAACAGGTAGAAGCACAAAGGCAGTTATGTATAAACAAATATTATCCTGATAAATATTTAGATTACGTATTAGCTTTTGACAGCGACTCATCTTGCTCCACAGGAGATGCAACTTGTGTTGCAACTAAGACAACTTCAATTTATGCTAAGCTTGGAATTGATGCTTCAAAGATAAACTCTTGCATGACCTCTGAAGCTCCAGCTATGTATAATGCAGAAGAACAAAATGCACAGGCACAGGGAGTTTCAGGAAGTCCAACATTAATAATCAATGGAGTAGTTTCTAATGCTGACAGAAGTGAAGAAGGAGTTAAAGGAGCAATTTGCTCAGCATTCAACAACGTTCCTTCCCTATGTTCTCAGACCTTGAGCACAACTCAGGAATCACCTGGATTCGGAAGTGGAAGTTCATCTTCTTCTAGTTCTAGCCAATGCGGAAATTAAAATGAATTCTGTAGATTTTTATGTGAGAACAACAAAGGATTTTTCTTCTATCCCCAAGGGAAGTGGGCTTCATATTCATAAAGAATCTGACAGATTTTATTATGGAACCTGGTCATCAATGTTAGGAAGTAGTATTATAAAAGTTCCGAAAGACCTTTGTGTAAAATTAGAAAAAGATGTTTGGTTAACAAACTTCCCAGTTTAATTTATTTTTATTCTAGCATTCCCGCCCACCCGCCCAAAGCGGAAATTAATTGCGTTTCCATTTCCTCTTTTTTAACTGCATTTATAATTTTAATAATCGTCGGAGATTTTCTTATTAATAATTTTCCGAATAGTAAATAATAATTTAACTTCTTGCTTTTCTCCACTAATTTGACGCGAAGCGGCGAATTGCATTTGAACTTTGTTCAAATTGGCGTGGATTTATTTCCTAGCTTTGCGCCACTTCTTAATAATTATCTTGAACCCAATGCTTTTTGCTGTATACTTCTCCCCTAATTTCTTGATAATCTCATCAGAATATTTTTTCATATCTTCCCGTTTTTCTCTCGCACTTTTCAGAACAGAAACTCTTACCTGATCGTGATTTTGGAAAATTCCTTTCAGTGTTTCAATAAAATTTTCAGTAATCCCATTCTTTCCTAATTGCATTTCTCCGGCATTCATAAAGAAATAAATATCACTTGCTTTTTATTATTTACGCTCATTTCATTCACTAATTAGTATTTTCCGCCTACCCGAAGGAAAAACTAGTTATCACCTCTTTTTAGTTGAACCTCGCGTAACTTTTACCTTCTTTAATTTTTTTAGCGAAGCGCCTTGATGAAATCTAGTGTGGAGTAATTAAATTTGCGAAGCAAGATTTTACTCAGAACTCTTCTCAAAAAATTTCTCAATATCTTTTTTCCTGATTATTTTTGTTCTTGCTTTTCTTACTGCCCACGTTCCTGCTTCCATCCCTTTTTCTTTTTTAATATCTTTTCCAAGAAATATACTCATTCGTACATCTTTTTTATTATCTCTCCAGTCCTGACTATATCTCGCGCAGATAATTCCTCCTTCAGCAATGTCTTCTTTTGAAGGATTTATTGTTTCGATTACACAAAAAGGACTTCCCGGAGCAACCGTATGCAAAATTGTATTTTCTTTGCCCTCAAATTTTTTCATGAGTTCATCATTGCTTTCTGCATCTTTCCCAAGTTGAATTCTCGTTCCCGACTTAAGGATAAAATCTCTAAATTTTTTCATTCTCTAACCACTCGTTTACAATCTTTAAACATTTCTTCTGGTTTTCCCATGTCAATTTTTTTTCTGCTTCTTTAAAGCTCATCCATTTATATCCTGAATGCTCTCTTTCATCAATTTTTACTTTCCCTTCTTTTACTTCAGCAGCGAATAAATGATAAGTCTGTCCGACAACCCCTGGCCTGTCTTTTAGCTTTTTTTTATATCTGTAAACCCCGTCAATTTTAAATCGTTTGATTTTTATAATTTTTAATCCGGTTTCTTCCTTAACTTCCCGTCGCACAGTCATTCTTTTTGTTTCAAATAATTCTATCTTTCCTTTTGTAAATTCCCATCCTTTCCAATGTTTTTTTCTTTTCAGAATTAAATATTTGACTTTACTATCCATTTGGTTCTTTTTGAAAGAACTTCGACTTCCTGTCGGGTTGCAGGAGCTAATAAGAACTCGCTGGGGGTTCTTAGAATAAACAACTGCAAAAATAGCATGCCTTAATTTTCCTCTCATGAATAAAAAAAGCAGAACTAGTTTTTAAATTTTAATTAACTTCTTTCAGCGCTTTCAGCTTTTTGTATCGCTGTCTTGTTCTTTGTAAAGAATTCAATTGCTCTTTTTAATTCCTTATGAGTCTTGGCATATTCTTCAATAGACTTCTTTTTTTGATAAGCTTCCATTGATTGGACTAAAGCCATTGCTCCTGCTCTTGTCCCGTCGGGATGTGCATGGCATCCTGCTCCCATTGTGGTTATGAAATCCGTATTCCCCATTAAATCTATAAATGGTTTCAGCAAAGTAGGATTTAACCCTCCAGAAACTATCGGAGCACATTTTTTCATTCCCCTCCAGGAATCTTTTTCCAGAATAACTTTATGTGCAGAATCTTCTTTTACTAATTTCAAAACATCCTTGTCTGTGCTTGGAACTTTTGACCAGGACTGTTCAAACATATGCCCCTTTGCAACTAAATCCAGAATTTCATGCGCTGCAGTTATATCTTCTTCTGGGCTTCCGGTCATCTTTCCGACTCCGGCGGTTCCAGTATGTATTCCTGATGTCCCTGCAAGTCTCGCAAATTTTGATAATACCAAAACTGTGCAACCTATAGGATTTTCCGGTCTTGTAAATGCTCCATGCCCTGCTCTGTGAAAATGTATAAACACATCAGGATACCTTCTCCTTAAAGTCTGAACTGCCATCCATCCCGCGGTAATACCGTCGATAAGAAAAGCATAACTTCCTTTTTCAAATCCTGCATTCCTTATCATTTCACATCTTTCAATCATAGTATCAAAATCTGCCGCAGAAACATTGAACGAATGAACTTTTTTCTTTCCTGTTTCCTTTACTGCTTTGTCCATTGCTTCTTTTACATTCTTAACCATTTTGTCATAAGGGCAGAAATCCTGATTTGCCTGCGGCTCATCATTTTTTACAAAATCTCCTCCGCCGACCCAGAAATCGTAACAAACTTCAGCATATTCTGCCGACGTCAATCCCATCTTTGGTTTTATTATTGTACCTAAGACTGGCCTGTTTTTTATCCCTAAATATTTTTTCATATCATCAAGAGTATAACTTGGTCCGTCATATTGCTCAATCATAGATTCAGGGAACCAAACATCCAAGAGTTTCAATGCACTTATTTCTTTCATTCCTAAAACATTTCCAATTATATACGTAAGAATATTCTGGACATTCCCCACTCTGTCAAAAAGTCTCCATGGGTATGCAATCCAGACTAATTCATTTTTTGTATCAATCTGATAAACTCTTGCATTCATTTCATGAGAAAAATCTGTTTCAGTAAGGACTGTAAAATTCGTTCCTGTAGAACTCTCTGCTGCAATTTCACATGCTGCCTGAAGCATATTCATACTTTTCCCCGGAACAAGGTGGAAAACTGCGAGCATATATTCCCCGTTCTTAGGGTTCTTTAAATCAAATTTTGTATAACGAAGCTGTTTTTCATTTAAAGATTTAATAAGTTTATCAAGCTCTTTTGAATTCTTCATTTTCACCTCCATATCTAAAATCTTTATCCATTTATATATTTTTTTAATTACTTGAAATCGTCGGCGAAAAATTCATATCCTCCGATTAATGCAACTGTTGAGAGAAAGTACCAAATAATTACATCATCGAGAGGGAAAACATTTCCGAATAAATTCATAGTAAGAATATATTTCCCTGGCCACCACCAGCTTTTGTTAATCAAAGAAACAATTTCATAAATAAAAAAAGTAAATGCAAAAAATAATGTCGGGACTATTGTTTTTTTCAGAAGTTTTGGGTTCATTGAAAAAATAATAGTTGCCGGAATTATCAGGACAATCAGAGCCATTGTGAAATAATTTATTGCAATAATTTTTTGATTGTAGAAAAACAAACTGAATATTACAAGCGAAAAAAGAGAAAAAATCATCACAAGATATTTAAAATTTTTTGATATTTTTCTTGGAATGTCCCTATCAACAAAATATTCATAAAATGACAGGACTAAAAAGAAATTGAAAAATGCAAAAAACATATTTTCCAGAGGAAGGATGCCAAAAATTCTCGGCAGCACAGACTGAACATCCCATGAATCAGCAAGCCTGCTGGCAAGTTCAACAGCGAATGCAAAAAGAATAGTCGCAGTCAGCGAAAAGATGAAAATTTTTTTTCTGGATCTTTTCAGCCAGGAAAATATCAGAACTGACGGTGGAGCCAGAACAATAAAAATCGAAATCAGATAAACTGGTTTTACAAAATATACAAATATGCATGATGCAATGATATACCCCAAAAGAGGCCAGATTCTTTTCACCTTCTTTTTATCAATTATCATATTACCCTTTTTTTATTTCCCAACCTTCTTTAGTATCAAGAATTTCGAATCCCTGTTTTTTTATTTTCTCTCTTAACTCGTCTGCTTTTTTCCAGTTTTTTTCTTTCCTTGCATTTTCTCTTTCTTCTGCAAGTTTTTTCACCTCTTCAGGAATTTCAATTTTTTCTTTCTCAAACAGTTTCAGACCAAGTACAGAATCCATTTTTTCTATTGTTTTTATTTTTCCTTCTGCATCTTTATCTCTTACAAATTTCCAAAGCACTGCTAATGCTTCAGGAGTATTCAAATCATCATTTATAGCTTCTTCAAATTTTTTAAGATATTCTTTATTGATGCTTTCGTCATCTCCAAAGTCAGAGATAATATTTTTCAACCGTTCATATGCATTTTTTGATCCCTCTAAAATTTCGAGAGAAAAATCAATGGGTTGCCTGTAACTTCCTGTTAAAATAAAATATCTATAAGCTAAAGGTTCAAACCCTTTTTCTTGTAATTCTGTTAACGTGAATAATCCTCCTTTTGATTTTGAAACTTTTTCCCCTTTAAATGTTAAAAAATTTTCATGCATCCAACAGTTAACAAATTTTTTTCCAGTTGCTGCTTCACTTTGAGCAATTTCATTTGTGTGATGTATAGGAATATGGTCTACCCCGCCGGTATGAATATCAAAATGTTCGCCAAGATATTTCATGCTCATAGCAGAACATTCAATATGCCAGCCGGGAAAGCCCAATCCCCACGGAGAATCCCATTCCTGCTGTCTTTTACCGGGAACATCTGAAAATTTCCATAACGCAAAATCAGTTTTATTTTTTTTATTCTTCATCTCAATTCTTTTTCCTGCTTTTAATCCACTAATATTAAGCCGGGCAAGTTTTCCGTAATCCTTGAATTTTGCAGTATCAAAATAAATTCCGTCTTCAGTTCTATACGTATAACCTTTATCTTCCAGTTTTTTAATTAAAGCTATCTGCTCTTTGATGTGTTCTGTTGCTTTGCACCATGTGTCAGGTTCTTTTATATTAAGTTTCTTAAGATCTTCAAAAAATAATTTAAAATAATAATCTGCGATTTCTTTTGCAGTCTTGCCCTCTTTTGCAGCTTCTTTTTCCATTTTATCTTCTCCCTCATCTGCATCAGAAGTCAAATGCCCTACATCGGTTATATTAATAACATGTTTAACTTTATATCCATCGAATTCAAGTGTCCTTTTCAAAATATCTGCAAAAATATACGCCTTCAAATTTCCAATATGTTGATACCAATAAACAGTCGGTCCACAACTATACATTCCAACCTGTCCTTTTTTAATCGGTTTGAAAACTTCTTTCTTTCTGGTTAACGTATTATATAATTTCAAAACCATTTCTATCTAAGAAATAAGATATTTTTAAATTTAATCAGAACCACGAATCAGCCCTGAGCAGTATCTCAAGGGGAAACTCGAGCGGACGAAACCGCGTAGGTGTCGTCGCTACTTTGCTTTTATGGTTATATCAAAATAATCACTTGCATATGTGGTTCCGTCACTGGTGCTTACGGTTACACTGTATCTTGCAGTACACAATGGGGCTCCTACCGGGATGTTAAATAATACTTTCCTGGAAGCAATATCTCCGCTTGCTATTGCAATATTGCTTTCTGATTTCCCTACGACAATCCAGCTTTCAGCAACTGTTTTGGTCACCCCGCAGTTTGAAACATCTGCTGCACTGACACTATAAGAGAATGTTGAAGTTCCTGCAGTTCCTGTCAAAAGATTCTTAATTCCAATTCCAACTCCGTCGGTTGATTCCTGATTTATTTCAAGCAATCTTGTTCCGGGATAAATTGAAGTTCTGTCTTCAGAAGAGAATAATTGGCTTATCTGGCTTCGTAATTGCTGATCCGTTAAATCAACAACTCCTTTTGCACTTGTAAAAATATTTTTTATCAGAACAACCCCTAGAATTAAAAGAGTAACCAAAAGAACAATTGTGACGATTGTTCCCACAGACATCTCCATCTGTCCTTTATTATTATTTTTCATTTTATGCTGAAGCACTGTTTAAATTTTGCAGATATTTAGCAACTATCGGAGCGACCCAGATTAAATAAACAAGGCTCAGAACAAAACCAATTACATTGAGGATTAATCCTGCTTTTCCAAGTTTTGTTGGTTTATTTTTTTGCTGAATAAAACATAATACAAATCCGACTATGGAAATTACTAATCCTATAACTCCAAAAGCTAAAACTCCAAGAACACCTAATGTGAATCCGGCTGCTCCGAGAGAATTTCCCCTAATTTTTGATTCTTTTTTTTCTTTCACTTCTTTTGCCATAGCCTATTTAAATTTTTTAATTTTATAAATGTTTTTAATTTAAGATAATTGTTCTGTTATTCTAAACATTTAATCCTCACGTTCGCTCGACTTAAATATTCTAACAAAGATTTAAAAGTGAATAATTTATTATTTTACAATGAGCGGGACCCTAGCTCAGCGGGAGAGCACTACGCTGAAGACGTAGGCGTCCCGGGTTCGACTCCCGGGGGTCCCATTTATTTTTTTCTAAAAAAATTTTATAACCGGGATGTCGAACCTTCGACTCCGAGGATTTTTGCGAGTGCCGAAAATTTAGTTTTCTTTTACACGTTAGCTTTTCTTTTTCTAAAAGAAAAACCACGCAACGAGCAAGAGTCCGAGTACGGGGGTCCCATACCAAAATTATTTTTAAAATAAATTGTAAGTTGGAGTAGGCCACCTTTTGTCGTTCTCCGCGTCTTAACGCAGACAGAACGTGTTAACATTCAACTATGCGGCTCTAAGCCTTGCACCAGTCAAGATGCTCGTTTCATCAAATCTCACTTCTCGGTGTTCCACGCAAGTTTCATTACTCAAAGTGAGCTGTGTCGTTTCTGTAACAGAGCTTTGCCTCACGACAATCAGTTTTCGCTGATGACTTTTTATAGTGGGCGGACCTTCCTCAGAATTCAGCAATTATATTTTATCGCTTGTCCATCCAAGGACTGAATCCCGAAAGTTAACTCTCCAACTTACAAAAATCATACTATGGAAGAGTTTTTAAATTTTGTTCTCTAATTACAGTAATGAAAAAAGGGGCTGTAAAGAATTTTTTTAAAAAGATAGATTGGAGAACTTTTTTTCTTAGTTTAGTGGCAGTTTTTTCCACAGGGCTTTTAGGATCTTTGTTTGTCTCAAGGGGAGTCAACAGTTTCTGGTATATGACTGTCCGCCCTTCGATAACTCCCCCGAATTGGGTCTTTACATTGGTTTGGACAATTTTATTTATTCTCCTGTCGATATCGTTGTATTTCTGTCTTACATGCGCAAAGAATAGAAAGACTTGCTTGAGAATAGAATTTTTATTTGCACTAAATTTATTATTCAATTTTTTATGGAATTTTTTCTATTTCTGGCTCAGAAATCCTTTATTTGCTTTTTTTGATTTAATCGCTTTATGGTTGTCTATAATTGCGATAATATATTATTCCTGGAATATAAACCGCAAGGCAGCATTACTTTTGATTCCATATCTCCTTTGGGTTACATTCGCAGGAGTATTGAATTATTTAAGCATTCTTAAATCTTAGTTATGGGGGTTCTTTTTCCATATCATCTCCTTTTTTGAGTAGAGGGTTGTGGATACAGAGGTTTCGCCTCTGCATCCGGGGTTGATGAGGTTAAAATTTCTTCTGAATATCTTAACTTAATTATCTCAGCCAAAACTTCTTTATAAGGCGTAAGAAATAGAGATATTTAGAGAAAATATGTAGGATTGATATATAGACAGAGAATATAAACCTTTAAATAACCAAAATTGATGTCATTTTTATGGAGTTAAGCACATTTATCCTCGAGAATAAATGGATATTAGAACTTTTCTATATGTTCATAATAAGTTCTATATGCATAATTATTTTCTCAAAGACTGATAAATTCTTTAAGCTCAGCCTTCACACCGGAATAAGATATTTCAGAAATGCATTCCTATTTTATGGATTTGCATTTATATTTAGGTATCTGTTTGGTGTTTTTTCTGACTTATCTTTTAATTACTCCGATATTCTGAAATTTACATTTGAATATTTTTTTATAATGGCAGGATTCTTTCTTTTATACAGTTTAATCTGGAAAAAATTTGAATCTGCAAAAAAAGAATACAGTTCATTATTCAACAGAAGAATATTTTTATTCAGCATTTTTGCAGTTGTGCTGGCTATGCTCGACGTGATATGGGCAACTTATTATTTCATGTTTATTTCCCAGATACTTATTTTCTTCTTCGGAATAATTATTTCTTACTCCAACTACAGGAAGAATGGGAAGAAACATAAATTCCTTAACTTTTATTTAATTGCAATGCTGCTGGGTTTTTCTGCATGGATTTTGAATTTTCTGGCAGAATCAGTTTTCAGCTGGAGGCATATGGTTCTCACTGATATCGGGTTGATTAATGTAATGTTCTTCATGCTTTTCTTATATGGGGTTATAAAAATCACAAAAAATGGCAGCTAAAAAACGTGAAAGACTGGATGTTATAAGAGATATCTTAAACACAATCAGGGAAAACAGGCAGATAAAACCAACACGCCTGTTATATGCGTCAAATCTTTCCCCGCAGATGTTCAAGGAATACATAACAGAATTAGTCAGCAAGAAATTCATAGTTCTTAATGTGGACGGAAAAGAGAAAAAATTCTTTTCCCTTACAAAAAAAGGACAGGATTTTCTTGTTGAATACAAAGTAATCGAAAGCTTTATTGAGAATTTCGGATTATAATCATGCAATATGAGCTTTAGCTCTTTTTCTTCTGATTCCCAATAATGGGAGGTTCATGTCATATTCTTTATTATACTTAATAGCAGTAGAGACATATTCCAAGTATAATCTGACTCTTTTATAGAATGGGATTTTTTCAATATGGGTTGTTGATTCAACTTTTTTATCAATTGAATTTGTCATGAGATATTAACAGAAAACTGGTTTATATCCTTTTTATTTCTTTCTCAATCCGATTATTGAAATAATAAAAATAACAAGATACATAAAAAATCCGTAAACACATACGGGAATTCCTGCAACTGCTGTGCAGCCGCCTGCAAGAGGACAAACTTCTTTGAAAAGTTCAGAATAGGAAAGGTACCCGGAAAATAACATTCCTCCAAGCGAGATATATAAAATTATTTTTAATGCCAGCTCTTTTTTCATCAAATAAAATAGAATCCCTCCTTTAAAAATTTTGACAAATACAAATGTTTAAAAATGCTGATAATTACGGATTATTATGATAAATGCGTTAGTGAAGTTCGAAAGATTTCTAATTATAAAATTGTAAGGAGGATATAAATAAGATGAAGTTACACATAGGGAATTTGCCTTTCAGTGTCGGTGAAGACGAGCTTAAAGAAATGCTAGCAAGTTACAATCCGACTGAGGTTACTCTTATAAAAGACAAGTTTTCAGGAAGATCAAAAGGTTTCGGTTTCGCAGAAATTCCAGGTGATGAAGATGCGCAAAAAGCAATTTCAGAATTGAATGGAAAAGATGTGCAGGGACGAGAACTTAAGGTTTCTGAAGCAAGACCAATGGAAGAACGCCCTGAAAGACCAAGAAGAAGTTTCGGTGGTGACAGGGGAAGAAGCTTCGGCGGTGGCAGAGGCGGATTCGGCGGTGGAAGAAGATATTAATTGCGAGACAGCCTTATCGGTTTTCTTAGCATAGTTTCCCTTTTAGGGGCATGCTTAATATCCAAATTCTAAATTTTTTATTTTTATTAATTTCTTATTTTTTTGAAAAACTTTTTAAAGAATATTTTATTATATTTTAAAAAGGAGGTTGATTAAGATGTACGCTGTTAAATGGGTCGCTTGGGTTTTAGCAGTAATCGGAGCTCTTAATTGGGGATTCGTAGGATTCTTCAATTTTGATTTGGTTGCAGCTATATTCGGCGCAGGTTCTTTTATGGCAACTTTAGTTTATGACTTGGTTGGATTATCTGCATTAGTGTTGATATTCTTCAAGGCATTTTACAAGAAAGGAAAGAAGAAGTAAACTTTCTTTTCACTTATTTTATTTTTTCTAAAGCTTTTTATAGTTAATTTCTTTTACTTATTTATGGCAGGGAAAAAAGAGGGAAAGGCAACAAGAAGAGAGAAACTAAAAAAGCTTTTTTTTACTTTTATGGATTCTATAATTTTGCTTTCATTTGCGTTGTCAGTTTATTTTACTTTAATTCAGGATTATGTCAGAACAATTCTTTCTATGGCAATAGGTGTTTTGCTTCTAATGTTTTTCATAATTCGCGGAGTTCTAAAGACAACAAGAATAAAATTCTAATTTTACCAATAAAATTAAAAACTAATTTTCTTTATTTTAATGATGGAGATAAATTTAGGCAATACTGTTCCCCTTTTTGCACATGATGTTGCATTTTCAAATATAACAAAGACAGTTAAAAATGACGACGGGAAAATAAAAAAAGAATCTCACACTGAAATGATTTTTATTGATGCTGTCCGTCAGTCTGCAATTGCAAGAATAGTTCTTCCCCAGACAGTTTTAGAACAGCTTCCAAAAATAATCGAGGACAATAACAAAAAAGTGAGAAAAGAATTAAGGGACAAGGAAATGCCAAAGCCAAAAGACAAAGATAAAAAATCAGGTTCTTATTTAGGATAGCGCTCGCTCTAAAGTAGCTCGCATAATTTCTGCCGCTCCGCATCAGACTCTGTCATGATGCTAAGCTAAAATCTATTATCGCCGTAAAATTAAAGTTGAGCAAACGCGTTAAATTTTGCCCTTATTAACAAATTAAACTGACGATGAAACTTGACAGAGCCAGTTTCAGAGTAAAATATTTGCTAGGTGAAGCCGTAATTTGTTTATCCTGATTAATCTATTTCTTTTGCTTTAATAACCGTTACATCTCCAAAATTGATTTCTTCTATTTTGTATGTTCGGTTTGAAAATCTTTTTTGCAGTTCTTCCCAAGGAGAGGCCCTCATTTTAAAATATTCAAATAATTCAGGGGAATCTTTAAGAAAAATTCTTTCTCCCCCGAGAGGAAGTTTAGGAAATGAAATGCTTTCCATCACTTTGCCATAAAAAGAAAATAACTCTCCCCTGCTATTTTCAAGGGAAAGATGATAGCTTTCCATAAACAGAGTAAAACTTATTTGTTTAAATGATTTTATATGATTTAGATATCATGCTTCCCCACCCACCCGCCCAGGTCGGAAATAATTATCACCTCTTTTTCACGAAGATTTTATTATTTTTTATCGGTTGAACATTATATCAAAATTTTTTACTCTATTAATAATTAAAATTTGTGAATAAACTTGACAGAGTCAGTTTATGAACCATAAAATTATGAGCGAGAGCGAATGAAATTAGCGAGCGTCAGCGAGCAGTAAAAGTTAAATATAATCTTTCTTTGTTATAATTATGAAAAAACAATTTAGAAAAGATTGGGCATTGGGATTTTTGGGGTTTCTTGGTTTTAAGGGAATTCCAGAATTAATTACTCAAGACCTATTAGGAGCATTATGGTTGTTATGGTTTATTTGGTTTATCTATTTTATTCCGATAAAAAATAAAAAATGAAACGCAATTTTAATTTAAAACTTGTAATTTTATCGTCGATAGCATTGGCATTTCTTATTCTGACTTTCACAGTAAATCCTTATTTCATAATCGGCGCAGTTGTGTTTATGCTATTGGGGCAGAGGGAGATGAAGAAGTGGAAGGGAAGAAAGAAGGAATAGAAAGATCTTTATATTATTTATTTTTAAAAAATCGGTGAAAATAAGTTCAGAGTTTAATTATAGAAATGCAAAAGAAATAATTTTACAATATAATCCAAAATTATTAAATGAGATTTATGAAATTTTGAATAATAAGGAAAATAAATTAAATCTTGACTTAATCCATGGAAAAAGTCAAAGGGATACTTCTAAACAGATTAAAAAGTTTTTTCTAGATAAAAAATGGAATGAAGAAAAAAGTTGTAAGGCAATTCCCGAAATGAAATATGATTTAGTTAAAGATGAAAATTTTCCTTTAGAGATTGAAGTAGGGCATATGAGATTAATTTATGCCGATTTATTTGAGTTTTTAGCAGATTATTCTAAAGAATTTATCAAAGCAGGAATTATAATTGTTTGCGGAGACCCAATTAAATTTGGGCATATTTGGCAAAATTCTATCAAAAGCACCGCTAAAAAAATAATTGCGATAAAAGAAAATTTGTTAGTTCCAATTTTAATAATTGGTATAGAACCCTAGTTTTATTCTCTTTCTTCGTAGACTATTTTAAATTTTCAATTATTTCTTAACAAATCAAGAAAAATAAAAAACTAATTCATAAAATAAGCAGTAGAAGTTTTTTAGAAAAACATTATTGTGGCTTTTAGTAGTTGTCTGCTGAAATTCTCGCCGAGGCTCGAATCTTACACAGCAACTCTATCGACGTCATCTTCTTTGACGGCCTTTGTTGTCTCGTTTTACGGGTGGCTTCGAGCTTAGATGCATTCAGCTCTTATCCATACAATGCGTAGCTATGCGGCCTGCCATATGACAACCGCTCACAAGAGGCATCCAAATCCCGTTCCTTTCGTACTAGAGATTCGTTCCATTCAGACAACAACACACCTAGTAGATATCATACAAACTGTCTCGCGACGTTCTTAACCCAGCTAACGATCCCTTT
>JAKADZ010000004.1 GCA_021818475.1 Nanobdellota archaeon
GACACCTTATCGGTTTCTTCCGCTCGAATTTCCCTTTACATTTCTGCTCAGGGCTGATATTTCAATTAATTGAAGGTATAAAAACTTTTATAAACCCTTTTTCTCTTTGATTTTTATCTGCGAGCGCAAGCGAAGAGTAGAGAACAAATAATTCTCTATTACAGATAAGATATTAAAATGAAAACAAAAACAAAAATTGACGAACAGTTGAAAAGGAAAAATAATCCTGAATTAGTTAAAACTATATTGGACGCAAAGAAAAAAAATAAATGGCTAGATGTTGCGGGAATTCTTTCAAGCCCAAAAATAAATAGAGTTAATGTTAATTTGAATAAAATAAATGAAAATGCAAAAGAAGGAGAAACTGTTGTTGTTCCCGGGAAAGTTTTGTCTCAGGGAGAAATTGACAAAAAGATTAAAGTAGTTGCGTTCAGTTTTTCTGAAAAGGCTAAAGAGAAAATATTAAAAGCAAAAGGAGAGGTTTCAACTATATTGGAAGAAATAAAGAAAAATCCAGATGCTAAAGGAATTAAAATTTTAGGTAAAGAAGAATGAAAGTTATAGACGGAAAAAATGCAGTTTTAGGAAGACTTGCGAGTTATGTAGCGAGAGAAGCATTGAAGGGGGAAGAATTTGCAGTTGTGAACTGTGAACAAATAATTATAACAGGAAATAAAGAAAATATCCAGGAAGGACTTGAAGCTAAAAGAGGAAGAGTTGGAAGCACACAGAAAGGACCAAAAGTTTCAAGAACAAGCGAAAAAATAGTCAAGAGAACAATAAGAGGAATGCTTCCAAATTACAGAACAGGAAGAGGAAGAGACGCGTTGAAAAGAATAAAATGTTATGTCGGAGTTCCAAAAGAATTTGAAAGCGCTGAAAAAATTAATATGGAAAACAAATCTCAGATAAGCAAGAGCAAAATAACTAAAGTTAAGGAAATAGCCAAATGGTAAATTTAAATACAAAAACAATAAATTCAGGAAAGAGAAAAAGAGCAGTTGCAAGAGCTGTGCTCACAGAAGGAAACGGAAATGTATGGATAAATCATAGAAATTACAAGACACTTAACTTTTTTGATAAATTGAATATCGAAGAACCATTGAGAATTGCTGAAAGTGTTTTAGGAAAATTGAATTTTGATGTTTCAATTGATGTAAAAGGCGGAGGAGAAAAAGGACAGATTGAAGCTGCAAGAGTTGCATTATCAAAAACTATTTCAGATTTTGCAAAGTCAGAAGAATTAACAAAAGCGTTCTTAACTTATGACAGAAACTTGCTCGTTGCAGATGTAAGAAGAAAAGAAGCTTACAAACCAGGAGATTCTAAGGCCAGAAGTAGAAGACAGAAATCTTACAGATAAGTTAAAACGTTATAAATATAAAAATGTTAAATTTAAAAAAAATGTTTGAATCATTTAATCTAGGAAAATCTTTTGTTGAGGGGCTTTCAAAACAATATTCCTTTGAATCAGAAAAATCATTAGATGAGGGGATAAATCAATACTTTTCAGAAGCGGGAAAGGATTTTTCTTTTTTGTCAGAACTAAAAAATTCTAAAAGGGATGAGAGCAAATCAGGTTAAAGGGATTGTCAACGATTTAGTTCATGTCAGCGAAGATTTTAATCCGATGAATTGGGTTTGGTTAAAAGAGAAAAGAAATTTCGATTTATTGGGAAAAAGAAGTTTTGGAAAAGATAGTTTAGCTAAACTTTATGAGATGAAACGGAATTGGTTTCTTGAAAGAATTAAAAAATTAAAAGGAAATTTAAATGATTTTCAAAAAGCAAAAATTCATATTTTTGGAAAAAAAGAAAAGATAGAAGTTGTTTATAAAAATCAAATTTTTTCAAATGAGCAAATTTATGGATGGGAAGAATCTGAATCAAATAAGGAATTTCTTAAAGAGATGAGAAAACAAAAAAGAGAAAATGCGGGATTAGATTGATTGGGGAGAAGTTTGATTATCTTTACTCCACGCAGCAACTCCCAATAAAATTAGATAGATTACTGTTCCAACTAAAGGAATTAATGATAATAATACCCACCAACCAGGTTTATTAACCGCTTCAAAAGTTTTCCATATCCAAATAAATGAGAAAATTAAAAAGGCGAGAGTAAAGGCATAACCTGCGATTGGAATCCATGTTCCCAATAAAAGTAAAATTGGCCACCAAGGCATTTTTGCAATCTGGCTCGTTACTAAAAGAGGACCTACTAAAGGAATCCATACCAATGCAGGATGAGGATGATTCGCTTTCTTTGCAATTGCCATCATCGCAATAGTCGAATAGATATAAATTACAATTATTAAGATCAACAAAAATACTAGAAATGGGAGAATCCAATATAATAAAGAGCTATAAGAACTATCCATCACAGAAGAAACTTTTCCGGTTAAAGAAAGTAAACTTGAAAACATATCATTAAAATATTTTTATTCTTTATAAATTTAATTAACCTAATTTATAAAAAAATTTTTCTAAAAAATTTAAGAGAAGATTCAAAATAAGATAATTTTTAAAATAATATTCATTATAATTTAAATGAGTGATGAAGAACTAGAATATTCAATAGATAAAAAAAGTTCGTTGTTAAAAACGATTCTTGTAACATTTCTGATATTAGGAGTAATTTTTATTATTTATGGAATTCCTTTAATTCAAGTGTTTAAAAATAAAACTTATACAAGCGAGGGATTAATTTCTGGGGGGGTTACTTGGGGATTAATTTTTCTAAGTTGTTTTGTCATTGTTTACATTTTTGCTAAACCTTGGAAATTTCCATTCAGAACAAAATGGAATAAAATGGGGCTTGTTTTAGGATATCCCAATGGAAAAATAAAAGAAATTTTTTGGAAAGATGTTACAAAGATAGGGTTAGAAGCAGAAAACAGGTTAAAACTTTTAGTTCCGATTTATTCTGTAGGAAAATTCTCCTGGAATTCTGCATTTTGGTTTATTTATTCTGGAAGGTGGAATGGGACTACAAAAGATTTTAAATTTATTCATTTAACCTTAAAAAATAATAAAATAATTGTTATTCCTGTTCCGACTGAAAATTTTGATGAGGCAGTAAATTTTTTAGGATCAATTCCTGCACTCGATTCAAAACCAAAATCCTTTTCTTTAAAATTTAGATGGATATTCCTTTTTGTTATTGCTACTTTTTTAATAACCTTTATTATATTCTTAATCTTCTCTTCTGCAATTAATAAATCCTCTTTAATCTTTCCGTTGTCTTTATTTGCAATTTTATTCATCTCTCTTTTTGGTTTAATAATCCGTTCAATGATAAAACAAAGAGTTCTTATCGGGGGGTGGATTGCAGAAGGATCTGGGGCTTATGTAGCTGGAGGATTTTATTTAATTCTCTTATTAGTCATTAGTTATCTTGTGATTAAAGGGATTATTGGATTAACTAGTTGATTTGAGTATTTATTTCACCCCTAAACTTTCTAATTTATTCTGAACATGATTGAACAAAGTTGATGAAATTATCGGCTGATGATTTCCTTCGTGAATCTGATTATTGAATTTTATTTTCCCTATGTAAGTAAAATTTTTCAGAATTTTTTTAAGGCCGTTTACAGATAAAGCATGTTTTTCGGCAAGTTTTCTTAAACTAATCTCCTGGTTGGTAAACTCTTCAAAAATATCCTCAACTTCTTTAGAATTTTCTGCAGGAGTTAGTTTTCCGTTTTCGATTTTATATCCAAAAGGCGGCCTCGCCATCAGATTTCCTTGTGATGCTTTACTCATCATCGAATTTTTTCTGTTTATTCCATAAGATTTTAATCGTTCAATTTCTGCTTTTAGTTCTTCATTCTCTTTTTTTAATCTTTCAAGATCATCCATTATAAAATTATGAAAATTAAATATTTAAATTAGGTGTTTAAACAGCTGTTTAAAACAGTTATCTAAGGCGAAAAAAATATTTTTTTAAGTCAATTTTGTTATTTGATATTTCAACTCCTTCAGATTTCAACAATTTTATCTTGTTTTTTAATCCTGAAGCGAAGCCCCCTAGTTCTCCGTTTGAATTGATAACTCTGTGGCACGGAACTAGGTCAGAAGACTTAAGAGAATCTCCTCCCGCCCGCCCCCGAGCAGCAGGGAAAGCATAAGGATTTTTGTTCATTGCAGTTCCAACAGCCCGATAAGCTTTGCTGTTTAGAGCTCTTGCAATTTCCTTGTAAGTTGTAACTTTTCCCTTTGGAACTTTTCTTAAAACAGCATAGCATTTTTCATAGAAAGATTTCATTTTAATTTCTCCTGAACCTGTTCAAACAGCTGTTTATCCAGAATTGCTTGGTGCTGACCATCTGTCTCTTTATTAGCAAATTTAACTTTTCCTATATAAGTAGTATTTAGAAGAAGCTTTTTTATCCCACTAGTTGTAAATCCATTTTTTTTGGCTAGTTGAGTTAAGGAAATGGGGGTGTTTAAGAATTCTTCAAATATGGATTTTATTTGAGCTGATTGCTCTTCATCAACCAACAGCTGTTTGTTTACTAACTTATAACCGAAGGGTGCTTTTGTGATAAAACCGCCTTCCTTTGCCTTTCGTTCCATCCCAAAAGTAGTTCTGTCCCCAATTATATTCCTTTCAAACTCGGCAAACGCGCCAATTATCTGGAACATCAGTTTTCCTGAAGCGCTTGCGGTTTCTATTTTATCCTGCAAGGAAACAAAGTCAATTCCCCATTCTTTTAGCTTATCTATTGTAAGGATAAGATCCTTGAGACTTCTTGAAAAACGATCCAGTTTGTAGATAAATATAGCCTGGAATTTTCTGGCTTCTGCATCTTTCAGCATGTTCTGCATTTCCGGCCTGTTTAGGTTTTTAGCAGACTTTCCCTCATCTTTGTATAACCGAAAAATTTCATAACCTAATGCTTTAGCGTAATTTATCAAACTTTCTTCCTGAGCATCCAAACTAAAACCGTGTTGAGCTTGGTCTTGTGTTGAGACTCTTACATAAATTGCTGCAAGGGGCTTAGCTGTTTGAAAATTATTTTGCATATCTGTTCACTAAGGTAATCTTAGTTCCTCTTTTTGTATACTTAGGTTTAATTCTAGCTAGTTAACTTGTTTACTTAGGGTATTTTTTAGCTAGTTTCTGTATATTTAGGGTGCCCTAAGTATATAAATATTGTGTATTTGAAGGAGAAAATAAAAAATTTAGAATCAGCAAGCCCTCTCACGAAATTGTGGAGTTAACTTAGGTGAACTTAGTGAACGAAGCGCGGTTTCCAGGTTTTTAGTTTCGCTTGGAAATTGATCCAAAAAAAGACTTGCTATTTGTGAAAAGGCATAAGGGGGATTATAGGGCTGATTTGCAAAGAAATAATTTATTGCCTGAATCGATGTTTTGAAAGTTTCAACTTCTTTTGGAGCCCAGGAGAAAGTATCTGTTTCAAAGGAGGTTATCAAAATTTTGCCTTCTTCATTTTTTCCTGTAACTTTACCAAATCCAGAGGAGTAAACTGCCCATGGTTTTTCGATTTGTTCATCCATAATAAAAAATTTGTTTTAAAGTTTTTAATTGTTTTTATGATAGAAAATATATGTCAAAAATTTTAGCCTCTTAGCTATCTGCAGATTTTGTTCACTGCAGTACATTCACATTGTTCGTGCACTAAGGTTAACTTAGTTATTCTTCTTTTGGTATTTTACTTGCCCATCTATTTAAGATAACTATTCCAAAAACAGCAAGGATTGTAACTAAAACTGCAGATATAATTGGGGCAATAAAGCTAGGAGCGTTTTGAAAAAGGTTATTTGTTATCTCCTGAAAGAAAGATTGAAAAACAGTATTCCACGCCAAAGCAAGAATTAACCCGAGAGAGGCAGTCCATGCAAGAACAACCTGTTTTTTAGCATCTTGGGCAAATTTTTTGGCTTCTAGTTTGGATGGTTTCTTTTCCTCTTTTTGTTCCATAATATTTACTGGGAAGGGAGATTTAAAAATTTTAGCCTGTTCATTAAGGTTAACTTAATTATTCTTTGAATAAATTCCTTCTTCAGATCCTTTAACTAATCCTTTGGCATTTCTTAAATAAGAAAAATCTTGAGATTGCAGTAAAAGTCCGACTTCTCGGGCATGCTTTAATCTTGCTTCTAAATCTGCTTTTTTCTCTTCAAGTTCCCGAAGAGTCTCTTGATGTTTTTCCATTTTCCATTTGTACTTTTCATTAAGATTTTCCTGAGTTAATCCGCCATTAACATGAAATTCCTCCCCGCAATTTATACATCTCACATCATTAGACCAGTCATCATAAGTATGAATTAAAGGAGTTTTATCAAAAGGGCATATCAAATGAGAAAGGCTTCCTTTCCCGAATTTTATGGTGTATTCTTTTTCTTCTCCGGTTTCCCAATCTTTATATTTTAAAATTTCATCTTCCATAAAGGATTAAAATTTTTGGTATTTTTAAGGATTTATATTCCTGAAGGAGATGCTTATTTTGCCTTGTTTTAAACAGCTGTTTGTTGAACTACATCCGACGCTGTTTATCTGTTTAAACGGCTGTTTGTGGTTGTTTGTTGCTGTTTTAAACAGGTGTTTTCCAATTTTTTGAAGGTTAAACAGCTGTTTGTTGCTGTTTTAAACAGGTATTTTTCTTAGAAAATTTAATAGTGAAAGAAATAGATTTTAACGTCGAAAAACAAAACATTTTTAAATAAGATTTAATAGTAATTATTATGTTTTGGTTATTTAATGGAAAAAAAGAGGTAGAAAAAGTTAAAGAGGATACAAAGAAAGGGTTTGAATCAGTAAAAAAAGATATTTTATCTGTAAGTGGGTGGATTAAACACCTTGATTCTGAAAAAAATTTGCAAAAAAAAGAGATTGAGGAGATAAAAGAAATTTTGTCGTCGATTAAAGAAGATGTTGATGGATTAAAGGAAGTTATGTCAGTTATGAATGAATTAAAAACAAATAGGGTGTTTAAAACACCCAAACAGGCGTTTAACAAACAAACAGCTGTTTATGCTGTTCAAACAGGTGTTCAAACAGGTGTTCAAACACCGAATTTAAGTCAATTTTCAGTAACAGAACGAGCAATTTTATGGATTTTATTAAATAGTGATTTAAAATTGAGTTATGATGATCTGGCTGCAATGTTAGGAAAAGAAAGATCCACAATTAGGGGACAGATTAATGCGATAAGGCAGAAGAGTGAGGGGTTAATTGAAGAAGAAATTGAGAAGAATGGTAAAAAAAGAGTGTTTATACCAGAAGAAATACGTGAAAAAATGCTCAAAAAGACAAAAGTGAGAGTTAAAGGAGATAAAAAATGAACAAAAAGAGGAAAAATACATTTAAAAGTGAGAATCTTTTTAGTGAAAATGGAAAGATATTTGTTAGAATCCCAAAAAGTGAGGATTGAGAAATAAAATGCACCGCAAAAATTTGAGAAGATTGAAATAAATTAAAAAAAACTTGAAAAGTGAGGGTAATGTTAAAAAATAAATTTTATAGGGAAAAGAAAAAGGAGGGAAAATAATAACGATAGAAAAAGATCAAATAAAAAGAGAGGATTAAATAAAACAGGAGGAAAAAATTATTCGTTTAGCCGAAAAAGTTATTAAAAAATAATTATAATTCCCTAAGGCGAAGGATAACAGGCAATGGAGCAATCTTCTTTAAATTTTTTGAGATAGAGAGTTGGATTAATTTATTGTTAATTTTAGTTTTCTCGACGGGAATCCCTTTTTTGATCAGTTTTCCGACATAATCTCTTATTGAACTTTCTGTGAGATTTAACTTCTGGGAAACCGCTTTATAATCAACTTCCCCCTGTTCTTCCATTTGATAAATAGTTGAAAAGACCAAGAATTCCTGATCAGTTATCCTCTTAAATTTACTCCGGATTTCTTTTTTAAAAGAATCTAAAGAGTTTAAAACGTCTAAAGCATCGTCAAATGATACTTTTTGTGTCTGTTGGTTTGTCTGTTGGTTTGTCTGTCTGTCTGTTGGAACCCCTTGATTTCCAGTGGAAAAGGTTAAATTTTGAGGGTTTAAGACCTTAAAAAGCCCATTTTGTGTTGGAATATCTGTTGGAACTGTTGGATTTTTGGAAAGATCTGTTGGATTGCAAGAGGAAGGAAAATAAGGGGGTTCTTGGGAAGTTTTATTAGATACCTCTTTAATTTGGGAAGATAGTTCTTCTATCCCTTTTTCCAATTTCAAGATAAAATCATTATTTTGAGACAAAGATTGTTTTAAGGAAGAAATTTCTTCTTTCATCGCATCCATATCCTGTTTTACTTTTTGAAACGCTTCCTTGATTTGATCCATCAGATTAAAAGAAAAAAGACCTATAAAAGATTATAGGTTACCTTGTTGATGTTTTTTATAAGTTTGATAAGCAATATCACTTAAAACCCATCTTGACCTTTTAAGATAAGATTTGCCCTCGGGATTTTTTTTAATTTCAGTCACTAACCCTTTTTTTTTGAGAGAAAGAAGAAGGAACTTCACAAACTCCTCATCGCGGGCAATTTCCCGGGCAATGTTCATTGTAAAAAGAGGTTTTGGAGAAGAGGAATAAAGTGTTGCGAGAATTTGCTCTAAAATTTTCTCTTTTTTCTGTTCTGAAATTTTCATTAATAAGAAAAAGAATTATTTTTTTTAAATCTACTCTTTCTTTTCCTGGAGATTTTCTTTTGACAAAGAAGGCAAAGGAATGTGAGAAGGAAGACCCAATTCTTCTTCCATTTCAAGGGCTTTTATATTTGCTTTTCTTAAAATGACATTAAAAAGGAATATCCTAAAATCTTCAATAATTTGCTTATCTTTCCACCCTTTTAGAACTTCTCGTGCAATTCTTGGCTCAACAGAGAGAATAATTGTTCCTGCAAGCTCTAATTTAGCAAAATCAGGGTCATAATTAACAGAATAAACAAAATTAATCTTCAAAGCTTCGTCTTTAACTTTAATAAAATCGGATTTTAAGGATTCTATAGAAGAAATGTCTATTTTAGTATTAAATTTTAAGTTATCTACACTATCCTTTAGTCTTTCTATGTTTAATTTAGTAAAATTAAAAGCAATTAGTCTCATTTAATTTAAATAAAAGAAGTGTTTTTAAATATTTATATTTTTTATAATAGAATTTGATAATAATTGATAAAGATTAGATTTAAATTAAATCTTCTTCAGAAACAATAACAAAGTCACCTATAGCAATTATAGAGTTGTAGGGAATCAGAAGTTCGCTGGCATTTGTTCTTTCTAAATTAAGGTTTCTTGTATAAGGAGTAGCATCTTTAACCACTAAATTGATTAATTCGCCCGATTTTGTTTCAAATGAGATATCTTTAACAAAACCCAATCTTTTACCTTCTTTTGTCACAATCATCTTTCCTATAAGAGAAGTGTATGTGTTTTTATTTCCTTGCATATCAAAATGATATTGAAATAATTTATAAACTTTTCTGTAAAATTAAATAGATTTATTAGTATATAAATAAAAAAACTTTTTTGAAGAAATTTTTATAATTTAAATGAAAATAACTGGTTTTATTGATCTTTTTATAAAATTAATAATAAAAAATTAAGTTATTATTAGTACCCTCCCTCCCCATGATTTCGATTGGAAATATTTATAAAAGAATTTTATTGTTTTGTTTGTTTTTCTTTATATTATAAAATTATATATTATATATTATATATATTATAAATAAAAATTAATAAATAATAAAAATTAATTCAATAAATTAAGAAAAATAATATTTTAAGATATCTAATACAATAAAATAAATTAAAATAAAAATTTAAGTATAATTTGTCAGTTAATTGTTAAAATTGTTCTTTTCCACTTGAAATATAGGTGTTTTTCTTTTTTAGTAGTTATAATCCTTTATATAATTATAATTAATAATTCTCATCGGAGATAAACTCTACTACAATAGTTTCCATAGGAAATTGTAGTGTGGGGGTGGAATGGGAAATAATGAATTAGATAAAATATTTGAAGCTTTTGATAATAATAGCATTTTTAATAATAAATCAATATTACAAAATAATTATCAACCAGAAGATATTCCTCATAGAAGCAAACAGATTAAACAAATCGCTTCAATTTTAGCTCCTGTTTTAAGAGGAGAAAGAACCAGTAATCTCTTCCTTTATGGCAAGACAGGAACAGGGAAGACTCTTTCTATTCAGTATGTTAAAGAAGAATTACTTAAAAGAGAAAAAAAAGATGCAGATTTTAAATTAAAAATAGAATACCTTAACTGCAAACTCAAAAAAGTTTCTGATACAGAATATAGAATCCTTGCCGAATTAATCAAAAAGTTTGGAGGAGAAATTCCCTCAACAGGACTTCCGACTCAGGCAGTTTATGATAAATTTATTGATACTATAGATTCAGAAAAACAATTGATTGTTCTTATTTTGGATGAGATAGATCAAACTACTAAAAAGATTTCCAATGATTTCCTTTATAATTTAACCAGACTTAATCCTGAACTTTCAAAATCTCAAATTTGCATTGTTGGCATAAGCAATAATCTTACTTTTCTTGATGAACTCGATCCAAGAGTCAAAAGTTCTCTTTCAGAGGAAGAGATTGTTTTTCCTCCTTATAATGCAATACAGCTTCAGGAAATTCTGACAAAAAGAGCAAAAGATGCATTTAAAGAAGAGGTTATTGAAGAAGGAGTCATAGCTAAATGTGCTGCTTTGGCTGCAAGAGAACATGGTGATGCAAGAAGAGCTTTGGATTTACTAAGAATTGCAGGTGAATTGGCAGAAAGAGATAATTCAAATAAAATTTATTTAAAATATATAGATGAAGCTAATGAAAAAATAGAAAGAGATAAAATTTTGGATGTAATCCGTTCAGAACCAAAACAATTTCAGGTTGTTTTAAACTCTATCATTCAACTTTCAGAAAAAGAGCCCGAAGGGCATTTATTTACCGGGGAAGTTTACAGTTTTTACCGGGATTCATGTGTTAAAAATAAATTAGAAATTCTTACTCAAAGAAGAGTCAGTGATATCATTCAGGAATTTGATATGCTGGGGATTATAACTGTTAATGTTATTTCAAAAGGAAGAGGAGGAAGAATGAGAGAAATTAAACTGGCTATTTCAAAAGATATCACCGAAAAGGCGAAAGAGATTATTTTAGATTCATTGTATAATTAATCATCAACTGTTAAAATGAACAACGAAATTTTACAATTTTGCATGCAAAAAGGATTTCTTTTGGATAAAGAAGTTTTGACAATGTTTAATGAATCTACTGATATAGAATTAATTAAACTTATTATAGAAAAAATTAAAGATTCAACTAACCAGAGAATAATCACTAAAAGTTTATTCAGCCAGAATCGTGAGAAGGTCAGCCAAATCCTTTCTATGCTCCCAAAAGAAAATCAACAAAATCTTGAGAAATTAAAAATAAAACTTGGATTAAGCATTGAAATTTCACAGGAGTTTTCCCAAAAGAAAGAAGAAGTTAATTCTGATAAAGAATATGAAAAAGTAAAAATTATTTCTTCCCCTGCCCCTATAGCAAGAAAAAAATTAGACGTAAGTGATTTTACAAAATATTTCAGAAATCGTTTTTTGGAAATCCGGAAAATTTTACAGGAAAATCCAACATTAAAAAATCTGGTTTCAATAAATAAAATTTCCGGCGGGAAAGAAGGTGTTTCGGTGATAGGGATAGTCTCTGAAAAAACTATTACTAAAAACAGAAATATGCTTTTGGAAGTGGAAGATTTAACAGGAAAGATAAGGATACTAATCAGTCAAAGTAACCAGAAACTTTATGAAAAAGCAGAAGAAATTTGTTTAGATTCTGTTTTGGGTTTTAGTGGATTTGGAAACAGGGAAATTATTTTTGTGAATGAAATTGTTTTTCCGGAATCTATCCTGCAGGAAAGAAAAAAATCTCCATTAGAAGAATATGCTTTATTTTTAGGAGACCTTCATTTTGGAAGTAAACTTTTCTTAAGGGAAAAATTTCTGAAATTTATTGACTATCTAAACGGAAAAGTCCCAAATACCCCTGAAGTTGAAAAAATAAAATATCTTTTTCTTGTAGGAGATATAATCGCGGGAGTTGGAACTTATCCGACTCAGGAAAGAGATTTGGAAATAAAAGATATTGAAGAACAATTTATCGGTCTTTCACAATTACTTTCTAGGATAAGGCCGGATATTCAGATAATTATTTCCCCGGGAAATCACGACGGAGTCAGATTAATGGAACCTCAGCCAATTTTAAGTGAAAGATATGCATGGAGCATTCACAATCTGAAAAATGTTTTACTTACCGGAAATCCTGCTTATGTGAATATAGGGAGTACAAATAATTTTTCCGGATTTGATATTTTAACTTATCATGGATTTTCTTATCCTTATTACGCCAATACTATTCCACGATTAATCCGGGAAGATGCATTAAACTCTCCTGATAAAATTATGGCTTATCTTTTAAAAAATCGGCATCTTGCACCTGCTCATTCTTCTGTTCAGTATTTCCCTTCTGAAGAAGATTTTATGGTAATAAAAAAAATCCCCGATATTTTTGTTTCAGGGCATATTCATAAAAATGCAGTTTCTTATTACAATAATACTTTAATAGTATCCGTATCCTCCTGGGAAAGCAAGACTCCCTATCAGGAAAAAATGGGAAATGACCCTGACTTTTGCAAGGTTCCTATGTTTAACCTGAAAACGAGAGCGCTTAAAATTTTGGACTTTGAAGAATAAAAGATTGGAGGAATAAGATGAACAAAAAAATAGCAGTAGATCTTGATGACGTTTCATTTAATTTTATGGATCCTTTTTTGTCTTATTACAACTTTCTTTCAGGAACTTTTTTCAGAAGAAAAGATATGTTCTCTTACAGATTAGAAGATGTTTTTAAAGAGCCAACAGAATATGTGGAAGAAAAATTACGCCAATTTTATAATTCTCCTTTTTTTAGAAATCTTCCCCCTCTGCCAGGGGCTAGATCTGCATTTAAATTTCTAAAAGAAACAGGACATGAGATTATCATTGTTACTTCCCGTTTTGATGAATATCATCAGATAACTGATGCTTCATTGAAAGAAAATTTTTTTGGGAGATATTCTAATATTTTCTATTCTTCCAGCCGTTATAACCCCCGAGGGAAATCGAAAGCACAAATCTGCAAAGAGCAGGGTGCTTCAGTCCTCGTAGAAGATTGCCTGAAATATGCCCTTGAATGTGATTCTAAGGGAATTCCTGTTTTTTTGATGGATAATCCATGGAATCAGGGAATTTTAAATGGAACTTTAATAACCCGGGTAAGAAGTTGGAAAGAGGTTTTAAAAAATCTTGAATCCAAAACAATAGAACCTGCTTGTAATTAAAACTTAAATTTTAATAGAGGATGGAAACACAAAAATATTTTTCAGATTTAGAAAAAGATGTTAAAAAGATTTATTCCTGGGCAAATGAAGCGAGAGCTAAAAATTTAGATCCTGTTAATAAAGTTGAAATTCCTCTCGCAAGAAGTCTTGCTGAAAAAGTTGTTGGTTTGATTTCTACAATATATCCTCAGATGGAAGGGACAAATATTGCCCCAAGAATTATTGAATTAGAAAAAGAATATGGAAAATTAAGCATGGCAGTTTCTTTTAAAATTGCAGAAGAAGTTGCCAAACAGAAATTTTGCAAGTTTGCTTCTCTTCTTGAGGCAATTGATGCCGGAATCAGGATTGGTTTTTCTTATACTACTTTAGGGGTTGTATCAAGCCCGATTGAAGGTTTTACCGGATTAAAGTTGGGGAAGACAAGAGATAATAAAGAATACTTCATCGCATATTTCTCCGGACCGATAAGAAGTGCAGGAACCACTGCCAGTTGTGTTGTTTTAATGCTTATTGATTATTTAAGAGAATTGTTTGGTTATGCGAAATACGACCCAGACGAGAATGAGGTCAAAAGATATGTGACTGAAAATTTTGATTATCATGAATACGTTACAAATCTGCAATACCTTCCAACTGAACAGGAAGCAACTTTCCTTGCTCAAAATCTTCCTATTCAGGTAGCAGGGGAACCAACAGAAAAAATAGAAGTCTCAAATTACAAAAATCTGCCAAGGGTCGATACTAATTTAATAAGGGGAGGAATGTGCCTGATTTTTTCAGAGGGACTGGCACAAAAAGGAAAGAAAGGACTTAGACTTTTAAAAGAGACACAGAATAAAGGTTTCCAGGCAACAGGATTTAATTTTTTAGAAGAATATGTCAAACTTCATGAAAAAAGGGATACCGGAAAAACTGTTGATTCTCCGACGTATATTCAGGATTTAGTAGCAGGAAGACCTGTTTTTGGTCATCCTTCAAGATCTGGGGCCTTCAGATTCAGATATGGTAGAGGGAGGGTTTCAGGATTTAGTGCAACTTCTATGCATCCCGCAACAATGGGAATTTCGGATTCTTTTATCGCAATCGGCACCCAGTTAAAAATTGAAAAACCAACAAAAGGCTGCGTTGTGACTTCCTGCGATAGTATCGACGGTCCTGTTGTAAAATTATTTAATGGGAGCGTAAGGAAATTAAAATCAAAAGAAGAAGCAAAAAAAATTTATCCCGACGTGGAAGAAATAATTTATTTTGGAGACATTCTTTTTCCATTTAGCGACGTTGCAAACAGAAATTCTGCTTTAATCAAACCCGGTTATGTTGAAGAATGGTGGAAGCTTGAGCTGAAAGAAAAATATCCTGATCTTGAAAAAGAAATAAACTGTTTTAATATCTCTTTTGACCGGGCAGTTGAACTCAGCAGGATTTTTAAGATTCCTCTTCATCCTGCTTACATTTTTTACTGGACACAAATTTCAAAAGAACAATTTTTTGAATTAATAAAGTGGTTGAAAAATTCTAAATGGAACGAAAAAATTATTTTCCCTTATAATAAATCAGATCAGGAGAAATTTAAAAATGCAAAAAGAGCACTTGAACTTTTGGGAATTGAGCATGAGGTAACCATTGAAAATGTTGTTCTAAACGAAATAAACAGCAGGGCTTTATTGATTAATCTGGGTGTTGATTTTTCTTCTATTAAAAACGATGAACTTTTAGTAAATTTTGTTGATGAACCAAAATTTAATCCTGATTCTTTCTTAGAATCATTGGGAGAAGAAAAAGACCAGATAAAAGAGGGAGAGTTAATCCTAAAAATTATTAATTCTGTTTCTGAATTTACCATTAAAGATAAAGCGGGGGAATTTCTCGGGGCAAGAATGGGCAGACCTGAAAAAGCAAAATTAAGAAAATTGATTGGCAGCCCAAATGTTTTATTCCCCATTGGAAATGAAGGAGGGCGATTAAGAAGTGTCCAGGCGGCATATGAGGCCGGAAAAATAAGAAGCACTTTCCCTATAAATTATTGTGAAAACTGCAAAAAAGAAACTATTTACTCCACCTGTGAAGACTGCGGGGCAATATGTAAAAAACTTTTTTATTGCAGAGAATGTGATAAAACTTCTCATCAACCATGTATGGAACATTCTAATGTTTCTTATTCCACTTTCAATCTGGATATAAAACATTATTTTGATAAAGCGGTCCAGATTTTGGGTATGGAGAAATCTGAAATTCCCCCTCTAATTAAAGGGATAAGGGGCACTTCTTCTGAAGGGCATAATCTTGAAAATTTAGCAAAAGGAATTGCACGAGCAAAATATAATTTGCAAGTTAACAAAGACGGGACAATACGATTTGATGCAACTGAACTTCCAATTATTTCATTTAAACCAAAAGAAATTTTTGTAAGCGTTGAGAAAATAAAATCCCTCGGTTATGACAAAGATATTTATGGAAAAGATTTGGTTGATGAAAATCAAATTGTTGAATTGATGCCTCATGATGTGATTTTACCCTGCTCCCCCGAATCCACCGATGAAAAAGCAGATGATGTTTTTGTCCGAGTTTCTCAGTTTGTGGATTTTCTTCTGGAAAAATTTTATCATCAAAAATCTTTTTACAATGTCAAAAAACGAGAAGATATTGTTGGGCAGATTGGAGTTTGCATGGCCCCTCACAATTGTGCGGGAGTAATATGCAGGTTTATAGGATTTTCAAATACTCTCGGACTTTTAGCAAGTCCATACATGCATGCCGCAATAAGAAGGGATTGTGATGGTGATGAAGCGGCAGTTATGCTTTTGGGCGATGTTTTGCTTAATTTTTCCAGGAAATTTTTACCCGGACATCGTGGAGGAACTCAGGATGCTCCTCTGGTTTTAAACGGCAAAATTGATGCAGGGGAAGTTGATGACCAGATTTTGGATTTAGAATTAACCTATGAATACCCTCTTGAACTTTATCAATTTGCTGAACAGAAAAAACATTCTTCTGAAATAAAATCAATTCCTAATGTCAGATTATTTTTGAAAGAAGGCAGAGATCCCTTTGTTGGGATTGGGCACACTCATGACACTACTAATTTTAACGACGGAGTTTTATGTTCTTCTTATAAATCCCTAGAAACAATGCAGGATAAAGTTGATCATCAGATGAATTTAGTTGAAAAAATCAGAGCGGTTGATACTGCTGATGCTGCAAAATTGATAATTGACAGACATTTCCTCAAAGATTTAAAAGGTAATCTGAGAAAATTTTCAATGCAGGGATTTAGATGTGTTTCCTGCAATGAAATTATGAGACGCCCTCCATTAACAGGAGTTTGCAACAAATGCGGAGGAAAAATTATTTTTACTGTTAACGAAGGGGGAATAAAGAAATATCTTGAACCTGCTTTAATTTTAGCTGAGAGATATAATCTTTCCACTTACCTGAAACAAAACCTTCAAATTTTAAAAGATAATATTGACAGTATTTTTGGAAAAGAATTAGAGAAGCAAGAATCAATTAATAAATGGTTTTGATTCTTGGATTATACTCGCTAACGCTCGCATAAAGCAAAACAGGAAATTTTGTATTATGTTCATTTCATTCACATAAAGCAAAAAGCTTTTAATGAATTTTCTAATACTTAGTTAATTCCTCTTTTTTCATTTGTTTTTCTATCATTTCCGTAATTTTCCAGTTCTCAATTGCCTGTTTTATTTTTGGAAAATTTTTTTCCTTTCTTCTGAAAAAGTCCTTAAATACCTGTTCATAAGAATTTTCCTCTTTTAATTCTATTTTTTTACGGTCAATCTGAATATAACTTTCTTTATCCTCAAATTTTTTTCCTGTTTCAAATTCTATCTCTTTGTTTTCGATAATTAATCTTATCTTAACATAAGTTTCCGTGTTGCTTTTTTTACCCAACTCTTTTTCATAATCTTTATACCTTTTTCTGATAATTTCTTTTAACTCTATTCTTTCTTTTTTTATTCCCGGAAATATTTTAAAAAGAATATTAAGAAAATGGCTTTGAACCATATCTTTGAGAGCCCCTATTTCATCATAATAACCTGCTCTTCCTTCCAGTCCTACTTTTTCCAAACTAACAATTTTTAATTTTTTGAATTTTTTTGGTTTTAATCGGATTATTCCTTTTTTGAAAAGATAGTGATCTGATAATAAAACCTCTTTTTTTAGATTATTTTTTATAATAAACTTCTCTAAATTTTTTGCATCTTCTAAATTTTCCCCAAAAGGTTTTTCGATTAAGATTTTCACTTTGAATCCTTTTTCTTTTATTGCAATTATCTGAGTTAAGGCATTCCTTATCATTTTTGGAGGGAGAGAAATATAAAAAAAATTTGTCTTTTTCCTATCTAATAAATCATCACATGTTTCGCACTTTTGCCGTTCTAAACTGTTTTCATAATAATTTATTCTTTCCTTAAAATTGCTGCTGCATTTTCCTTCGCAAACAATCTCCTGATATTCTTTATTCTCCAGATTTTTTCTGCCTAATGCAAAAATTTGAACTTTGATATTTATTTTTTGCAATGCGGGAATTACTTTTCTCTTTACCAAATCTCCAGTTGATCCATAAATAAAAAGTGTTTTCATCTTAGATTAAAATATATTTACCACTTATCAAATTCAGATTCTACTTTTTTTACCCAATTATCGACGATTTCCATCACCTTATTTTTTATTACTTTTTTGCTGTTTGTTCTATAAATGTAAACATATCCTCCATTTTGCAAATTTCTCTGGCTTCTTGTGATTATCCCTTTTTCAAATAATTTTTTTAATGCCCTCTGAACTGTTGAAATTTCCAGGTTTATCTCTTTCGAGATTTTGTTACTGGAGAAAAATTCATTTTTCCTAATCAAGAAATTCATTACTTCAAAATCTGCTTTTGTCAAAGAGAGCCCGCATTTTATCACTTCCTGCAATTTGAATGCTTTGCATGCAAAATCTATGGACATTAATCCCCTCCTTTAATCGATTTATATGAATTGTAAGCTGCAATGGCTCCTCCTGCACTTGCAGTAACTATCTGTTTTAATTCATTGTTTGTAATATCTCCTGCAGCATAAAATCCCTGAACATTTGTTTCCTGATTTTCATTTACAAGAATATATCCTCTGTTTTCAGTCCTTATTTTTAAAGAGTTTAACAAATCTAATTTTGGAACAGAACCTATTTCCACAAATACTCCGTCGACTTTTATTTTTTTTCCTGAACTTAATTTTATTTCTTCAACTTTTACTTCTCCCATTATCTCTTTTATTTCTTCTTCAAATAAAACTTTTATTTTTTTCTCTTTTCTGACTAAATCAACCCAGGCGGGTTCTGCTTTAGAAAATTCTTTTTGTCTGTAAATTATGAATACTTTTTCAGCATATTCTGAAAGCAACAATGCTGCAGTCAGAGCTGCGTCACTCCCCCCTACAACGGAAACAATTTTATTTTTGAAAAAAGCAGCATCACAGGTTGCACAGTAACTGACTCCTCTTCCCAATAATTTTTCTTCTCCAGGAACATTTAATTTTTTTCTTTCTGTTCCTCCCGCAAAAATTACCTTCTTCGATGAATACTCTTTTGAAGAAGTTTTGATTATGAACTCTTTATTTTTTGTTATTTCCAGGACAGTTTCATAATTTATTTTCACCCCTAATTTTAATGCCTGATTTGTCATTCTCTCCATCAACTGCATTCCTCCTATTTCTTCGTAAGAGGGAAAATTGCAAATTCTATGGGCAGTCGCAGCCAGTCCTCCCATGTCTTTTGAAAGGATTATTACATTAAGCTTGTATCTTGCAGCATAAATTCCTGCAGTCAACCCTGCTGGTCCTGCCCCAATTATAACTAAATCATATTTTTCCATCTTATATCTGTTTTAAGATTGAATCTATTTTTTGTTTCAAGACTGCTTCAGGAGCAAATCCGACAATTCTGCTGACTTCTCTTCCTTTATGTATTACCACAAGTGAAGGGATTCCTTGAATTCCGAACTGCATTGCAATCTCAGGTTCCGACTCAGTATCCACTTTTGCAAATTTCAACTTTCCCGTATACTCTTTGCTAAGCTTTTCAAATACTGGTCCCATCATCTGACAAGGTCCGCACCATTCTGCCCAAAAATCAATTATTACGGGAATATCTGAATGCACAATTTCCTTATCAAAGTTTTTTTCCGTTATATGTATTAAACTCATTTTTTTCCTCCTGTTATTTAATTACAATACTGTGATAAAATAGCAGTAGTTTATAAATGTTTTTTTGTGCTGATAAATCCTTCTGAAAAACAGCAGTACTCTTCCTCTTCTAAAAGTTATTTAATTTTATAATAATCTTTTTATACTCCAATGGTTTACAAAAAGAACTTAATATGGTTCAAGCAGAAACTCTTGAAAACCATCTCACAGAGGTTAAGGAGGGGAGACGGCATTTTGAAAACGTTTTTCAGTCATTATCCCGAATGATTCTTGGAGGTCCTGATTCTGTTCAGAAAATAACTGTTAACGGAAAACCCACTTTTGATTTTGAAATTTTTAGAAGAGGCCCAAAACATCTCATTGGTATGTTTGATGAAACTAATGAATTTGTTTCTTATGTAAAAGATGCTGCTGAAGGCGGCTCTTCAAAGGAAACTGCCTTTGTTCTAATTGGGGAACCAGGAAACGGAAAAACTTTTTTTGGAGATTATCTTTCTGATGCATACAGAAAATTTACCTCTATGCCAGAAAATCAAAGATTTACATTTAGGTTTACCGGATTGTCTGAATTGGGCCATTATGGAAATCTCCAAGAGATTGAGTCCCAAACTTTTGAGGATCCTATGATTCTTGCATTGAACCTTTTTGAGTCCCAAAATGAGAGTTTGGAATTTCTTTCAAGATTTGGTTTTAATGATTCTCAAATTCAATTTTTTCTAAAAAATTATCGTCCGTTAGGGGCGTGTAGTGATCGCATCTTAACTGAATTAAGAGAATTTTGTGGGGGAGATATTGAAAAAATAAAACAACATCTGCAAGTTGTAAAAGTTCCAATAAGCCAGAATAGTGGAATACTCACCGGAAAATATCCTGCAGGAGATAAAATAACTTCTTCTAAAATTGATTTGCTTGGAGATGGTTCATTAACAAGATTATTACAATTAGAAGAAGGAGATCATCCTTACTATTACGATCTTCGTGAAGGTGCACTTGCAAGAGTTGCGGGAGGAGGGATTCATTTTGCCGATGAACTTTTCAAGAACAAAGTTGATTTGATTAATGTTTATCTTGGAGTAATCCAAAACAGAACAATTGAACTGAAAGGATTTAGATGGCCCATTGATACCTTAATAATTGCAACAAGCAACAACAGTGAATATGAACGATTTAGAGAAGGCAAAGAGGAAGCTCCTATAATTGACAGATGTCAGAGATGCTTTATGTCTCATAATACTGATTATCGTTTACAAAAAGAATTAACTTCTTATGCTCTCGGGGGAACAGAAAAGAAAACTACTTTTACCGGGCAACCCTTGCATGAAGATCCTAATCTTAATTATGCTCTTTCTGTGGCAATTACTCTTACAAGAATGCCGGAATCTGATAAACTTACCCCCGTGGAAATTTTAAAACTTGCTGCAGGAGAAATTGCAGGAGAAAAAAGTTTGAAAACTCTGGCAGAAGTTGTTAGTGATTTAGCCCAAGATCCTGATATAACAAAAAGATTTGGTCAAAAGGGATTAGGGCATAGATCCTTGGGGAGGGCAATTATGAATTTATTATCTGATGCAGAAACTCATCAGGGACAGTGCATGTATGCTGGAGATGCTTTCAAAGCTTTAGAAAAAGTTGTCCTTGACTATGTTCCTGAAACAAATGACCGCGCAAAATATCTTAAAGACCTTATTCTTGCAAAATCTCTTTACAGAGAACAAGTTATGAAAACGATTTTTGATGCTTACATGGATGAACCCCGGGCAATTGAAAATGAAGTGATGAATTATGTCAATATGATTGTTGGAAAAGGAGCAAAAGATTTGAGTCCGGATAAATTATGGACTTACAAAGATCCCCAATCACAAAAAATTAAAGCTATTAAAATTGATGAAAGATTTATTGAAAGTGTTGAAGACCGACTTGGTTTGAAAAGTAATGAACAAAGAGAAAATTTTAGAAATACCATCACTAAGATTTATGGTCAGAAAATAACTGCAGATTCTCACTACAATTTTATGGATAATAATGAGCTAGTTAAAGCAGTTACTGACGTTAGGTTAATGTCTGACATAAACAGCGCTGGAAGTTTGGTTGGTGCTCTTTCAAACAGGACTAATGATGAGAATGATAAGTTGTATCATAGAATGATAGGCACTATGGTTAACAAATTAGGTTATTGCAAAACCTGCGCAGAGAAAACAATAGAATACTTCTGTACTCATGATGATGAAGCTTAATTTAAACTGCAATACTAACCCATGGATGATAATAAAAAAAAATAATGAAGAGGTTCCAAGAAAAGAAATAATCCGTGATGTTTTTTCAGGTCTGCCTGATATTTATTCTATTAATGACTTTGAAATTTTTTATCAATACTTTCCCTCTTCTGCTGTTTCTTTAAGTTCTTTGGATGAATTGCTTGAAAGAGACATTCAGAGAGAAAATGACGGTTTTCCAAGAAAAATTAAAATTGGCCCTTTGGTTAAACCAACCCCCGGAAAAGGGACAAAAGTAATCGTTGTTCCTGCTACAACCGAAGAAAAATTTTATCATGATCCAAGAATAATGAAAAAACAGACCGGTGAAGGAGGTTCTGGCAGTGAAGAAGAAGGAGAAGTTATCGGAGAAATTCCTATCCGAGGAGAAAATGCTGGAACAGGAGCAGGTCAGGGAGGAGGAGAAGGTCACGATATGACTTCCAATGCCTATGAAATAGGAAAAATTTTAACAGAAAAATTTTTACTTCCTAATCTGAAGGAAAAGGGCAAGAAACGTTCTCTTACTAAATTTAAATATGATCTTACAGATAGAAATGAAAAAACGGGGCAGGTTCTTGACAAGAGAGAGACTCTGAAAAAAATTATTGAAACTAATATCATTCTTGGAAGAGTTTCAAAAAATAGTCCAATAAATTCCCGGGATCTTCTTATTGATAGAAATGATATGATTTATCAGATCTTATCGAGAGAAAGAGATTTTGAATCTGAAGCGGTTGTTTTCTTTCTAAGAGATTATTCTGGTTCAATGAGTGGCATGCCTACAGAGATTGTGGTACAGCAACATCTCTTGATTTACAGTTGGCTTTTATATCAATATCAAAATCGAGTGGAGACCCGATTTATTTTGCATGATGATGAGGCAAAAGAGGTTCCTGACTTTTATACCTACTATAATTCACAGATTGCAGGAGGAACTTTGGTTTCTTCAGCATATCACTTGGTAAATGAAATTGTTCAAAAAGAAAATCTTGCAAGAAATTATAATATCTATATATTTCATGGAACTGACGGGGATGATTGGATGACTGATGATGAATATGAAAAAATTTCAAAAGAAACAGAAGGAATTTTATCTTATACAAATCGTTTTGGCATTACAATAATCTCCCACGGGGAAGAAACCTCATTAGAAACTTCAATAAAAAAAACTGGGCTTTTAGAAAAGAATCCAAGCTTGATTAGACTCGATAGCTTTTCTGAAGAAGAAGCAACCGATGATAGAATAATTGAAGGAATTAAAAAATTAATTTCATAATGGAACTAATCGATCAACACACAAAAAAAATAATGGAGAATTGCAAAGCGAGAGCAAGAGAAGCTGGCTTAAAATTTGAAGATGAAACTTTAGAATATATTGTTACAAACAGAGAGATGACAAGATTATCTCCAAAAACTTTCGTTCCTACATTGTATGATTATTGGGTTAATGATGTTGAAGTTTTGCATGGAGAAGGGGAGTATAAACTTTATCCAAATAATCCTTATGAATCAGTTATAAATTCCCGTCCTGCAATTTCATTTTACAATGATAATAACCCTGACTGGATGAATGCTGCAATTTTTTATCATGTTTTAGCACATATAGACTTTTTTCAAAATAATAGATTATTTAAAAAAACATGGAATGATGATTTTGTAGGACAAGCTCTTGCAGATAAAAGATTGATTGCCAAATTAAGAGGAGAAAAAGGGAGATGGGTTGATTATACCATTGAATTCAGCAGAGGAATAGATAACATTCTTGGATTTTATCGGGAGCTTGCTGAAGAAGAATTTCCGGAAGAGAAAGCTCTTTCTGAGAAACTTGATTTTTATTTTAATTCTTTTTTGCAGGGAGAATTAAAATTACTTCCTCATGAATTTTTAAAAGAACTTGAAAGATTTAATTCAATTCCTGACGAATCTTTAAGAGAATCTCTTTTCTTTTCCGAAGTTCAAACCAAACATCCGGAATTTGCAGAACGGTTCAAAAAAAATTTGGATAAGAAAAAAGAAAAATCAAAAGATCTACTTGAATTTTTAATCCTTAACTCTCCAAAATTAAAAAAGGAAGAAAATAAATGGATGATTCCCATTATGCATGTTGTAAGGAATACCGGCCTTTATTTTGCCCCTCAGATTAGAACTAAAATTTTGAATGAGGGTTGGGCTAGTTATTGGCATGATAAACTATTCAGGCAGGATGGACTTTTGAATACTCATGAAACAGATTACGCTATTTTTAATTCAAAGGCAACTACTATGCCCCGCATGGGTCTGAATCCTTATGCCATTGGAAAAGCTTTATTTGAATATGTGGAAGATCTCGCTGAAAAAGGAAAAATGTCGTTAGACTTTCAAAGAGTTCAAATAATTGATGCAAGGAAATATTATGATCAGAAAACCGGAAAAGGGCAGGAAGCAATTTTTAAATTAAGGGAATCTTTTTCTGATTTTACAGTAATAAACACTTTTGTGGATCAAGATTTTGTTGATACTAATCATTTGCTTATTCTTGGACAGAGATTTAATCCACAAAAAGGAGTGGTTGAGGTTTATGTAAAAAGCAAAAAAGCTAAAGATTATAAGAGTATGCTTTTGGAAAGTCTTTATCATCCTCCGGATATTAAAATTGATTCTGAGAAGACTGATGATTCTTTGATTTATCTTTCTCATCAATTTGAAGGTAAACCTTTGGTTAAAGATTATATTGCAAATACTATGCTGGGTATAGAATATCTTTGGGGGGGAAAAGTTCAGCTTGAAACCACCGAGTTAATTGAAAAAGAAGAATCCTTCCCTCCACATTTTTTTGCAGGGATTCCCGCAGATGAAGATGAGCCGGAATGGCAAAGAGTTAGATATACAATGGAAAATAGAAAAATTTCAAGGGAGGTTTTATGAAAGAAATTTCTGCTTTAGAAAATTTAGGAGCCAATCTAAAATGGGAAAGGAGATATCTTCCTATTCCATTTGAAGAATTCTTGGACATTGTTTCTAAAAATCCCAAAACTACCTTTCGTGATATCTTTCAACTTTTTTATGATATGATGCACTTTTATGTCCCGGAAGGAACTGAAGAATATCCTAATGATCCTGAAAATATTGGTTACCGCAAATATGATTTTTCAAAATTACTGGAAGAATCTGATAATCCTTTTTTTGCAGATCGGCTTTTGGCAAACCGATTAATGAATTTAGTTTCGGGATTTAGGGAAGGTTCTCCTAGTCATAAAATAATACTTTTTGAGGGACCCCCTGGAAGCGGAAAGAGTATTTTTTTAACCAACTTATTAAATCGTCTTGTAGATTACACCCATCTCCCCGAAGGAGAACTTTATGAAACCGTCTGGAGATTAGATGGAGAATCAGGATTTGGGGGAGGAAAACTTGGATTTGACACCGGTTGTACAGAAAAAGAAACAAACTCTCCTGATAACTCTGATGAATATTTTGATATCCCCTGCCCAAGCCATGATCATCCAATTCTGCAAATCCCTAAATCTCACAGACGAAAATTCCTTGAAGATTTAATTACTGACAAGCCTGCCAGAGAGAAATTATTTCATGAAAAAGAATTTGAATGGGTTTTTGAAAGAGAACCCTGTAGCATATGTTCTTCTATTTATCAAAGATTGTTTGCTAAATTAAAAAGCAGTTCAAAAGTGTTAAGGATGATTTATCCAAGAAGGTACTCTTTCAATAAAAATTTGGGGGAAGGGATCAGCATTTTTAATTCTGCAGATCCCATTGGCCGCGGGGAAAATACCAATGAATTCCTGCAAAAAAGATTAGACACTTTTTTTAAAGACAGCAATGCAGTTCAATTTATTTTTTCAGATCTCGCAAGAACAAATAATGGAGTTTTTGCCTTAATGGATATCAAAGATGAAAACCGCAAAAGATTATTAGATCTTCATGGTATAGTCAGCGACGGAGTTCATAAAGTACAAAATGTAGAAGAATCAATCCGTTCTTTATTTATTGGTTCAATGAATCCGGAGGATGCAAAATTATACGAGGGAATTCCTTCTTTTAAAGACAGGGTTGTAAAAGTAAAGGTTCCTTATGTACTGGACTATTCTACTGAAGTTAAAATTTATGAAAAACAATTTGCTTCAAATTTAAGGTCTTATTTCCTTCCTGGAGTTTTAGAAAATTTTGCCCGAATAATTATTTCGACTAGGTTTAATAAAGACTCTGAGGCAATAGATAAATGGATAAGTCATAAAAAAGTTTATAAAAAATTTCTTGACGAAGGAGGTTTATTATTAAAGATGGAAATTTACGGAGGAAATATTCCTCTTTGGCTTACTGAAGAAGATAGGAGAAATTTTGATAATAAAACCAGAAAGGAAATTATTGCAGAATCAGAATTAGACAAAGAAGGAGTTCCTGCTGAGGGGATGAAGGGTCTTTCCGGAAGAGAATCAATCAGGGTATTGAATTATTTTTTATCTTTACACCATAAAAAAGACCGATTGATAACTATGGAAGATGTTTACTCTTTCTTTAATGAAAAATCCGGTGAATTTGATATTCCCCTTTTCGAAGATTTTTTGGATTCAGTTAAATCTTTTTATGATTTTACAATTGCTCAAGAAATAAAAGATTCAATATACAATTATAATTCTGTTCAAATTACTAAAGATATTCAGAATTATCTTTATGCCATTAATTTTAATCCAGGGAATGAAGTTAAAGTTCATTGCCCCTTTACTCAAGAGGTGGTGGAAGTGACTGATGATTATCTTGGAAATATTGAAATAGTCTTAATTGGAAGTTGTTCTTCTGAAAATCGACTTGGGTTTCGTGAGTCCATGAGGAGAGATTATGTTTCTAAAACTTTGACTAAAGAAATGGGGATTCAGGGAAAATCAATTACTGAAACTGAACAATATTCTTTTTTATTCAAAAAATACACCCAAAATGGCAAAGAAAATGCTCTACTTCCTATGAAAGAAAATGAAAATTTCAAAAAAGCAATTTTGGATTTTAAAGAAGAAGCTTTTAATAAGTATGACAGAAAATTAAGGACAGAAGTAACTTCTTTATTGGCTAATCTTCAGACTAAATTTGGCTATACTGAAGAAGGAGCAAGACAAATTTGTCTTTATGCCATTGAGAATAATCTTACTTAGCCAAAGGTTTGTGAAAAATAATAAATTAACGTCGGAATAAGCAAACACCCCATCATTTGAGTTTTTTTTACGGGGAATGAATTAGCATAAATTCCCACCAAAGTTGAAGAGATTAAAATAAGGATTCCGATAAATCCGGAGAATAAAAAAACAATTGTAACCAGGAAGACTAAAGTGATTATTGATAATTTTGAGTAATTTATCCTGTGAATTTTCTGAGAAAATATTTTAGCTAATGTTTTTACCAGAAAAAAAGAAAGAATTCCGCTAAGCAATATTGCAAATAAAATTATTGTTAAATTTTTCCAGGATAAGCTTCCAATTATATCCTGTATCGCAGCCGCTGCTCCGGTTCTTACTTTTGAAATCGCATATAATGATACAAAAGAAAACCCCATCACTAAAATATTTGTTGCTCCAATCAAAACTAAAAATCCTTTTTTATCTGTTTTGAATATTGCACTTCCAAGAATTGCCGCCTGCCCGCTTCCAAGCCCCGGAAGAAATCCACAGAGAGGAGAAGAAATTACTGAACCTAAAACCGGTTTTAACTTTTTTTCTTTTGGTTCGGTTATTTCCTGAGGGGGAATTTGAATTTTATTTTTTATGCTTCCAATTAACATCGAACTTCCGAATAATCCTGTCAACATAGGAAGCAAGGGTTCATTAATTCCTAAATTTAAAACGCATAACCCCAAAATTCCAGAAATAATAAAAATAAATAATGCAGAAATTTTATTTTTTTCTGTCAAAATCAAGATTAAACAGGTTGAAATTAATATCCAGAACATTACTGCATGAATCGGATTGTAAATTTTTGATATAATGAAAGATAAGGGAAAAGAAATAACTATTAAGATAAAAATTGCAAGAATTCCCCCGATTGAAGTTAATCTTACTGCTTCATAGCCTCTTCCTTCTTTTAACATTTCATGTCCGGGTAAAACTGAAAGCTGAGTATCTGTGTCCGGGCAGCCTAAAAAAATAGACGGGATAAAATCAATGAAAGTGTGAGCTATCGCCATTGAAGCAATGAAGATAATCAAATAAATTGGGGGAATTCCAGAAAAAATTGTTACAGTCAATCCAACTAAAATTGCACCAACTAAATTAATATGGATTCCTGGAAGAATGCCGGTAATTGTTCCTGCCAGAATTCCAATGAAAACCGCAAGCAGGATTTCAATAAGCATCACTGGAAAAAATAAAAAAAGTTTTTTAATTTATGTATAAATTTTAACTTGATTAATATAAAATTTCCCTTTAAAATTCTCTTTTTGATAAACTATATAAATTAGAGAATATAACTTATTTTATAATATGAAATCGGCATATAAAGTTCTGTTTCATGTGGACTACCTCTCAAGAATTGATCTCGTATTGGAAAATGTTAATAATCTTCTTGCTGATCTCGGGGAGTCAAATGTAAAAATAGAATTAGTCGCTAACTTTGAAGCAATAACTTTGTTAACAAATAATTCTAAATATAAATCTCAACTTAAAGAGCTTGCTGCACACGGGGTTATTTTTGCTGCCTGCGCCAATGCTATGCGTAATCATAACCTAACAAAAAAAGAAATGCTGGATTTAGCAATAATTGTCCCTTCTGCAGTCGGTGAATTAACCAAAAAACAATCTAAAGGTTGGGGTTATATACGTCCGTGAGGTAATCTTGGGAAGACTAAATTCTGTTTTCAATTATACCTAAAAATTTAATAATCAAAAGTTTGTCTTATTTTAATGAATAATGAAGAGAGATTTCAGCTGATAAAAAGAAATACTGAAGAGATAATTGGAGAAGAAGAACTGAAAAAAATGATTGAAGAAGGAGAGCCCTTGAAACATTATATTGGATTCGAAATCTCAGGAAAAATCCATTTAGGAACAGGATTAATGAGCATGTTAAAAGTTAAGGATTTTATCGATGCAGGGGTTAATTGCACTATTTTTTTGGCAGATTGGCATACCTGGATTAATGATAAACTTGGAGGAAATCCTAATAATATAAAAAAAATTGCTTTGGGGTATTTTAAAGAAGGAATGATTGCTAGTTTAAAATGTGTTGGAGGAAATCCTAAAAAATTAAATTTTGTTCTTGGAACGGATCTTTATCATAATAATGATACTTACTGGGAGACTGTCATAGATATAAGCAAACACACGACTCTTTCAAGAATTCAACGAAGTATAACTATCCTTGGAAGAAAAGAAGAGGGAAATGTTGATTTTGCAAAATTAATTTACCCTCCCATGCAAGTTGCAGATATTTTTATTCAAGGAGTTAACCTTGCTCATGCGGGGTTAGATCAGAGAAAAGCTCAAGTTATTGCTATTGATGTTGCTCCTAAACTTTCTTTTTTTCCCCTTCTAAATAAAAAGGGAGAACAGATAAAACCTGTTGCAGTTCATCATAAATTAATTTTGGGTTTAGGAAAACCTCCTGAATGGCCAGTAAAGAAAGAAAATCTTCAAGAATTATGGAGTTCTTTGAAAATGTCAAAATCAAAACCTGATACCTGCATTTTTGTTCATGATTCTCCTGATGAGATAAAAAGAAAAATATCCAAAGCATTTTGTCAAGAAAAAGAAGTTGAGTTTAATCCCATTTTAGATTGGGTGAAGAGTCTTATCTTCCCAATTAAAGAAAAACTTTTGATAAAAAGGGAAGAAAAATTTGGGGGAGATGTTTTGTACAAGGATTATAAACGATTAGAAGAAGATTTTGCTTCCGGGAAATTACATCCTACCGATTTAAAGAATTCGGTTGCAGATTCGTTAATTGAAATACTTGAACCCGCAAGAAATCATTTTTCAAAAGGAGCTCCAAAAAAAGCACTCGATGAATTAAATAACCTTTTAAATGAATTTAGTTAAATCTTTTATTAATTTTTAAAATTGTTTATCTATATGTATTCTTAAAATAATTATCCTGGTTTGAACTCTTTTTCTTCTGTTGATTTGTCTCAGATCCTCCCGTCCTGGTGTTCACTCGTAAACTCGCTCACTAAATTAATTTCAAATCAACGAGTTTTAAATTCCACTACATCCAAATCTTTTAACTTGTGATTTAACCCAACGACCTGCCCGGAATATTTTGAGCTTGGTCCCCAGATCCGTGTTTCCTTCACTTTTTCTGAAAGCCCCTTTAATATTTTTTCTGCCACATTTTTCACCGTGCTCTCCGGAGAGAGAATTATCGGTTTTTTTGCTTTTTCGCGTTCTCCCGGCTGTTTAGTGTAGACTCTTATTTTTCCAAAACTTTTGAATAATTTTTCTTTTAATTCGGATATTCCTTCTTTTGTCTTAGAAGAAATTAGAACGAAATTATATTTTTTACTCTGCAGAGTTGCAAAAATTTTCCTCTTTTCATTTTCTGAAAGCAAATCTACCTTATTGAATACTATTATTTTTTTTCCAGGAGCGCGTTCTATAATCTTCTCAATTTCAGGAATCTGGCTTAATTCTGTTATCAAAATTAAGATTGTGTCTGCACTGTTTACAATTCCTCGGTCATAATATTCTGATTCAACTGCAGGGACTTCTATCACCTGAATTCCTACTCCGTCATAGTCCATCACTCCCACTATTGGAAATTTTGTAGTAAACTCATAATCTGCAATTTCCGGCTTTGCATTAGTAAGGAATGAAATTAAAGAGGATTTTCCAGATTTTGTTTTTCCCACGATAACCGCCTGCATGTCTTCTTTTTTTATCCCTGTTTTTGAACTTCCTTTTTTTGATTTTTTTTCTTTTGCTATTTTTTCTTTTAATCTTTTATAACGCAGCTTTATCTGTGCGCGCAAATTTTCTGCTCCTTTATGCCCCGGCAAAACAGAAATCATCTTTTCCAAGGCAAGCAATCTGTCTTCATCATTCTGGGCAGAATAATATTCTTTCTCTGCTGCTATATACTCCGGATGCGCATTAACTGTCATGCTAAGGTTCTCCTCTCAAAATTTTGCTCAATAATTCCCGCCCAAGATGGAAATTTTTGTATTTCGCAAAATTTTTTATTGAAATTATATTCTGAATTAATAAACATAGTAAAATCTTTAAGATAGATTAACTTAAAAAATTTATGAATAAGTCAATTCTTGATGAAATAAGGAAAAAAAGAGAATTCTCCCAACTTCCCGAAATTGACATAAAAATGGCTTATGAACAATTTGAAAAAAAACAAATAACCGATGATGAAAAAATAAAACTTACAAAAGAGTTATTAAGAAAAATTTTCAGCGCTTTTGTCAGCAAGAAACTTTTATCCCCAAAAAATAAAGACCCTGAATGGATTCTTAGAAAACATATTTCCACGAAGGAAAGAATGCCATTTTACAAAGAAATTTATAAAAGAATTTTCAGGGAAATTAAAAAAGCGAGTGTGATTGACTTAGGTGCAGGAATAAACGGATTTAGCTACAAGTTTTTCAAAGAGGAAGAACTTGAAATAGATTATACTGCGATTGAATCTGTCGGGCAATTAGTTGAACTTATGAATTTTTATTTTAAAAAAAATAAATTAAATGGAAAATCTTTTCATCTTAGCTTATTTGAATCCGAAAAAGTGAAAAAAATAATTTTAAAAGAGAAGAAACCAAGAATTATTTTTTTATTTAAGGTTATTGATGCGCTGGAATCGCTAAAGAGAGATTATTCAAAAGAATTAATTCAAAATCTTTCAAAAATTTCTGATAAAATTGTCGTGAGTTTTCCAACAAAAAGTTTGGGCAGCCGGCAAAAGTTTAAAGCAAACAGAAACTGGATAAGTGAATTTATTTATGAAAATTTCATAGTCTCTGATGATTTTGAACTTGGTGGTGAAAGATATTTGATTTTCAACAGGTAGGTTTTTAGAAAAAAAGAAACTATAAGGGTAAAAAACTAAGATAATTCTAGGAAAAAAGTTTTATAAATTCCCTCTTCTTTTTTTGGTTATGGTTAACAAATTCTACCGAAAAATATTATCAAACGGCATGACCGTTTTTTTTGAAAAAAGAGACCTCCCAATAGTCTCTGTTGTATTCGCGGTAAGGAATGGGGGGATTAACGAATCTACCAAGGAAAAAGGCATTTCTCATCTTATTGAACACATGCTTTACAAAGGAACCCCAACAAGAAATTCAAGAAAAATTGCCGAAGAAATAGAAAAAAACGGAGGAGAACTTAATGGATTTACCGATGAGACAATTACCGCTTTTTGGTGCAAAATGCCAAGCGTTCATTTTAATCTTGCCCTTGATGTTTTAAGCGATATGATAAAAAATCCCCTCTTTGACGAGAAAGAATTAGAAAAAGAAAGGAAAGTAATTTTTGAAGAAATTAAAATGAGAAAAGATAATCCTGCAATTTATTGCTTGGATACTATTCAGAAAGAATTATACACCGGGACTCTGGGGGAAAATTTAATCGGGACTTACGAAACGCTTAAGTCCATAGACCGAAAAAAACTTTTTGAAAAATTTGAGCAGATATATCAGCCAAACAATATGATTTTTGGAGTTGTTGGAGATGCAAATTTTGAGGAAATTATTAAATTTGCAGAAAAAAATTTTGGGAAAAAGAAAGGGGCGGTTCCTAAACAAAAATTCGGAATTAAAAATGAACATAAAACAGAAAAAAGAAACGGAATTGATCAAGCTAATCTTGTGTTTGCTTATCATGTTCCATTAGCAGGAGATAAAAAAAGTTATGCAGCAGAAGTTTTGGGGACTTTGATTGCAGGGGGAATGTCTTCAAGGCTGTTTGGAGAAATAAGAGATAAACGAAATTTAGCTTATTCAATCAGAGGAGATTCCAACATCACCAAATTTTTTGCATATAACACAATTTATGTCGGAACCACGAAAGAAAATGTCGAGCTAATAAAAAAAATAATTTTGAAAGAATTTGATGAAATTTCAAAAGATTTAACTGAAAAAGAACTGAATCAGATAAAAGAGCAGATTATCGGGAATTATCACATAGGAATGGAAGATTCACAGTCTCAACTTGTTAACCTGCTGATTAATGAAATAGACGGCAATGCACGGGATTTTTATGATTATGAGAAAAATATCCGCGCTGTAAAACTTGAAGATGTCAAGAAATTAGCAAGGATAAAAAAATACAGCTTTATTGCACTTGTTCCAAATGATTAAAGTTAAAAACTCTTTTTCTTAACAAATTATATGTTTATCGTCAAGGTTCCAGGAATTAACGGGCTTGGAAAAACAAAAGGATGTGAAAGAGCCGGAAATGCTATTTTGGAATCTTTAAAAGAAATTTACAGCAGTGAAGAAGGGAAACCCCTTGATGTTAATTTACTGGATCTTGAAGAAATTCATCTTGATAATTCAAATCTTGAATTAAGCAATAAACTTATTTACGAAAATTCCCTGGAAATTTTTGAGAGTAAACCGCAAACTATTTTTCTTGGGGGAGATCACTCCATCTCTTATTCGACAACAAAAGCCTTTCTACACTACTGCAAAATAAAAAAGAAAAAACCTTGTTTAATTATTTTTGATGCTCATCCTGACTGTATGGAACCGATGGAAGAACCGACTCATGAGGAATGGGTCAGAAAAATAGTTGAAGAAGGATTTCCAAAAGAAAATATTTTAATTGTCGGGGCGAGAAATTCACATAAAGATGAGATTGCTTTTTTGAAAGAAAATAAAATAAGAACCGTATCCATGAACGCTCTTACTGAAGATTTGAGAGATATGTGCGATACAATTATGGAATTTTCCAACGGCAAGGAACTTTATGTTTCAATTGATGCGGATGTTATTGACCCTGCTTTTGCTCCTTCTACCGGATACCCTGAAGCAGGAGGGCTCACAAGCAGACAATTTATTTACCTTATTCAGAGAATTAAGAAAATAAAAAATCTCAGAGCAGTAGATCTTGTAGAAATTAATGAGAAAAATGATAAAGACCGGACAACAGTCAAATTAGGTGCTAAAATTCTTGCTGAATTAATATGAAAAGAACTTTCATCGCAATTGATATCCCTGAAAACATAAAAAAAGAAATTGTCAAGATTCAGAAACAAATCCCCTCATTTAATGGAAAATTAACTGAATATGAAAATCTGCATCTTACTTTAAAATTTCTCGGAGAAATTGATGAAAAGGTAATTGAAGAAATCAGAAAAAAATTGAGAGAATTAAAATTTACGAAATTTAATGTACAAATAGACAAGTTAGGTTTTTTTAGGAAAGAACATGGGGCAATTGTATGGCTTCATCTGGCAAATTGTGATGAATTGCAAAAAGAAATTGACAAAAAACTTGAAGGATTATTTGAATCTGAAAAAAGATTTATGAGCCATCTGACTATTGCCCGGGTAAAATCTGTCAATGTTAAAAATAACTTTTTTTCAGAAATTGAAAAAATAAAATTTATTCCCCTGAACTTTGAGGTAAATGAATTCGTCTTAAAAGAATCTATTTTGGATCGTAAAGGACCAAGCTATAAAGATATTGAAAGGTATAAATTAGAATAATTTTATTTGTGAAAACTTTTTTGTTATCGTTCCCGTCCACCCGCCCAAAGGGGAATTATTTATCACCCCTTTTTTAATTGAATCTTACATTAATTTTTTGCATCTTTCACTCTTTTTAGCGAAGCATCATGACAGAATCTGATGCATAACAATTAAATTTGCGTTAGAAAGAATGTAAGCGAGGCGAAGCCGAGCGATAATTTAATATTCTTCCCCAACAAGTTTGAAAATCTCTGCTTTTTTTCCAATCTCTTTTTCAAGTTCTTCAATAGGTGCATTAATCACATTTTTTAATGAGCCAAATTTTTCCAAAAGTTTTTTTGCAGTTTTCGGGCCGATGCCAGGGAATCCTTCAAGAATAAACTGCATTTGCTCTTTTTTGTCCAAACTTTTTTTAGTTACATTTAATGAAGATTCTGTCTGTTTTTTTACTGCAAGAAGATAAATAAATTTTGCACTGTCTTCTGCATTTTTTGTGAATATAATAGGAACTTTCCATCTTAATGCAATTGAAAGAAGAAAACCTCTGATGGCATTTGAAGAAACTCCCCTCTCTGAATCATCTGAATACAATTCATGCTCTTCGACCCCTTCAATTAAGAGTAATTTATTTTCATACTGCTGAAGTTCCTCAAGCTGTTTTACTAACCTTCTGTTTATCATTGAAGAAATAAAATCTGAAACGGTTTTTCTCTCAATTGCAACATTATTTACAATATAATCCCCAACTTTTAATTCTATAAACTCAATTTCCAATCCAAGATGAATCAGCTCGGAGGCAACAAAAGAATTTTTTTCACGATAATCAATAATAATTTTTTGAGCCTGAATTTTTTTAGGCTCTTCTTTTTTTGTTTTGGAAAAAATATCCAATAAGGGTTTTGACTGCATTTTACAACGTTTCCTGCTTTTCAGTTTTAATTTTTCCTTCTTCATAATTTCGCTCATTTATTCCCGCCCAACTCGAGCATTCACTCGTTATTCCCCCCCTCCCACCCATAGGGGAAAATTTTTGTCCTCGTGAAAACTCTCTGCTCGAGCCCCCACTCGTTGCAGTTGAATTTTTTTCCTGCACTCGTGAAAACTCTCGCCCATCCTCAAGGGAATTTTTTCTATTCGCGAAATCATTTAACATTTCTTCTTTTATGTCCTCAATTGTTTTTTGCATTTTCTTTTCTTTTGCATTTGCCACATAATAAAAAGTTTCATCTCTTGTTCCCTTTGTTATTAACATTATCAGTTTTCCTGAAATCAATCTGGCTGTTCTTCCACTTCTCTGAATTTTTCGTATTGCTGAAGGAACTGATTCATAAAAAATGACCATATTAACCTCCGGTATATCCAGCCCTTCTTCCCCTATTGAGGTTGCACAGAGAATATTTATTTCTCCGGAAGAAAATTCTTCTATTATTTTTTTTTGTTCTTTTTGGCTCAATCCTGTTTCTCCCTTCACCCCTGTTTTTTTTGCCTGACCTACAAAAACTTTAGAATTTACTCCTTTGATTTCATTTAATCTTTTAGAGATTATTGATGCAGTATTTCTAAACTGAGTGAAAACAATAATTTTTATCTTTTCATTTTTTGAACTTTCTTCTTTTACCAAATTAACCAGCTCTTCTATTTTTGGATGCTCCAATCCTTTTGCAAGCACTTCATTTGAACGAATATAAACTGAATTAAATTCTGGACGGCCTACTAATTTTATCACCCCTCTGCTTTTTTTGTCAGCGGCCTGTTTAAACAGATCTTTCATATATTCATTAAAACTTGAAAGAGTCTGGGTTTCCAGAAGTTCCAATGCATGCTGAATTTTTATTGCACTTGAACAGGCACTTACCGCAAGCATATAATTAAAATTTTTTTCTCGGGAGATAATTGCCATCAATTTTTTCTGAATTTCAATCAATCCTCCCTTGGATGAATTCCCCCACATCATCCCCCTTGTTTTCAATTCCTGAATATAAGAATCAAAAAGTTTTTTCATATTTTCCCTCATAAAATCGAATTCTTCCGGAAGTTCAACAATTCTTTTTTCAAACTTTAACTCCTGAATATATTTTTTTACATCATCGCTGTCGCGGGTTTTTAATTCAACTTCTTCTATGGAAAGATTTCGACAGATTTCATTTATTTTTGCTTTATCACTTCCAGGGGAAGCAGTAAGCCCCATTATTCTCTGATGTTTCGCATTTGAAGAATAATTTCTTGCAACAAAGTTATAATCATAATTTTTAATACAACGGTGAGCTTCATCTTCTATAAGAAGACAGACATCTGTCAGGTCATACAATTTTTTTTTCAGATCATTTGCAATGCACTGCGGAGTCGAAAAAATTATGTCGGAGTTCTGCCAGATTTTTTTCCTGTTTGCTGCATTTATTTCCCCTGTAAATAAACTCATCTCTGCAAATAATTCTGGAAGATGTTCGCTAAAAAATTTTATATGCTGTTCAACCAATGGACGCGTTGGCGCAAGAAAAACAACTTTTTCCCCCGGAAATTTTTTCATTCTTTCTATTGCTACCATCAGGGCAATCAAAGTTTTTCCCAGCCCTGTCGGGAGAACTACTAAACAGTTTTTATCGATACATTTCTCAAAAATTTTTATCTGATATTCTCTTGGAGATATTTCTTTTAAAAAATCCATTTTATGATTCCACCCTTTAGACTATAAATATTGCAAATAACATTCCTACTAAAACAAGAGATGCCAGGAAGCTCCACATTATCTTGCTTCCAAAAAAGATTTTATTCCCGTCTAAATCTGAAATCGGAAGGATGCTGAAAAAAGCATAATACATATTTAGTCTTGCAAATAATTCAAATCCAAGAAAATAACTTACCACTGAAAGAATTAAATTGATTATAACTCCTGACGCAGCGATTAATCCTATATGATACTCGGTTACATCTGAAAAAGTATATAATCCAAATCTTTTGGCCGCCCTATAAGTTTTAGCTTTTACGTCAAATACAAGACTTGCCATCCAGACAAAACTGTTAAAGGGGAATAAAACTATCTTAGAGATTAAAGGCAGAAATGCTCCGATTAAGAACGGCTTTTTGTTTGAAGAGTATTTTCCTACTTCCCAGAATCTCATTTCAATTTCGGAATCAAGATTATATGCGATGAACTTTTTTGTCACCACATTAAAAAAAACCACAAGCGCCATTCCAAGGACTATTGCAAAAATTAAACTCGTTCCCCTGATAATTTCAAAAAAACCTGCAGATACGCTTAATATAATAATTGCAAGAACTATTGCAGATATCTCTTTTTTATTCACCATCTAACTTTGAACACTGTTTTTTTTATAAATATTACTCTACAAGGAAATAATCTTAATGGGTTAATCTATCTTTTCATTTTATATTTTTTATCATGGAAAACTATTTAAATAGGACATAAATAATTTCATTATGAGAATAAAAAAGATTAGTGAAGTTATCGGAAACAAAGTTTATACTGATGGAGGAGACTTTTTTGGAGAGATTGAGGAAGTAAACCTTTCTGACAACCGAATTGACGGCTGGAGAATCAGAGTCGGAGGGAATGTCATTTCTATGGTAGGGGGGGCAAAAGGAGTCATAATTCCTCACCAATTTGTTAAGGCTGTTGGTGATGTATTCTTAATTAACAAAGCTGCTTTGCCAAATCCTGACTCTTCTTTGGAAGAGATACCTGAAGACTTATAAATACTAAAGATTTATTTTTTATATGGCAGATGTAATCTTTTTACAAAATGATTTATTCACTAAATTTTTATTCCCTTTCTTACTAGCATTTTTTATAGTTTTTGCAATTCTTGAACGAACAAAACTTTTCGGAGAAGGAAAAAAACAACTTAATGCTTTAACTGCATTTGTGATTGGTCTGATTTTTGTTACTGCAGTTTATCCTGTTCTTGTTGTAAATAATTTAATTTTATTCATGACTGTCGCACTTGTTGCGATTTTTGTAATTTTGATGATTTGGGGATTTATCATGGGGGATTACACTAAATTTCAGAGCAATAAAATCTTATCATGGATTTTAATTGTTATTGCAGGAGTTGCTTTTATTGCTGCAGTAATATGGGCAACAGGATGGTATAGTAATTTGGCTAACTTTTTTTCTAACACCGGATTAAGCCAGACTATCGCAACGAATGCAGTTTTTGTAATTGTAATCGCAGTTGCACTTGCGTTAGTTCTTAAAGGTGCTAAAGAAGTGAAAAAAGGTTAAATAGAAAATTAGAGGGAGATATCTTATCAAAATTTTTTGATTAAAATTTATTTGTTAATGCAAATTAATTGCTCCGCGCCAGACTTCGTCAAGGCGTTTCGCTAAGGAAAAAGTTGTTAATGCGCGAAATTTTTTTGACAGGGTTTAACGGGTTTTCTTTGAATATTTTAAAAAGAGGTGATAAAAATTTATAATTTAATCCTGAACAAATCTTTACCTTGCAATTTTGTTTTTAATTCCCAACCCTCCCGCCCTCAAACGCCTTCGGCGTTTGCAAACATTTGTAAAAACAAAATTAATCTTTTTAACAGACCGTTTTTACGAAACATATTTAAATATTCTCTAATTAATTTACTCATGAGTTTAGGGGTGATTTTTTTGCAGACTGCAAGTGCTTTCCCAAGTGGGGTTATCGGGGAGATGCTTAACAAATGGGAACAGGCTGGATTTTTTAGTTATCTTCTTCCATTTCTTTTAATTTTTGCACTTGTGTTTGGAATTATGACTAAACTTGATATTTTTAAAGATAATAAAATGGTTAACGGAATTATTGCTTTATCCGTTGCTTTTATGTCCCTGCAATTTGATTTCGTTCCTACTTTTTTCTCTCAGATATTTCCAAGAATTGGTGTTGGCTTGGCAATAATTTTAGGAATTTTAATTATCGTCGGTCTTTTTGCAGATCCACAAAGCAGCGCAGTAAATTATGTCCTTTTGGGAATAGGGGTTATAACTGTGGGAGCAATTATAATTCAATCTGCTGGAGCATTGGGGTGGCAGTCAGGACAATGGTGGGAAGATAATTGGCAGATGGTAGTCGGAGCAGTTTTCTTATTAATTTTAGTTATTGTAATTATTGGAAGCGGCAGCGGAGATAAAAACAAACAACAGACTCCTTCCTTTATTGGTCCTTGGGGACAGCATTAATTTTTAATTAATTTTTTAAAATTAAATTATTTTTCTGACTTTAACTTTCACTATTTCCCTCCCCCCCCCCCCCCCCCCGGAAAGAATATTGTAAAAATTTCTTTCAGAAATTTTTTGATTGATTTTACTCCGCGCCAGACTTCGTCAAGGCGTTCGCTTAAGAAAAATTATTAATTATAAAGAATTTTAACGCGGGGTTCAATTATTCAAAAATCTTGTTCAACTCAAAAAGAGGTGATAAATATTTAAGAATTTATTTTCTTTCTTGGATACTGCTCATAATTTATCCATTTAGTTGTTTTTTCAGCAAACCTATTTTTTAGAAATATTTCTCAGAGCTGAAAAATCATCCTGTTCTCCGCTTTGAGGATTTTGCGGAATCTGTTTTTTCATTTCAGTTTGTTTTTGCGGAGAAATCATTTTTGAAAAAGAATCCTGCATCATGGACATTTCTTTTTTTATGCTATCAAGATTTTGCCCATAACTGCCGACTTTTTCAAGAATCGCAATCTGCAATTTATCCATTATAGATTCAATCTTTTTTAACCGTTCTGAAACATTGTCGACTTTATTCTGAACAAGAGAACTTGTTTCTGAATATGAATCAATCTGCTTTTGTATTTTTTTAATTTTCTCAGAAAATAACTGATCTGCAATTTCTATTATCGTATCTGTATCTGCTCCTGCTGACGGAGCGTATCCCTCCTGAGGATAATATTGTTCCTGCTGCGGCTGCTGCTGATAAGTTTGCTGCTGATAAGCCTGGGGTTGATATTGCTCCTGCTCTGCTGGTTGTTCCTCATATGTACTTGGCTGATAAGCCTGAGTTTGTGCAGAATATGTTGGGGCAGGTCTTGGAGTATACTGTTCTTCCTGCTCAATTGGTGCGGGGGTTTCATTTCCTTCCATTATTGAAGGCTGCATCTCTTCCCCCATTTCATTTCCTTCGGAAATTGCTTCTTTAATCTGGGCCTGTTTCATCGCATCATTGATCTCACGTGGAGAAACTCCCTGTTCTGTAAGACTGTTAATTATTTCCTCATCAGAAACTCCCTGTCTCCTCATTTTTGTTATTTGATCTAATGTTCCCATGCGACTTACTCGAGCCCCCGCTCATTGCATTTAAAATTTTCTTTGCATTCGCGAAAACTCTCGCCTCCGGTTTCTTGTGCATCAATTTTCCTCTGGGATACTTGTTCAAAATTGATTTTCATGCTAAGGCACCTTTTTTATTTTTCATTATAATTTTAATGTTTAAATCTTTTTTAACTTTGTGATTATATTAACTTTGTTGAAAATCTTCTTATTCTTGCAATTTTGTTTTAATTCCCGACCCTCCCGCCCTCGGATGGCTTCGCCGTCCGCAAATATTTGTAAAAACAAAATTAGGTTTTTCAACAAAGCGGATTATCCTCTTAAATTTTTCAAATCTTCTTTTCTCACAAAATCAAGCGGCTGGAACATTTTTGCCTGTTTTGTCAGAATTTCCAAATCATCTTTTTTTGCAAATTTGGAAAATTCTCCTGAAATACTATCCAAAAAATCAGACATTCTTTCTATTTTATCTTTCATATTCTCAATATCTTTTTTCATTTCCAAAATTTTTTCGTTTGTTTTTTCTTTTAAATCAATAAGATTCTGCCCTATCAAAAGAAGCCGGTCTTTGTTTATCCTTTGCTTGTCTTCGATGTCGCGAATTTTAGAATTTAAGTCATTAAATAATTGCCCTGTATAATCTGCTTCCTGATTGTCAGCCATTGGAAATTAACGGGAAAGACATTTAAAATTGTTTTTATTTTTCCTCTCACGGTTTCGCTCATTTATTCCCGCCCACCCGCCCAAACGGAAAGGTTTTCTATTCGCGAAATCGTTTTCATTTTTTGGACATACAAAATAATTTAAACTTTAATCTCATTTTTCTTATATGGAAGAAGAGGAGAAATTATATTCTTATGAAATCAGAAGAGAAGGGGGGGAAGATGTTCTTTATATCAATTACCTTGGGGCACCATTTGTTCCAAGCATTGCGGATTATGCAGACGTTATGGGGAGAGTCATCGATGCTTTAATAGAAAATCCAAATGCATCAAGAATTATTTTAAGCCAGCAAAAAAATTACAATTATGACTTTAATGAGACTGCAACTTTGCTTGAAATTGCCCAACTTTATGTTTATCTTTTTAGGCAGGAAAAAGTTTTGTCCCAGGAAAAATTAACTACTTCTAACAGCCAATTTTTCAGCCAAAGGTATAATGAAGTTTTTTCTTTTATGTTCCTCCTTAGAAACGATCCTGTTTCTGCTTATTTCGAACTGAAAAAAATTATCCTTCAGTCTAAAATACTTTCTGAAAAAATTGAGCCTTCTTTTAAAAATGATCAGGAGAATTATACTCATTTTCTGGAAAAAATTTTGATTCTTTTGGAAAATACGAAACTTATACAGGGCGTTTTTCCATATCTTGAAAATTACCGAAAAGGAGACCGAGAAATTTATAACAAAATTTTCAAACCGGATATAATTCCTAATTTTACCTTTACCCGATTAATTTATGATCTTCCTGATGATGCTGAAATAATCGACCAATATGATATCGGAGAGGATTATGATACTTCCACAATAACTATTCTGAAAAAGAAAGGAGAATCAAAATTAATTTATCATCTTAATCCCCCTGAGAATTCTTTAGACGAGGATTATAACATGCTTCTGAATCTTGCGAGAGGAGTTTTAATTGAGCATCAGCCAAAAGCAGAAGAATTTACTGACGTTGAAAGAGTCAGGCAGGTTTTTTTTAATATTTCTAGAGATCTTCTTCAGGATTTGGCACAGACGAAAGGGATAAAATTAAATTTTTCGGATTTGAATAAATTATCTACAATTTTAGTAAGACAAACAATCGGCTTCGGACTCGTTGAAGTTTTATTGCAGGATAATAAACTGCAGGATATTATGCTTAATGCTCCAATTCCAATGACAAATATTTTTGTCAGACATCAGGATTATGATGAGTGTTCAACAAATATCCTCCCGAGCCAGGCCGATATAGATTCGTGGGCAGCTAAATTCAGAGTTATTTCAGGAAGACCTTTGGATGAGGCAAATCCGATTCTTGATACTCAGTTAGAAATTGGGAAAATCAGCGCGAGAATTGCAATTATTCAGAATCCTCTTTCTCCTGATGGACTTGCTTATGCAATAAGAAGACACAGAGAAGAACCCTGGACTTTGCCTTTGTATATTCAGAATAAAATGCTGAATTCTTTTACTGCCGGTTTAATGAGTTTTCTAATCGACGGAGGAAGAACTCTTTTAATTGCAGGAACAAGAGGTTCAGGAAAGACTTCTCTGCTGGGAAGTTTAATGCTGGAAATAATTCCTAAAAACAGGATTATTGTCATTGAAGATTCTCTAGAATTGCCGGTTGAATCCCTGAGAAAACTTGGATGGGATATTTTGAGAATGAAAGTCCGTTCTGCACTTTTAAAAACTACAACAGAAGTTTCTGCTGACGACGGAATAAGAACAAGCTTGAGACTTGGAGATTCCTGCCTGATTATCGGGGAAGTAAGAAGCGTTGAAGCAAAAGCATTATATGAAGCGATGCGTGTCGGAGCATTAGCAAATGTCGTCGCAGGAACAATTCACGGGGCTTCACCTTACGGAGTTTTTGACAGAGTTGTGCATGATTTGGAAGTTCCGGCTACAAGTTTTAAAGCAACAGATATTATTGCAGTTTGTAATCCGGTGAAGACTCCTGACGGACTTCACTCAAGAAGAAGGGTTGTTCAGCTTTCTGAAATAAGAAAACAATGGAAAGAAGATCCTCTCCTGGAGAAGGGATTTGTTGATTTGTTAAATTATGATATTGAAAAAGATGAATTAAAACCTAGCGATGATTTAATCAACGGAGACAGCGAGGTTCTGAAAGATATTGCGTCAAATGTAAAAGGATGGGCAGGAAATTGGGATGCTATTTATGATAACATTTTATTAAGAGCAAAAATAAAACAAGAATTGGTAAATACCGCGAATAAAACGGGGAATAGCAGAATCCTTGAAGCAGATTTCAACAGACTTTCTAACAATTCTTTTCATGAAATTTCTGATAATGTTCGGGAAGAGATTGGTCTTCCAATGAGCGACAGAGTTTTCCCCCAGTGGCAGAAATGGTTAAATGAGGAAATAAAAAAGAAAATAATATAACTGCCGCTGATATCCGGTAATTGACAAAGTCAATTAGGTCGAAGGCAGAAGTGGTTAGATGAACAAGTAAAAAAGAAAATAAAAAAGAAAATAATATAACTGTCACTGATATCCGGTAATTGACAAAGTCAATTAGGTCGAAGGCAGAAATGGTTAAATGAGGAAATAAAAAAGAAAAAATCTATTTACCGTCCTTATTCTAAAATTTAAAAGGGAAAAATAATCTAGGAAATTATTTAAAGTTTCATGCGTATTGTTAACTATGGTTGAAAAGGAACGTCATTACAAAGAGTATGAAGAATCTTCTTCAAGGGAAGAGGAAGCTTATTCCAGGGAAAAAGATATCCGGGAATCTAAGAGGGGAGACCTTTCTGCAGCAGATAAACAGGTTTTGTCAAGATTATTCGAACGGGCAGGAAAATCTTTTTTGGAATCAAAAGAAGTTACTCCTTATCAAATTTCAAAAGCTATTGGTCTTTATATCAAAGCAGAACAATATGCTCCTTATGAGAATGTAAAGAAAAGAATTTCTAAGGTTGTCCGGGGATTAGATGAAATCAGAAAGCGCAGAAGCGGAGGTCTTGAACAAAAGGTTATCGTAGAAGGAAAGCTGAAAAATATGGCAATTCTTTCTGTCAGCACTCTTTTATTGGCATTATTTTTTGTCTCATCAAATCTAACAGGTTTTGCGGTGCTTGGAATTAATCATGACAATTTAAACATCCTGAGTTCCTGTATTTTTTTGTGCGGATTAATATTCACTTTCATTTATCTCAAAAACAAAGATAAAAAAATAAAGAAAAAGAAATAATTCTTGAACTCTTCAAGCGGATATATTTATAAGTTAAAAATTCCTTCATTTTCCCGAGGATAAAAGATGGTGCCGGATAAAAAACCCGATATAAATGAGATTCTGAAAAAACATGCTGCAAAAATTGAAGAAAGCATCAAAACGTTTAATGAAGATAAAATAAATTACAGCCAGAGTTACACTACTTTTAAAGAGGAATTATCCCCTGAACTTTCAAGATATGAAAGATTATGCAAAAGTCTTGGGAACTTGGTGAAATTAAAAGTTTCCCAAAAAGATGCAGATAAAATAAAAAAATCATTGGAAATTGCACATCTTGATTTGGAGCCATGGCAGCCGATTACTCTCGGGGTTGTGGTTTTTGTCGGAGTTTTTATTCTTGGACTTTTGATTTCAACAATCTTCGCACTCTTCAGCGGAGGTTTTGAAAACTTTCCTGTTTTTTTCTTAATCTTGGTTATGGTCTTTGCAGTTTTTCTTTTTTATTTTGTCAACGGGTATCCTGCAAGGCTTGCAAGCCAGTGGAGGCTTAAGGCATCTTCCCAGATGGTCCCTGCAATTTTGTACATAGTTGTTTATATGAGACATACCCCCAATCTTGAAAAGGCAATAGAATTTGCATCACAGCACCTGCAATATCCTCTTGCACTCGATTTCAAAAAAATTTTCTATGACGTTGAAGTTGGGAAATTTTCCACTATTAAAGAGAGTTTAGATAATTATCTTAATAATTGGAAAGATTATTCTGTTGAATTTATAGAATCTTTTCATCTGATTGAAAGCAGTCTGTTTGAACCTGATGATGCGAAAAGAATTGCAACCCTTGAAAAAGCTCTGCAGGTAATTCTCGACGGAGTTTATGATAAGATGCTTAAATTTACTCACGAAGTCAGAAGCCCTTTAACAAATGTATATATGCTTGGAGTAGTTCTTCCAACATTAGGGCTCGCTTTGCTTCCACTTGCTTCTGCAATGGTTGGGGATTTTTTGAAATGGTATCATGTTTTTATTTTATTCGATTTGATAATTCCTTTTTTTGTTTTTTATCTGACAGACAGAGTTATTTCATTGAGACCCGGAGGGTATGGAGAAACTGAACTTTTGGAAAGAAACCCCCTTTATTCTCAATATACAAACAAAAAGGTTTATCTCAAGGCTTTCCTGATCTGCCTTCCTTTTTTTATCATCGGACTCCTTCCATTAATTTTCCAGTATACTCCTATACCCCAAATATTCGGGTTAAAACCAGATTATACTTTTTCAGAGTTAGGGATAGGATTATTCGGAGATGAGCAAGTTTTTGGTTTTATTAATTCCAACGGAAACATTGTCGGTCCATTTGGAATTGGCTCTTTAATCTGCGGAGTATTTTTCACTCTTGGGCTTGCATTATTCTTTTCTATTTCATTTAAAAAAAGAACTGTCGGGCTGATTAAAGAAAGAGACAAAACCAAACAACTTGAAGTAGAATTTAATAATTCTTTATTCCAGCTTGGAAACAGAATAGGAAACGGAACTCCTCCTGAACTTGCATTCAGCAAAGTTGCAGAAGCAACCAAAGGACTGAAGACCGAGGATTTTTTCAAAAGAGTTAATTACAATATTATGCAGATGGGAATGAGCATTGAACAGGCTGTGTTTGACAAGAAAAGGGGAGTTTTGATATATTATCCTTCTGATCTGATTGCCACCAGTATGAAAATTCTCGTTGAATCTGCTAAGAAAGGTCTGAATGTTGCAGCAATGAGCCTGATCAGTTTGTCTGAATATGTAAAGAATATCAATAAAATAACTGACAGACTCAGGGATATGCTTGCAGAAATAATCTCTGACATGAAAAGTAATATGACTTTCCTTGCTCCCCTGCTTTCAGGAATTGTCGTCGGACTTGCAGCTATGATAACTTCAATTTTAAGCAGGCTGAATCTTGCAAAACTCAGCGGTGATACGACTGCAATTTCCGGATTTGGAAATATTTCCTCTATCTTAAATATATTCGACATGACTAAAATGATTTCTCCTTACATTCTGCAGATTATAGTAGGAATTTACCTAATTGAAGTAATTTTCATTTTGACCGGGACTCTTGTTACAATTGATTCCGGAGAAGATAAACTTGAAAAAACTAACAAGACTGGGATTAATCTTCAAAAAGGAATCGGACTTTATGTTCTTACTGCACTTGTGGCAATAATTTCATTATTCTTCCTTACAGTAATTGTATTGGGAAATTTAACTTCTTAATCTACTGATATTTTTATAAATAAGAAAGGATTATATGGATAATGGAAAAAAGAGGAATAATTTCAGAATATCTGCCCTGGCTTTTGATTGGTCTGGCAGTTCTTGCAATTTTGATGATAAGCATTTTTTTAATGAAAGGGAAAGGATTAGACTTCATTCAGCAAATTAAAAATATTTTTCACGGATAATTATTATGTCAGAACTAACCACTGAACAACTTATAAAAATAATCCTAGGAATTTTAGTCGTTGCTGCAGTAGTTGTCGGACTTTACCTTTTTTTCAAGGATAAGATTCTTGATTTTTTTAAAGGACTTTCCGTTGGCGACACCCCTAAATTTTTTTTACCTTTCATAAAATGAAAAATAAGAATAAAAATTTTTTTGATTTCGCTCAATCATTCCCGCCCACCCACCCAAGGGGAAAATTTTTCTATTCGCGAAATCAAAAATCATTCAATCTTTTTCCAAAAAATGAGAAAGGAAATCTGCTTCCAGAAGAAACTCTGAAGATAATAATCGCAGTAATAGGAATTATTTTTTTGGTTTTTCTCCTCACTTCCGTCTATTTCGCACTGACCGGAGCACAGGATTCAAAAAAAGCTGAAGCCAGCAAGGATATAATTGTTAATGAAATCCAACGACTGAATTCCGGTGGAAATTATTCTTCAGACGGAATTTTTATTCCCAATCCTTCCGGGTGGAATTTAATAAGTTACACTTCACAAAAGAAACCAAATTCCTGCGCAGGACAAAATTGCTTCTGCATATGCAAAAATATTTTAATAGATATATTTGACAGACAGCTCACAGAATGTGATAAAAACGGAGTCTGCGCAGAAGTTCCTTCAATGAATGATTTTGGGAAAATAAAAATAGAAAATGACGGAACATGGATTTTAATTCAAAAAATAAATGATGAAATTCAGATAACTAAAAAATGAGTTTTGACGAACTGGTAAAATATTTAATTTGGATTGTTTTTTTTATTCTGGCATTTACCGGATTATATTTCATGCTTAAAAAAATAGGAATTATATAGCTGTCTTCTTTGGTCTTCCATTTTATACATAATAAAATTTGCAAAAATTTCTTAAAGAAATTTTTGGATTGATTGAAATTTTTTAACAAGCAGATTCAACTAAAAAAGAGGTGATAATTTTTTTATGGTTATAATAAAGATAATTTTATTAATTACCGAATCGATTTATTTTAATGGATAAAAAAGGTGAGATGACCACTGAACAGATAGTTTTGCTGATAATTTTAATTGTGAGTTTTATCGTCATACTTTTTTTTATATTCGGATTAAATCTCGGAAAAACAACTGAATCTGAAACCTGCCATAATTCTGTTGTTGAGAGAGGTTCCGGGGTTCTGCCGAAAGAATCAATTCCATTAAACTGCAAGACTCAGTATATTTGCATATCAGGAGATGGCAGCTGTGAAAGTATGACTTCCCCTCAGGTTGAGACTGCAAAAACCAAAGATGATGTTTACAACATTTTAGCAAATCAAATGGCTGACTGCTGGTGGATGTTTGGTGAAGGAAAAGTTAATTATGTCGGAGAGGGTTTTACTTCCAACCTTTACTGTTCAATCTGCTCGCAAATTGCATTTGATAACAGCGTTAATTTTTTTCCAAATAATCAGATTGATAAAAAAGAGTTTTACAGCTATCTTGCAACGCATAATGCAAGCGGGCAGGATATAAGTTACCTTGAATATTTAACGGGAATAAAAGATCCTAGTGCAATTTCACAAAGTATTTCTTTCGGACAGATTGATTTAACTAAACAATATTTTGTCGTTACCGGAATGTTCAATCAGATTGGTGTTTTAACCTGGATTGGCGGAGGGGTTGCAGCAGGAGCAGCAATTGCTTTAGCAGTGGTAACTGCAGGAGCTTCAATACCGGTTACAGTTGCAATAATAGGAGGAACTGCCTTAGGCGGGACAGCCGGATATTTCATAGGGACAACAATCAAAGGAGAATCCGGTCAAAATTATCTTACCCCGACAATAATCCAAGCAAATTCTGATGATTTTAATTCTCTGAAATGTGCATCAATTAAAACTCTCGGTTAATTGTAAAAATTTATAATTAAGAAAAGATTTATCTTTGTATGAAAAGAGGAGATAAAGAATTTTGCGAGTTTGCTCAATCATTCCAGCCCAACTCGCGACTTCGCTTGCATAACACTGACCTTAACTCCGCGAAATCGCTCGCCCACCCAAACGGAAAATTTTTCTATTTGCGAAATCGCAGAGGAACGATTCTTGTTGAGAATGTTATTTTCATTGTTTTGAATCTTCTTTTTCTGGCAATTTTGCTGCTTTTTATTTACAGGCAGGGAAACGGGGCAGTTGTTCTTGAGCAAAGTTATGCAAAAAATATTGCCTTGCTTATAGATTCCTCAAGACCAGTTATGGAAATGAAACTAAACATGGAAGATGCATTTAATCTCGCTGAAAAAAACGGGATTAAACCAGAAGATATTGTTAAAATAAACGGAAATATTATTACGGTAAAATTAAGCAACAGCGGGGGATATCAATATTCTTTTTTTACAAATTATGACGTAACTGCTTATCCTGATGTTTCTCCGAATAAAAATTATATAATTAAAATAAACGGGTACAAATAAAATGATGAAAAATAAAATTTTTGATTTTTTTCCCAAAAACAGCAGGGGGGATAAAATTCTTTCAATTTACTGGTTTGCAATTTTATTAATTGTTGCAGGAGGAATTTTTGCAATGGTTTATGTTTTTTATGGCGCTCCTTACGATGTAAGGCAGATAGAAGCACGAGAGTTAACAAACCAGATTGCAAACTGCATCTCTTATACGGGAAAAATAAATACAAATTTAATTTCCGGTGGAGTTCCATCCTTATCAAGTCAAAATTTTTTAGAGCAATGCCATTTAATTTTTAATTCAAGCGAGTGGTCTGATGAACAGTTTTACACGGAAGTTTATATTTACAAACTCGATAATCCCGACAATCCGGTTTTGGATATTAAAAAAGGAAACAATAATTGGCTGGCAGGCTGTTCGATTCAGGAGAATCAAACACAGGAAAATCTTCCTTTCTGTCTGACAAAAAGTTTCTATTCTGTTGACAATACTGATAACCCGTACATAATTAAAATTTTGTCTGTTGTGAGGAAATCTGAAAAAAATGTTAAAATGTAAAAATTGCAATTCCTCTAATTTTTTAAAAAATAAAAAAGCACAAACTGCAGAGACAATGACGTGGATAATTGCAACTTTGGTGATAATCGGAATTTTGATTATATTTGTTTATTTGTCTGTCCTTGTTTCAAAAACAAAAGTAATCGGAGTCGGAGATGTTCAGGCGGGACTTCAAAAGGAATCTCCTGTTTTGTTGGAAAAAACTTCTTTGGGAAAAATAATCAATGATAAGAATGAAAATATTATTGAATCTATTTTGAATCAGGGGAATTCAGGATGAGAAACACTTTTTATTTAACAGGCAATAAGCGCGGAGATATTCCAATAACAATTCTTGTAATCGGAGTTATACTGGTGTGCGGGGTGGCTTTATTCAGTTTTTTTTTCTCGACAATACAGATGAGAAATAATTTTTCAGGAATAGGGATGGTTGAACAATTAGATTCACAAATAGAAGAAAATGCATTTTACGGAACTTCCCCCGGAGTTCTTTCCGGGAATATAAATACTGCAATTAATTTTGCAAAAAATAACCGCGTTGGCAATCGGATATGCGACTGTGGAAACAGCTGTAATGATTATGCAACTTGGCTTTCTCAAGCTGCCTCTGAAAACGGAATTCCTGATCCAATATTACTACTTTCCTTGATGATGCAGGAATCAGACTGCACTTTAAATGCCTTCAGCGGGAGTTCTGTTGGATTAATGCAGATAAATCTTGCCAATTGCGGAAATTACGGGCTTCCTTCAAATCAGGATGACTGCAAAAAACAACTTCTGGAAAATCCACAATTAAATATTGAAGTCGGGGCAAAAATACTGAAAGAAAAATATGACGCTTACAAAAATGGAAAAGTTTTCAATGGCTGCTCTAATCGTGGAATTACCTATACAGAATGGGATGCTGCTTTGCGAGGATATAACGGATGGGGATGCGGATATGATTCGAGCGGAAATCCAATTACTTCGCAGGATAGTTATGTTGAAGAGGTAGATCAAAGGTATGATGCATTGAAAAATGTCGGCAGTTATCTTGAATCTGACAGGACGGTTGGAATCTTATGGTGGGCAAAAAAAAGTCTTTCATTCTCGGTGGAATATAAAGGCAGTCCATAAAAACATTTTTAAATAAAATAATCCTGTTTATAATATGATGAATAAGAAAGGTGAAAATGGGAAATTTTCCCATTGCAGTTTTTTTCCAAAAAACAGCAGAGGTCAGGAATTAAGTACTAATACAATTATTTTGATAATTCTTGGTGTTGCAGTATTAGTGATTTTAGTCATAGGATTTAGCATCGGCTGGACTAAGGTTCTTCCATTCCTTTCAAATAATAATGTTGATACTGTTGTAAACCAATGCGCAGCTGCATGCACCACCAGTGATACCTACGGATATTGTACTATGATGAGAACTTTAAATGCAGAAGATTTACCTAATGATGCAAGTGGAAAGGTCCAGAAATCTGTGTCAAACACCTGCAACTTTTTTTCAACCGATTCAAATTATTTAAAGTATAATGTTGGAAAATGTCCGGGTTTATGCCCAACTCAAACCGGAACAACTACAACTCCTTAAATAAATTTTTCTTTATTATAAATAATGGATTACGGATTTTCTGATAAAAGAAATAAGAAAAAAAATAAGAAGCACGAGAAGAAAAAACATCCTTATCAGACCGGCGGAAAATTCAGAAGCACTAAAGTTAAGGGATAACTTTTATTAACCTAAAGTAATATTTTTAATAATGAAAAAAGAGGTTATATTATTTTTATTTGCTTTTGTTTTAATCTCGTCTATATTATTTATTTCCAGTCAAAATTCTGATTCCTCTTCGACAAGTGAGTGGCTTATGTTTGGAAGAACTTTAGGTCATAGCGGATGGGATGGGAATAATTTTTCAACAATTCTCGGAAAAAATAATATAAATTTTACCACCTCTAACACAGTTACCTCTTCTATTATTATAAATGGCAATCTTTATGTTAGTGCAGGAGGGGATTTGTACCAGTTAAATGCTTCAGATATCTCCCAGCAAATTGCAACTTATAATTTAAGCGGATATACTTTTACTTCTCCTGTAGTTATAGATAATTATCTTTATGTTGGGGCTACCAGCGGAGGAGTTGGAGGAATTTTATTACAGTTAAATGCTTCAGATATCTCCCAGCAAATTGCTAACTATAGCACTCCAAATAATATCCCTTATCCTCCTGTAATAATAAATAATTCTCTTTTTGTTGGTGATTCTAATAATGTCGTTGGGAATTTATACCAGTTAAATGCTTCAAATATCTCTCAGCAGATTAATAATTATTCTATCGGTCCAATTAGAAGTTCTCCGGCAATTGCCGATGGATACATTTATGTTTCCGGAGGAATATATTCGGGAAAAGGCGGAGGAATAAATTATCTTTATCAGTTAAATGCTTCAAATATCTCCCAGCAGATTAACTATTACAATTCCCTTTCTGCAAATATCGCTTCTTCTCCTGCAGTTGCAAACGGTTATGTTTATGTCGGAGATGATGTGAATCATTTTTATCAGTTAAATGCTTCAAACATTTCACAACAGATTTCTACTTTTGTAAGTTCAAAAACAACTTCTACTTCTCCTGCAGTTGCAAACGGTTATGTTTATGTCTCTATTTATACTTCTGCTGACGGAACCTTGGAGATTGACCAATTAAACGCTTCAAATATCTCTCAACAAATTGCAAATTTTGTTCCTTTGGGAGGAGGAAGTGATGCTCAAGTCTCTGCGACAAATAATAATATTTATTTCGGAACTACAATTGGAGGAGGATTGGGAGGAGTTATTTATCAGTTGAATGCTTCAAATATCTCTCAACAAATTAGCAATCTTTCTACTCCTGTCGGGACTTTTGTTTCTTCTTCACCTGCAATTACAAAAGATTATGTTTATATGGGGATGGGAGATATAGTGTACCAATTAAATGCAACTGACCTCGGTCTGCAAAATGTTTGTTTTGAATCCTGGAGTTGTTCTGCCTGGTCAGATTGTTCCGGGGGAATCCAGACGAGAAGTTGCAGCGACGCAAATGCATGCGGAACAACTGCAAGCAAACCTACAGAAACTCAAACCTGTTCTACCGGGGGACATTTGGCTCCGCAACCACAACCACAGCCCTCCGGAGGAGGCGGAGGAAGTGTTACAATTTACAGACCAATTGTTAATGTAAGTTCTGCCGCACCTGTTCAGATTACTATCAACAGCACAAAAATGGATTTGACAGGAATAACTTTAAGCCTGAAAAAATCTGTTGAAAATGCATCAATGAATATCACAAAAGTTGACCAGACTGAATTTTTGTTATTCGGGCTTCCGATTGGAAAATTATATCAGTTATTTCAGATTGAACCGACAGGAATTGTATCAAGCGATATTTTGAATGCAACTTTGGATTTCAGAATAAACAAAACTTTTTTAGCAGAAAATAATATTACTTTCCATCACAGAGACAACAGATACTGGCTTGTTCAAAATGATATCGTCGGAAATATTGCAGTTTACAGAATGCCGACAGGAAGCAATGGCTGGATGCAATTAGCAACAAATTATACAGGCGAAGATAATGAGTCATATTTATTCAAAGCGTATACTCCCGGATTTTCCACCTTCGCAATTTTTTTCAACAAATATGACTGCCTTCCAAATTCAGCAAGATGCTCTGAAGATGAAGTTCAGTTATGCCTTGGAAATGCAACGTGGCTTGTAACTGACCATTGCGCAGACACATGCGACAACGGAAAATGCACAGTTTCTTTCTACAAATCAGGACAGTTCAAATTTTTAATAGGAACAATTCTTACAGGAATTTTTGCAATTGTTTTAATCAGAGTTATTCATAATCGAAGAAAGAAGATTAAGAAGGAATTGACAAGAAAAGAAAGAAGAGAGATAAGGAAAAATAAAAGGAAAATCAGAAGGGAGATCAGGAAGAAAAAATAATTCAGAAAATTTTCTTAACCTATAATTTATAAAAGATAATTTCTTTTTTTTAAGATGTATGAGGTGATTTTTTTGTGGGCACTTGCTTTAGTCTGGATTCTCTTCGCTGTTTTTCAGGACCTTAAAACAAGGGAGATTGCAAATTGGATTAGCTTTTCAATGATAATTTTTGCGTTGGGTTTTAGATTTTTTTATTCCCTTTTCAATAATCTTAATTTTTCATTTTTTTATCAGGGGCTTATAGGGTTGGGAATTTTTTTTGTATTGGGAAATCTTTTTTATTACAGTAAAATTTTTGCAGGGGGGGATGCCAAATTAATGATTGCTTTAGGGACTATTCTTCCAATTTATTCCACATTCCTCGCTAATGTTTCGCTTTTCTTTAACTTTCTTCTGATCTTTTTGATTGCAGGTTTTATTTACATCTTGATTTCAAGCATTATATTAAGCGTGAAAAATTTTAAATCATTTAAGAAAGAATTTGCACGACAGCTTAAGAAGAATAAGAATCTTATGGTGATTATCTTTTTTACAGGTTTAATCTTTTTATTCTTAAGTTTCTTCTCAGATGTTTTCCTTCTTTTTGGGGCATTGATAATTTTTTCATATTTTCTTTATCTTTATTCAAAGACAGTTGACGAGTCCTGCATGATAAGGCAAATCCACACTGAACATCTTAGAGAAGGAGACTGGCTTTATTCTGATCTGAAGGCAGGAAAAAAATTGATAAAAGCCAATTGGGATGGGCTTACGTTGACTGACATTAAACTGATAAGAAAGAAATTCAAGAAGATAAAAATCAGGCAGGGAATTCCTTTTTCCCCCAATTTTTTAATAAGCCTGATAATTTTAATTATTTTTACCCTGTTAAATTTTCATTTAGGGAATTCTCTTTGGCAGCCATAACTTTTCCTTAATTTCTTCAATCTCCGGTTTTTTCTCTTCCTGAACGGGTTTTTTTTCAAGTTCTTCCCTAACCATTTCTAACTCTTCGATTGTCGCTTTTCTCCTTTCGGAATCCAAACTTTCATCAGAATACACGGGGAGCAAGGTTATTGAGCCGTGCCCGAATAATTTTGATTCTGACATTTTGATTTTTTTTGGTTTTAATCTTTCCTGCAGAATTGCTGAAATTTTTTTTACAAGGCCTGATGCTTTATCTAAATCATCCCCATGATTTTTCAGAACAATTAAAGTCTGCCCCTTTGAGATAGGGTTTATATCCAAAACTGCAACTGCATTTTCATCTTCCCCAATTTTTACTGACTTTATACTTTCAGATATAATTGAGCAGAAAACACAATTGCTTTCCTGCTGCATATCTTCCTGAACTATGTTATTCCTTTCCAGAAATTTTTCAAGTTCTTCGGAATTCATGGATTCAATCTGCTGTCTGGCAGCGGCAATTTTTTCTGCAGGGAAAGTTGATTCAATCTGTGCAATAATCTTTTCTTTAATCTCTTTAGCTTCTTCTTCTGAAAACATGTTAAATAAAAAGAATCAGATTTTTTATATTTATATCTTATAATTTGCCTTTAAATAATCAGCAAGTTCCCTTATTGTTTTTACCCGGTGCATTTTTGGGTCATCTTCCGGAATGTTTAAATCAAACCGGCTTTCAATTCCGAAAATTAATTCATACTGGTCAAGACTGTCCATCCCCAAATCTTCCCTAAGATCCGTCTCGGGAGTTATCTCTTTGTCTGGAGTAAGTTCTAAAGATTCTCTTACTATTTTTTCAAGATTCCAAAAAATTTCTTTATCGTCCATTTTATCCAAATGCTCTGCTCCCACTCGCTGATAAAATATTATCCCATTTCTGTTTATCAGCCGAATGCCCTTCGCATATCAATAACCTGAACAGAACTGATTTCTTCTAATTTGCCCATAGATTCTTCAAGGTTTTCTAATTCTTTTTCTTCAGGCCAGGCGAAGAATACTATTAATGCTTCAAGTCCGAATGCAATCGGTTCTGTTTCAATAGTACAATTTTTTCCGCCCTGCTCTTCAACCATATTTTTAATGGTTTCTTTGAGCCTTTCCAAATCTATTTCCGGTGAGGTAGGCAAAACCTTTATTTTTACTGCTGCTATTCCCATAAAGTATGAAGCAAGAAAGGTTTTATAAGGCTTACGATTAGGTTTCTTTTAACAAAAGCTCACTTCGTTCACTTTAATTCGTCATAATCAAATTAAAGAAACTATAATGGTAGAAAATGGGGTTCTTTGAAAAAAGAACCTACAGTGGTAGAAACAGGGAAAAGAAAGATTGAAGTTGTGTTCTTTGAACAGCTGGTTTCTTTTAACAAAAGCTCACTTTCCTCGAGCCTTCACTTGTTGCTGTTAAATTTCTTTCCGGCACTCGTGAAAACTCTCTGCTCGAGCCTTCACTTGTTGCTGTTAAATTTCTTTCCGGCACTCGTGAAAACTCTCGCGTTCCCTTTAATTCGTCAGAGCCAAATAAGACCTGAAACAAAAATATCCTTTTTTTATGAAAATACTTAAAAACATATCTGAATTTTTTTGAAGATGGTGATAGATAATTATATGAGAATAATAGAAAAGATTTCTAAAATTTCGGGAATTGATAAAGAGGAAATTGAAAGGAAAATTGAGGCAAAAAGAGCTAAACTCTCCGGGCTTATAAGCAAAGAAGGCGCAGCGCAGGTTGTTGCTGCAGAACTTGGGATTTCTTTTGATAATGAAAAATTGAAAATTGAGGAACTTCTTCCAGGAATGAGAAAAGTAAATGTGGTAGGAAAAGTGACAAAAATTTTTCCAACAAGAACATTCAAAACTAAAACAGGGGAAGACGGGAAAGTTGCGAATATGTTCATTGCGGATGAAACTTCAAATATAAAAGTTGTTTTATGGGACACCAATGCAATTGCCCTTCTTGACACAGGGAAAGTTGCTGAAGGAAGCACTATAGAAATTTTAAACGGGAGCATGAGGGATAATGAGATTCATCTCGGGAGTTTTTCAGAGATAAAACCAACAGAACAAATCCTTGGAGAAGTCAAGACAGGAAAGACTTTCAGAGAGAAGCCAATTTCTGAACTTAAAAATTCTGATAATGCAATTGTACGGGCATTTATTGTTCAGTCCTTTGAACCCAGATTTTTTTATGTCTGCCCTAACTGCAGGAAAAAAGCAAATCAGGAAGACGGAGGATTTTTCTGTCCTGATCATGGGAAAGTTGCTGCTGAAAAAAGAGCTTTGATGAATATAATAATTGATGACGGAACTGAAACTATAAGAACTGTCGCTTTCCACGATACTCTTCGTGATCTTGGTTTTGTTAACTTAGAAGATTTTACTGAAATTTCAAAACAAAGAGAAAATATCATGGGAAAAGAAATGATTTTTCAGGGGAATGTCAGAAGCAACAAATTATTCAATACTCCCGAATTCATTGTAGAAAAAATTGAAGAGGTTAATCCTGATTTGCTGATTGCACAGCTTGAAAATAACTGATTTTATTTTAATCTAACTTTAAACTTGCAGAATGATAAATGGGGAAGAGAATTTTGTTCCCGCCCTCCCGCCCTCAAACGCCTTCGGCGTTTGCAAATAGCAAAAATTTCTTTCAGAAATTTTTGGATATGAATTGCTCCACCTCGGACTCTGTCACGATGCTTCGCTAAAAATCTGTTATGGAGAAAAATTTAACGCAAAGTTCAACAGTTCAGAAAAGAGGTGATAAATAGGTTTCTTTGAGGAAGAAAGTAAATTGGAAAAATTTCCATTCATTCGTCAAGAAACAAATGAAAGAAACTATAATGATAGAAAGGGGAAAGAGAAATGAGAAAGAAAATAATATAATTTTATACTAATCTTTAAAAATTCTTTTTTCCTTTAATCATAAAGGGTTAAAGAGGATGAATAACAGAGGGAAAATAATTTCAGTTTCTTTTTTTGGAATTTTAATTTTATTTGGAATTTTATTGATATTTTTTATGCCTCAAACAAAAAGTTATGACGGTTCAGGGGCAGGACCTTTTAACTGTTCAAGCTGCGACGATTGCAGCGCGGCAATAGGAAATGCAAGCGCAGGCGCGACAATTTATCTTAATACTTCTCTTGCAGATATCAATGAAACAACCTGCATAAATTTTGGAAGCAAAAACAATGTAATTTTTGACTGCATGAATTATTCAAATTATATTCAAGGGAATGGCAGCGCAGCACTTTCAACTTATTATGGAATTTCTCTTTCATCTATTCAAAATAATACTATTAGAAATTGTAACGTTTCCGGATTTAATTCAGGAATTTATTTATATTCTTCAAATAACAATTCTTTAAACAATAATATCGTGTCTAATATTTCTCAAGGTATTTATTTATTTTATTCTTCATACAATAATCTAACTTCAAACATTGGAACAAGTAATCTAGGTTATGGAATTTATCTTTCTTCCTCTTCAAATAATGCTCTTATTTCTAATAATGGTACGAGCAATTCCAATTATGGAATTTTTCTTCAAGCCTCTTCAAATAATACTCTAACTTCAAATATTGGGACAAGCAATTCAGGTTATGGAGAGGTATTATTTTCTTCTTCAAACAATAATACTTTAATATCAAATACGGCAATAAGTAACAGTAGCACTGCATTTTATTTAGCTCAGTCTTCAAATAATACTTTAATATCAAATACGGCAATAAGCAATTCTAGCTATGCATTTTCGTTAAGTTATTCAGACCATAACCTTCTAACTTCAAATATTGGAACAGGCAACTATGCATTTTCTTTGTATTTTTCAAATAATAATACTCTAACTTCAAATATTGGAACAAGCAACTCCAGTTCTGCATTTCTTGTACAATCATCTTCAAATAATACTCTAACTTCAAATATTGGAACAACTAATTCGGGGAATGCATTTTACGTACAAGCTCTTTGTAACCATAATCTCTTAATTTTAAATAATGGAACAAGCAACTCAGGGAGTGCATTTGCTTTAACTGACTCTTCTGTTTCCATTTCAAATATTGGAACAAGCAACGGCAATGCATTTATTATATTAGGTTCAAATAATACTCTAACTTCAAATATTGGAACAAGCAACTCCAGTTACGCATTTTATTTACTTTCTGGCTCAAATAATACTCTAACTTCAAATATTGGAACAAGCAACTCCAGTTACGCATTTTATTTACTTTCTTCTTCAAATAATATTCTAACTTCTAATATCGGAATAAGCAATTCAAGCACTGGATTTTTTTTAAGTTCTTCTTCAAATAATACATTAACTTCAAACAATGGAACAAGTAATTCCTATATTGGATTTTTTTTAAGTTCTTCTTCAAATAATACTTTAATTTCAAATACTGGAGCAAGTAATTCAAGTTATGGAATTTATCTTACTGCAAGCTCCAATAACACTTTAAACTCCAATATCGGAATAAGCAACTCAAGTGCAGGATTTTATCTGTCTTATTCATCAAATAATACCCTAAATAATTCTATTTCTAACAATGGAAAATACGGATTATATATTTCTAATTCAAATGGAACAATTGTTTCTAATTTAACTGCAAAAAATAATTCTTTATATGGGATATTTTTAGAAAGAGCTTCATATAACAATATTATCAAAAATTCTTTCATCCAATTAAACAATGGTTCTGCATTTGTACTAAACAGCACAGGAATTGCTCCTTCAAACAATTATATTTACAATAATTATTTTAACAATTCAGCTCAATATTCAAATATCTCAACGCCTGCAGTTAATTTCTTTAATACAACTAAAACTCTTTTGAGTCCAGGAACAAATATTGTCGGGGGAAATTATTTAGGAGGAAATTATTGGGCAGCGCCGAATGGAACAGGATTTTCACAGACCTGCATTGATGAGGGGGATGGAATTTGCAATACTGCTTATAGTTTTGATGGTATTAATTTTGATTATCTTCCTTTAGTTTGTCATGAAAACTGGAGCTGCGGCGATTGGGGGGCTTGCAGCTGCACTACTCAAACTCAAACCAGAACCTGTATTGATGCTCACTTATGCCAGACCTATGTTTTTAGACCCTCAGAAACTCAGTCATGCATTCCAATAAATTGTCAAACCGGAGGACATGTAGCTCCGCAACAAGCTCCGAGCGGCGGGGGAGGAGGAAGTTTTACAATTTCCAAACCGATAGTAAATGCAACTTCGCTTGCTCCGATTCAGATTACTATCAACAGCACAAAAATGGATTTGACAGGAATAACTTTAAGCCTGAAAAAATCTGTTGAAAATGCATCAATGAATATCACAAAA
>JAKADZ010000005.1 GCA_021818475.1 Nanobdellota archaeon
AAGCATTTTAAACTCAGGCAAATCAACCGGCGACGGTGTTTATACAATTGACCCTGACGGATTTGGTCCTGAAAGTTCTATCCAGGTTTATTGTGACATGACTACTGACGGCGGAGGATGGACTTTGTTGATGAAAGCAGCACAGGGGACTACATTCAATTACAATTCAAATTATTGGACAACTAATAATACTCTAAACCCCAGTGATTTAACTCTGAATAGCGGAGATGCAAAATATGATTCATTTAACCAACTTCCTGTGAAAGATTTAATGGCTAAATGGCCTGATATTCCAGGTGGATGGACTTGGATTCAAACTAATTTTAATGGTGGAACTGCAACTTTCTTGCCTAACTTTTTTTCCACAACTACTTCTTCAATGAATCCAGGGGGAAGCGGCAAATTTATTCAGGATGCAAAAACTTTCAGCGGATGGCAGGCAGGAATTTTTTCAAGCCAAAAAGATATTAGATTTTATGGGTTTAATTATAACCCTAATCCTACCTTTGGTTCTATCAATCCAAGTTACCTGAATTCTAAAGTTCGATGGGGATTTGGCTGGAATGAAAATGGAGAAGGATTATATCCAAGCAGTGGTTCTGGCAGTTATCTTGGGAGTAATGATGTCAGCGGAGGAATAGGGATGGATTCTAATTTTGGAAGTTATTCTGCCGGAGATAAGGTAAATTGTTGTCAGGATAATACGGGAATTAACCGGGCTGCAAGAGTTGAGATTTACGGAAGATAATTATTTTACTGTAAATAATCTATTGTCTTTGACGTCGAAAATATCCAGTCTTACTCCAGAATCAATCCAGCCATGTGCATAATTTAAAGCAGCGAATGCATTCACGAAATCTCCTTTTTTCTCAAAGTGTTTCGCATCTGAAAGATAATTCTCTGCCATTTCTATTATTTCTTTGGCATAATTTTCCTTTCCTTTGATTATATTTTTCTTAACTTCTTTTAAGGCAGTTGATGTAATCGTGAAATATTTTTCAAGTTTTTCTTTTGTAATTTTATCCATCATATTATAAAAATGAATTAATTCTTTATAAAAGTTTCAAAGATATATTTAAATAGAATATTTCATATAATTAATTATGAAATCAAAAAGAGGAAAGAGCAAGTTATTTGCAAGTATAGGGATTGGATTGATTATTCTGTTAATTACCGGCGTTTTGATGACTGCAGAGACTGGCAATGTTGCTCAGACTGCCCAAAATAAAACAGATGGAAGTATCTCTGGCGATGTTCAGAATTATGTTGAAAATTTCGTCGAGAAAAAAGGAATCGATGCAGATAAAATAAATAATATTACACAGGTTGATTTTAACAGCCTTCCAAAAGAAGTGAATATACAAAATGTAAACAACAACAATCTTGCTATTTATCAGATAAATTATAATAAATCTTCAAGTTCTCAGGATAAAGTTTTTGTAATAACTTATTCTGTTGATAAATTAAAGTCTCAAGGAGATTTAATTGTCAGTCAGGACAAGAGAGAGTTCCTTAATTTTGGATTTGCCGGAGAGTCAAATAATTCTGAATTCCTCAAGACCTCAACAGGCGTCGATAGCAGTTTAGAAAAAGGATATGTAATGATGAGAAGCGGAAGCATAACCGGAATTTCCACAAGTCTTGAATTCATACAGGGAGCAGGAAATGCAGAGATTATAATTTACAAAAATGGAGAACCAATCCAGTTCGGAAATTCATTTGTCGTTGAATCGGATGGAGTGAAGACCGATTATGAAGTCCAATCCAAAGGAACTGTAACTTTCGAACCCGGGGATGTGATCTCTGCTTATGTAAAAGTTTCCGACGGGGTTTTATGGGAGGATGCAAATACCCTTGTTGAGATAACGACTGATTAATCAGAAATATTTTTAAACTAAACTTATCTAAATTATAAATGGCAAAAGATAAAAGAGATAAATTAATCATTGCTTTGGTTGTGGTAATTGTTCTTTTATTGGGTTTTCTTGCTTATCTGTTCCTGATAAGACCTGCAATTTCGGGTTATGTTGTTCAGGCGCAGAATCAGGGAATTCAATATACAATTTACTCAATTGCACAGGAAGCGTCAACCTGTAAAACAGTTTCTTTACCCGTAGGAAATCAAACAATGGATTTAGTATGGGTGAAATGTCTGCAGATAGCTCCGGGCAACGAGACTAAATAATTTAGTTTTTAATTTATTTTTATTCATTCGTTCAATGAAAAGAAGAAATAAATTCGGTATCTTCTGTTTATTCTTGGAAAAATTTAAATAGATTTGTTTATTTTATTAATTACCCTACAAGGATAATAAAAAGAGATGGTGTATAAAAAGTACATTAAAAGAAATGGAAAATTTTACGGACCGTATATTTATAATAGCCGTAGGGTAAACGGTAAAGTCATTTCTGAATATCACGGCGTTGATAAAAAAGATTACAGAAAATTTATCCTCCCTGCATTTGGAATTTTATTTTTAATTTTTATTGCTTTTTTTATGATCAATTTTAAGGGAAAAATAAGCGGAAATGTGATTGCGAATTCTGAAGTAAATATTTCTTCCCAAAATTCTCTTATTTACCCTCCAGTTTATTTTACTTTAATTTCTCACCAAACCGCTGCTGCTGAAAACTCAAACCAATCAAATCAGAATGAATCTGCACAAATTTCTTCAAATACTCCTTCGGAGAATCAATCCTCTTCAGATTCTTCTATGAACAATTCATCTGCCTTAAATCCTGATTCATCAAACTCAACTCAATCACAAACAAATTCATCACAGATAGTTACGCAACAAAATTCCAGCTCTTCATCTGTTCCGATAAACTCTTCAACTTCCCCTTCAACTGATGCAGGTTCATCATCAACTGCCTCTGATTCTTCTTTGACTACTTCTGCAGTTTCTTCAACCACTTCTCCTGACACTTCAAGTTCAACTGCTTCATCAACTACTCCTTCAACAGAACAAACTTCTTCAACTCAGACAGCACAATCTTCATCATCAACTCCTTCACAAACTTCTGAACCAACTACAACTTCACAATCTTCAACTTCCCCTTCAACTGATGCAGGTTCATCATCAACTGCTTCTGATTCTTCTTTGACTACTTCTGCAGTTTCTTCAACTACTTCTCCTGACACTTCAAGTTCAACTGCTTCATCAACTACTCCTTCAACAGAACAAACTTCTTCAACTCCGACAGCACAATCTTCATCATCAACTCCTTCACAAACTTCTGAACCAACTACAACTTCACAATCTTCAACTTCCCCTTCAACTGATGCAGGTTCATCATCAACTGCCTCTGATTCTTCCAGTTCTTCAGCTTCAAATGCAGATAGCGGAGCCGGTGCACCAATAACCGGAGGAGTTATTTCTAACCTTCTAAAAACTGTTTCAAATTTCTTTCTCGGCCTTTTGAGACCAACAGGAATGGCTGTTTCAAATCCTTCTGATAAAACAATCAATGGGGAGGTTTCTGTCGGCAATCCTTTTACTTATACTCTTTCCCAGGGAGAATCAGTTCAGTTGGTTCCTGGAAGTGTGAAGACAGATACCAAATCTCTTCCTGATAGTGCCATAGTTATTTCTTTTAATGGTAATAATGTTTTAATTGAGACAAATTACTCCGAGTTAAATACTCCAAATATCCAGAATCAGACTCAGACTAATATAAGCCAAACTAATTCCACTCAGGCTATTATAAATTTTGATGTTGCCCCTCTTACCTCTGATGAAGAAAAAATTTTGGAAAATCAGTTTGGAAATTATTCAATTGAAACCACGAAATCTGAATTATTTAATGGAAAATATATCCTCGGATACCAGCTTGGCGATTATAACATTGAATACTCTTATGATCCTTCAATAAATAATGAAACTTTGAAAACACAAATTGAGAATGATAAAATCAAATGGCTCAGAGATATAGTTAATCAGATTTCTAAAAAAACCGTTGAGCCCCAAAATTATTCGATTTAACAGCAGGTATTTGTGGAGTTTGGGAAGTTGGACGCTGAGGAACCATTTTTCGGATAACAAATCTTGAACCTACTATTTTTGAGATTACTGCTGACAGGACTAAATTACCAACGACAACTCTGTAAACTCCTTCTGTAACCGGGATTTTTGAAGTCTTTGAGAATTTATCTATTATTTCATCTATTTCCTCTTTTGTAAGGATAATTCCTGTTGGTTTTGTTCCCATGCTGCCAGCTACCACAACATTATCATCAGGATTTCCTTCAATTGTCCTGACTGCAGGATCACTGATTAGGGGATTTATTTTTTGCAGATCTATTTCTGCTTTTTGTATTGAAGCACCTGTTGGTCTTAAATATTCCAAATGTGCAGGCAACCTTGGTTCAGGTATGATTAATGGCGCTCTGGCAATAGGACGTTTTTGCGGGATAATTTGTTTAGTAACCGGGCTTATAATCTGTACCGGTCTTTCTTTTTTAACTTTCAGGATTTCTTTCAGTTCTTCTAATCTCTCCTGAGGGATATTTTGTTTTACTTCAAAAGTTGAAGGTATTTTTTCTTTTTTCCCTTCTTCCAATTCTATTATCCTTTGCAATCTGATTATATCCTGTTTCCCGGAATGCCTTATCAATTCTTTTGTAAACGCCAATAAAAAAATTTTTTGAAAATTACTAGAAGATATGTTTTCCATTCTACTCTTCCATTATACTTTGAATTTTCTGGTTCTGTGGACTTTTCTGAATCATTTGCTGAGGGGGAATATTCCTCGGCTGCTGGGCAGGAACATTTCTTGGAGGAATCTGTGCAGGCTGCTGTTCTTCCGGCTGATTCATCTCGTGAAGCAGAGTAATCCCTCTGGCTATTATTTTATTCTGTTCTAATAAATTGTCTAACTTTTGCGATACTTCCTTTTCTCCTATTGAGAAATCTTTTTCTGCTAAACTTTTTGCAGATATTTCAAATAATTCCAACAATTTTGAAATTTGCGTTGAAAGACTTTCAAATTTGACTGCAAGATTGGTCATAACTTTCTGCAATGAAACAAAATTTTCTATAAGAACTTGTTCAACACTTTCAGAATCCTGACTGACCTTTTTTTTCACAACCTCTTTTTTTTTAGCCATATTATCTAAAAGATTTTTTTATTTATAAAATTTTGTTATTCAGAAGATATCTAAACTTTTTCCATTGCCTGAGTTTTCATCAGGATTGAAAGGTTCAATTTCTTCTGTATAATATTCTTCCTTGTTTTCTACTCCGTTTATTTTTGGACTCCCTCCTTTACTTGTTGTCTTTTCTTTAGGCTGATATTGCCTTTCTCCTTCTCCCATTTGATTTTCTATCTCGAGAATATAATCTGAAATTTCTTTTGCTACGTCTGCATTTACACTTATGCTGTCTATTCCGTGTTCTACAAGGAATTTTACCATTTCTTTTTTGCTCCCTGCCTGCCCGCAAATGCTTGTTTCAACATTATTCCTCTTGCATACCCTTATTACAAATTCTAGCTGATATAATACTGCAGGATGCATTTCATTATACAACTGCTGAACTTGTTCATTTCCCCTGTCAACTGCAAGAATATACTGGGTCAGGTCATTTGTTCCGAATGAAATAAATTTGATTCCTTCTTCGCACAATTCTCTTATCATCTGAACTGCGGCGGGTGTTTCTACCATAATTCCCAACTTTACTTCCTGAAAATTAATTTCTTTAAGGAACTCTTTTACTTTTTGAACTTCTTCAACAGAGATTATTTGTGGCATCATAACCCCAATTTTTTTTCCTGTTTCTGAAACTCTCTTCAAGGCTTTTAATTCTGCTTTTAATATTTCAGGATTCTTTAATCCATACCTTATTCCATGCATTCCCAGCATAGGATTAACTTCAATTCCCGGCGCTCCCTCGAGATTTTGGAATTCATCACTTCTGATATCTGAAGTTCTTACCCACAGCTCGTCGAAGAATTTAGCAATTCCTGAAAGTCCATTATAAATTAATTCTTCATAATCATTAATTTTATTATTTTTCAAAAATGAAGCTGGGTGCTTTCCCGATTCAGCGATTATTCCTTCTATTCTTGTCAAACCTACTTCTTTTATTCCTGACTTTGATGCCCTTTCAGCGAAACTTGGAAGGTCAACTATTACCTTTACTTTTGTTTTTGTCTTTGCGGTTATCGGGATAATTTCTTTCTGCTTTGTTTCTGCAACTTTGCCTGAATAAACTTTTCCTGAAGCTCCATCGACAGTGATCCATTCTCCTTCTTTTAATTTTGATGTTGCGTTTCCTGTGCCTACGACAGCAGGAATTCCCATCTCTCTTGAAACAATTGCCGCGTGAGCAGTTAATCCCCCTTCATCTGTGACGATTGCAGCTGATTTTTGCATGCTTACTACCATGTCTGGATTTGTCATCGTTGTTACTAATATATCCCCATTACTTATTTTTTCCAAATCTTCAAGGGTCTTTACTATCTTTACTTTTCCTGAACCTACTCCTGGTGAAGCTCCGAGTCCGGTTAGTATAACTTCCCCTTCAACTTTTCCTTCTTCAACTTTTTTCCCTATCGTTGTGACTGCTCTTGTCTGCACGACGTAGATATCATCTCCTTCAATTGCCCATTCTATATCCTGCGGTTTTTTATAATGGTCTTCTAATCTTAAAGAAATTTCTGCCAGTCTTTTTATTTCATGGTCTTTTAAAACCTGCATATTTGATTTTTCTTCGCTAAGTTTAACTGTCTTTTGCCCTCCTCCTGAATCTCGGGTTATTGCTATTTTTTTGTCTGAAATTTTCTTATCTAAAATTTCTAAATCCTGGGATATTACATATTTATCCGGGGTTATCATTCCAGAGACTATTCCCTCCCCTAATCCAAACACCGCTTCCAGAATAATATTTGGGCTTTGATTTGTCGGATCTTTTGAAAATATAACTCCTGATTTTTCCGAATCCACCATACGCTGAATAACAACTGCAAGACTTGCTTTTACATGCTCAAATCCTTTTTTATGACGATAATAAACTGCTCTTGCAGTAAATAATGACGCAAAACATTTTTTTATGCTGAGCAATAATTCTGCATTTCCCTTTACATTCAGGAATGTTTCCTGCTGTCCTGCAAAACTTGCATCTGCCAAATCTTCTGTTGTTGCAGAACTTCTGACTGCCACAAAAATTGGTTCTGATGTTTTTAATATTTCGAGAATTGTTCCCTTTACATTTTTTACATTATTTGTATCAAGGAGTTCATATGATTCCAAAATTTCATCCTCCATCTCCTTTGGCAGTTTTGCTTTTACAATCATTTCTCTTATTTCTTCTGATTTGTCCTCGAGATCTTTTGTATTTTCATATTCTATTCCTGCGATGATACTATCTATCTTTTCTTTTAATCCTGCACTTTTGATGAAATAATCATAAGCCTGTGCAGTTATCACAAATCCGGGGGGAACATTTACTTTTGCATTATAAATCTCCGCTAAGTTTGAACCTTTTCCTCCAGCGACGGCGCCAGAGTCCTTATTCAGTTCAGAAAACCATTTTACAAAATCCACTTTATCATCCCTTTTTTCGTTCATAAAATAGAAAATGAAATGCAGTTAATAAATATTTTCCTCAACTCAAGTCCTTATTCGTTTTCCCTCCCAACTCGAGCCCTCGCAAATGCAATCAAAAATTTACCCGCAATGCGAAAACTCTCGCCCACCCAAAAGGAAATTTGTTAATAGGAAAAAGAATTTAATGATATACTCAATCGAAAAAGAGGTGATAAATATTTTATCTAAGAATTAATTATCAGGAGAATCAAGGAATTGTTTTCTTTTTTCTATTTCTAAAATTAATCTCCTTCCTAAATAAGACATTTCTCCTTGATGTAATCTTCTAACGCTAATTATATGTTTTGTTTCAGAATTTCCACTTAAACCTTCTCTTAGTCTGAAATAATCTTTTCCCCCTTCCTGTTCGGGTTGACTTATTATATCATAATCTGATTTTGTTCCGACCATATCTTCAGCTATTTTTCTCGCAATTTCATCTAAAAGATCATAGCTACTTCCATTAATCTCTACTTCTCTTTTATTAAACTTTTTTGAATACATATATTTGGGAGAAAATTCCGGGCTCCATTCTACTTCAATAACATTAAACAAGAATCTATTTTCATCTAATGACATAAAAATAAATTTGCTTTTCTATTTAAAAGAATTCTTGTTCTTGAAAATATATTCAGAAAACTCCGTATTTTAATCTCTCGACGTGTTGTTTCACTTTTTCAATTTCTCCTTTTTTGCACAAATCGTATGGGCGTTTTTCTTCAAGGAGTGCACATGGAGTATAAAAAAATTCACGCGCTTCTGATTCATCTCCTTCACACAAATCAAGAATTTCTTTTAGCAATTCTTTGCCCGCTAATCTTTTCATTTCTCGAGTAAGAAAAAAATCAAATACTGGAACTTTTTTCAATAAATCATTAATTTTCATTTATTCAGAAATTGCACTTACCGGGCAATTGTCTATAGCTTCCTTAACACAGGGGATCTTTTTCTGTGCTTTTACCATCGCTTTTCCGTCTTTGCCCATTGCAAAAACTTCCTTGCAGATAGAACTGCATAAACCACAGCCGATACATTTCTCTTTGTCTATCTTAATCACCATATTTTATCTAGACTAACAAAGTTTATAAATTTATTTTTCATATCCTTATTATGATTGAATGGATAATTTTAGGAATTATTGTTTTAGTTGTATTGGTATTCTTCACTTATTTTAACAGATTTGCAGTTTTAGGAAACAGAATTGATAATTCACTAAGCCAGATTGATGTTCAGTTAAAGAGAAGAGCAGACTTGATTCCAAATTTAATCGAGACAGTTAAAGGTTATGCTAAACATGAAACTGCTGCGATAAAAACAGTTACAGAAGCAAGAAAGGCTCTGGTTGCTGCAGAGAATGTTGAGAAGAAAGTAAAAGCAAATGAAAAACTTGAATCTGCATTAAAGTCAATTTTTGCAATAGCTGAAAATTATCCTAATTTAAAAGCTAATGAAAACTTTCTTGAACTGCAAAGAGAACTTACAACTACCGAGGATAAAATTTCTTATGCGAGACAATATTACAATGACAGCATCCTTTCTTACAACACTTTATGCACAACGATGCCAGGATTATTTTTCGCTAATCTTTACGGAAAAAAGAAAAGAGAATATTTACAGATTGCTGCAAAGGAAAGAGAACCTGTAAAAGTAAAATTTGATTAAGAAAAGAAGTTCTAAAATGAAAAAAGAGATGAATAAGAAAGGTCTTTCTGACATTGTTGTCACATTAATAATAATTGTTTTATCTTTAGTCGCTATCGGAGTTGTCTGGGTTGTTGTTTCAAATATTCTAAAATCAGGAACTCAGCAGGCGAGCTTTCAGTTCGGAACTTTATTTCTTGATTTAAAAATTGAAAAGGTTTCTACAGATACAAGCGGAAATTTGCAGGTTATGGTTAGCCGAGGAACCGGGCAGGGGGAATTGACAGGAATTGATTTTGTTTTTTCCGACGGTGTAACAAGCAAGGTAATTAAAGAATCTGCAAGTATTTCTGAACTTGGCGGACAAACTTTTACATTCAGTCCTTCTGATCTTGGAAACGTTTCAATTCCGACAGAGATTGATATAGCTCCTGTTTTAAATTCAGGAGGAAACGATCAGGTAGGAAGTAAAGTTGATTCTGTTACTTCTGAACCATTTTCATGCCTGAATATTCTAAATTCAGGAAAATCTCATGGCGACGGTATTTATACAATTAATCCGGCTGGAGTTATTTCATCAAATCCCTTTCAAGTTTACTGTGATATGACTACTGCTGGAGGAGGATGGACTTTAGTCGGACGTTCTGACCCAGGTAATACTGTTAATTGGGGATGCAACGGAGATACTACTCCTGCAGGAACTTCTTTTGGATGGAAAGCTGATTCTGGAAGTGTAAATGACGATACTTCTCATTATTCGATTGATTTATCTTCTAAGCCTATCCCATTTACACAAATTTTATTTGGAAGTTATACCTCAGGAAAAACATGGGGAAATTATGTATATGAACAAACTGTAAGTTCTACTTTTTTAACTGATTGGGCGACAAATCAATATTCTATTGGTAATCCAACTCCTGTCATTGGAGGAAATTCCGGATTTGGAATGGCAAATAATATTGGTTTTACCAACAATCCTGATATTTATCATTGGAGAGATGTTCCAGGGTCAGGAGGAAATGGTTTTGGTTTAGCTTCAAATGGATGGGATACCTGTTATGGAACTCAATCTTCCCCTAGTGCTTGGGGCGGGAATATTAATACTTTTCAGGGAATGATAATGGTGAGATAAGTTAAAACTTAAAAACTATTTTTTCTTTTAATGAAGATGGATTCAACTCGAAGAATTAATTTTGACGACCAGATTTCCAGGAATAAACTGAAATCTTTTTTTCTTATGGTAATTGTATTCACAGTTTTAGTTATCCTTGGTTATGTCATTTCTTTTGCGTTTGACCCCGGTTATTTTTTTGTAATAATGATTATCGCGATTATTTTTTCAGTGGGTTATATTTTGATAAGTTATTATAATTCTGATAAAATTGCCATTGCCAGCGTCGGAGCTAAAGAAGCAGATAAACTAAAATATCGTGAATTTTATGATTTAGTTGAGGGATTGACAATTGCATCGGGACTTCCTATGCCAAAACTTTATATTATGCCTTCCAGACAGATAAATGCATTTGCTTCTGGGAGGGATCCTAAGCATGCTGTTGTTTGCGTGACTGAAGGGGCTTTGGAAAAATTAGACAAGAAAGAACTTGAAGGAGTTTTGGCTCATGAACTTGGACATGTATCCAGTTATGATATCCGATATATGACTTTTGTAGCAGTTATGGTGGGGATGATTTCAATAGTCTCTGAGATTTTTCTGAGAAGTTTGTGGTTCCGAGGGAATGACCGGGAAAATAATCAGGGCAATGCTATATTTCTGATAATAGGAATTATTCTTGCTGTACTTGCCCCAATTATTGTTTATTTTGTTCAGCTTGCCATTTCAAGAAAAAGAGAATTTAATGCTGATGCATCTGCGGTAAAATTTACACGATATCCTCCAGGATTAATCGGTGCGTTGAAAAAAATAAAAAAAGAAACTGAACCAGAGAAAAAAGTAAGCAAGGCTGTTGCTCCGTTATTTTTTTCCAACCCCTTCAAAGATATCGGCAGCACTCATCCGGATATTGATAAGAGAATCCAGGTCTTGGAAAAAATGTAATTGCGACGACACCTACGCGGTTTCGTCCGCTCGAGTTTCCCCTTGAAGATGTGCTCAAGGCTGATAATTTTATAAACTTCTTTTTCTTTTTTGTGTGATGGGAGTGATAAGAAGTTTCTTTATCGTTTTAGTATCGGTTCTTTTATTTGTTTCATTTGTCGGCCTTAATCTCTTTGGAATTTTAAGTTTATCTTTAAATTATGACCAGGTTCAGAAAGCAGCTCCGACGATAGCAAATGATTTAATACAGGATTTTAATTTAAGCAGCGAGATACAAAGAGTTTATCCCGAGCTTCAGTTGTACTGTCTCAATAATTCTGATTATGTTTTCAGTGCGAAAGGGTATACATTTGACATTCCATGCAGTTCTGTTAACCAAGGAGATAATGCAATAATAAATGAAGGGGTTAATGATCTGATTCATCAGGTTTATTATACTTCTTACAGCTGTAATTTTCTGGACTGTGCGAAGAGTACGCAGATTCCTTTGTTTTTAATTTCTCAAAAAGCTTATGATTACTGGACAAATAAGTTCTACATATTTCTTGTTTCTTCCCTAATATTCCTAATTATCTTATTTTTATTAACTGAAAAAAAATCAAACGCTTCAATTATTTCTGGCATATTATTGACTGCTTCCTCAATTCTTTTTATTAAATTTGATGCGATAATTAATTCTTTTTCAGATAAGATAGTTTATCAATTTTTAACCATATTCTTTTCGCAGGCTTTCTATGTCTCTTTGAGATTTTTGATCCTTGGAATTTTAATTTTAATTGCAGGCATAGTATTCAAACTTTTTAATATCGGGATGTTCATTTCCAACCTTATCGGTAAAATCAAAAAAATACCGGATAAATCTGTTAAAGATTCCGCAAAAAAGAAATAATTTTTATACTGTGATTATCTTGAGTTAAGATGTGCAAATTATGCGAGACAAATCCAGTTTATGAATTTACTAACAAGAGAAAACTCTGCAAAAGATGTTTTGTTAATTATTTTGTAAAAAAATTTCTTTACACAGTAAGAAAATTTAACATGGCTCATCAGGGAGATATTATTGGATATAAAAAAGGCAATAAATTAAAAGAGGTTGTTCTGGAAGACTTACTAGAATTTTTCTCAAAAAAATCCGGAATTAAAATTGTAACTTTGCCTAATACAAAAGCAAATAAAATTGCAGTTGATTCTTCTATTGATTCTGAATCAACAGAAATAATTGAAACATTAATAAAAGGAAATTCTTCCAGTTTCGAAAAACAACTCCCAACTGAAAATAAAATTATCAAGCCCTTATACCTTTTTTTAGATGAGGAAATTTTGCTTTATGCGAAAATAAAAAATTTAAAATTTAAGGGAGGAGAACCTTCTGCGGGTTCTTCACAATTCATGCATCCCCGCAGGAAGTTGAAAATAAATAAAAAAGATAATATTCAGGAATTTGTTGACCAGTTTGAAAAGAAACACCCTGAAGTTAAAAGAGCAATTGTAAATAGCTTATTGGAATTGTATAAATAAGCGGGTTCTTTTAAAAAAGAACCTAGCATGGTAGAAAAAGTAATAAAAATTTAATTTATTCTCTTCTTTGTCTTTCCATAAATCTGTTTATGAATTTCTTTGTTTCTTCATCTTCTTTTTTTATGGTTTCCAAAACAAAAACAGGGGTTCCTTCTCTGATTTGTTTTTCTGTTTTAGTATAAACTCTTACCAGGTCATTCATATTATTACTCAATAATACTTCTCCTTCTGAAAGAGATGCTATTTTCTTGGAGATTGTAACAAGAGTTCCAAGACTCATAAATTTGAATGTTCCATTTTCAACTTTTGCAATTATTGCCCCATAATTTAATGATATCCCGAAATTTAATTTTTGATTGAACATCCGGTTATGCTCTGTAAGTATTTTTTGAACTTCTTCAGCCATCTCAAGAGCAACTTTTTCATTTTTGAATGTTCTTGTTTTTGACGGGGCTAATATCAAGAAAAGATAATCCTGATTTTCATAAACTGCTGCATTATTGCTCTCTCCTAATTCACTTATTTTTTGCAGAGTTTCCGATGCACTGCTTCCTTTCTTATTTTTTAATTCACTTAACCCTTTTATTTTAACACAAACAACACTCGCATCCTGCTGTTCTCCTTTCATCGAAAGAGACATTTCTGCTTTGTTGCTTTTTCTTTCGAATACATTATTTTTCATCACAGGAATATTTGCTTCTCCATTTTTCCTGAAACTCATACGGGTGTGGAACGGTTTTTTTCTAACTTTTTTAAATGCAAAAAATACGCCCGACGCCAATACTGAAATCAATACTATCCACCCGAAGACAACTCCGAAAGAACTCCAGCCAGCTTCTTTTATTCCAACTGCATTGCCTGTTAAACTCATTGTGCCGGTTACTTCATTGTCCTGGCCCCCAACTATTTTAACCTGATATTCTCCGTCGGGTGCAGTAAGAATATATTTTTTGCTTTCCCCAACATCCAATGAGACTGGTACGTTTAAAGGAGTGTCTCCAATTTTCACAAGAAGAGTTTTATTATAAGGAACATTTCCGTTATTTGTCACCTGAACTGTTTTATTTATTATCTGAATATCCACTGATTCTTTTTCTTTTATCAGGAAGTCCTGTTCCGAATTGAGCCCCTGTGAAGTCGCCAAAACTTTCCATGTTGCAGGAGGTTCATTAGGGGCAACAGTATAAGTGAACGATTCATTTGCATCGATATCTTGCTGTTCAACTATTTTATCATTTGAATCTTTTAAAGTGAGGAATGTTTTTACATCAATTGGGTCTCCTGTCTGATCATGCAAAATTGATTTTACATTCAATGAATCTCCCGGGTTTAACTCACTGCTGCTGAGAATTAATTCCAAATTTGTCGGCACCTGATTTACTGAAATATTATATTGCGATGTTCCTGTATTTGTCGGCAATCCATTGCTGTCTTCTTCATAAGCATTAAGATTAATAAAATAACTTCCTGCTTTCAGATTTTGTGGAAGAGAAAGATTTAATGCGAAATTACCGTCATTTATTGTTCCTGCCTGGGTGATATTCTGGTTTACATCATTGGTCAAAATAGTCGCATCGACAAATCCATTTGCATTTTCGCCTGTTTCTTTTGTTACTTTCCCGCTTATCTGAACAACATCTCCTGAATTAAAAACAGAATTCTGTAAAACTCCGCTGATTGTAAGCAAATCTGAAATTTTAAATGGGTCACTTACTTTTATATCAGAACCAAAAGTTACCTGCACATTACAGGTTCCGCTGTTTCCTCCAATTGCATCTCTTGTTAAACCAAAAGAATATGGAATATCTTTGGGGTATCCTGTTTTTAATGGAAATCCTTTCCATGTTAATAGGTTTATTGAGGTCCCATTACATATAAGATTTATTCCGAGATCTTGTGATGTGTCACTTAGAGAGGATATTGTTATCGGGACAGATACTTCGTCCCCAAGGTTATATGTTGATTTTAATGGCTGGGTGAAAATTATCTCTGCAGAAATAGTTGAACTTAATAAAACAATAAATAACAGCGCAATAATCCCCTTTTTTATTCCTCTTTCCATTTTCTCTTCATAAAAAGAATAAATTCTTATTTATAAAGATTTTGAGAATTTTCCTCTATTTGACAATGTTTAAAAATAAATTTCTCCTTGTAAATAAATGAAAAAAGAATCCACAAAAAGTTCGGTGACTCCCTGGGAAGTAAAAGGGCGCATAGATTATGACCGGTTGATTGAGGAATTTGGCGTCGAGAGGCTTAATTCTTTTACTCTTGACAGGATTAAGAAACATGCAAAAGAACTTCATTTTATGCTAAAAAGAAAAATTTTTTTTGCGCATCGTGATCTGAATTGGGTTTTGGATGAATACGAAAAAGGAAATCATTTTTTTATTTATACCGGCAGAGGTCCGTCAGGACCAATTCACTTGGGGCATCTCGGAACCTGGATTTTTACAAAATGGCTTCAGGATAAATTTAATGCAGAATTATGGTTTCAATTTACTGACGATGAAAAATTTTTATTCAAGCAGAACATGAGCATGGAAGATGCGGAAAAATGGACTTATGAAAATATGCTTGATGTAATTGCATTGGGGTTTGACCCAAAGAAAACTCATTTTATCGTCGATACTAAAAATGCTGATTTGATTTATCCGGTTGCACTTAAATTTGCAAAAAAGATAAATTTTTCTACGGTTAAAGCTGCTTTTGGCATGAGCAATGAAAATAATATCGGACAGATTTTTTATACAAGCATGCAGGCAGCACCTGCTGTTATCCCGAGTGTTCTGAAGAAAAAAAATATTCCGTGCCTGATTCCTCTGGCAATTGACCAGGATCCTCATTTTAGAGTTGCCAGGGATGTTTATATGAAACTTGGCTATTATAAACCTGCAATAATTCATGGAATGTTCCTTCCTCCTCTTAGTGGAGTTTCCGGGAAAATGGACAGCAGCGGAGACCAGATAAATTCTATACTCACAACAGATTCCCCCAAGGAAGTTGAAATGAAAATAAAGAAATACGCTTTTTCAGGAGGACAGGCAACAATTGAAGAACACAGAAAGAAAGGCGGAAATCCTGACATCGATGTTTCTTTCCAATATTTAAGAATGCTGTTTGAACCTGATGATGAAAAATTGGCCAAATTAGAAAAAGATTATCGCAGCGGAAAACTCCTGACTTCTGAGCTAAAAGAAATTTTGATTAAAAAAATAAATGATTTTCTGAAGGATCATCAGGCAAAAAGAAAACTTGCAGAAAAACAAATTGATAAATTTCTCTACAAATAATTATTTGTAAAATATGTGATAACTGTTTTTTATCCGGCCTATTTTTTTTAAGTTTTTTGCCCATGAAGGAGTTTTTACAATTTTTGGATTAAAATAATGCGTGGCTCCGCCAGTTGGGTCGGAATATTTTCCTGAAAGAATATCTCTCGCTAAATTCAGGCATTCTATAAATTCCTTTGAATCATAAGCCATTGGATTTTTCAGAAATTTGCTGCTGTCGCTGCCTTCATTAAAACAGGAATACTGATAAGGTTCCAATATAACTTCTTTCAGGGATTTTCCTCTTTTTGCCCTGTTAATTGCGGAATATGCTACTGCTATCTTTTCTATTTCTGAACAATCTGCTGCTTCCCCAAGAATCAGTCTGGCCAGAAGATTTTTATCTGAATCTTCACTAAAATTAGAAACTTCATAATTTGATAACTGATAAAGTTTTTTTTCAAGCTGCTTCATTTCTTCTGTCTGACAGAATGGGGCTTCCTTAATAAGGCTCCCGTATTTTGCACGAGCTTCCAGAATATACTTTGGTTCTTCTCTTTTTATAGGCAGATCATTAAAACTTAATGATAAAAATCCCAACACTGCAGCAGTTAATGATAACAATTTTTTAGTCATAAACTGCCAGATAAAAATTCTTTTTTAAACTTTGTGGATAATTAATTTTATAAACTTCTTATCTCTACATTTTTTATGAAAATTTTGTTATTGCATACAAATTATATAAAATTCAAACCTCTGAAAAAAGCGCTGAAAAATGTTGCTGAGCTTTCAGAAAAAGAAAAGGAAGAGCAAAGAATTGAAGAGCCTTTGGTAGTAATGACTGCTGTTGAAAAATGGGACAGTGACACAAAGAAAATAGTTGAGAAACTTGTTGAAAATGTTAAAGATGTTGCAAAACAGGTAAATGCGAAAAATGTTGTTCTTTATCCTTATGCTCATCTTTCAAGCGAACTTTCTTCTCCAGAACAGGCAGTTGAAGTTCTTAATGAAGCAGAGAAAGAACTGAAAAAAAGTTTTAATGTTTCACGCGCTCCTTTTGGATATTACAAAGAATTTGAGATGAAAGTAAAGGGGCATCCTCTTTCTGAACTAAGCAGAGAAATAAGAATTGAAGGAATGAAAGAAGAAAAGAAAGAGGAAAAATACGACGCTAAATTTTTGCTTAATGAAATTTCGAAGACAAAACTTGACAGTTCTAAACTTAAGGATAATGACCATAGAATTATCGGACAGCAGATGGATTTGTTTTCTTTTTCAGAAGTTGCACCGGGAATGGTTTTCTGGCATAATAATGGATTGATAATAAAAAATGAATTGATTAAATTTTGGAGAGAACATCACAGAAAAGCAGGTTATCAGGAAATCTCTACTCCTCAGGTTATGGATAACAGACTGTGGAAAATTTCAGGGCATTGGGAGAAATACAAGGAAAATATTTTCCTTACTGAATATGAAAAAAGACAATTTGCTGTTAAGCCGATGAATTGTCCCGGAGGAATGCTTGTTTTCAAAAATAGTCCAAAGAGCTATAAGGAATTGCCGTTGAGAGTTGGCGAACTTGGAGTTGTTCATCGACTGGAACTTTCAGGAGTTTTGGCAGGATTGTTCAGAGTCATACAATTTACTCAGGATGATGCACACATTTTCTGCACTGAAGACCAGATAGAACAGGAAATTTTCGGAATCATGGATTTAGTTGATTTATTTTACAAGAAATTTAATCTTGAATTTGACCACGTAGAACTTTCCACACGCCCTGAAAAAAGAATAGGCAGTGATGCAATGTGGGACAAAGCCGAAAGACTTTTGGAAGAAGCTCTGAAAAAGAAAAAAATAAAATACAAAATCAATGCAGGAGATGGGGCATTTTACGGGCCAAAAATTGATTTTCATGTTAAAGATTCTCTCGGAAGAACATGGCAATTGTCGACGATACAACTTGATTTTTCAATGCCTGAAAGATTTGAACTGGAATATACTGACAAAGATAATAAAAGAAAACGCCCGGTAATGCTTCACAGAGTTCTTTACGGAAGTTTGGAAAGATTTATCGGAATTTTGCTTGAACACACAAATGGAAGATTGCCTCTTTGGCTTGCTCCTGATCAAGTCAGAGTTTTGAGTTTCACAGACAGAAATGTTGACTATGCTAAGAAAGTCATAAAAGAAATCGGGGAAGAAATTCCTGAACTCAGAATAGATGCAGATTTCAGACAGACAACTGTCCCAGCAAAAGTTAAAGATGCTGAAATCATGAGAGTTCCTTACATAATTGTTGTCGGAGACAAGGAAGAAAAAGAAAAAAATCTTGCAATAAGAGTGGGCTCCAGAGCCGAGCTCCGGGCCTCGTCCGTCGAGAACGCCGGGCGAAAGGAAGCAAAAATTGAAACATTCAAAATAAAAGAGTTCATTGAAAAAATCAAAAAAGAATTGACTGAAAGAAAATGATTTTAAACTATTCTTTTTTAAATTAAGTATATGGTTAAAAGAGGTGGGGTTTTCCCTGATAAAAAAATAATTTTTCTACTTTCTTTTATATTTTTAATTCCACTTTTTTTGCATTTATTGACTGCTTCATTGGATACTAGCGCATATAATTATGTAAATACTATTAATTCTCTTAATTTTACAAGTGCAGGAGCAATTTATGGTTCTCCAATTATTTCCAACGGTTTTGCTTACTTTCAAAGCAGTGATGGTAATTTTTATCAGTTGAATGCATCAGATTTATCTTCTTTTGCAAGTTATTCTACTCAGGGAAGTTTGTCTACTCCTGCAGTTTTTGGAGATTTTATTTATATCAGAGGGGAAAATTCAAATCTATTTTATCAATTAAATGCATCAAATGTTTCACAACAATTTGCTACTTATCCTATTTCAATGCAGGGAACAAAGTCAACTCCATTAATTTATAATAATTCAGTTTATATTGGAGATTCTAGTTATTTATACCAATTAAATGCATCCAATATATCTCAACAATTATCTAACTTTACAGACAGCACTCTTGTTTTCTGTTCTCCTAAATATAATAATGGTTTTATTTACGCTACTGATTCCCTTGGTAATTTTTATCAGCTTAATTCATCAAATATTTCTCAGCAGATTGCAACTTCCAGTGGGATAATAGTTCCTTCTCCATTGATTTCTGGAACCTTTGCTTATACTGGGGGGAATAATTACTTTTATCAGCTTAATTCATCAAATATCTCTCAGCAGATTGCAAGTTATGGTTTTTCCGGAAGCCTATCTTTTAATACCTATTCTTCAACTCCTGCAATCTCAAATGATTCTGTATATATTGCAACAGGCAGCTCATGTGCAAAGGGGTGTAACGATAGTTTCTTATATGAATTGAATGCATCTAATATCTCTCAGCAGATTGCAAATTACAGTAGCGGTTATCAGGGAACAAATGTTTGGGGTCCTCCGACTGTTTATGGGAATTATGTTTATATTGGAAATAGATACCATATTCTTTTTCAATTGAATGCAACAGATTTGAGTTATATTTCAAATTATACAACTGTTGGTGCAATAAGTACTGCTCCAATCATTAGTGGAGGATTTGTTTATGTTTCTGATGAAGCAGGAATCTTTTATCAATTAAACATAACTAACATTGCAACACCAATCATAGGAGATTATATTTGTGATAATTGGGGAGATTGCTCTGGAGGAATTCAAACAAGAAGTTGCCATCAGTTATATCTTGGAAGTATTCAATATACAACAGAAACTCAAACCTGTTCTACCGGGGGACATTTGGCTCCGCAACCACAACCACAGCCCTCCGGAGGAGGCGGAGGAAGTGTTACAATTTACAGACCAATTGTTAATGTAAGTTCTGCCGCACCTGTTCAGATTACTATCAACAGCACAAAAATGGATTTGACAGGAATAACTTTAAGCCTGAAAAAATCTGTTGAAAATGCATCAATGAATATCACAAAAGTTGACCAGACTGAATTTTTGTTATTCGGGCTTCCGATTGGAAAATTATATCAGTTATTTCAGATTGAACCGACAGGAATTGTATCAAGCGATATTTTGAATGCAACTTTGGATTTCAGAATAAACAAAACTTTTTTAGCAGAAAATAATATTACTTTCCATCACAGAGACAACAGATACTGGCTTGTTCAAAATGATATCGTCGGAAATATTGCAGTTTACAGAATGCCGACAGGAAGCAATGGCTGGATGCAATTAGCAACAAATTATACAGGCGAAGATAATGAGTCATATTTATTCAAAGCGTATACTCCCGGATTTTCCACCTTCGCAATTTTTTTCAACAAATATGACTGCCTTCCAAATTCAGCAAGATGCTCTGAAGATGAAGTTCAGTTATGCCTTGGAAATGCAACGTGGCTTGTAACTGACCATTGCGCAGACACATGCGACAACGGAAAATGCACAGTTTCTTTCTACAAATCAGGACAGTTCAAATTTTTAATAGGAACAATTCTTACAGGAATTTTTGCAATTGTTTTAATCAGAGTTATTCATAATCGAAGAAAGAAGATTAAGAAGGAATTGACAAGAAAAGAAAGAAGAGAGATAAGGAAGAATAAAAGGAAAATTAAAAGGGAAATGAGAAAGAAGATAAAACAATAAAAATTAAAAATAGAGTTTTTTATAGAATGTTATGAACTCACATTTTTTATTAGAAAAATTGGAGAATTCTGAAGAATACAAAAAATTCAAAAAAGAAAATCCAAATTCTTATCTCTGTTCTGGTTTTTTTATAATCGACTATGGGAACCACCAGCGGGTTCTTCACAACTCCTGCGACCCGACAGGAAGTCGAAATTCTTCTGATTTGGATAACAAATATCATTTTGATTTTTACATTCCGGAAAAAAAACAAACTTTCAGTTTTGAATTGGAGGAGGGAATAAAATTAATCCCTTTAGAAAGAGATGATGGAAAAGTTTTGAATGAAGTTTTAATGAAAGAGGGTTTTGATTTTGAAGAACTTAAGGAAACTATATTAAATGAAATGGCAGAGAAAAAAATTACCAATAAAATTCAGAAGATGATTTTTTCTCTTCAGAACAATGAAGGAAAAGATGTTTTATTTGGAACAATTTTTATTTCAGGACTTGGACTGATAAGAGTTAATTTTGATATTTCAGAGGGGAAAATAACTGATTTTGAGAAGAGTTCACTTTTTGATATGGTTAAAGTGGTGAAGAAGTAAAGTTTATGGGTCTAATGTTCATTATCAAGTACATTGTTAATTTAATTGGGCTTTCATCTCTTTGATTTTTCGGATACCTAACATTTAAAAACTTCGGATACCTAATTTCTTTTATGAAGATTATGAAGTCAGTTGATAAAAAAGTTGGAGATACAATTTATTTCAAATATAAAATTAATCTGCCGAAGAAAGTTGTTGAAGATAGCAAATTTGAAGGAAAAGAGTTAGAAGTTGTTTTTGATAACGGAAGAATTTTAATTAAAAAAGAATAGTTTTTTAAGTAATAATATTTACTTATTTTTATGCTTGATTTAACAAAAATAGATTTAGGTAAAGATGAAGCGGAACAAGATGAAAAACTAAAAGACTATTTTTTAAAAACAGATAGTTATAATAAAGCATTATCTGGAGAAAAAACAATAATTATTGGAAGAAAAGGTTCTGGAAAATCGGCAATTTTTAAATTATTAAGTGATGAATTATCTCACGAAAATGTAATTGTAATAAAAATAACTCCAGACCAATATTCTTGGAGTGCTTTAAAAGATTATCAAGAGAAAGGAATACTCCCAGAGCAAGCAAATACTAATGCTTGGAAGTTAACAATATTATCCGCAATTGTATGGAAATTAAATGATTTGGGATTAATTTCTAATAAATCAAAATTGAAAGATTATTATAATTTTATGAAAGATTCTTTTACCCCTAACAAAAATAAAGATAATTGGTTTTTCAACATTGTTAATAAAGTGAAATCTTTATTAAAGGGAATAAAAACACAATGGATTTCATTTGAAGATACTCCATCAGTAGCTACCCCATTAAAGATAATAGAAGAAATTAGGACATTATTAATTAATGAACTTCAATATTTTCAAGCAGATATAAGAGTAATAATTGATAGATTAGATGATAGTTGGGATGCCTCTGAAGAATCAAAAAACATCATAATTGGATTATTGAAAGCAAGTAATGAATTAAATTCTATCACAAAAAATAGGATAAAAATAATAACATTTTTGCGTTCTGATATATATGATAATTTATTTTTTGATGACCAAGATAAATTAAGACAAAATGAAGAGACTCTATTTTGGGATGCTGAATCATTAAAAAAAATTATCATTGAAAGAGTACGTGTAAGTCTAGATTTAAAAGATTCTGAAGAAGATATATGGAAAAGTCTTTTTTCTGAAAAACTTTATAGGAGTAGAGCAAAAGCTGAGAAATATATAATTGATAGGACATTTAAAAGACCAAGGGATATGTTATCTTTTGTTAGATTTTGTATAAGTCAAGCAATTAAAAAAGGTCATAAACAAATAGAAAGTGAAGATACAAGAATGGCTGAAGAAGAAAATTATAGTCCAAGTAAATACAAAGATTTGATTATAGAATATAAAAAACAATTACCTTTCATAAAAGAATTATTAGATTCTTTTTCTGGATGTTCACATAGATTAACACAAGATAATCTTACGAAACATATATCTAAATTTTATGATGACAATAATTTTAAAGGAAATCCAAAAATAATGATTAATAATTTATTTGTGATGGGGGTGATTGGGATTAAGAAAAGGGGAAGAGCGGGAATTAAACAAAGAGGAGGGATTAGTTTTTACTATTACTATGATGACCCCGCGATAAGACCATTATCTTTTAATGAATATTATATACATCCTTCTTTAAGATATGTCCTAAACGTAAAAGAAAGTAGAGACATTTAGATAATTGTTCTTTCTGGGAGACATTTAGATAATTGTTCTTTCTGGGAGACATTATGTATATTCGGGTACCGATATGTTTATATACTTCGGTTACCGAATTATTCTATGAAAATAACTTGTCCTCACTGCAAAAGTCAAGATGTAGTTAAACGAGGTTTTTTCCAAACTGCAACTAATGGAAAACAGCAAAGATACTACTGCAAGTCTTGTAATAAGAAGTTCATAGAGCAAACTCCGTTTTACAGAATGAGAAATTCCCCTAACAAAATAACCTTATGTTTGGATTTATTCTACAAAGGTGTAAGCACAAGACAGATACAAAATCATCTTCAGGCATTTTATCCTCATAATGCAAGTTGGGTTTCTATTTATCAATGGATTGTAAAATATTCAAAAAAGATTTCTCAATTTACAAGTAACCTTAAACTGCAAGTGGGAAAGGAAATGCAGATTGATGAAGTAGAGTACAAAACAAAAGGAAAGCAATCTTGGTTTATTGATTCTATTGACACAACAACTCGTTTTATGGTTGCTTCAAATTATGTAAAATCAAGAGGACAGAATGAACTTAAACAGGTTTTGAAATTAGCAAAAAAGAAAACTGACAATCAAATTGAAACAATTACATCTGACGGATTTTTGGCTTATTCAAAAGCAGTTAATTTAGCATTCGGATATTACAAGATTAAGAGAGGAGAAATAAAACATAAAGTTGTTACACAACTGAAGAAAGAAGGGTTTAACATTATGATTGAACGAATGCACAACTCATTAAGACAAAGAACAAAAACTTTCAGAGGATTTCACGGAAGTATAGAAAGTGCAAATGCAATAATGCGAGGATTTGAAATTTATTATAATTTCATTCGCCCTCATCTCGCTTTAAATGGAAAAACTCCGTCTGATTTAGCAACTGATATAAAATTAAGTGAAAATAATAAATGGTTAGAGTTGATTAATCTTTCAAACAAGAAAGATTAAAAATTATCCATTCTTTTATTAAATATGAAAAAACCATATATTAAAAGAATAGAAGTTGAACATACAGAAAATCCTGAAAATCAGAAGATTGCTGATGAAATAGAAAATTCTTTGAAAAGAGAAAATATTAATTTTAAGCACACTTATTTTAAGATATGTGATAAATGTGGGAAAAAATTTGATGAGCAAGATAAACCCTTCAAAATAAAGATGACAAGAACTATTTGTAAAGAATGTAAGAAAAAGTGAATTAATTTTTTTATTTACAAAAGCCCAATTAAATTAACAATGTAATTATCAAGAAAGATTTATAAACCTCTTTTCTCTCCATTTTTTATCCGATGAACTTAGTGAGGATAATTCTTACTTATTCTCGGAAATAACAGACATGGCAGACATATATAAAATAATAGAGAAAGCAAAAAAGACCGGGAAAGTTGAAAAAGGCACAAACGAAGTTACAAAAGCAATTGAGAGAGGAACTGCAAAATTAGTTGTTTACGCTTCTGATGTCGAGCCAAAAGAAATTATTGCTCATATTCCTTTGTTATGCAAAGAAAAGAAAATATTATGCAAGGATGTTGACAGCAGACAAAAATTAGGGCTTGCTGTAGGGATTTCTGTTCCAGCATCTTCTGTTGTAGTAATAAATGCCGGCGAAGCTGAATCTGAAATTAATTCGCTTAAATAAGAATGGCAACTAAATCTGATCAAAAAGAACAGCAGGGCGGAAAAAGATTAGACAGAATTAATCTTGGGGAAGTTGTCCCGGCTGTTGTTGAAGAAATTGTCGGACGAACTGGTTTTAGAGGGGAAATTACACAGGTTAAAGTTTTAGTTCAGGCAGGAAGAGACGAAGGAAGAAGCATGAGAAGAAATGTTAAAGGACCTGTAAGAATCGGCGACACATTGATGCTTAGAGAAACAGAAATTGAAGCAAGAAAAATTAAATCTAATGTAACAAAGGGAGCGTACTCCTAATGAAAATAAAATTTTCATCTCATTCGTCAATAAATTGCCAAATGCAGGGAGCGTACTCCTAATGAAAATAAAATTTTCATCTCATTCGTCAATAAATTGCCAAATGCAGGGAGCGTACAGTTAAATGGTAAAATGTGTTTATTGCGGAAAAAATTATGAACCCCCAAAAGGATTGACATTCGTGACAAAAGAAGGAGTTGTAAAACCCTTATGTTCTTCAAAATGCCAGAGAAATATGGAAATGAAGAGGCGTAAAGTCAGATGGATAAAGATTGAAAAGAAAAAATAATAAAATTATTTTCTAAAGTTAAAATTTCATTTTATCGATGAAAACCTCCTGCGGGTTCTTCAACTCCCGATCTCGTTCGTTGCACTTTATTATTTTCTCGCACTCGCGAAATCGCTCACAACTCCCGCATCCCCGTTTCGATAAAATTTTCATTTTTCCTGTTTCTACCATTGTAGGTTCTTTTTCAAAGAACCCCATTTATCGACGATAAAATATCCTTTTTATGCAGAAAAGTTTATAAACAAAGGCAGACTTTTTTGGTTATACTAACTACTAAAAAAGGTAATTTCTATGGCTGACGCTTACACTGCAGAATCGATTAAAGTTCTTGAAGGGCTTGAAGGAGTGCGAAAAAGACCCTCCATGTATATTGGTAGCACAGGCAAGGATGGATTGCATCATCTTATTTATGAAATTGTGGATAATTCTGTTGATGAAGCTCTCGCAGGCTATTGTACTGAAATCAAAGTCAGTTTGGGCAAAGACGGGAGCGCAACTATTGAAGATAACGGAAGGGGAATTCCTGTTGATATACACCCTATTTATAAGATACCTGCTATTGAGGTCGCTCTCACAAAATTGCATGCCGGAGGGAAATTTGATAAAAAATCTTACATGATTTCAGGAGGATTACATGGAGTCGGAACTTCTGTTGTAAATGCTTTAACCATAAAAATGATTGTTAAGGTTAAGAGAGACGGAAATATTTATGAACAGGAATATTCGCGCGGAAATCCGCAAACAAAACTGAAAATCGTCGGTAAATGTCCTGTAAATGAAACTGGAACTATAATTACTTTCTGGCCAGATAAAGAAATTTTCTCAACTGTTGATTTTGACTACAAAGTTTTAGAAACAAGATTCAGAGAAATTGCTTTCCTTAATTCAGGTTTGAAAATAATTCTTTATGATGAAGAAAAAAGTAAGCAGGAAGAATTTATTGCTTCGGGCGGTCTTGTTGAATTTGTAAAGTGGCTTAATAAATCAAAAGAATCCCTGCACAAACCAGTTTATTTCAAAAGAGAACAGGAAAATACCGTTGTGGAAGTTTCAATACAATACAATGAGGGATATCAGGAAAATATTTTCGGTTTTGTAAATACTATCAACACCGTCGAGGGTGGAACTCATGTTTTTGGATTTAAGACTGCTCTTACAAGAGTAATTAACGATTATGCCAAGAGAAAAGGAATTATCAAGGAGGAAAGTTTTTCAGGGGAAGATGTCAGGGAAGGACTGACTGCAATTATCAGCATCAAGATTCCCAACCCTCAGTTTGAAGGACAGACAAAAACAAAATTAGGAAATTCTGAAATTAAAGGTTTTGTTGATTCAATTGTTACTTCTGCATTGTCTGAATATTTTGAAGAGAACCCAATGATTGCGAGGAAGATTGTTTCAAAAGCAGAATCTGCAGCGAAAGCAAGAATGGCTGCCAAGAAAGCAAAAGAATTAGTCAGAAGGAAAAATGCATTTTCACTCGGAGGACTTCCAGGAAAACTAACTGACTGTTCAACTAAAAAAGCTGAAGAAGCTGAACTTTATATTGTCGAGGGAGACAGTGCGGCAGGTCCCGGAAAAGAAGGCAGAGACAGAAATACACAGGCTATTCTTCCATTAAGGGGAAAAATTCTAAATGTTGAAAAATCAAATCAGATAAAAGCTCTTTCAAGTGAGGAAATCACAAATATGATAACTGCAATCGGAACAGGCATAGGCGAAAATTTTGATATCGAGAAACTGAGATATCATAAAATAGTAATTATGACAGATGCAGATGTCGACGGAGGACATATCAAAACCCTGATGCTGACTTTCTTTTTTAGATTTATGCCCAAACTAATTGAGAATGGAAATATTTATGCAGCTATGCCTCCATTGTACAGAATCAGAAAAGGGCAAAAAGATTATTATGTTTATTCCGATGAAGAACTGAAAAAACTTTTAGATAAACTTGACGGAAATGCTTCCAATGTTACAAGATTTAAAGGTCTCGGAGAAATGAGTGCGCAGCAGTTGTGGGATACAACTATGAATCCGCAAACAAGAAAAATTAAAAAGATATTCATTGATGATGCTGTTGAAGCAGATGCGACTTTCTCTATGCTGATGGGAGATGACGTTCAGGCAAGAAAAGTTTTCATTTCAGAAAATGCAAAGGAGGCAAACCTCGACATATGAGTCTCGGTTTTTTCCAAAATCGCTGGCGCAATTTAAGGAGGCGAATTTAGAGATATAAAATGAAAAATTACAAGATAAAAGATATAAGACTTGCAGGAGAGGGGAGAAGATTAATTGAAAGAGCAGAAGAAGAGATGCCTGTTATAAAAATGTTAAAAGAAAAATATTATGACAGTCAATTTCTGAAAGGAGTAAAAATCGGCGGGGCTATTCATGTTACAAAAGAAACTGCTGTTTTAATGAGAGCATTGAAATCTTTTGGTGCAGATGTTGCATGGGCAGGATGCAATCCATTAAGCACAAATGATAAAGTTGCTGCTGCACTTGCCGACGAGGGATTCAAAATTTATGCCTGGAGAGGATTGAATACCAAAGAATATTACTGGTGTATTAACAAAGTTATAGAATCAAATCCTGATATAACTATGGATGACGGGTGTGATATTGTTGTGACTCTTCATAATAAATTTCCTGAAAAACTCGAGGGGATAATCGGAGGAACAGAGGAAACTACAACCGGAGTTCACAGAATCAAAGCTATGGAAGGGGCAGGAGTTTTAGCTTATCCTGTTGTTGCAGTCAATAATGCAGAGACAAAATGGGATTTTGATAATATTTATGGGACAGGACAGGGAACTATCGACGGGATTCAAAGAGCAACTTCTACTTTGATTACAGGAAAAACTTTTGTCGTCGCAGGTTATGGGCATTGCGGGAAAGGGGTTGCAAGAAGAGCAAGAGGATTGGATGCTGAAGTTATTGTTACGGAAGTTGATCCTATTCAGGCATTAAGGGCAAGAATGGACGGTTATAGGGTTATGCCTATGGAAGAAGCAGCAAAAGTCGGGGATATTTTTGTAACTGCAACAGGCTGCAAAGAAGTTATCACCGGAAAACATTTTGATTATCTTAAAGACGGAGCTATTCTTTCAAATACCGGACATTTTAATGTTGAAGTTGATGCAGATTTGCTTGAGAAGACTGCAGTAAGCAAGGAAGAAGTAAGACCTAACATGGTGAGATATAAAATGCCTAACGGGAAAAAGATTTATCTTCTTGCGGAGGGAAGATTAGTTAACCTAAGCGCTGCTGAGGGACACCCTAGCGAAGTTATGGATTTGAGTTTTGCAAATCAGATTTTATCCCTTAAATATTTAGTTGAACATCGTGGAAACCTTGAAAAGAAAGTTTATGAAATGCCTCATGAACAGGATGAATTTGTTGCGGAAATGAAACTGAAAGCTATGGGAATTCACATTGATAAACTGACTCCTGAACAGGACAAATATCTTCATAGTTATTCGGAGGGGACTCACTAATGGGAAAATTGCTTAAGAATGCACTTTTGATAGCAGGAATTTCTTTAATCGTAATTTTTTTGCTGATGATTATTGGAGAAAAGATAAGGGCTGATGTTGTAAAGCAAAATCAGGAATCTCAGGCTTATTTAGACTGGATGTCCCAGAATTGTGATTGTCTTGCCCATGATAGATTATTCTGCAACCCAGGATTTGAATTAAAATCACATAACTGTGTTAACATAAATGAAAAACTTTTCACGAATGCTATTGCGGGATGTTCAGAATATAATTGTTCAGGGGAAATTAAAATTTGGAATAATGAAACAAATAAGTGGAGTTAATGGAAATGGCAAAATCAAAATTATCAACCCCCGACTGGATAAGAGAAGGATTTGACTCAAAAGCTGATTGGGAAAAGAAACACGGTGTTAGTAAAAAGAAAAAGGGAGCCGAGAAAGTTTTCAAATTAAAGGTCTGTCCAAAATGCGGAAGCTATGATGTTAATGTTGTTTTAAGCAATCTTGATTCAGAAGAAGAAAGCAACACAGGAAAAATGTGGGAATGCAAAAAATGCAAATGGAAAGGCAAAGATGTTGACGAGAAAGAAGTTGACGAGGAAGAATTCATGAAATATTTAGATGAGCGCGGGGAGGATGTAAGTTAAAATGGCAGAAGAAGAAAACAAAAAAATTGAAGAAACTGAAGAGAAAACTTCTTTTGATGAGAAGGGGGTAATTCCTGCTGAAGTTTCCGAAGAAATGAAGAAAGCATATCTGGATTATGCAATGTCAGTTATAGTTTCGAGAGCAATTCCTTCTATTGAAGACGGCATGAAACCCGTTCAGAGAAGAATTTTGTATTCTATGCAGCAGATGGGAGTCAAGCCCGGAACACCGACGAAAAAATCTGCTAGAATCGTCGGAGATGTGATAGGTAAATTTCACCCTCACGGAGATACTGCGGTTTATGATGCAATGGTCAGAATGGCACAGGATTTTTCACTGCGTTATCCTTTAGTTTATGGTCAGGGAAATTTTGGTAGCATTGACGGAGATCCTCCTGCTGCTTACCGTTATACCGAGGCGAGATTAATGCCTGCTGCAGAAGAGTTGCTTGAAGATTTGGAAAAAGAAACCGTTGAATTTATTCCTAATTTTGATAATACTCTTAAAGAACCTGTTTTGCTTCCAGGGAAACTTCCTGCTTTGATTATTAACGGAGCTTCAGGAATTGCAGTCGGAATGGCAACAAATATTCCCCCTCATAATTTAACTGAAGTTTGTGATGCGATAAATGCTCAGATAAAAAATCCTGAAGTTTCTATTGAAGAACTTTGCCAGATTGTTACCGGACCTGATTTTCCCACTGGCGGAAGTGTTTTTGGAGATATGCTTGAATTGTACAAGACAGGGAGAGGAAAATTAACTATAAGAGGAAAAGTTGCAACTGAAGAATTGAAAAATAAAGAGGCAGTTATAATTACAGAAATTCCCTACATGCTTAATAAAGCAGAGTTAGTTACACAGATTGCAGAACTTATACAGTCAAAAAAAATAAATGATGTTTCTGATTTAAGGGATGAAAGTTCAAAGGGAAAAATAAGAATTGTCATTGAATTAAGAAAAGGGGCAAATCCGGATTTTGTAATAAATTCTTTATACAAATATACAAGACTGGAAGACAGTTTCAGTGTGAATTTTCTTGCTCTCGTCAACGGGCAGCCAAGAGTTTTGAATATCAAACAGGTTATTGATGAATATGTTAAATACAGGAAGTTAATAATTACAAACAGAACCAAATTTGAACTGAAAAAAGCGAAGGAAAGACTTGAGATTGTCGACGGGCTTTTGATTGCTCTGAAAAATATAGACGCTGTGATTGATTTAATCAAGAAATCGAAGACTGCTGCAGAGGCATCTGAAGGCTTGATGAATAAATATGGTCTTAGCAAAAAACAAGCACAAGCTGTTTTAGAAACAAAACTTCAGCAATTGACTTCTCTTGAAGTTGATAAACTTAAAAAAGAACAGGAAGATCTGAAGCAGAAAATCAGCGAATATGAAAAGATTCTTGCAGACATAAAGGAAGTTTTGAAAATAATCGTCAAAGAAGTTAATGAACTGAAAAACAAATACGGCGATAAAAGGAATACGGTTGTTTTGAAAAAAGTAACCGAAATTTCAGAGAAAGAACTGATACAGGAGAAGGAAGTTGTTATTACGATAACAGATAAAGGATATTGCAAGAGAATTGATCTTAAATCATACAAAGAACAAAGAAGGGGCGGGAAAGGAGTAATTGGAAGCAATCTTGCTACTGGTGATTTTGTCAAGCAGTTAATTGTTTGTTCAACACACGATTATCTTATGTTTTTCACTTCGAGAGGAAGAGTTTTGTGGCTTAAAGCCTATGATATTCCCGAGGCAGAAAGATACACCAAGGGAAAGGCTCTGATTAATCTTCTTGAGCTGAAGGACGAGAACATTGCTAATGTAATCTCTGTAAAAAATTTCGAAAATGATTTATTTATGGCGACTAAACTTGGAATTGTAAAAAAAATCCCCCTGTCTGAATTTTCAAAACCAAGAGCTTCTGGTATAAAAGCAATTAATCTTCCTGAAAATAATTCTGATTCCTTGATTGGAGTTGAACTTGTTAAAAAGGATGATGAAGTCTCGCTTGCGACAAAGAAAGGAAAGGCGATAAGGTTTAACAGCAATGATGTCAGAGAAAGCGGAAGGGCAAGTTATGGAGTTACAGGAATAAAATTGGAAAAAGATGATGAAGTCGTAAGCCTTGGAACTTTAAATACCGACGCTATCCTTACAGTTACCAAGAATGGTTACGGGAAGAGAACTGCGGTAAATGATTACAGAAAAACTGCGAGAGCAGGAAAAGGAGTTATAAATCTTAAGATAAGCGACAAGACCGGGGATATTGTTTCCACAATTTCTGTCAATGACAAAGATAGTATAATTATCACAACTGCAAAAGGCATGGTAATAAGAACAACTTTGGAAAATATAAGAGTAATGGGAAGAGCTGCACAGGGAGTAAGGATTGTGAAACTACAGGAAGGAGATTATGTTACTGATATGATAAAAGTTCAGGACGGTGAAGACTAAAAATATCTATTCTAACTAAATTATCTTTATAAGCTAAAAAATTTTGATATAAAAATGGATTATAAAGGATATCTTGATAAGTGTATTATGGATAATATTTTCCTTAAAGAAGATTTGCTTAAGAGAACAAATGAAATAGAAAAAATTGCTGATGTTATTGCTGGTTGTTACTTAAATAAGGGGAAAGTTTTAATTTGCGGTAATGGCGGAAGCGCAGCCGATGCACAACATATTGCGGGAGAATTAGTCGGAAGATTTAAGTTGGAAAGAAATGCTCTTGATGCTCGCGCTTTATCTACTGATACTTCAATATTAACTGCATTGGGAAATGATTATTCTTTCGATTATATATTTGCAAGGCAGATTGAAGCTTATGCAAGAACAGGAGATGTTTTATGGGGAATTTCTACTTCAGGAAATTCTTCTGATGTAGTAAAAGCATTTGAGACAGGAAATCATTTTGGAACTTACAACATTTCTTTTACCGGTGAAGGCGGAGGAAAATTAAAATCATTAAGTGATATTTGTTTTGAAATTCCTTCTAAAGATACACCGAGAATTCAGGAAGCACATGAATTAGTTTATCATCTAATCTGTGATTTAGTTGAGAAAAAATTATTTGGGTAAGTTTATTTGCAAAAATTTTCGATCAAAGAAAAAAAATCGAATTAAAATTAATTATAAACTCCTTTTTAAAAAGAAAGATAAAAATTGTTTATCTTATTTAACTTGAGTTTTCGCTCATCCATTCCCTCCCGCCCACCCGAAGGGTAATTAATTTCTATTCGCAAAAACTTTCATACCTACATTCTCTTTGAATTTCGTGCGGTGCAAATGTTTCTGAAATCACACCAGTCGCATAATCTTGAAACATTAGCAGGAAAATCTGTTGTTGATTCTATTCTTTTAATTAATTCAACAACCTCTTTTTTTAATTCTTCAAGTTCCTCATTTGTTTTTCTCGAGGAGAATTTTACGTCATGAGCAAGAAAATGCCAGACCATTGAAACATTTTTTTCTCTGCCAAATATTTCTTTGATTCCTATAGAATATAATGCTAACTGCCTGCTGTTTTCTATTTTTTCTTTCATTAACACAGAATTTGTTGTTTTATAATCATGAATTTCTATTTCATCTTTTTCCAGATTATGAACCAGCCGGTCAACATACCCGACCAACTTTATTTCTCCTGTTTCTCCAAGGGAGATTTCAATTTTTTCTTCTGTTCCTATTGTATTGTCCTTAAATGGAAAATTTTTTGTATAATAACTTGTAAGAAATTCCACTCCTCTGTTAAAATAACCTTCAAGAGTCTGGCTTTTGTCAATTATTTCTATATTTGGGTCATATTCTTCCCCCCACGTATCCGAATAATAGAAAATTAAATCATTTATTGAGGGAATTGTTCCTTCCATTATTTTGTTATAAAACCATTCAAGAGTTTTGTGAATAACAATCCCGAAATGAGCTTCAATTGTTTTTGGGATTTCAGGAACTATTTTGTCAATATATCTATATTTGTATTTTAATCTGCACTGTTCGAATGTATCCAGTTTTGAATGAGAATAATATACCATGCTATAAATCAAAAGAAAAATATTAGTTATAAATTTTATTGAGCTGCTGAAGAACTATTTTGATTAAAATCACATTGGCTTGCAGTTGCATTCCAGAAATCATATCCTCTGCTCTGACAGCAAGCATCATTTTGTCCTGGAGTCACTGTTCCGCAACTTGCACCAAGAAGCTGAGGATTTTGCTGACTTGCTAAAAATGCCCACCATGGTTTATTTAACTCAGTGATGTCCCCTGTTTCAGAATTAAGCTCTGCTTTAATTTTCATTTTTACCTTGAATAATCCTAATAATTTTGCTGGGTCTTCTCCTGTATATTGGTAAGTTCCGTTCTGATCAAGAGTAATATTTTCATTTTGCAATTGTGTTGATAATCTTTCTCTTATTCTTTCTTTTACCTGATCGGGAAGTAATTTAATTTCTCTTGTCTGATTATTCTCAAATGTTCCGTATATATTTCCATTAGCTTTGTATAATGTAACATTAGTGCTCATATTCTGCCCCTGAACCTGAACAATCATATTTCCTGATTTTCCTGCATAAATAGTTAATTCTCTTCCTCCGTCAGGAAGAAGGCATTTTACTGTGCTTCCATCGCAATTGCAATTTTCAGGACATTCAAATGATTTTGCTTCCGGATTGAACTGTTCCCTTTCCCCGCAGAGTTTTGTTGTTTTTGGCATTCCCTGCTGAGAAGTGCAGTTAGAAACCTGAGAGCATGTTCTTGTTTGAGTTCCATTCATACAATCACTCCAATCACTGCATTGCCATGCTTCACATTCATTTTCGAATTCAGACTGAGTTTGGTTTCTTGCCTGTTCTCTTTCCCGTTCTTGATTTTGATTCTGAACCGGAACCTGATTATCTTCTGTGGTCTGAGCATTATCCTGCTGGTCACCTTCTCCTGACTGACTTACTGTTTGATTGTTTACTACGACATTAGCAGAATTATCTACTGTCTGATTTGTTATCGAATTATTTGCAGAATTTGTTACAGAAGAATTACTTGTTGAATTATCTATAGCTCCTGCAGTTATAGATGGCCATGCTGCTGCAAAACTTAATAAAAATAAACTAATTACTAACGCAACCCCTATTTTTTTCATAAATACTTTAACTAATTAAGATTTATAAACATAACGATTAAAATTGATTTATGAAAATTGGAGTTAAAACTTTTGACAGTGAAAAATTTCTTGAATCTTTTGAGGATAGAGCAGATTTTTTTGAGATAATGGCTTTACAGAGGAATGATTATTCTTTTCTAAAAAGATTTTCCCTCCCTTTTGTTATTCATGCCGAACATGGAAGACAAGGCACTAACCCCGCTGATAGTTCAAAAAGAGAGTTTAACATTAAATCTGTGAATTTTGCCAGGAGAATTGCAGATTTTACCAAAGCAGATAAAATCATAGTTCACCCTGGAGTTATTGAAGAAGGAAATAAAAATTGTTCTCTGGAAAATGCAATTGGTTTTTTCAGAGGGTTAAACGATGAAAGAATTTTGGTTGAAAATATTTTTAGTTCGGAATCGTTTCCTCTTTGCGGCAGAGGGTTATGTGATACTCCTTATCAAATAAAAAGATTTCTTGATTCAACTCGCACCGGATTTTGTTTTGATGTTAATCATGCTTTATTATCCGGGGTAAAACTTAACGGGGATTATAGTTTTGTTAAGGGCTATACTGATTTGGCTCCAAAACATTATCATATTGGCGGGCAAAAATTAGGTGGAGAAGATGCTCATCGGTCATTTATGGATTCTGATTTAGACATTAAAAAAATATTGCAATATTATCCCCACGACGCTGAAATAACTCTTGAAACTACAACTGATATTTCTGAAGTGGCATATGATTTAAGAATTATAAGAAAAATCTTAACGGATTTAACTAAAAATTAATTTACTTTTCCTGCCAATCCCTTATTTTCTGATTCTTCAAAATATCTTCCCCAGCAATCATTAAATACAGAGCAGTCCGGGTCGCAGGCATATCCTTCGGAACTTTTTACGCATTCTACAATTGTTCCTTCTTTTCTCAAATCTGCTTTTATCTGATCTAACTTGCTTTGATATTTTTTGTATTTCTCTTCCATTATTAAAATAATTGATTTGCATTTATAAATTTCATTATCAGATAAAATATATTTTGGAGAGAATTATATTCTCTGCTCAATAACCTGAAAGTTGCCTATAACTAATTAAATTTGACACTTTCAAATTATCTCGCCAAAGCCGATTAATCTCCAGTGACTTTCTATGTTTCTCGCAATTCCAACATTGCTTCCTTTTATAAGAACTATTGGAATATTTAGTGACAGCTCAACTTCATCTTTGCTTATTTTTTCAACTGTTCCTACTGTTATAGTTGTATTTACACTGAGCATTAGCAATTCTTTTGTTTTCAACGGAGCTACTTCTTTATGTTCTGAAATCCCCAAAACTTCCCTGAAAAGATTAGTTTTTATTTTTGTCCTGTAACTTATTTCAGGAAGTTTTCCTTTTAGTCCGACGATACATCCTGAAAGAGAATCCGCTTTTGTCAGAAAAGTGTCTAATTCTGTTTCAATTGCAATGCTCGCTCCCGGAGTTATCTCTTCGACAGATTCATTTCCCCGATGAATCGACAAAACTTTTGTCGTAAGGGCCTGATAACTCTGCTGGTTTGCTTTTTTTATTATCAAACCTGGTTTTATTTCTATCTCGTCATTGACTTTTAATCTTCCCTGTTTTAATATGCCCCCTAAAACTCCTCCGTGCAATTTTTCTGCTGCTGTTCCGGGGCGATTAATATCAAAACTTCTTGCCACTAAAAAAACAGGGTCGCTTTCAATATCTCTTTTTGGGATTTCAATTTTAGCCAGCGTTTCAATCAACTTGTCGAGATTAATTTCCTGCTGTGCTGAAATAGGAATTATCGGGGAATTTTCCGCAATTGTTCCTTTGACAAATTCTTTTATTTCCTTATAATTTTTCATTGCCTGTTCTTTTGTAACTAAATCGATTTTGTTTTGCACGATAATTATTTCTTTGATTTTTTTTGCCTGCAATGCAATGAAATGCTCTCTTGTCTGGGGTTTTATCCCTTCATTTGCTGCGACTACAAGAATTGCAGCGTCGATAATTGCTGCTCCCGAAAGCATAGTTGCCATCAGCATTTCATGCCCGGGTGCGTCGATGAAACTTATGTATCTGAATGGTTTTCCTGTTTTTTTGTTGTTGTAATTTTCCCCCTCTTTGTAAATAGTCATGTCAGTATAACCTAATTTGATTGTGATTCCTCTCTTAAGTTCTTCAGAATGGGTGTCAGGAAACTTTCCAGTAAGTTTATGCAAAAGGGTTGTTTTTCCATGGTCGATATGTCCGACGACCCCGACGTTTAATTCAGGAATTTCATTAGTCATAAAAATCTGAGAATAAATCAATTAAAAAAGGTTTGGGTAACGATATATTTTAACAGATAAATTTTTTTAAACGATAATTGTTTTGTTTTTTTATGGGATATGAAATTGAGAGAAAATGGCTCGTTGACGATAAAATTGTGCCTAAAGATTTGCTCAAACTTTTTTTTAGAGTTGATCAGGGATATTTAGAAGTTTTAGATCCTAAAAATGAGGAAGCAAGAGTAAGAAGAAAAGGGAGCAGATTTTTTTTAACTATAAAAAAAGGGGAAGGGGTTAAAAGGGAAGAAACTGAAGTAGAGATTCCATATGAAACTTATGACGCTATTTACTCTTTGCCTCATCTGAGCAGAATTGAAAAAATACGCTATGAAATCCCAGCAGGGAAACACACCATAGAACTTGATATATATACAGGAAATCTTGATGGGCTTGCAACTGCGGAAGTTGAATTTGACAGCCTCGAGGAAAGCAAATCTTATATTCCTCCTATTTGGTTTGGCAGAGAAGTAACCGAAGATAAAAGATATAAAAATAAAAATTTGGCCGTATATGGCTTGCCACAAAACTAATTTTTAAGAGTTTGAATTAAGCAAATAGTCCGTTGTGAGAATGATTTCCAACGCGTTTGTTATATTCTTCTTCCCAATTTTCTCCAAGAGTTCTTTCCTCAATTTTTCTTCCTTCTTTATTTGCTTTTTCAATTGCGTATTTCATCCCGCGGCTAATGCCTAAGTCAATATAAACTGCTGTTAAATCAAACTCTTTTATTAATTCCAGTCCCGCATCTATCCCGAAAGTCCTTTCTTCAGGGATATTATCATCGAGAATTCCCGGCTGAGTATAAAGCAAATGCGATGCATAAGGCGCTTCGCCCCTCATTAAAGAGTCCCTGACACAGCATCTTGCATATTTTATATTTCTTTGAGTCTCTTTCGTTTTTGTTTCCAGGTCTTCACTCTTTCCCATAAATGGGCTTTCGATGTCAACTCTTTTTTTCATAATCTGTTAATTTTGTTTATCTTTAAAAGAATTTGTTTCATCAGAAATATATGATTAATTTTCCATCGGAACATAAAGAGATTTTTCTAAAAATTTGTCTATTGCCGGGCAGGAAGTGTATTCGTCTGAAGCAATAAGGCATGGGCTGTACGGTGTTTCAATTCCTTTTGTTCTCGCGCAGGTTTTGCAGATTTTTATTTTCTCTGCAGTTTCCTCTAATTCCATAATCAAATGAGAAATTGACCCTTTAAAAAAATTTAGATTAGAAATTATTCTTCAGCCTTAACTTCTGCTTTTGCCTTTTTCCATTCTGGTTCTGGTTTTGGCTGATTTTGCTCAGGGAAAATCTCTGAAAGTTTTTTGTTTCCTTCTTTAAGAATTTTCAAATTAATCTGAACTATTGCAGGAGAGATAACTTTTCCCCTCACTGTTTTCCTCATTCTGAGACCTTTTGGTTTGAAATTTGAAACTGGTTTTTTCCCTTCTCTTCTTGACCTTTTATGCATGCCTTTTCCATATGTCAATAAAAGTTTCTTTAATCCTGTTCCTTCAACATTTTCCATTGAGGTGAACCCTGAACTGTCACTTGCCCCGGTTATTTCAAATTCATATCCTGCGAGCTCGTTTGATACGTCAGTTCCTTCAATTTTATCGTGAAGAGACTTGTCAATAATATCTTTTCCTTCTGATTCCAAATGGTAAGTTTTTCCTGATTTTTCCGCGATGTTTATTTTGAACATATTATTTTATTGGAGAAATGGTTTATAAGGGTTTTGGATATGGAATTTTCAAAAAGGAAATCTTTTTAATGGGACTTTTACTGGGGTTATTATGAAAAAAGACAATAAAAAATTTACTAAAAAAGACAATTTCAAAAAACATTCTTTCGAAAAACCGATGAGAACTTTTGTCAGAAAAAAGATTGGAGACATCAATTCTCCCGAAGGACATTTTGAAATTGTTGGAAAAGTGAACAGAGTCGCGCAGACAGCAGGGCCAACTGTATTTGTGGTTTCAGACGGAACAGGTTCTTTGCCTCTCAAAGGTTTTGTCGGGGCAGGAGCAAGAGCTTATCCTGAAATTGAAGAAGGCGACTGCATAAAAGCGCAGGTAAATCTTGATGAATTTAACGGAGAAACTGAAGGAGACATAATCAAAATTACAAAATTAAGCGAAGCTGAAAATATTGAGTTCCTCAGGGAAATTGAGCAGATAGAAAAAGAAAGAGCGAAAGTCATTCCCCCTGAATTTTTAGTTCAGGACAGAATTTTGGATAAATTAAAAGATTCTTTTATTGAAGCAGCGACGCAGATTAAACTTGCAGTAATCCAGGACAGGCCGGTTATTATCAGACATCATAATGATACTGACGGTTATAGTTCAGGATTTGCACTTGAAAGAGCGATTTTGCCTTTAATTGAAAAACAGCATAATTCTGAAAAAGCTGAATGGGAATTTTTTACAAGAGCTCCCTGCAGCGCTCCTTTTTATGAAATTGATGATTCAATAAGGGATACTGCTTTGTCGCTGAGAAATGTTGCAAAGTTTTCAAATAAGATGCCTCTGATAATCATTGCAGACAACGGAAGTTCACCTGAAGATTTAATGGCAATCAAGCAGGGAAAAATTCACGGTGCTGATTTTATAATTATTGACCATCACTATTTCGAAACTGATGTAATTTCCCCTGAAGTTCTGGTTCACATAAATCCATTTTTAGTCGGGGAAGACGGAAGCAGATTTTCTGCAGGAATGCTTTGCACTGAACTTGCAAGATTTGTAAATCCTAATGTAAAGAATGTTGAACAGATTCCTGCTTTGGCAGGTTTTGCAGATAGAATTGATTTGGGAAATCCTGAAGTTATGGAACAATATTTGGCAATTGCCGAGAGAAACGGATATACAAGGGAATTGCTTGCTGATATTTCGCTTATGATTGATTATATTTCTTCAAAGATAAAATTCATGGAAGTCAGAGAATATATTGAAGTTCTTTTCGGCGAACCAAGAGACAAGCAGAAAGCATTGGTTGAATTGCTCGCTCCGCACATCCATCAACTCGACGCAAAGGCATTGAAGATGGGAAAATCAAATGTCAAGATTGAGAAAATAAAAAATACAACTTTACAGCTTTTATATTTCGCTGAATTTTTCCCCGGATTCGGATTTTTCCCAAAGCCAGGAAGAATTGTCGGGCTTGTTCACGATAATATTCAGGTTGAAAAAAATGTTACAAATTTAGTTACTGTCGGAGTTCTTGAAACTTCAGCAACAATCAGAGCGACAGATGAATCAAATTTTTCTGTTCACGAACTTATAAAATTCATTGATGAGAAACTGCCAGATTCTTTTGTAGACGGCGGCGGACATAAAAATGCAGGTTCAATAACATTCCTTCCTAACAAGCAAAAGGAAATTGTTGAATTGATTAAGGAATTTATTAAAAGTAGACAATGATTTGAAAATGCAAAGTGCGCTTCGCGCAGGGGACGAAAGACACCTCTGGTTTCTTTACGATCATTTTCCCTTTGGGGAAATAGTGCTCACTGACGTTCGCAGATTTGCTTGAAAATTTAATTGAGGAGAAAAAGATGCGCTTCGCGGATTTTCTTGAAAATTTAATCGAAATGACATATTCCTAAGAGCACTAATAATTGAAATGAAATAGCAAAAATTTCTGAAAGAAATTTTTGAGATGAACTGAAAATTTAATCGGCCTTCGGACACGATTAAATTTTAGAAATTAAGTTAAGGGAGAATTAAGATTTTGTTATTTATTCTCTTTTCTTTTTATTTCGTCTATTGTTTTTCCTTCCTTATTTTTCCATTCTGTCCAACCATTCGCCCTTCTTCCTAATACTATTGCTGCAGCGGTAGAGGGTGAACCAAATTCCACGACTTTTGTAAAAACCAAAACATTTCCTTCTTGTTTTAACATTCCTTCCTCGATTAATTTTTTTCTCATATTTATAACCCAAGTTCCAGCAGAAGGGACTTCAGTTAAATTTGCTTTAGATGTATTATGAATCATAAATCCCTCTTCAGTAAATGAACCCATTGCATCGGCTTCTTTTCCCTTACAATAAAATATGTCAAAAGTAGATTTCTTTTCTGGTTCTTCAAAAATAGGATAACCTAATGTTCCCAATAAAATTCTTAATTCATCAAAAAAATCTAACATAAAATCTTTATCTTGTGCGGTTATATTTGATTGAGTAGGAACAACTGAATTTTTAATATAACATCTTGCATAATCTTTTGCTTGAGTATAACAATAATTTTCTAAAAATTTAACGTGAGCTTTGTTTAAATTGTCTTTACTAGATAAAAATACTATTGCAAAATTCCAATATTCTTCATTCTGATTATCATGTTGTTTTATCCTTTTTAGTAAATCTTCTGCTTCTCCGATATAAACTTTAGCTAAATCCATTTCATCTTTTTCACTTACTAAAAAATAAACTCCTACTTTTGAAAGATTAATTATCTCTTGAGTTTCTTTTATTTTATTTCTTGGAATTAAAATCGCTTTTGCAATCGAAGTTGGCATATCACAAATTTTTATTCCCTTTGGATTTCCATCGGGTAAATAGATATTTATTGTTTTTCCTCTTGTCATTTTTATCTTCCCCATTCCTCATTCTTTTTTCTTTTTATATCTGCAATCTCTGCGAGAATTTTCATCTCCGATGAAGTCAATAAATCTTTGTTCTTCTTGAAATCGCGAAATTGTTTTTCCCCCATGTCGCTGTAAAGGAAATTTTTATCCTTGAGCTGTCTGTCGAATACAACTCCGGGAATTGAAATCGCAACTTCCATTCCTTCTGTGGCTTCTTCAACTGATTTCTTATCTGATTCTATATTTTTTGTTCTTCCTATTCTTTCTTCATTCTCGTCCATAAGATTGCAGTTAGGGGTTAATTTTCCTGCTTCAACTCTTACCCCGAAAATTGCAGGTTTTGTATTTCTGAAAACATACTGGTGAAGAATTTTAAGTTTGCATAATGTTGTGAGTTCCATAAGTTTTTTCTTTTCTATTTCTTTCCTTTTCTCATTTCTGAATTCAATTAAATTTTCAATCAATTTGTAGATTACTTCATCAGTCAGAACTTTTATCGGGGCAGTTTTCAAAAGTTCCTGAGCATCTTCATTTATTGAGGTGTTGAATCCCAAAATTATCGCATCAAGTTCATCTATTTCCAGATTTGCTTTCGCGCTCGAAAAATCTGCTTTGTTTATATTTCCTATTCCTGCTTTCAGGACAGGAATGTTGCTTTGTTTTAACAAAACTAAAAGCGCTTCCAAACTTCCAAGAGAATCTGCCTTTGCAATTATTCCGTGATTGTCTGTTTTTATGCTTTCTGTCAATTCTTTTTTGAAAATTTCTTTTATTTTTTCTTTCTCTCCTTTATATGCAAGGAAAGGCATTCCGGGAAGTATGTCCATTTTCTCGCTGAATTGCATTCTAATCCCTGTCGCTGCCTGAACTTTTTCTTTTGCCTGAAATCTTGAACTAAGAGGAAGAATTTCTTCAATCGCACGGACCTTTGTTATAATCGGATTTCCGTCGATGTTTGCAACAGCAATTTCTTCATTTTTTTCGAGTTTCCCGTCGTAAAGAATTGCTTCTGCATAATCATTGGATTTGTCTTTTTTAACTTCAAGTATAACTCCTTTTGCTTCTTCACCTAATTTTAATCTTTCAGTAAGATATTTTTGTGAAAGTCCGCAGAGCATCATCATAAGTTCAGGAATCCCTTCCCCTGTTCTTGCCGAGCATGGAACCATTGCTATCTTTTTAGTAAAATCATTTATGTTGTAAAATAAATCTGCATCAAATCCGTAACTGCTCAAAGCTCCTGCAATTGTTAAATATCTCTCGTCGAAAATTGGCTTCACATTTATCGGCTGCGATTCAATATTTTTTTTCAAATCAATATCCTGATTTTTATTAGTTCTCCAGCCCGAAATATTATCAATTTTGTTTAATGCTATCAAAAAAGGAGTTCTGTTAAATTTCAAAATTTGAATTACCTCTGCGGTCTGGGGTTTTATTCCCTCATTTATATCAATGACTAAAATCGCTAAATCTGCAAGACTTCCGCCGCGCTTTCTTAGATTAGTAAATGCCGCGTGGCCCGGGGTGTCTATAAAAAGAAATCCGGGAATCTCTAATTTAATTCCTTTTTTTACTATTATGGGGAATGCTTTTTCTACCTGATTTATCGGATAAGATGTAAATGAAATTTTCTGGGTTATTCCTCCTGCTTCAAGTTCCTGAATAGCGCTGCCTCTAAAATGATCTAATATGCTCGTTTTTCCGTGATCAACGTGTCCGCAAACTGTCACAATTGGCTGTCTTAAATTCTGGTTTTCCATGATAATTTTAGTTTCGCATTATTTTTAAAGCTTGATAATTTTATCCTTTAATGAAAGAGGAAGTTTCTGTTGTAAAATGCGATTCTTATGAGCAGAAAAAAATAGATGAATCAATTGAAGAAGCGCTTAAAAAAATTAATTTTAAGGTCAAGCCAAATTCCAAAATTCTGATTAAACCTAATTTAGTCAGCACGAATACGCCGAACCAGCATTCTATAACACATTATACTCTTATTGACTTTTTATGCAGATATTTCCTAAAAAATAAATGCAAGATTACAATCGGAGAATCTTCTGCTTTTTACATAAAGGGCTACACTATGTCCGCTTACAAAAGTTCCGGCATCTATGAAATTGCAAAAAAATATTCTGTTCCTTTAGTTGCTTTTGAAAATGAGCAGACTATTGCAGTTCCTAAAAAAAATTTAAAATTCCTCGATGAACTTTACATTCCAAAGATCGTCAATGACTTCGATTTGATTGTTGATGTTCCAAAAATTAAAACTCATCAGCTTATGAGATTTACCGGAGCAGTGAAAAATCTTTTCGGAATTGTGCCCGGGGGATATAAGCAGATACTTCATACAAAGACGAAAAATATAAACGAAATGGCTGATATAGTTCTTGATTTGTATGAAAACATTAAGGTGCCAATTCTTTCTGTTGCCGACGGAGTTATTGGGCTTGACGGCGGGCCTGCTGCAGTAATTGGGAAGCCGAAAAAACTTGGTTACATACTCGCTTCAATGGACCCATTAGCACTTGATGTTATAGCATGCCAGATGATCGGTTATTCCCCTGAAGATATTCCGACAATAACAGAAGCAGAAAAAAGGAAATTGATTGACATTAAAAAAGTGAAAGTTATCGGAAAATATGAAAAAATTATTTTTGATAAACTGCGAAAAGGGCCTATTCATAATTTTAAAAAAGAATCTATCATGGTTACTAAAACTTATGCTCTTCCAAAAATAACTTCCAAATGCGACCTGTGTGAAAAATGCATTATCTGCTGCCCGACAAAAGCTTTTGAGAAAAAGGAAAATAAAATAAATTTTGACAAAGAAAAATGTATCGCATGTTATTCCTGCGTTTCTGCCTGTCCAATCCGGGCAATTAAACTAAAACAAAATAAAACCGGGAGATTCATCAATGTTTTCCGGAGGATTCTAAGAATATGAATCTTGAAGAAATTATTTTCTTTTTTGTAATATTTGGGCTGGGCGGAGTTGCATCTGAAGTTTTTTTTACAGCAATTCACAAAATTTTTAAGGAAAAGAAAAACCGGACATTGTATGGATATTCTTCAATATGGATGTTTTTTATTTATGGTGCGGTTTTTTTTATAATTCTTTTTGGCACAACTTATTTTTCGCAGTACAGCATTTTTCTCAGAGGATTAATTTATATGATAATGATTTATCTTCTTGAGTTCTGTTCAGGGTTTTTATTAAAAAAATTTAAATTAATATGCTGGGATTATTCGAAGGATACAAAATATCATTTTAAAGGGATTATCTCGCTTGAATTCGCGCCTATATGGTATTTCGGGGGAATCGCTGCAGAATTAATCTATCTTTATCTTAAAGCACATTTACTTTTCTAATATTTTATAAATAAGGCTCCATTATATCTTATATGAAAAAGAGGAAAGGGCTTAGGAACATTTTTCTTTTGGGAAGTTCAAGTTTATTCAATGATGTCGGAAGCGAAGCGATAACTCCAATTATTCCCTTTTATACAACTGCCCTTGGAGGAACAGGAATAGCAATAGGGTTAATCAGCGGATTGCGTGAAGGGTTGGCTAGTTTTTTCAGCCTCCTTGGGGGATGGCTTTCAGATCATTTTGGAGAGAGAAAGGCATTTGTTTTTTTTGGATATCTTTTTTCTGCAATATGCAAATTTTTTATTTCCCTTGCTAATTCATGGCAGATGATAGTTTCTTTTGTCGGGCTGGAAAGATTTGGAAAATTAAGGGATGCTCCACGCGACGTTATAATAATGAGTTCTACGAAAAAACGCGGACATGGGTTTGGGGTTCAGGAAATGATGGACCGCGCAGGAGCAATTCTCGGAACTTTGCTTGTTATATTTTTATTCTGGGAACTGAAGATGGAGATTAAAACGATTATATTTCTTGCTGCAATAATCTCTGCCTTTTCCCTCATACCATTATTTTTTGTGAAAGAAAAAAAGACAAAAAAAATAAAGAAAAATTTACTTGCAGGAATTAAGCAGATTAACCCTAAATTAAAATACTTCATTATTGTTGCTTCAGTTTTCACCCTCTCTAATTTTGGCCTGTATTTGTTCCTGCTTTTGAGAGCTCAGGAAATTTCAGGAAGCATAGTTATTCCCCTTGTTATCTATGCAATTTTTAATCTTGTTTATTCTGTATTTTCTATCCCCTTCGGGAAATTATCCGACAGAATCGGAAGGAAAAAAGTTTTACTCATGGGGTATATTTTATTTTTTGTTATTAGTATTAGTTTTATCTTTGTAAATAATATTTTTTACCTTGCTGTCTTATTTGCTTTTTATGGGTTGGTTTATGCAATCACCCAGCCTAACCAGAGAGCAATGGTTTCTGATTTAGCAGGAGAAATGAAAGGAACTTCCCTCGGATTTTACAGTTCTGTCGTAGGAATAGTCAATATTGCAGGGGGATTAATTGCAGGAGTTTTGTGGGATGTAAGTTACGAAACAATGTTCATTTATACTTCTCTTGTTGCATTTATTTCAATAATTCTTCTGGGTTTTTTAAAGAGAAAATAAAAAATTAAAAGAGGAAACTAAAGCAAGAGTTCACTACGTTCCCTCTCATTCGCTAACGCAAATGAAACAGGAAATTTTTTCATTAGTCTAAATAAAGACAACTAATCGTTTTCTTTATCAAACTTTCCTTTGAGATAGGGTCATGCCTGAAATTAAAAAGAGGAAACTAAAGCAGCAAAGTAAGATCCAAAGATCGCTTTGACTGATTCTTTCTCCTCTTTTCTTATTTTAAAAATGATTTTATTTATTTAAGACTTTGCACCATTCAAAAGTTATAAAAAATCAGAATTATTTAATTAAATATGGAAAGAAAAATTGAAGACCTGCTGGAAAAATATGAAATGGAATTTGATAGAGTTATTTCCGAGATTAAAAAGAACAGGGCTAAATTAGTTTTGCTTCAGTTTCCCGACGGTCTTAAAATTTATGCAACTGCTGTCGTGGATTATCTTCGGGAAAAAACAAATGCTGAATTTTTAATCTGGATGGGCAGCTGCTTCGGCGCATGTGATACTCCGACAGGAATAGAATATCTTACCCCAAAAATTGATATGGTCATTCAGTTTGGGCATAATGAATTAATGCCTTCTTATGCTAAAAATTATAAATAATTATATAATCCTATAATTATATATATTTACTCGACGATAATTACATAATCTTATATACTGTAATATATATTTTCTACTAGCTGGTGGACAGATCAGTTGTCCTGAAAAGGATGTTGCTGTAACAGCCTCTGTTAAGTGCTCAGCTATTAATGTAATGACTGGACTATAACTCATTATACGAAATCTGCACTTATTAAGCTTGAATACAGGACGAAGAAGATCACCTTTAAAATGAATCGGTAGGTTAAGATTGGTGTCGATATTCGTTTAAGGAACTTTTTCACTGAGTCCATATCCAGCTATATTCAATATGATAAAAAAGAAAGCTGCCAGGAAAAAAACATCAAAAAAAATGCTGAAGAATCATTGCCGTTCTCCAAGCAATAAAAGCAAAGATTCTAAGGTAAAAAAATTGATGAAGCTTGCTAAATCAGGAAAGAAAAAGAAAAAACGCAAGAAATAATTTTAATCTACTAATTTTTGAAGGGGAATAATAAATTTTCTAAACTAGACAGTTAAGTCGCATATGTATTTTTAAATTATCTCCCTTAAATTTATTAATGCCTCACATCCATGATAAAATTGATTTTACTTCAGAAGTTTTTGTAGTTTATGATAACAAAGTTCTTTTGCGCAAACATGATAAATATAAGATTTGGTTAAGTGTTGGGGGACATATAGAATTAGATGAAGACCCAAATGAGGCTGCAGTCCGAGAGGTTAAAGAAGAAGTTGGACTAGATATTGAACTTTACAAATCGGAAGATATTTCTGACGTTGGCAATGCTGATTACAGAGAATTAATTCCTCCCATTTTTATGAATCGGCATAGGATAAATGAGTTGCATGAACATGTGACTTTAATTTATTTTGCTGAAGCTTTTACAGATAAGCTTGTTCTTTCTGAAACTGAAAAAAGTGAAGAATGCAAGTGGTTTAACCTGAGCGATTTAGATAATCCAACTTATAATATTCGGGAGAAAATTAGACATTATGCAAAGAAAGCTCTTGAAATTTTAGCAGTTAAATAATTATTCTAAATATTTATATTAAAACCATCCTAGAATTAAAGAAATACCTACTGCCAGTAATAATGTTCCTGCAATCAAATGCAGAATTCTGACATTTCTTTCTTTCCATTGCGATACTGTTTCTGTGGTTACAATTCCTTTGTAAATTACAATTGTAATTATTATCAGGGGAAGAACAATTATCAGGTTAAAATATGCAAGCCATGGCAATGCTCCAATTAATCCGAATTTTGAGAGCGATTGTGTTGCGACAAGCAGAGGAGTTATTGTGCACGGCCCTAAAAATAAAGTTATGATAAATCCAGTCAGAAATGCTCCTACTGGCGAAGTTATCCTTTCAATAAATTTTTTCGCTTTAGGGCGCATCCATATCGGCATTTCTGTGGCAAAACTTCCTTTTTTATAAAATAAAAAATCTTTTACCTGCAAACCCCCAACAAGCATGGAGATTATTGCAAATGAGTCTTTTATATAAACTGAATTTTGTTTCAGCACCCCGGTGAAAGTCTGGAATAACTGAACAAGAATAATTCCATAAAATAAATATCCGATATAAACTGCGGAAATAAATGCAAAACCGGATAATAATACTTTTTTCTTTTTCTCAGGATTCTGCGAAAGGATTGTTACCAAAACAAGAATTAACATCGCTATCTGGCAGGGATTTACTGAATTTACCAACGCCAGCAAACTAATTGTTCCTAGATTGAAAATATCTGTCATAAATTATAAAATTAAAATTGGGTTTTAAAGGTTTTGAAGAAACTGGTTATTTGTTCTATATATGTAGTAATGATATAGTGGTGACTATTAGAATAATTTATAAACTTTTGATACTATTATATTTTGTGATTGGTTTAACGGATGCTGTTAATAAGAGTGAAGAAAGAAGTAATTTTAATAATTGCAATTTTCTTATTTCTGAAAGGAAAGAATTTGAAAACAAAGACATTTACGGATTGATTTCTTCACTGCAATTTTATAATTCCCTTGAATTTAAGGAGGCACTTTTGAGAATATTGCAGCTTTATTTTGACGGGCTTGTTGAGGGGGATAATGAAAATTATTTCAAAACTTTTGGAGAACAGCACGCAGCATTGAATTCTCTTTTAAGAGGGGCAAAACTTGCAGTTTCCGGTTTTTACCGAAAAGGAGGGAAATTCCTGCCCGGAGAGATTGCTGATATAATTTCCCCTTATTTTGATTCCTTTAGAAAATATGGTTCAAAAGAAATTTCCCGAGGGAGAACTTTATACGGACGTGAAAACGGAATTTTTGAATATGCCCTTGATGTCGCATTTAATCTGAACAAAAAAATTGATTTGATAGTTCCAATTGCATCGGGGGGATTTGAGCCTGCACTCCTACTTTCTGATTATCTTGGAGTGGATTCTTTTCTGCCTGTTAGATTTTCGCGCAAGCAGAAGAAAGATATTTCCATAATGGTTCCTCCTCAGATGTCAGGAGAATATTGCACTGAAAAAATTTGCGGGAAGAATGTACTTGTTGTTGACGACCTTGTTGAAAAAGGAATAACTGCGTCAAGAGCAGTAAATTTTGTGAATTCATTTCATCCCCGGGAAGTTTTTTTTACACTCGACTCTGAAGATAGTTTCCCTTTATATGAAAAAGGATTTTTAGAAATTTCTTCCTATGTTTTTAAATTGCGGGGATAAAATTAATTAACATCCTGTAAGAGTTTGAAGTGTTGATATTGACTGAACTCCGACATACTGTTTTCCTTTTATTACCCATGTTGGAACAGCACTTATTCCTGCATCAGAACATTTTTGGCTGTTGTAATAACAATCCGTTGAATTCAGATACTTGAAATTATCCCCAAACATTGCTTCCTGGTCTGCACAGTGCGGGCATCCTGTTTCCACATAAATTGCTGAATTTTCCCCTATGCATTTTGCAACATTTGCTGAAGTCTGAACAGAGGTTTTGTTAAAAATTAAATAACCTGCAAAAATAAGAACCGCTAAAATTACTACAATCGTTGCGATACTCTCTTTTTTTACTTTCATAATTTTTTATAGGAAATTATTCTTTTAAATCTTATGGAGAAACTGATTGCAAAAATTGAACGAAACCTAATCGGTTTTCTCTCACACATTTTCCCCTTGAAAGTGTGGTCAAGCCTGATCAGAAATTTTTGAGATAAATGAAAATTTGTCTTCTCGCGATTTCGCTCATTTATTCCCGCCCAACTCGTGACCTTGCTCAGTTTTTTTCTCCGCCATCCACCCCCACCACCGAAATTTGTCCTCGCAAGATCGCTTGCCCTCCCAAAAGGAAATTAATTTCTATTCGCGAAATAGCTTGAGTTTCGAGCAAGGAAAAATTTCCGATGAAAATTTGTTGATAGGGAAAGAAACTTAATGCGTTTGTTCAAATAACCTTGATTGATTAATACTCAAAAAAAGAGGTGATAAAAATTATTGCTTAATATCTTCAAGTGCCTGCTTCTTTTTTATCTCAAGAATTTTTGCAAGATAACTGTCAAATTGTTTCTGTGCTATTTGCAATGCTTCTGCTCCTACCTCATCATTTGTATAAACTTTTGAATAATTTTCTCCTTGATTTACAGTTACTGATTTTAATTTCCTCTCTTTTCCTAAACTTATATAATCAATTTTTCGACCATCTTTTTTTGTAACATCAACCTCAATTTTTCTAGATAGAGAAGAGTAACTCAAACAATATACCTTTTCTCCATCAATAATTCCATTAAAATCATAAATTGAAGGTGAACAACCTGTTAATCCAATCACTGTTCCAAGAATTAAGGTTTTTGTTAAATTTTTCATGTTAATTTTTTATTTTGATTATTTAAAAGAATTATTATTCTCTAATAGTCCGGAATATCTTCATCAGGAGAAAATTTTTTCTGTGCTGTTTTTCCTGAACTTGATTTTGCAGAGCTCGCTGTTGAACCTGCGCCTGAAGAAACTAAATCATTTGGAGAAATTGAATTAATCATCTGCTTGAATTCCTGAAACTTTTCTGCGGGAATTCTAAGTCCTTTTTTTGTCGGTCCTGAATATTTATCACTAGTTGTAAATTCTCTTATATCAACGCCGACTTTTCCGTTGTATTCTCTTATTCCTATTACAATATCAGTAGCAGTTCCCTGATATTCCCCCTTATTTATTTTTCCGATGTCTTTTTCAACCATGCAATAATAAAAAAAAGTTGGTTTAAATAGTTTTAGATAATCTAGGAAAATCTCTCCCCTCCCGCCCACCCCAAAAGAAAATAAATTAATGATAAAAGCGTTAATAGAAAAATAGGGAAAACAAAATATATAGATATACAAACATATTCTCAAGCATAATTAAGGTTAAAAATGGTATTTTCATAGTTTTTGTATGGCTGAAGAATGTCCTAAGTGTCATGGCACAGGAATTGTGAAAGAAAAAGACGGAAGTGTTCATACTTGCTGGGATTGTCTGCAAAGCGGAAAATATGATGTTCATTCAGAAAAAGTTCCTGACTCTAAAGTTAAGATTTAAATATTTCATATCTTATTCTACTGGATGAAAAAAAGAAAGGTGAATGAAGTAAGGGATAAGAAAGGTTTGTCTGACATTGTTGTTACATTAATAATAATTGTTTTATCTCTCGTCGCTATCGGAGTTGTCTGGGTTGTTGTTTCAAATATTCTAAAATCAGGAACACAGCAGGCAACATCTTCCTTTGGTCAGTTATTTATTTCACTTAAGATACAAAATGTCATAATTTATCCAACAGGAAATATTCAGGTAGTTGTGCAGAGGAATTCCGGGCAGGGAGATTTAAATGCTATTAATTTTATTGTTTCAGACGGAACAAATTCCAAAGTCATTAAACAACCGACGACAATGCAGGAATTAGGAAGCCAGACTTTTTTGTTATCTTCCTCTGATATCGGAATGTATGGAATTAATCAAATTTCTGTGGCACCTGTTGTTAACTCAAACGGGCAGGAAACTACCGGAAGTGTTCTTGATACTTATGATTTAAAAGATATAACTTTGAAATTTACAACAACCCATTCTTCGGGAACAAATCCTTATACTTATTATAAAATTGCAAGCCCCAATTATGTAATTGCAAGCGGAGATTATTTGGAATATGATGTTTATTGTGAAACAAGCAGTCCGGTCTGTGATGCAGGTACAGAATTAGATTTCACCAGTTCGAGCGGGAGATCTTTAGGTCTTGTAGATCAAAATTCAATTTCTAACAATTTTGGCACACCTTCTGAAGCTCAATATGCAAGCGGGAAATGGTATCATAGAAAAGTAAATTTAGCTTCAGCAGTCGGGCAAAAAATTATCGCATTTGATTTAGTTGAAGAATCAGATACCCCCGGCAATTACATTTCTTATTATCGTAATATTGGAATAACTAATGGGGGAAATGTACAGTCAACAATTTATCAGAATGGTGATCCCTCGCTAAGTCAGATTAATTATGCAAATCTCGCTTCTAATTATGGAGTTAGCACGATTTAATTATTCTTCTTCAAGAATAGGACTTATGTAAGGCTTTTCCTGAGATTGACTAATAATAGATTCTAATTTAGAAATCATTTGTTCGATTATTTTTTCTTTTGGTTCGTATATGTCAAATCTGGTTATTTCAGGAACTTTACTTCCATATCTTTTACATGCTTCTCCGTAGAGTTCATCTATCCATGAAGTTGCATACCTGTGGTTTACCATTACCTGATATTCAAAATTTTTTTCATGATCATCCAGAATTCTATTTCCGCAGCGCTGCCCTTTTAATGTTGCATAATCTATTATTTTCCAATTAGCAGGGCCAACTACTAAAAAAATATGTGTTGGGGGATTTCCAAATGCTATTTCATGTCCCGGCAGAGATAAATATTGTTCTCTTGAAATTCCGTCTGGAAGATTTTCTTTATCCTGAATTTGATAGCATGCAGATTCCTCGCTTCTGCTTCGGATTATTATTTTCTTTTTTTCTCTTAGGATTTTTCTGAATCTGAAAAATTCTTCTGAACGGTATGCCTGATGTGCGAGAGCTGCTGCGATAGGATTCATCTCGCTAAAAAATTGTGAGCGGTATAATTCAAATCCGCGAACAGTCTGTCCTGCCCCTCTTCTTGTTGGCTCTTCCATAATCCAAGCATCTGCAGAACTGGGTTCTATATATTCGGTGATATCATTATGAACCATTGAAGCTATAATCAAATCTTTACTGTGACCATTTCCAATAAGCAAGTCGTTGGCATATTGCAGAAAATCTCTTGAAGACATTGTTGAAACTGATTTGCATTCATCTACCTCTTTCATGAACGATTTAAAATTTAGATAATTGTTTCCCCATGATCTTGATATTACTCTTTGAAATCTTTCCGAGTGAAATAAGGCTTCAATTTCTGTGCCCCTTATATCTCTAACTTTTTTTCCTTTTGTACTAAGATGTTCTATTAATCCATCAATCTGTGTAGTTGTTCCGCTAAAATCGCAGCCAGAAATAACTAAATCAATAAACTTTTTTTCCATATGGCTTATAAAATTTATTTTTCTTTTTAAAGAAATATCTTTTTAGAAATATATTTTAACTTAAACAAAACTTGCTTTTATTAATTTTATCTGAGAGGAAAACTAAATAAAAATCTCTTTCACAATTTTTATTTGAGAAAGAAATCAGATAAAGCTAGCTTTGATTATTTTTATCTGCGAGGAAAACTAAATAAAAATCGCTTTCACAATTTTTATTTGAGAGATAGGTTCGTCATTGGAATCTGTCTGGACTTTTGACATTTTTTCTACAACATCCATCCCGCTTATAACTTTTCCAAAAACGGCGTAGCCATCATCACGGACACCGTAATTTAAGAAAGTATTATCTGCTACATTTATGAAAAATTGTGATGTTGCCGAATCATCGACGTTTGTTCTTGCCATTGCAACTGTTCCAATGTCATTTGAAAGTCCATTCTGGGATTCTAGTTTTATCGGAGCATGAGTTGGTTTCTGATTTCCTTCTGTGTCAAATCCCCCTCCCTGAACCATAAATCCTGCGATTATTCTGTGAAAGATTGTGTTGTCATAAAATCCTTCACTGACATATTGTTTGAAATTTGCAACAGTTATCGGAGCTTTATCAGGATAAAGTTCTATCACTATATTTCCTATTGTAGTTTCAAGTTCTACTTTATTTGACTCTAAAGTGTTTGTATTTTTCACCGTGTTTCCTGTCATTTTCATTGTTAAAAATATTCCTCCGACAATAAGAATTAAAATGAATATAAAAATTATCTTTTTCATAAAGAACTAATCTTTCATCTCTATTTTTATGTTGACGTTCTTAGGGATATACATCTTCATAATATTGTGAAGTATTTTTTCGTTTGCAGGGAAATCGATTAATCTTTTGTGGATTCTCATTTCAAATCTGTCGAAAGTTGCAGTTCCGTTACCGCAGGGTGATTTTCTTGTTGTGATTTTTAGCTTTTTAGTTGGCAAAGGAACAGGACCTGATATTGTAATTCCTGATTTTTTGGCTATATCTTTGATAGAATCACAGATAGTATTGAGGGCTTCAATGTCTGTACTGTTTAATTTTATTCTAACTTTTGTCATGATAATTATCATTTGAAAATAGTTTAAAAACCTTTTTATGGGCTTAAAGGTCAAATTCTTCGATAAAATCTACTATTGACCTGTAACGTTCCAGAAACCTAAAACCCATATCAGTAAGGATTATGAATTTTTCCTCTTTGTTAATCACTTCTTTTACGAGGTTTCTCCTAATTAAATCAACGTAATATTCCTTAAAACTGGCAGAAGACAACCCTGATTTTCTCAGCAGTGGAGTCGGCTTTATGGAATTTTTATTTTTTTTTATGATTTCCAATATGTCTTTCATAATTTCCAATTTAGCTCTTTTTCCCATTTAATCTCCCACTCTCTTTAATACTTTGTAAAGTATTATCATAAATATTGAAATTGAAGCAAGGTAAAGCGCCATCTGGAAAAACTGGAAGAAGTCCGGAACTAATATATCTATTATATTCAAACTTCCGAATATAAACAGAAGCGTATAAATTATGAACAGGTTTCTTTCTTTTTTCTTTTTATAATCTTTCTGATTTGTCAGCAGAACTATGAATGCAATTATCAAGAGTATGATATTCAATATAAAAGGCATTTCGGGTCCGGTGAAGAAAATTCCGACCAGTGCAATAACCAAAGCAACTATGTTAAAGATATAAAATAGTCTCCTTGAATTTTTGGAATTATTTTTCCATATAATACTGTACAGTAAATAGAATATTGCCATAGAGGTAAAATAAAGATAGAAAAACAGGGAGATTATTCCTATAAACATCGGAGATGTTTCGAGAATTCCCTTGGCATCAAAAAAAGCCAGAAGAAATTTTATTGAATATCTGAAAAAATATGCAATTGCGAAAAATAAAAATGCCTGCCTGAAATATTTTATTCCCTTATATGAACTAAGCTGATACATTTCTTTTGTTGCATGATAAATCATCAGACTGCATATTATAATTATGAATGAATAAATTAGTTCAGTACTTGCATTTCCCTGAAGTAAAAAGTTTATCGGAGGCATTTTGATAATAATACTTACTGCTTATTAAATGTTTATAAGAGAAATGGACATAAAATCCACCTTTCTTATAAATAAAATATATTTTTGTCTGCCATGAAGAAAAAAAATCCGTCTCAGAAAAATAACAAGACAAAGAAAATAATAATTATATCCATTGTTTCTATTTTAATTCTGGCAGCTGCAGGATTTTTTGTTTATGATAATTTCATCAAAAAAGATTTCAGGCATGGATTTAATTTCACCGGAAATTATACTTCAGGAAGAAGAGGGAACTACACTCTCGACGAAACAACCCAAAATCAAATAACCTCTTTTTTTCAGAGTTCCCCTTCTTCATCTGAAGTTCAGGATTATTGCAGCAAAAATCCAATGTATTGCGGATATTATTGCAGAAAAATTAATCCCAATGACAGCGTATGTACAGAAGTAAATCAGATATTTCAAAATATGAGAAGATGAAAGAAAAATTAATATCAATAAATGAAGTGTGGAAAAAATATGATATGGGGAAGACAGAACCTCTCGTTGTCCTTAAAGAAATTAATCTGACAATTAATAAGGGAGATTTTGTTGTTATTACGGGGCCGTCAGGATCAGGCAAAAGTACAATGGTTAATCTTGTCGGTGTTTTGGATAAGCCCTCATGGGGAACAATTTTTCTTAAAGATACAAATATTGAAAGTATGGGGGAGTCTTCTTTATCTTCCCTCAGAGGAAAAACTATCGGATTTATTTTTCAGCAGTTTAATCTTCTTCCGACTCTTACTGCCCTTCAGAATGTGATGCTTCCGATGGAAATAATTGATATTCCCGAATCTTATGCAAAAGAAAGAGCACAGAATCTTCTTGAAGCATTGAATTTAGGGGACAGGTTAGACCACAAACCAAATGAATTATCCGGGGGGCAGCAGCAGAGAGTTGCAATTGCCCGGGCACTGGCAAATAATCCAGAAATTATCCTTGCTGATGAACCTACAGGAAACCTTGATTCTGCAACAGGAAAATTTGTAATGGATTATCTCGGAAAACTTCACCGAGAAGGAAAAACAATAATTTTAATTACCCATGATTTAAGCCTCATAAAATATGGAAAAAGAATTATCCATATTAAAGACGGAAAAATAGAGAAAGAGGTCAATAACAGAGACTGATGGATTTTTGGTCCATCTTATTTAAAAATAAAAAAATAAAAATTATTTTATGGAAAAAAATTTAATAACGGCAAACGGAATGAAAATATTTCTTTTACTCTTAGTTGGAGTAGTGCTGACAAATGTTGTTTCTGCACAGGTTACAACAACCAATTTAACTTTTTCTCCTGATTCAATTGTTCAGATTCAGCAGTTGAGATATGATCCCTATCCTGTTAGCCCAGGAGATTATTTTGATTTCTGGATTAGTGTGCAGTCTCTTCAAAGTTATGGTGCATATAATCTTAAATTTGTATTGGATCCAACTTATCCTTTTTCATTGGATTCAAATGATAGCGGAGAAAGAGATTTTGGTCCTAATGATGCTGCATCCATGGTTCTTCATTATAAGGTAAGAGTTGATCAAAACGCAGTTGCAGGAAATAATGATTTAAAATTAGATTATTATGTTAATGGCATAGAATATACCCAAACATTTTCTATTGATGTGGAAAATCCGCAGACAACTTTTGATGCAGTTATTCAGGAGATAAGCGGTTCAAGTGTCTCAATTGCCATTGCTAATACAGGAACAAATACTGCAAATTCAGTCATTGTTAAAATTCCTGACCAGGATTCATTTATTGCTTCAGGAACTAACGGGCAGATGGTTGGAAATCTTAACAGTGGAGATTACAGCATCGTCGGATTTACATTACTTCCAAAGAGAAGTTTTTCTTCAACTTCAGATTCTACTTCCCAGACTGCATCGACTTCTTCAGTTAAGGGCACACAATCCAGCGGAAGCGATAATTACCAAAGTCAAAATACAAGTCTGAAATTTGAAATTGATTATACTGATTCAATTGGAGTTAGAAGAACTGTTGATATGTCACTTCCTCTTAAATTAAGTCCTGTGAGCAGCAGCACTTCTACTACGGGTTATTCATCATATGGAAATTTCAGGGGAAGACAAACGAGTTCATGGTCTGTCTGGTATACCGTTCTTATTATCTTTGGTGTCGGAGGAATAATTTTATTCATAGCCAACAAGAAAAATCCTAAATTAGTAAAAGGAATTTTCGCTAAAATAAATCCAAAAAATTTATTCAAAAAGAAAAAAGGAAATTACACAGGCGAACTTCCTGACTGGATAAAGAACGCAAAAGAGAAGGAGAAAAATAAATAAATTCTCTCATGAAAAATGAGATTAAAAAAATCCTTCCAGCTTGCTCTTAATGCCCTGTTCCACAGCAAATTAAGAACGTGGCTTACAATTATCGGAATCGTCATCGGTATTGCTGCAGTCGTTGCTATTGTTTCAATAAGCATAGGAGCTAAACAGCAACTTGAATCGAGACTTGGAAGTTTGGGGGCGGATGTTATCACAATTTCTTCAGGATTCTCCAGAGCCAGCGGACCGGAAGGATTTGGCAGTCGTGATTCAGTCTCTACCACAACGACTACTGTAAAAAATCTGACTTCGCGTGATGTTTCTGCACTGAAAGGACTTAACAATGTAGAATACGTTATGGGTTCTGTTTCAGGGAAAGCCACTATGACTTATCTCACTAAAAGCGCATCGATAAGTGTTGAAGGAGTTGATGTTAATACATGGAAAGATGTAACAACTGAACAGATTGATACAGGAAGACTTTTGACAAACGGGGATTCATTTTCTGTTGTTATAAGCGGGAATCTGGCAGATAAAGTCTTTCCCAACGGAATTCCTCTTAACAGCAAGGTTATTATCGACGGAAAAACATTTAATGTCGTTGGAATTTTGAAAGAAGGAACGTCTTTCGGCGGCAGCTCCACCGTTTATATGCCTATAGATGTTGCCAGAAATATCGGACTTGATAATGTCGGACAAAATGAATTTGATTCTATCTCTGTAAAAATAAAAGATGTTTCCCAGTCGAATGAAACTGTAACATTAATTACTAACCAACTTATGATGTCGAGGGGAATTTTAAACAGCAATCAAAAAGATTTTACTGTTTCTTCTCCCGCAGCTATGCAGTCAACTGTTTCATCCACATTAAATACTATGAGCATTTTTCTCGGAGCAATTGCGGCGATTTCATTGTTGGTCGGAGCAATTGGAATTGCAAACAGCATGTTTACTTCTGTTCTTGAAAGGACGAGGGACATCGGAGTTATGAAAGCAATAGGAGCAAAAAATAAAGATATCCTTTTGATATTTTTAATTAATTCTGGCTTGATAGGACTGGTCGGAGGAATAGGGGGAATTATTTTGGGAACAATAGGTTCAGGTCTGATAAGCATGTTAAGTTCTTCTGCTTCAGGCAGTTCAGCACGTGGAGGGCTTGGCATGCTGTTGGGAAATACAGCGATAACTCCCGGACTTTTGATTTTATCTTTAATATTTTCTGTTTTAATAGGAATGATTGCAGGAGCAATTCCTGCTATAAGAGCTTCCAAACTTAATCCTGTTGAAGCTTTGAGATATGAATAATTTTTTCAATAATCTTTAAAAATTCTTTTTTCCTTTAATCATAAAGGGTTAAAGAGGATGAATAACAGAGGGAAAATAATTTCAGTTTCTTTTTTTGGAATTTTAATTTTATTTGGAATTTTATTGATTTTGTTTATGCCC
>JAKADZ010000006.1 GCA_021818475.1 Nanobdellota archaeon
AAGCATTTTAAACTCAGGCAAATCAACCGGCGACGGTGTTTATACAATTGACCCTGACGGATTTGGTCCTGAAAGTTCTATCCAGGTTTATTGTGACATGACTACTGACGGCGGAGGATGGACTTTGGTATGGAGCAATTTAAGAACAGGAACAGGCAAACCGGATACTTCAATAACTTGGAATGATGCAATAAATACTCCACCAAAATATTCCGGAACATTTGGCAGTAATCTAGAACAGTTTAATTCTTATACAGGATTAAAATATTGGAATATGATTGCATCAAACGGACAATTAAAATATGTTTGGAAACATGATTATGGGAGTTCAGTTGATGAAGAATTTATTTCAAACTTTAGTTTGGACCCAAACAGTAATTATAAAATTTCAATGACTAATTATCAACAAAAAGTTGGTTCGCAACAGGCAGGAATTTATCTTAGCCACAATAATCAACCTTTTAGTACTTTTGACGCAGACCATGATAGTTACTCAGGAAATTGTGCTGCATCTTATTCAAATACCCCTTGGTGGTATACTGCTTGCTGGAATGGGAATATTAATGGAGGAGGGGAAAATTCTGGGAGCGGGTATTACAATGGAGCATATTGGGTTGGTTCTGATAAACAATGGGGAACTAGTGCGGGGCTTGGCGCAGGAAATGGCTGGATTTGGGTTAGGTAGAAACTATTTTAAACAATTTTAATCTCATCTTTTTAATGTTAATTGGACTTGTGGGTAAACCAAGTGTGGGAAAAAGCACTTTTTTCAAAGCGGCAACTTTAGCTGAAGCTGAAATCGCGCCGTATCCTTTCACAACGATAAAACCAAATCACGGAGTGGGTTATGTTAAAGTTGACTGCATCGACAAGGAGTTTAATACGCAATGCAATCCAAATCACGGATTCTGCATAAATCACAAAAGATTTGTCCCAATTGATTTAATGGACGTTGCAGGATTAGTTCCCGGAGCTTCAGAAGGAAAAGGACTCGGAAATCAATTCCTCGACGATTTGAGACAGGCAGATGTTTTTATTCAGATTGTTGATGTTTCTGGAACAACTGATGAGACAGGCAAGCCTGCTGAAAATTATGATGTTTCGAGAGATGTTATTTTTTTGGAAGATGAACTTAACAAATGGTTTTTGGGGATTTTGATGAAAGTTTGGAAAAGTTTCGCAAGAAAAGTTGAAATGGAAGAAGATAATTTTGCCAGAGCAGTTGCAACGCAATTTTCAGGATTGAAAGTAAATGAGGAACAGGTTAAGAAAGTCCTGTTAAAAATTAATCTGCCGCCGAGAGCAAGCACATGGAATAATGAACAGCTTTTGAAATTTGCAACTGAATTGAGAAAAGAAAGCAAGCCGATGATTATTGCAGCGAACAAGATTGATGCCCCTAATGGAAAAGAGAATTATGAAAAATTAAAAAAAAGTTTTCCCGATGCAAAGATTATTCCTTGTTCTGCTGATTCTGAACTTGCACTGAGAGAAGCAGCGAAAAATGATATGATAAATTATATTCCCGGAGAAAGAAATTTTGAAATTAAAAAAGATTTGACTGAACGACAGAAAGAAGCACTTGAAAAAATAAAGAAAAATGTTCTCGATGAATATGAAACCGGAACAGGAGTTCAGGAAATTCTTAATTATGCTGTTTTCAATCTGCTTGGCTATCTGGCGATTTTCCCTGCAGGAGCACATAAGTTAGCAGACAGCAAAGGAAAAATTTTGCCGGATTGTTTTCTTCTTCCTCCGAATTCAACTGCGCTGGATTTTGCTTATTTCCTTCATACTGATTTTGGGAAAAATTTCATCAGGGCAATTGATGCCAGAACAAAAAAAGTTTTGGGAAAAGATTATCCCCTGAAAAACAGAGATGCTTTGGAAATTGTTACGGGGAAATAAATAATTGCAGAAATTGTTGTCTAATAAAAATTAAATTTCAAATTTTTTGAAAAAATATTTTTTCAGCATTTCCACAGAAATAAGATAAACTATGAAAAATGCGAATATTCCCCCAATTATATAAATTGGAAGCCTGACAAATCCAAAGAGTTCATTTCCGAATGAAGTAAAAGTTACAAGGATTGTTACGATACTTGTAATCAACGTTGCAACTATCAGCAACATGCTGGGTTTACTTTTATAAAATGATTTTTTCGTTCTCATGGAGAATAAAATAATAATCTGGAAAAGAATTATTTCTATAAAGAAAGCCGTCCTGAATACATCTATACTGACTTTTAACACAAACAGGAGCACAATCAAAAGAGCAAGACTGAAAAAAGAACTTAATAATCCAAAATAAACCATAAACCGGAATATGGATTTAAATTCCCATTTTTTTGGCCTCTTCAACAATTCCTCGTCAACGTTATCAGTCGATATTGTAACATCAGGAACATCACTTAAAAAATTGCTTAATAAAATCTGAGAAGGAAGAAGGGGCATAAATTTCAGGAATAATGAAGATGCAACGAGAGTCAGAGTATTACCATAATTTGAACTTATAGTATTAAGAATATATTTCATCAAATTACCAAATGTTTTTCTTCCCTCACTTATTCCATCTGCAATAACATGCAGACTTTTTTTCATGAGGATTATGTCTGATGCATCCTTTGCAATCTCTGCCCCTGAATCAACTGAAATACCGATGTCTGCAGCTTTTAATGCAGGAGCATCATTTATTCCGTCCCCCAAAAATCCCACAACATGATTATTCTCATTCAGAGCCCGGATAATTTTATATTTCTGTTCCGGATTTATTCTGGCAAATATGTTATATTTTTCACAATAATCTCTTAATTCTTCATCATTTAATTTTTCCAAATCATCTCCGGTAATTATTCGATTATGAGAAATTTTTAAATTAATATATTCACAAACCTGCTTTGTAAATATTGGGCTGTCCCCGGTGATAATTTTAATATCAACACCAAGTTTCTGGTATCTCTTTAAAGATTCTTTAACAGTTTCTTTTGGAGGGTCTGTAAAAAGCAGAAAGCCTACAAGGGTAAATTCTTTTTCAGCAGTTTCAGATTCTTTATTTTTAATTTCTTTTTCAGCAACAGCAATTATCTTATGCCCTTTCTCCTCATATTCCCAGATCATGCTGTTTATTTTAGAAGAGATTCTTGGAGTAATCAATACCTTTCTGTTTCCAAATAAAGCATATTTGGAAATTTTTAATACAGATTCCAATGCTCCCTTGGTGATAATATTTAATCTTTCTGTTTTTGAATTTTCAACTATCACAGTCATTCTTCTCTTTTTGAAGTCAAATTCTCCTCTTTTTATTATTCGGTATTCTTTCGCTTCTTTTTTCATGTAAGGAGTTTCTTCATCTTCCCAAATTGCCCTGTCAAGATAATCCCCTACGAACATTTTATTTTTTTCAGGAATTGAATTGCATAAAAGTCCGTAAAGAAGAAGTTTATCATCCTTTTTATTGTCGAGATTTAAATAATGATTTAATGAAGCTTTTCCTTCTGTTAAAGTTCCTGTTTTATCACAGCAGAGGACGTCCATGTTCCCCAGATTTTCTATAGCAGATAATTTTTTTACAATAACTTTTTCTTTTGCCATTTTCATTGCCCCTTTGGACAAAGCAACGGTCATAATTATCGGAAGAATTTCCGGAGTGATGCTTATTGCAAGAGCAAGTGCGAATAAAAAAGAGTTTATTATTTCCTGCTTCAAAAGAGCATTTGCAACAAAAACCAAAATCGTCATTCCGATTATAATTTTCAAAATCATCCCGCTGAATTTTTTTACATTTTTCTGGAAATCTGATTCCGGCTCTTCTTTTATGTAAGCTGCAGTTTCTCCAAAAAAAGTATCTTTTCCGACGGAGATTACAATTCCGTACCCGCTTCCTCCTGAGACAGAGGTCCCCATTAAAGCAATATTTTTCAAATCCTGGACTATCTGAAATTTTTTATTTAATGGTGTTACAGATTTAGAAACGGGAAATGATTCCCCGGTTAATGCCGATTCGTTGACACTAAGTCCTTCAGTTTTTATTAATCTTAGATCAGCAGGGATTATATCCCCCATGTTCAGATAAACTATATCTCCGGGAACAATTTCCCTTGAATCGACTTCAATTAGATTATTATCTCTGAGAACTTTTGCATTAACAGAAACGTATTTTTTTAATTCAAGTACAGTTTTTTCTGCTTTGTATTCCTGAACGAACCCAAATATAGCAGTCATTAAAAGCATGACCAAAATAACCAGGGCGTTCACTCTCTCCCCCATAAAATAGGAAATTATAGTAGCCACAAACAGAATCAGTATAAACGGGCTGTTGAACTGAGATATTAATAGTTTAACCCATGAAAATTTCTCAGAAGAAACAATTTCATTTTTCCCATAAATTTTTAATCGGGTTTTTGCCTCATCATCAGACAATCCTTTCTCGGAACTTTTAAAATAAGAAATAACTTTTGAAGCAGGAATTTTCCACGCTTCCATTTCCTCTTTTTTCATATATTAAAATTTGTTTTGGATTTTATATTTCTTTCCTAAATATCCATTCTTAACCCGTCATGTGCAAATATTATCCCTGGATTTTTTTTCCTGAATTCATTTTCTTTTTTTATTGTCTCTTTTCCAAGGTGAGTAAAGATAATAGTATCTATTCCTGCTTTTTTGCACCAGTTTATCTGAGTGGAAATCCTTGCATGTCCGAATAATTTCCCTTCTTTTTTTCTTACCAAATTCGCCCGTATGCTTGCTCCATCCCCGATATAATAATCAACGTTTTTCAGAATTTTATTTTTATTAACAATATCAACCAAATCAGGGTTGTAAACTATTATTTTTTTATCTGCAAATATTTTGAATCCAACTGTCTGACATTTTATGGAATGAATTACATTGTAAGGAAGAATTGTAAAACTTTCTAATCTGAATTTTTTTCCCGAACTTATAATCTTCCAATTTTCAGGTTTGAACTTGCCATAGTTCAGTGTTTCTTTAGTCAGGTAAACAGGGATTTTTGTTTGTATCTGTTTTTTAGTCCAAACATAATGGTCCGGGTGGGCATGAGTTATTAGAATTGCATTCGGTTTTATTTTATTTAAATCTCTTTGTATCTCCCCATAGTCTATGAGTAGTCTAAATCCCCTATGTTCCAGTATGAGAGAAGAATGATAATGATGTTTTTTATTCTGTTCTTCTATTTCCCCCTTTGTTCCCGTAAAAAAAAGTTTAATCATTCTTGCCTGTTCTTGTTCTCTTTGAAGCAGAACGGGTGTTATCCGAAGAATGATATTTGTGCTCTACTTCATTTTCAATTTTTGTCATCCCCTTATGAATTGCCCTCGCCAAATCCCAGTCCCAAGAACTTGAATTTATCATATCTCCTGAAAAAATAGCCTGAAAATTTATGCTGTATTTTTTATTTTTTCCTTCTCTGTCATATTCTTTAAAATCGACTTTCAGTATTGCATCAGTTCCAAGCAATCTCTGAATTTTTGAGAGATATTCTTTTAATAATTTATCCGCTACTTTTTTTTCTTCTGCAGTAAGCGTATCAATGTTTGTTATTTTTATTTCCATGCCTCTTTTGAATAACCTTTATAAGTTTGCGGGATTATTAAAATTTATGGATAGGCGTATTGTTTTCAAAAATGAGAACCTCCAGCAGGTTCTTCACAATTCCAGCAACCGCGATTTGAAAACTCAGAGGCGTATTGTTTTCAAAAAAGGAAGATTTGTGGTAACAAGGAAAGGGGAATTTGTAATCAAACTTGCTGACAAAATTTTTGAATATCTAAAACCTTTTTGCAGAAACATACAAACCGTCGGAAGCATAAGGAGAAAAGAAAAAAATCCCGCAGATATTGATATTGTTTTAATTCCAAAAAAGAGAGAAGAAGTTGAAAATGCGATGAAGAGAAAAGGAAAATTTGTCCAGGGCGGAGAAAAAAAATCAAGATGGAGAGTTGAAGGAGTAACTATTGAATTGTACTATGCAAAAGAAGAAAATTGGGGAGCGATGCTGCTTGCATATTCGAGCAGGTTTGGAGCAGGAATCGGTCTGAGAGTTATTGCAAAAAGAAAAGGGATGAAATTAAATCAATACGGCTTATATAGGGGCGGAAAAAGAATTGCCGGAAAAACAGAACAGGAGATTTATCATGCACTCGGAAGACCGTGGAAAGTTCCGGAGAGAAGGTAATCAGCCATGAGCAAGACTTTCAGTGGGAAGGTCAGGCGAACGAAACCGGAGGTGTCGTCGCAATGATTTTGAATATTAAAGTAAAACCAAATTCGTCGAAGCAGGAAGTTGAAAGTTTCGGCGGCGGAAGATATTTAGTTTATGTAAAATCCGAACCGGAGAATAACAAGGCAAATGAAGAGATGATAAAATTGCTTTCAAAAGAACTCGGGGTTCCGCAAAACAGCATTAAAATAAAATTCGGACAGACTTCAAGTAATAAAATAGTTGAAATAAGATTTTGAGATGAAAGTGTTATCATTAAAACAGCCTTTTGCTGAGTTAGTTGTTTCAGGAAAAAAGAAAATTGAATTGAGGAAATGGAATACTAATTTTCGCGGGGATTTTTTGATTCATGCTTCGAAAAGTCCAGACGTGAAATCTATGGAAAAGTTTGGTTTTGAAAATTTGCCGCTCGGATTTATAGTGGGGAAAGCAACTCTTACAAAAGTTAAGAATTATAATAATGAGGCAGAACACATTGCAGACAGAAATTTGCATTTAGCAGATTCTGTCTGGGGAAATTTTGGATTTGTTTTGGAAAATCCCGAAAGAATTAATCCAATTCCTGCGAAAGGAAAATTAAATTTTTGGGATTTTAATTTAAATCAAAATGATTTTTAACTAAAGACACAATTCCTTTCTCTTCTTTTACTTTTATCATTATCACATCTTCATTATTGTCGTCATATAATGCGCGTTTTCCTATGCAAACATAACCATTGGCAATTAAAAATGAAATCATATCTTGTTGATTCGCCCTTGCATCAACAATAATTGCATCGTAGGGCATTTCAAGTTCGGCTTGTCTTAACATAAACGATGCTACTCTTCTATCTCTCAATTTTGGATGAACCCGGATATTTTTTATTTCTCCTATTTTTGGAAGTTCTTTGTGTTCCTGAAAAACTATATCTCCTACGATTATTCCATTGTTATATGCTAAGATTCCTTCTTTATATCCTGAAGAGAGTTCAACTCTTGCCTTTTCAATCCAGTTAAAATGATTTACGTATCCAAGATTTTGTTCAAGAATAAATTTAGTCATTTCATCCAAATTTCTTTTTTCAACGCTTTTGAATGCAAAATCTATAAGCATTGAAATAATTACATATAAAGATTTAAAAAAATTATTGTGATTATAAAAAGATGAAATACGAATATGCAGAAGATTTGCAGAGAATAGCAGAGGAAATCTCAGTAATGATTTTTCCCCACGTTGATATTAATAATATTAAATGTTACAGAAGTTACGGAACTTCTTCAAGGGGAACAATTGCAAGATGCCATGCATTGAATAAAATAATGCAGAAAGCAATAGGGATAAAAGCAATTTATGTTCTTGAATTTTTGGTTGAGAGATTTGAAAAACTTGATGACGAAGAAAAAATAAAAGTAATTATCCATGAATTAATGCATATTCCAAAATCTTTCGGCGGCGGATTCAAATATCATGATTTCGTTACAGAAAGAAATGTAAATCTCGCCTACAAAGAATACAAAAAGAGGAAATATGAAAATAGGTTTCTTTGAGGAAGAAAGTAAATTGGAAAAATTTCCATTCATTCGTCAAGAAACAAATGAAAGAAACTATAATGGTAGAAAAGAGGGAATATGAAAAAAATTATTATTAATCATAAAAAAAAGAAAATAAAAGTTGATGCTGAAGACTGCAATCTGTTCAGAAAATTCAGCGGACTTATGTTTTCTCGACGGGAAAAAGCAGGAATTTTGATTTTTAGGTTCAGAAAAAAACAGAAAATTGCGATACATTCTTTTTTTGTTTTTTATCCATTCATTGCAGTCTGGCTTGATGAAAAAAATAAAATTGTTGATTTAAAAATTGTAAAGCCGTTTAATCCCTGTATTTACCCAAAAAAAGAATCGTCCAGCCTCGTTGAAATTCCTATAAACAGAAAAAATAAAAAAATTGTTTTTTTACTCGTCGGTAAGAACAAGTTTTCCGTCGAGGAATAGAAACATTTAAATATTAAAATCATTAAATTATCATATTAAACAAAAAAGGAGGTTGGCATGGGAACAATAATCGTTAAGAATGTTGTTAAGAGAAAACCTGGATTTCTTTACTACGTAGATGGAAAAGGAAATGTCTGCGAAGCTAAGATGTCAAGAGGCGGAAAGAAGAAGAAAACAGCAAAGAAAAAGAAGTAAATCTTCTTTTCATTTTTACCTTTTTTATTTTTATCACTTTTAATTATTTTTTATTAATTCATTGATCCAAAGAAATCTGAATTCCAATGTCTTGCGAAGCAGTTCATTAGGATATTTTTTATCCTGTCTTAAATCGGGTTTTAAACCTTTACTATACATCTCTTTTGTATAGATAGATTCGGTAAGTATTGAAGCTTCTCTCGAAGTTAATTTATTTATTTCTTTTAATAATGTTAAGAACTCTTCATCCTGCTCTATTTTTTTAATATAATCCTGATAGCCTCTATCCTCCGGGTTACTTAAGAAAACTTTTTCATGAGGATAAAAAACGTCAGGGATTCTCATAAGATGCACTTTTCTAATTTGTTCTTCACCATTTTTTAAAAGATGATATCTTATCCGGTAATATAACTGATGATCCATCGCAAGTATTACATCTGCATTTTCTGCAAGTTCTTCTGTAAAAAGAGTTCTTTTATCATCTTTTCTTAATATCTGAACGTCTAATCCTGCAGAACGGATGTTTATTTTTTTATCCGATTTATATTTCTCTTTAAGAAATTCAGAAATAATCTGGCTTCTAGATGAATTAAGACTGCATACCGAATAAATTATTTTCATCGTTAAATTATAGATCAAACTTTAATCCGGAAGAAGTATAGAATCCCTTGCCGGTTTCCAGTTCAGTATGCAAATAACCAAGAATTGCTTTCCCCGAGGGTCCTGATATTTTTATTCCGGCCTCCCCGAATTCACTGTCCCACCGGGAATCTAATGCCATTTTAATCCCTGCTGAAATATAGGGGCTTATTTTTGAAATGCCCAATAATCCTTTATCAGAAAAGATTAAAGGAAATTCTAATGCAGTTGATAAATTGAAATTTGCTGTTTTTTTCAAGCTGTCGAATAAATTATCCAATCCTGATTTTACTATAACCATTTGATTACTGTAGGGAGATTTCACAACAATATAAACTTCCCCAAAAAAATTTCTGGATTCTTCATTGAATACATCCGATAGTGAATAAATTGATTTGTTTCCTGCTTCCTGAAAATTCAGATAACCATTAGAATTAACTCCTGCATTTAAAAGTAGCTTATTCCCGTCGCTTAAAAAATCATCTATCATAGGTGAGCCTGCAAACAATTCCAGTCTCCCCGTATATTCTGGATCTTTACCTTCAGGGAATTTTAATCTCCCGCTGGCAATTATAGATGAGGAGAATATTTTGTCTGAAGGATAAATTCCTGTTTCTAAAGCATTAGAACGGACTTCTGCTCTTTTTTCTAAAGAGATAAAATCAGGAATTGTATTACTCCTTATATCCAAAGATAAAATTGGAATTTCTTTTGACAGCGAAATGTAAGGCAATAATTCTTTTATTGGCTTGTCTAGCATTTCTTTTTCCGATCCCTGCGAAACACTTATCCCGGTATTCAATTCATCGGAGTCCCCTAAAACTGAACTGTACAATGGGACCTCTGGGAAAAATCCTAAATTCAAATATGGTTCTGCATTAAGACTAACTGAAGGTAAAGCTAAAGCAACCCCCATTGCAATTGATGCGAGCACGTTTCGTTTTTTCATAATATGAAGGGAGGAAAATTATTTATAAGTATATGTCTAATTAAACATATATGACCGCAATTCTTGGAATTGAATCAACAGCCCATACATTTGGAATAGGAATTGTGAAAAATGGAAAAATTTTGGCTAATGTCCGTGATATGTATTCTACAGAAAATGGAGGAATTATCCCGACTGATGCCGCAAAGCACCATCGGGAAATAAGCGAAAAAATTTATTCTGAAGCTTTGGAAAAATCAGGAATTAAAGAAGAAGAAATTGATGCAATTGCATTCTCGCAGGGACCGGGACTTCCTCCCTGTTTATCCGAAGGAATAAAATTTGCAAAAAAAACTGCCGAGAAATTAAATGTTCCTCTTGTTCCTGTTAATCACTGCATTGCACATCTGGAGATAGGAAAAATAACAGGGGCAAAAAATCCTGTTATGCTTTATGCTTCAGGAGCGAATACACAAATTATTGCTTATGAGTCGGGGAAATACAGAATATTCGGTGAAACACTGGATTTGGGCGTCGGAAATTTTATTGACACTTTTGCAAGAGAAATGAAAATTGGTTTTCCTGGGGGGCCGAAGATTCAGAAACTTGCTGAAGGAAGCAGGAATTATATAGAACTTCCTTATGTTGTAAAAGGGATGGATATTTCTCTGTCAGGGATTTTGACTAATTTAAAGCAAAAATTTCAGTCGAAAAAATATTCAATAGAAGATTTGGCTTATTCCCTGCAGGAAACTGTTTTTGCGATGCTTGTTGAGACAACTGAAAGAGCTATTGCTCATACGGGGAAAAAAGAACTGCTTCTAGGCGGAGGAGTTTCATGCAATGGAAGATTACAGGAAATGTGCAAAAAAATGTGCAGTGAGAGAGATATTAAATTGTTTGTTCCCGAAAATTCAGTTCTTGTTGATAACGGAGCGATGATTGCATTTCTCGGGGAAATTATGTTTAAAGTGGGAATAAAATTTTCAAAAAATAAATTTGATGAAATAGAAATAAAACCAAGACAGCGAACTGATGAAGTTGAGGTTAAGTGGAAGAAGAATTAACGATAAAAAATTTCAGCATTGGGGGTGAAGTTCCAAGGTCCAGTGCCGCAGTTATCCTGATTTAGCCCTTCAATTTTTAATTGCATTGAATTAATCAGCTGAATTAAAATTACCTGGGAAGGAGGAACTGAATTTATATTTGAGTATAATTTTTTATCAGTCTCGTAACAATATATTCCTCCGTTTTGATTTACATCACTGAAATCTATATTTATCTGCCCTGAATTTTTTGGGGTAAAATAATAAGCCCCTGACTCTATCCCACTGTTGGACAGAGTGTTCCCGATAGAAAATACTCCTAATTGAGTATTTATATCATCATGGATTAAAGCGATGTTTGGTTCTTCTGAAAAATAATCTGAGTGTATCGGATTAAACCAGTTGCCCTGGGCAGTCCCAGGAATATCCTGTTCAGTGGTTCCGCAGATTGGCGCAGCAGTTCGTTTTGTAATTGTTGAGAAAGGATTATCAATCGCATATCCTCCGACGAGATTGTATAAAGAACTGCTGACGCTTTCGGTAAAATAATCTAAAGGGCAAACAATATAACGTGAGTAATCCTGGCCTGTGGCTGAAGAAAATCTTGAGTTATTTGCATAATTTAAAGGAGGTTTATTAAAATCTTCAAGCACCCAGTCTAATGCCTGCGAGCCCCCCTGATATCCTCCTGCCTCTCCAAGATTTTCTCCCGCATTTACTTTGACATCAACATATTTTCCGCAGGACTGAAAAATCTCATCGCCTGCAGTAACATTCACACAATAATCGAAGGGAGATTCAAAGTTTGAAATTAATTTATCAGATAGAGAAGTTAGATGATAAAAAAATCCTGAAATAGTTTTACATGGTGCAAAACTTAAAGTGTAGTCAGTTCTAATTAAATTAGCATAACTCTGATCTGAAAAATACTGGAAACGTTCTATTTTGTAAATTGTTATATTTCCCGGAGACGCTACAGGAGTTTTTAATGCGGTTCTCTGCGCATCAAGGGGAAGGTAAAAATACATATGATTTATTGGGAACACGTGTCCGGGAGGATTTACATGCCCCAAAGGTTCAATGTAATTTATATCCGACAAAGGAATAGGGGATACAGAAAAAACAGAATTTCCCCCGCATTCAGATAAATCTGAAGGCAGACCGGGGATGGAATATTGTGAATTATCTTTGGTATTATTAAAATAAGTCTGGTTTTTTTCGCTGCTATTATTTATAGAAGTTCCAGGAATATTTACATTTTTATTTTTTTGAATTATGAAAAGGGATATTGAAAAAATTATTACAAAAATCAGAAGCAAGCCGGTGATTTTTATAGCATGACGAATTTTCAGTTTAGGTTCAAAATTATTTTTCACCATCTTTTATTAAATAACAGAATAATTATTTTTAAATTTTTATTAAAAATTAAACTTTCTTTGCAATATTTTTATCCAACCGAAATAATACTAACATCCCTATTACTGATATTGCTCCTGTAATTGCGAATACCCACTGGAATCCAACTAATTGTGCTAGCCATGCCCCTACTGCTGCAGAGATTCCTGTTCCGATACTTGTTGCAGAATTATACATTGACCATTGCAATCCGCTTGTTTTTTTGTCTATATTCGATGTGAACAAACTATACCAGGAAGGGTACCCGAATCCCGCACCAATTCCGTAGATTAACTGAACAAGGAAAATCTGCCAAATTGTCGTTGATAAAATGTAACCGAATGGAACAATCGCGATTAATGCAGTTCCTAAAAGAAGCATCCATCTTCTGTCTTTTGCACTGAAAATTTCTGCGAATACGATTTGTAAAAATGCGTGAACAATCAGGAAAATCGCACTTGCTACTCCTGCAGCAAGCAAAGTCCCGCCAATTAAATTATCTTTTATAAAAACAGCAATAATAGGAGACACTAATCCAAATCCTGTAAAAATAAATAAATCAGATATTGTTAATAATTTTAAAGTCTTGTTCATTTCACCCTCTTGTTAAATAAGTTAAAAATAGTTTTTAAAGTTTATTCAGATTAAAATGATAACCTTTAAATTCCCTGCAAAACCTTAATATCTGTAAAAATGCCCACGTCGCGCGAGGACACCAAGGTTTCCTTCGCTTAACCTTCCTTTTGGATGGCTAGTGGACAAAGCCCACGTCGCATAAGCTCTGATGCAGAAACATCATGGCAAATACTCGTGTGCTGTTACGCCCACGTCGCATAGTGGTATTGCAGTGGATTGCTAATCCACGCCCTCATTTGGCATTGACGAATGAGTGCAGGATATTGCAAACATCCACGCCCTTCGGGGCCCGCAGGTTCGATTCCTGCCGTGGGCGTCATCGAACCTGGAACAGGTACGATTCCCGAGCGATTTCACGAGTGCCGGAATATTTTTACAGCAAGGAGTGGGGTTGCGAGTTTGCCGCAGGAATTAAAAATTATTTAAAACAAAATGGAAAAAAAGAAAGAGATGATTAAAGTAAAAAATCTTGTAAAAAAATTCGGTGATTTTACCGCAGTAAACGGAATTAACTTTGAAGTTGAAGAAGGTGAAATCTTCGGCCTCCTTGGTCCAAATGGAGCAGGCAAAACTACAACTCTTTCCATGTTAGCAACTCTTCTGGAGATAACAACCGGCGAAGCTTATGTCAATGATTTTGATGTAGCAACAAAAAGGGATGAAGTCAGAAAAAGCATAGGAATTGTATTTCAGGATCCAACACTGGATGATGAGCTGACTGCATACGAGAATCTGGATTTTCACGGCAGACTTTATGGTGTCCCGCTTGCAGAAAGAGAAAAGAAAATTGCAGAGTTGTTAAAACTGGTTGAACTTGAAAGCAAAAAAAATTTATTGGTAAAAAATTTCTCAGGAGGGATGAAGCGAAGATTGGAAATTGCAAGAAGTCTGCTTCATGAGCCAAAAGTTCTGTTTCTAGATGAACCCACATTAGGCCTTGACCCGCAAACGAGAAATAAACTATGGGAATATATAAAAAATTTGAATAAGAAAAAAGGAGTTACAGTAATCCTGACAACACATTATATGGAAGAAGCAGACAGTTTATGCAATAGGATTGCAATCATTGACCACGGGAATATTATAATTTCCGGGAGTCCTGATGATCTTAGAGACCAAATCGGCGGGGATGTTATTACTGTAGAAACTGAAGACGGAGTTAAACTTGAAAAAGTTATCAAGGGATGCAAAGGATGCAAATCAGTAAAACATCACGACGGAAGTGTTACAATAAATGTAGATAATGCAAGCAAAAAAATTTCCGAAATAGTTGAACTTGTAAATCACAATAAAATAAAAGCAACATCTTTTGTCATGCATAAACCTTCATTAGAAGATGTTTTCCTTCATTATACCGGGAAGACGATACGCGAGGAAGAATCATCGCCAATTGAACATATGAGGCTTAGAAGAAGAATGTGGCATGGAGGAGGGAAATGACTTCAGCTGTTTACACAATCTGGCTGAGAAACTGGAAAAGGTATATCCGTTCAAAGAGCAGGATGATTGGTTCGCTTGTACAGCCGCTGCTTTTCTTTTTATCACTTGGATTTGGTCTTGGCTCAGCAGTCTCAAGCGGAGGAGATTACATGAAATTCATCGCCCCGGGAGTAATTGCAATGTCTGTTTTATTCACCAGCGTATTTTCAGGAATCCAGATAATATGGGACAAACAATTTGGATTTCTCAAAGAAACATTAGTTGCTCCGATTTCACGAATAAAAATAATGATAGGACAGACTCTCGGCGGGGCGACAAGCGCATTAATCCAGGGTTTCTTCATGCTTATTTTTACTTTTTTAATAAGCGGGCTCTCAATTAATTTAGGCATTTTTATTGCAATTTTATTTATGATTCTTATTGGGTTAGCATTTACTTCAATGGGTCTCGCAATTGCTTCAAGGATGGAAGATATGCAGGGTTTCCAGCTTATAACAAATTTTGTTGTTATGCCTATTTTTTTCCTTTCCGGAGCATTATATCCGATAACAAACCTTCCTGCAGTTCTGAAAGATATTGTTTATCTTGATCCGCTGACTTATGGCGTCGAAGGAATGAGATACGGCCTTCTTGGAACTTCAACTATAAATCCAATTTTGTCTCTCCTTGTCATTGGGGGATTTACAGTGATAATGATTTCTCTCGGAGGGTATTTGTTTAATAAAACAAAAGTATAATTATCTTTAGTTACATAAATTCTTTTAAAGATTAATAAGATAAACAATTAATGAAATCTGAAAAGCATGAAAAGGCTAGTTTAAAAAATTCTGAAGGATTATATGAAAGTAATTGGACAGAATGTGAATATATCGATGTCTGCACCTTTTCATTGACAAGGTGTGAAGCAAAGGAAGGAAAGAAAAATTGCGGACTTTGGAGAGACTGGAAAATATTAGACCTTCAGGAGTTGTTTAAAGAAAATATTGATGAAAATAAAAACTATCTTTTGGAATTTTAATTATTTTGCTGCAACAAATTTATCTCTTCCTGTTTCTTTCGCTTCATAAAGCGCTTTGTCGACTCTTTCCTTGAATTTTTTCTTTGTCTCTTTGTCTTTATACTGGGCAATTCCGCCGCTGACTGTAACATGATATTTGCTTAAAATTTTATCTGAATGAATTTCTTTTTTTAATCTTGCGGCAAATTTTTTTGCTTTTTCCAGATTAGTTTCCGGAAGCAGGATAATAAATTCCTCTCCGCCGAATCTTGCCACAATATCTGAACCCCTAACCTGCTTTTTCATTAAGTCAGCAAGTCTCTTCAGAAATTCATCTGCTTTTATATGCCCGTATTTATCATTTATTTTTTTGAAAAAATCTATATCCGTCATAATCATAGAAAGTTTCTGCTGTTTTCGCATCGCCTTTTCAACTTCCATCTCAAAAATTGTCTCGAAAAATTTATTGTTATATAAACCGGTTTTCTCATCGTGAGTTGCCGCTTCATAAAGCAGCGAAACAGATTCATGAATTGACGCAAACAAATCCTGAATTTTTTTCTGAAATCGCGGATCCAAAGCAGAAAGCTTGTCTATATCACCAATTTTTTTATCCATAAATAATGTTAGGGAAAGAGATATTTAAAATTAGCTATTTCGAAATCTCGCTTGTCCTTTTTTTTGGAATATAAAATTTGTCAAGAACTTCAAGAATTTGCTTTCTTTGTTCTGCATTTCCAAGACCTTTCCAGTCGAGAAGAATCACATCAACATCTTCGTCTGTCCCTGCAATTGCTTCCTGAACCATTTCTTCAGTAATTGGAAAAGCATATTGCGAGATTACATGAGATAAAGCGATATTTGAGTTTAGCTGTATTTTATTAAAGTTTGGACAATAATGCGGACCGCCGATTCCTATTGCAATTTCATTATAAGGATTTTCTTTAAATTCTTCTATTGTTTCTGCAATTGCTTTTGCCATAACAAATCCAGCTTTCCTGTCCTTCCATTCAGTTTCTGTTGCTCCTATCTCGACAAAAACACACGGCTTCTCAATTAATGGACCATGATGCGTGCATTCAAGTGTTAAGTCATAACCATTCAAAGGAAATTTTTTAAGAGTAGAATTTATTTTTTCAAATAATTGTTTTTGGAAAAGTGCAGATGTTTTGCAGACTCTTCCTTCTTTCCCCCCGAATTCCGCCTTCCCCCAGTTTCCCGGAGCGTGAATTGAAAGAGTTTTTCCTCCTTTTTCTGAAACATGCTTTGAAGCAAAGACAATGAAATCGTATTTGTTTATTTTTTCAAGGTTAAGATTTTCGGTGTAAATAATTTCTTCATCGACGAGATAAAAATTGAATCCTCCGAACTGGCTAAGCTGAGTCGTGATATTTATTCCTGCCTTATCGAGTTTGCTTGCTACGATTAAAAAATTGTTGTACATAATTTTAAGATGAGGGAATAGATTATAAATTTTTATTTTGTGGAAGATTACATTCCCAGCATAGCATCATATTTGGAATAAACTTCTTTCATTAATTCTCCTGCTTTTGGATTTGCCCAATCATGCATCCATTCAGAAATTAACTGAACTAATGTCACCGGGATTACTCCTGCCTGAAGCATCCTCTTGACTCCATAATGATGAGCATCCGGAACAGAATCTCCTGCTGCGTCGATTAAACCGTAAACATCATACCCATCTTTTATTAAATGAAGTGCAGTGAATGCAAAACACATACTTGTCCACAAACCTGAAACTACGACTTTTTTTCTTTTTGTTTTTTTGATTGCATCGTATGTTCCCTTATCTTCAAGGGCGTCAAAACTCGGCATTTTTCTTGCAAAAACTTCCTGTTTGGGAAATAAATTTTTAATCTCCGGGATTACCTCCCCGTTTAACTTTGGGTTTATTGTCGATAAAACAACAGGAACATTAAGAATACTTGCAGCCTTCGCAGCACCAACAGCAGCCCCTTTAATAATTGTTCTGTCCCCAGACCCGACTCCGCGAAACATAGCGGGCTGATAATCAACAAGAAGTAGAAAACTATTTTTAGCAGTCAGTAAATTAAGTTTTGAATTTTCCATATCTTTTATTATTGAATTAAGAGGGGGGAGTTAATAAAGATTTCCTATTGTAAACTTTTATAAAACAAATTAGCTTTTTTAGAATATGCAGCAGATATATCAATTGGTGATTGGATTTTTGCTTTTAGCTTTTGCATTTCCTATTGGAAATCTACTTGCGAGAGTTACAAAAGAAGAATTGAAAAGCGGAAAAAAATATTTCAAAATTTTAATATTTTTAAGTCTGGCAGGAGCAGTCACTTCCCTGATCATAAGAAATGATGTTCTTTTATTCTCTTTTTTATTTATCGCGATTGTCACAAGCAGATGCATTAAGAAATAAGAATGTTGTAACTTTATAGTAACATTTATAAATGATTTTTTTCTTTGGCTTTTATGGAAAGAGAATTAAAAATCAAAGAGCATTTTAGAACATTAAGGGAAGATGTTGCAGAGACCCTTCCGGGATTAGACAGCAGATTAGTTTCACAATTAACTGCGTTTGAAAATGTCACTGCACCAGCCAGAGACATTCATCCGAATGATGAAAGATACTGGATTGCAAAAACTGCAGTAATAGTTGAATATCTAGAAGATTCATTCCCTGATAAAAAAGGAATTGGAAGAGGATATATGGTTTCCTGCGGTTATGACCCACTAGAAATAGAAAGGGTAGACTGGTTCATGAATAGAAAATCAAGAAATAGGTCGTAGACAAAAATTTTAAACGGAGATTTCTTACATAAATAATGTTATATTTGATTGGTCTCGGGTTAAATGAAAACAGCATTACAAAAGAAGGGACTGAAGCAATAAAAAAATGCAAAAAAGTCTATCTTGAAAATTATACCGTTAATTTTCCGTATTCACTGGATAAACTTGAGAAAATTTCTAAAAAAATAATTCCTGCAGACAGGGATTTTGTCGAGGGAAATAATTTAATCAGGGAAGCAAAAAAAGAAAATGTCGCACTTTTAATTTATGGAAGCCCGCTGACAGCGACGACACACATTTCCCTTATTGAAGAAGCAAAAAAAAATAAAGTCAAGTATGAAATAATTTACAATGCTTCTGTTTTTGATGCAATTGCAGAGACCGGACTTCAGATTTACAAATTCGGGAAAATTGCAAGTCTGCCCAAATGGCAGAAAAATTTTAACCCGAAAAGTTTTATGGAAATTGCAAAACAGAATCAGGAAATTGATGCACACAGCCTGATATTAGTAGATATAAGTTTAGATTTAAAAGATTCATTAAATGAACTTGAAGAATCTGCAACAGAGTATAATATTAAGTTGGGAAAAATTATTCTTTGTTCAAGTTTGGGGACGAAAGACAGAAAAATTTTTTATGATGAGGTCAAAAATCTTAGAGAAATAAAGATTAAGAAACCTTACTGTATTATTATTCCGTCAAAACTTCATTTTATGGAAGAAGAAATTCTTCAAAATTTTAAGAGAATTATTTAAAAAGTTCGGGGTATGAGTTATAATATGGACGTAAATGAACAGGAAAAGAAAATAATTGAATTTTGGAATAAGAATAAAACTTTTGAAAAATCACTCGAAAAGACAAAGAACGGGAAACCATACATTTTCTATGACGGACCGCCATTCGCCACAGGTTTGCCTCACTATGGGCATATTCTTGGAAGCGTGACAAAAGATTTGTTTGGAAGATTTTGGACTATGAAAGGGAAATATGTCCGAAGAGTCTGGGGATGGGACTGCCACGGGCTCCCTATAGAAAATATTGCAGAGAAAGCGCTTGGAATTAATTCTAAAGATGAGATAGAAAAAATGGGTGTGAAAAAATTCAATGATTATTGCAGAAGCAAAGTCCTGGGATATGCCAAAGAATGGGAAAATGTAATTGAGAGAATCGGAAGATGGGTAGATATGAAACACGCATACAAAACAATGGATAACGAATATATTGAAAGTGTTTGGTGGGCATTTAAGAAACTTTATGAAAATGGTTATATCTACGAAGGAAAAAAAGTTTTAATGTATTGTCCAAGATGCTCCACTCCGTTGGCAAAGGCAGAAATCGCAATGGATAATTCTTACAAAACAGTGAAAGAAAATTCAGTTGTGGTAAAATTCAAATTAAAGGGAGAAGAAAATGCTTATGCGCTTGCATGGACAACAACTCCTTGGACTTTACCTTCAAATTTGGGGTTGACAGTAAATCCAAAACTTAGTTACGTTTATTTAAAAGACAAAGACGGAACTGTTTATTTAATGGGAAAAGATGTAATTTCTAATTTTTATAAAGATGCGAAGGATTATGAAATTGTTAAGGAAGTTAAAGGGAAAGAACTGGAGGGGAAAGAATATGAACCATTATTTGATTATTACAAAAATCAGAAAGGTGCTTTCAGAATTTTCCTGGGGGATTTTGTAACTTCAGAAGAAGGAACAGGCATTGTTCATACCGCCCCGTATGGAGAAGATGATTTTGAGATATTCAAAAAGTATAAAGTAGACATAGTCCAAAATGTCGACGAGAAAGGAAGGTTTACAAAGGAAGTAAAAGATTTTGCCGGAGAATATATTCATGATGTTAATGAAAAAGTAATTGATTTTCTCAGGAAGAAAGGAAAAATTATTCTTGTTAAAAAGGTTGAACACGAATATCCTTTTTGTTACAGATGCGACACTAAACTGATTTATATGCCTCTTCCTGCGTGGTTTATTGACATTCAGAAAGTTAAGAAAAAAATAATTGATTTCAGCCAGAAAATAAACTGGTATCCTGAATTTCTGAAAGAAGGAAGAGTAAAATATTCAATAGAGACTGCCCCGGACTGGAATATTTCCAGAAATCGATACTGGGCAAGTGCAATTCCAATATGGGTTTCTAAAGACGGAGAGAAATTAGTAATAGGCAGCATCGAGGAATTAAAAAAATATGCAAAAAAGATGCCAAAAGGAAAACTGGATTTGCATAAAGATTTTCTCGATGAGATAATTTTAGAAAAAAATGGAAAAGAATTCCGAAGAGTTCCAGAAGTTTTAGACTGCTGGTTTGAATCCGGTTCGATGCCCTTCGCCCAGTTCCATTATCCTTTTGAAAATAAAAAATTCTTTGAAGAGAATTTTCCTGCCCAATTTGTAGCAGAATATATAGGGCAAATCAGAGCATGGTTTTATTATATGATTGTATTATCAACAATATTATTTGATGAAATTCCCTCGGAAAATATTGTGACAACAGGAACAATTCTCGCTGAAGACGGGCAGAAGATGAGCAAGAGCAAAGGCAACTTTACAGACCCAATGGAGTTGATAGAAAAAGTGGGGGTTGATGCTGTGAGATTTTATCTAATGGCTTCTCCTGTTATGAATGCAGAAAACTTCAATTTCTCGGATAAAGGAGTAGATGAAATTTACAAGAAAATAATTTTAATCCTGTATAATGTAAATAACTTTTACGAAATGAACAGAGGGAAAGAAAAGAATGTTGAAAAGAGCAGCGACTTAACGGACAGGTGGATTTTATCCAGATTGAATAAGTTTGGAATTAATGTAAATAAATATCTTGAAGATTATAACACTATAAAAGCATGCTCTGAGATAAGAGATTTTACCACAGATTTATCAACGTGGTATGTTAAACTAAACCGTGATAGATTTGAAGAAAATGAAACTGCAAGAGGAGTTTTGAGATATGTTCTTGAAGAGACTTCAAAAATAATTGCACCTATTATCCCATTTATTTCAGAAAAAATTTATCAGACGCTCAATGGTGAAAAAAATTCTGTTCATCTGGAAAAATATCCGGAGTTTAAGGAGAAAACTATTAACCAGGAAATTTTATCAGGTATGGAAATTGTCAGAGAGATAGTTTCCCTTGGACTTGCTGAAAGAGATAAAGCACAGATTGGTTTGAAGTGGCCGTTGGGAAAAGCGGAAATTTCTTGCGATGAGAAAATAGACAAAGAAATGGAAGAGATTATCAAAGCACAGTTAAATGTCAAGGAATTAAAGTTTTCTAAAGGAAAAGAAATTTCTGTAAAACTTGATACCAAGATTACTCCCGAATTAGAATCAGAAGGATATGCAAGAGAAATGTCGAGGGCAGTTCAGGCATTCAGAAAAGAGCTTGGTCTGAAAAAAGATGATGAAATTGAACTGCACATATTTGCCGACGATGAATTAAAAAAAATGCTTGGAAAATGGAAAGAGTTTATTATGAAAAGAACAAATTCCAAGACGATAGAACTTGAAAATGTTACAACTGACAAGGAAAGATTTAAAAATAAGATTGAGTTTAAAATGAAAGATAAGAGAGGGGAGATTGCGATTATAAAAAAATAATCACCAATCAGTGAATCAAAACATTCACTCTTTTATCATAACAATATTTAAAAATGGAAAATACAAGAAAATAACATGATCGTTAAAGACGAATTTTTGAGCAGACTAAGAAAAATATTTGATTTGAACTTATATGAAGTAAAGGTTTGGACTGCATTATTATCCCGAGGAACAAGTACAGCAGGGGAATTAAGCAATATTTCTGATGTTCCAAGAAGCAGAACATATGATATTCTTGAAAGTTTGGAGAAAAAAGGATTTATCCTTATGAAATTGGGAAAACCAATAAAATTCGTTGCATTAAAACCTGAAGAAGTTATTGAAAGAGTAAAGAAAAATCTGATTAAATATGCAAAAGAAAGAACCGAGAGACTTGAAAATCTGCATGACGATGAAGTTCTCGGGGAATTGAATTCTTTATTTACTAAGGGAGTTAAATTTGTTGAACCTTCTGATTTATCAGGAAGTTTGAGAGGAAGACAGAATTTGTATAATCATCTCGATATGATGGTAAGAGACGCTGAAAAATCAATCACTATCGTTACAACAAGAGAAGGATTAAACAGAAAATTCGAAGCGATTATGCCAACACTTGAAAAATGCAAGAAGAGAGGAGTTAAAATAAGAATCGCTGCACCAATTGATGAGAGCAATGTAAAAGTTGCGAGAGAATTCAAGAAAGTTGCAGAAGTAAGAGATTTGGACAAGATGAAAGCAAGATTTATAATTATTGACGGGAATCAGATAATGTTCATGCTTCTTGATGATGAGAAATTCCATCCAAATTACGATGTTGGAATCTGGGTTAATACTGAATTCTTCTCACAAGCATTGGAACAGATGTTTGAAATTGCCTGGAAAGAGATGAAACCGGTTAAGTAATAAAGACAACTAATCGTTTTCTTTATCAAACTTTCCTTTGAAAGAGGGTTAAGCCTAATCGACAACTAATCGTTTTCTTTATCAAACTGCGACGACACCTAATCGGTTTCGTTCGCCTGACCTTCCCTTTAAGATACCGCTCAAGGCTGATGATTTGCGACGACAACTAATCGTTTTCTTTATCAAACTTTCCTTTGAGAAAGTGCTCCTGGCTGATTTTTTATCTCATAAATATTTTTAAAGCAGACTAAGATTAATTTTTTATGAATAGATTACAAAAATTAATTGGTGCTGGAATTATTTCATTAGGATTGTTGGGAAGTTGCTCAGATTATTCAAAATATAATTTTGACGGAAGAATTGGAGAGGACAGAGTAAAATTTGAATCCGTTAATGATTACGGAATTTTTTTAGAAAATGATTTAACTGTAAGGGATAAAGACGGAAAAGTTACAAAATATTTAGATAATTTTGGGGAAGATTTAATTTTAGATGAAGTGCAGATTGTGAAAAACGGGGAAACAACCCATTATTTTGACAGTTTTCTAAACAGGAAAAAAATGGATAAGTTTCAGGAAGAATTTGATAATTACTTAAAAGAAATTTTAAAAGCAAAACTCCAGAGGAATAAAACTTACAGAGAAATTACGCCTCTCCACTTATGAAATTTACATTTCATTCATTACTTCAATTCCCAAAAGATATAAAGCATTTTTCAAAGTTGTCCTGAATGAGTTAACTAAAAGAAGTCTGAATGATTCGGATTTATCGCCGATTACAGGAGAAGTATGATAAAATTCATTGAATGCCTTTGATAATTCAAAAGAATAATTTGCGATTATGCTGGGGTTAAGTTCTTTGCATGCACTCTGAACTCTCTCTGGAAATTCATAAATTTTTTTTACCAGATTTATTTCTGATTGATTAAGGTTTTCAATTTTTATTTTTGATTTGTTGAATTTTCCTGCTTTTTTTATTATAGACGAAGCACGGGCGTAACTATACTGTATATACGGACCTGAATCTCCCTCGAAATTCAATGCCTGCTCCCATGAAAACTGAACCTCTGCCGAAGGAGCTGATTTTAAGACAAGATATTTTATTGCACCTACGCCAACTTTTTCAGCATCGCCTTGGGTTTTTCTTTTCTTGATTTCCTCGTCTGCTTTTGCGATTGTTTTTTTCAGAACATCTTCCAGAAGAATTATGTCTCCTTTTCTCGTGGCAATTATCTCATTACCGAATTTTACTGTTCCAAACGGAAGATGGATTAATTTATCGGAAAAATCATAACCAAATCTTTTTAGTATTGTAAACAGTTGTGCGAAATGGTCGCTCTGACGGAAATCAGTAACATAGATCATCTTGTCGAATTTGTATTTTTTATAACGTTCAACTGCCGCTCCGATGTCGTAAGTTATATAAGACGCAGTCTGATTTGAACGCAGGATAAATTTTTTCTGACCATTTATCTCGACGTAAACTGCTCCGTCTTTTTCCGTTTTAGCCAGCCCTTTAAGCAACGCATTTGTCACAATTTTTTTACCATGTTCTGAAAATTCACTCTGCCCCACAGTCTCGTTAAAATTTACTTTTAACAAATCGTAAACTTTGTCGAATCCTTTTCCTGATGCTTTTCTTATATCTTCCCAAATTTTTTCAGTCTTCTTATCTCCAAGTTCAAGAAGTTTTAATTTCTCTTTCGCTTTCTGCGTCCATTCATTATCCTGAAATTCCTCCTCGAGTCCTTCAGTTATTTCTGATTTTTCCTTTGAATTAAATTTTACATACAACCGCAATAATTCCTGAACAGGATCTTTTTTCAGAGCTTCTTTATCGAGCCATAATTCGTATGCAACAATTAATTTTCCGATGTGAAGTCCTATATCCCCCAGATAATTTATTCCGACTGAATCGTATCCAAGAAAATTGTAAATTCTCATTATAGAATCTCCAAGGATTGTAGAGCGAATATGCCCGATATGCATTGGTTTCCCGATGTTTGGAGCAGAAAAATCAATTACAATTTTTTTGTTTTTTCCGGGGGATGATTTTCCAAAATTGGAATTTATTTTTAGAACTTCTTCAGCCAGGATGTTTTTATTGATAAAAAAATTAAGATAAGGGCCTTTATTTTCTATTTTTTCTATTTCCTTAGGAAGTTTTATTGTCTGTGCAAAATGTTCCGCAATTTTATCGGGGGATTTTTTCTCTCTCTTTGACAGCACAAAACAGGGAAAAGAATAATCTCCGAATTCAGAAGAAGGCGGGACTTCCAGAATTTTTTCTATCTCGTCCTCTTTTAATCTTGCCTCTTTTGTTAATAGTTTTATAATTACATCCTTCATAAGATATAAAAATGAATGCGGATTATAAATATTATGAATTATGACATCGTTATCATCGGGGCAGGACCTGCCGGACTGACTGCCGCAATCTATTCTGCAAGAAATGGTTTGAAGACAGGAGTTATAAGCAAAGACATCGGTGGAACTGCTAATTCTATTTTGTCCCTTGAAAACTGGCCCGGGTTCAAAGGTCCAGGAAGCAAATTGATGAAACAATTTTATGACCACGCAAAAGAATATGACCTGGATTTTATCATGAGCGAAGCATTATCAATAAAAAAAGAAAAAAAAGGATTTAGCGTCAAGACAAGCAAAGGAGATATTCAGACAAGTGCAGTAATTATCGCAACGGGAACAGACAGAAGAAAATTAAAAATTCCAGGAGAGGAAAGATTAATCGGCAGAGGAGTAAGTTATTGTGTAACCTGTGATGCATTCTTTTTCAAAAATAAAACTGTTGCAGTAATTGGAGGAAGCGACTGTGCAGCTACGTCTGCAGTTGCGCTGACAGGAATAGCAAAAAAAGTTTATGTGATTTATCGCGGAGAAAAATTGAGATGCGAGGCGATTAATACCAAACGGTTAAATGAAAGTAAAAATGCAGAAATGATTTACAATGCAATCCCCGAAGAAATAAAAGGAAAAGATAAAGTTGAAGGGATTGTAATAAAAGACAAAAATGGAAAAAAACGTGAAATAAAAATCGACGGAGTTTTTGTGGAAATCGGCTCAACACCGTTGTTGGAATTTGCCAAAGATATAAACCTGAAATTAGACAAAGAAAATTGTATAGTCGTAGATGATTTAATGAAAAGTTCTGTCGATGGAGTTTTTGCAGCAGGAGACGCGACTAATGCAAAAGTCAAGCAGGTTGTAACTGCAGCAGCTCAGGGTGCAATCGCAGCAAAGAGTGCAAATGAATGGTTGAAAAAATAAATCTTTAAAAATAACTTTCATTAATCAAATCTATGAGATTATTAACTTATTTGATAGTATTTTCAAATTTTTATGGCGGAAGCCAGGAATTATTTGATATTTTAGAAAACTACAGAATTAATGAGGATGAAAAATCTGCAAGAACAATCAAAAATAATTTTCCAAGAAGCAGCCCAATTCCTTATTCTGATTTGGATAGAAGTTATTTATTGAGGAGACATCAGGAAAGACACGGATACAATCAGGGAACACGAATGCCTTATAATGGATTGCAAAAAAGAGCAAATAGAGAATTCGCAGAATCTTCAAAAAAATATGCGATGAAGGAACAAAAGATAAAAGAAGCATTCGGAAGAAAAATAAAAAATAAAACTTACCACAAAAGACATCATTTGAGAAACAGCAACACTTATTAATTGATTAATTCTTGAATTTTAATGGAAATAAAAAAAGACAGTCTTGAAAATGCGCTGAATAGGAAAGAGGAAAAACAGCCTGAGATCTCTAAAGATATGGACAAACAAGGTATCTCTAAGGAGATGGAGATAGGATTTCATCAGGGTTCATTAAACACTCTGATTAACGAGAGAAATGAGTTAGTCAAGATGATTGCTCAGGTTGAACATGTAATGCAGGCACATATGAAAAGACTGGAAGAATTAGGAATAAAAATTAATTTTGGAAAACCAGAAGAAAATAAATAATTTTATAATCCTCTTAGCTGATTTATAAGCCTCTGACGAGGATTGAACTCGTGACCCCCACTTTACGAAAGTGGTGCTCTGCCAACTGAGCTACAGAGGCATTTGAAAAATAGATTATAAAGGTTTTTATATAGTTTCTTTTTGATATTGATATAACAATAGGCGGGTGTGCCAGAGTACTCGAACCCTTGCTCGTTGCAATAATAAATTTTCGGCATTCGCAAAAATTCTCGGGTCAAACATTTGCCCACTCCCAAATCTTTTTATATAGTTTCTTTTTGATATTGATATAACAATAGGCGGGTGTGCCAGAGTGGTCAAATGGGCAGGACTTAAGATCCTGTGACTTAGTGTCTGCGTAGGTTCGAACCCTATCACCCGCATTTGAAGGATTGAAAATGAGGATGAATACAAATTTTCCTGATTTGCTTTCACCCGCATAAGATATTGAACACAGTGAAATATCTTGGTTCTTAACAAAGTATAATCTAGTTGTAATCAGGTTCGACGAGCGATTTCACGAATGCAAAAAATATTTCGGGCAATGAGTGAGGTCACGAGCCACCTATCACCCGCATTTGAAGGATTGAAAATGAGGATGAATACAAATTTTCCTGATTTGCTTTCACCCGCATTGCGATGACACCTCCGGTTTCGTTAAAGGTTAAAGATTGTATTTAAATGAAAGATTAAGATAAAGAGAGGTATAGTCAAATTTTATAGGATTTACTTGAATATTATAATCAAATTTTATTCCCAAAACCATATCAACCCATCTGTTTAAATTTGTAGTCTGGGTGAAATTTAACTCTCTGAGATTGTTAGCTATATCAAGGATATCGATTATTGCCTCTTCTATTTTCTTGTTTGGGTCACAATCTTCATAATAAAAAAATTGCTGAGGAGATGCTGAAGATAATAAAGTTCCAAAGACCAAAGCTGTCAAAAGTTTTTTCATTTTATCTGAATAGCTCCGAAATAGATAATCCTTTATGTGCCCTGTAAATCGCTTCTGCAAAAAGTGAGCTCACATCTACAAATTCCACCCCAGAATGATTTATTGGATAGGTGTTGCTTGTCATAACCCTGTCAAAAGAATTGCAGATTTTTTCTGTTCCTTCTGTGAATAATCCATGAGTTCCATAACAATATGCTTTTTTTGCCCCTTTTTCTTTCAGAAGCCTGGATGCCTCGCATAAAGTTCCTCCAGAATCAATTACATCGTCAATTATCAGAACATCTTTATCATTGATATTTCCTCCCATAAGATTCATCTTTCCAACTTCTCCCGGTTTTGAACGCTGTTTGGAAATCATTGCAATATTATCTGTTCCCAGTCTCTTTGCAAAGTTACTTGCCCGTTTTATTCCTCCCATATCCGGAGAAACAATTACTAAATTTTCCAGATCATAAGAAATGTTTTGTTTTACATATTCGACTGCAGTCGGGAAACTGTAAAGGTTATCAACCGGGCAGGTTGGGGGATAAAATCCCTGAATCTGTTCGGCATGCAAATCTAATGTGATTATTCTTGCTAAACCTGGGGAGATGCTATCTGCCAAAGCCCGTGCAGAGATCGGGGTCCTGGATACATCTTTTCTATCCTGTCTGCTGTAAAGCATATTTGGAAGAACAAAGGTTAATTTGCCGGCAGAAGCCCTCAGAACTGCATCCTTGATTAATAATAATTCAACCCACCATTGGGAAGGATTTTTAGTAGAGTCGTGTATAAAATAAACATCTTTCCCCCTAAGATTATCCATTGGCTGAGGATAAAATTCTCCATTTCTGAATTTAATTATTGAAACAGGGATAAGAGGGATATCTTCCCCATTTTGTTGTTTTATGTAATCTTCTATCTTTTTTGAAAATTCCCACGAGTTTGAATCAGAATCAGCGAGTAAAACAATTTCTCCCATAGATTAAATCGCAAAAATTTATTTAAATTAATTATGGTATTAAAAAAGATGAATAATCGAAAAGAGGTTTTTCTTTTGATATTTCTTGTATTTTTGCTTATCGCAATAAATTATAATTTTCTCGACGGGAAATTGAAGGAATTTATGAAAGATTCTGAAATTGCAAATGTGCAGAGAATAATTGACGGAGATACAATCGTTGTGAATAACGGAACTCACGTCAGGCTGCTCGGAATAAATACTCCTGAAAAAAATGAATTATACCATGATGAGGCAATGAATTTTCTCTCGAGTTTAATTTCGAATAAAACCATCAGGTTAGAATTTGGCCCTGAAAAAACTGATTTATACGGAAGAACCCTGGCTTATGTGATTCTCGACAGTGAAAATATAAATGTAGAACAGGTAAGAAATGGATTTGCAAATTATTATATTTATAATAATGATGAATACACGCAGCAACTGAGAAATGCATGGAGTGAATGCATTGCAAAAAATATTAATCTCTGCAAAAAATCACAGGACATATGCGGGAACTGCATCGAGCTGAAAAATTTTGATGTAAAAAATCAGAATGCAACATTTTACAACCGATGTGATTTTGACTGCGATCTAACCGGCTGGGATATAAAAGATGAAGGAAGAAAACATTTTGCTTTTGAAAATTTTGTTCTTGGAAAAAATAAATATGTAAGTGTAATCGTCGGAAATAAAACAAATACTGAAAGCAGTCTGTACTGGAAAGATTACAGTTATGTATGGACTTCATCAGGGGATAGTTTGTTTCTGAGAGATAAGATGGGCGGATTAGTTCTGTGGAGCAGTTACTGAAAAGTGATAGCAGATAGAAATATTTAAAAAGAATAATTTTTATAAAAGCAGATGAAAAAATTGCAAAGGCTATTGGCAGCACTTCCATTGGTAGTTGGAATTAACAGCTGCAGCTGGTTTGTTCATCCAACTCCAGCACCAATAACTCCAAATACAAATGACAAGCCAACAACAAATCTTTATGTGAGTCCTCTTTCTGGTCCAGCTCCATTAAATTCAGAAATAAAAGTTAACGGAACTGATTCTGATGATGGGATTGTGAAATACAGAGCAGAGATTGATTATAATGATGACGGAAGTATTGACGAAGTAATTTCAGATTCAAAGCCAATTGATATAACAAGAACTTTTACTGCTAATGCAATGGTTTACGGAACATGCACAGATAAAGGAGGATTGACAGACAGAAAAGGAACTTTGATAACAGTATCTGCAACACCAGTTCAGCCAACAAATATTCCCCCAACTGCAGAGTTAAGCGCAACACCAACTTCCGGCGAATATCCATTAACATCAGATATTAAATTAAGTGGAACTGACCCGGATGATAATATTGTAGATTACAAATTACAGATAGATATCGGAGCAGACGGAACTATTGATAAAACTGTTGAACAATCAACTCCTATTGATATATCTGAAACATTCAATCCAGGAAATGTCATGATTTACGGAACCTGCACTGATGAGAAAGGGGCAGTTTCGCAAACAAAAACATTGGAGATAGTTGTTTCTGAAAGAAATGATTTGGTAAGCAATGTTACTTTCGGAACATATAAAGTCGGAGATAACTTTGGATTTGCCGCTCAGGTTCAAAATAATACAAAGACGGATATTGTTATAGATAATATAGATAATCCAGACAGAGACAGTTTAGAATACAAAATAATGAAAATAAATCCTGATGATACTTCAACTGCAGTTTTGAACAAAACATTCAGCGATGAATATTCTCTTACATTGCATAGTGGGGGAATTTTAAAACTAGATTACATCAAGAATCAATTATCTATTTATGACACAGACGTTCATTATGGAACAATAATTAATTCAACATGGAATCAGATTGACAACCCATCCTCAGCATATTTTTATTTTATAGATAAAGAAGGTTTTTTAGATCTCCCAATTCCTGCGTGGAATTATCCTTTTACAGAAGCAGGAAATTATTACCTTGAAACCGTCGTGAAATATTCAATGAATGGAAATAACTATGAAGTAAAGTTAGATTCTCCATCATTTGAAGTGAATCCATAAATAATTATAAAAAGGAAGATGAAAGTAATTTGTTTTAAAGGAAATGGAAATACTGGGAAAAGCACAATAATTAAAAAGATATTAAACGAATTTTTTAATATATCCTTAATTCCAAAAGATAAAAAAGATTTTAGTTTATATTTTTCTTACTCTAATAAAAAAATTGGAATCTGTAGTTATGGAGATAATAAAAAAGCCATGGAAAGATGGTTAAAACCATTAAAAGAAAATAATTGTGATATAATAATTTGTGCAAGCAGAACAAAAGGAGAGGGCATTAGATTTATAGAAAATAATTTTGGCACTTCTAATATAGTATATATAACCTGTGATGGAAATTACAATGATAATGAAAAAATTTCTAAATTTAAGAAGATATTTAACAATTTTTTATTTAGTCGAACAAAAGAATTTTTTAAAAGATTGAAAAAGGGAGCGGGATATGCTTTAATTGCTTTGGCTTCTTCTTTAGTTGGAGGGATAATTACAGTGAATAAAGCTTCTTTAAATGATGGAATTACTATTTTTATATTCACTTTATTTATTCTGGCTGTTTTCGCTTTGGGAGCTATAATATTAGATAGAACCCAATTATAATTTCTGTGTAAAAAGTAAACTTCTTCGGAGACTTTATACACAAAGCCTCTAAAAACAAAAAATATTTAAAGGGGTTTTTTATCAAGATGGTAATGAATAAAGAAAAATTGGGTTTTGGGATTCTTTCATTATTTATTATCGTCGGATTTTTAGGAGGTGTTAGTGCTGCAACTTTAACAGTAAATACAAATTATGTTAATGAAAGAAATGCTATTGTTTCTGCTGCAGACAGATTAGTTACCTTACAGAATAATGATGGAAGCTGGGATTGGGTTGTAACTGATGCAACTGGACCAACCTCTAAAACTTATTTGAATATAGCAGGAGTTACTGCACAAGGGGTATTAGATGCCTATCAGTTAACAGGAAATGTAAAATATCTTAATTCGGCAGAAAAAGCGGGAGATTATTTACTTACTCAATATGGAGATGGAACAATGAACACTGATGTTACCTTATTGGGCTCAGGAAAAAATATCAATTCCGCCAATGTTATTTATCTATTTAATTTAGGAAAAATTGTTGGGGCGGATAATAAATATACTACTGAAGCTAATTTATTGATGAATTATGTTATCTCTTCATATCCAAATGCAGGAGATTTATTCTCAGCAGATAGTACTCATCGAGGGACAAGCAATGGTGAAGGAATAATTACGTGGGATTTATACCAATATATAAAATGTGCTGAATTCGCTGGAAATGAAACTTGGGCTAATGATTTATCTAATGTCATAACAACTAATAATCTTTTTGACATCAATAATACTAATGATGTTACTTATGTTCTGGGTTTAGTTGGAATGAGTGAAGCTGGAAATGCTTCTGCAAAAGAGATGTTAATATCAACTCAATTATCAGATGGTTCATGGAATGACCCTAATGGTCAAGTACAGGATACTGCTTATGCGATAACTGCATTAATAGATAGTAAAGACAATACTATATCGAATAATATCGCAAATGGAGACAATTGGCTTTTACAACATTTTGGATATAATGATATAAATGGTTGGAAAGATACCTCTGTTGGAGGAGGAAATGTTGAAATAGCTGAAGTTGATAGCGAATCAATTGATGCTTTATTTAATTATATTTATACACCTAATACTTATTATGCAATTCAAGATGCAATAAATGCCGCATCAGATAATGATACAATAAATGTTGCTGCAGGAAATTACACTGAACAATTAACTGTTGATAAATCAATAACTCTCTCGGGAAGTAATTCTATAATTAATGCTCCTTCTGTTTTAAATGCAGGTTCAAATGGAGAAAAATCAATAATCACAGTAGAAGGAACAGGGGTTAATGCAGAGATAAGTGGATTTACAATCTCTGGAACTTCTTCTTCAGATTATGGAATTTTTGTTCGTGATAATGCTAATGCAAATATTCATGATAATATTATTAATTCAAATAGTTTATTATCAATTATTGTTGGAAGAAATTTTTTCAGTACAACTGGAACCGCAACAATAACAAATAATACTATTAATGGATATCAAAAAGGAGCTATAACTGTTGACAATTTAAATTCAAATGCAAGTATCTCTCAGAATGTAATTAATGGTATGGGTCCAACAGATTCAATCGCTCAGAATGGAATACAAATAAGTCGTGGAGCTACGGGGACAATTATAAATAATATGATTAGTAATCATATTTGGACAGGTATTTATTCCAATGCAGTAGATAACAATCCAACCACAGATACAAAAGCAGATGGAGCAGCAGGAATTCTTTTATATTCTTCTGGGAGTGTAACTATAAGTGGGAATACTTTAACTGAAAATCAATTTGGAATTTGGACTGTGGGAACAACAGACACCAGTATTAAAAATAATAATATAATAGGATTTGTTCCTATAAGTAATGTATTTCCTACTGGAATAGCTATACAAGATACTGACCAATGGGGAGCAACACCGATTTCTACAAATGGGTCAATTATGAATAATAACATTAAAGATAATGATTATGGAATAGTAATATTAAAATATGGATCTCTTTCTCCAAATATTGAAGTCAGTTATAATTCTCTAACAAATAATAATCTTAATCCCCTATGGACTAATGTAGATAATAACTTAAATGCACAAAATAATTATTGGGGAACTGATAATGCAACTGAAATTGCAACAAAAGTTGTTGGTAATGTAAATTATGCTCCTTGGTTTAGTGATGATGCTCTAAGCCAATTAGATCTCAACGGGCTATCACCAGTTGTTAATGAGAATTCGACTAGTATAAATTTGCCAACACAACAAGAATTCGATATTGAAGATTCTTTATTGGGGCTTATTAGTGTTGTAATCCCTGCAGGAGTTAATATCACAGGAACAAATTGGGCAGGAACATTAAATATTCCTTCGTTGGGAAATAATTCAGATATAACAGTTACAGCAGATTCTGGAAAGGCAATTGATTCAGTTGGTCCTGTTATCAAACTTGGAATTGACGGAATTAGATTAACTTTTGACAAAGCGATAAGAATTTTAATACCCGGACAGGCAGGAAAATTAGCAGGATATTCTGTATCAGGAAATGATTTTACACAAATAACTTCAACATGCGGAGAAGATAGTCAAATTTGGGCAGATGCAAATTTAACCGAAGGAGGAGATTGTAAAATAGATAAGGGAAGTGATTTAGTTATTTGGACGAAACACTTTACAACTTTTGTCACTTATAGTGAATCAGATGTAGCCACAAATGAAGGAACTACCAGTGGGAGTAGTGGTGGCGGAGGAGGAAGTGGAACAGTTGTACCTTACCCTACAATTAACCAACCAGTAAATAAAGAAAATAATACTGCTGTTCCTATTAGTGCAGAGTCTTCAGGAAATAATAACACTACTACACCGACCCAACCAGAGTCAAAAGGATTATTTGGAATTAGCGGAATGACAATAGCTAATTTTGCAAAATCAACTACAGGAATTACAACAATAGGAGTAATATTTGCATTAATTATCGGAGGAAGAATTTTCTTTAATCTTAAGAAAAAGAAAATTAACTCTTATAATAAATAAATATAGTTTACAATAACATTATTCTTAAAAAGATAAACCTCCAATAATCTGGATAAAATGGAATACCCAACAAATGACGAAGAGTTCTATGAATTGATTTCAAAAAATCTGAATGAATTAGTCTGGACTGATAATTTTCCAATTTCTCCGGAAGAAAAGAAAAAACTATGGATGAATATTTATGAAACTGCCCAGAGATATGAAGAGCAAAAACAGATTGATCTTGAAGGGAAATCTAAACAACTCGGGATTGCTTTCCAAAATATGTATGAGGGGCTTGCCAGACTATTCTCTAAAATCAGCGAGGGTCTGCCTGAACTTGAAGGAATTGTTGCAAATATGAAAATGACAAAAAGCAAAATGAATGAAGTTTCTCAGAATATATACCTGGCAAAAGAGAGAATAAAGGAAATTTCAGAAAATATGCAGAATGCCAGAATGAACATGAACCAAACAAGAGAGATTCTTAGACAAGTCAGGGAGAAACAAGAATATTTAGAAGGGAAAATTGACAGTTGGAAAAAAGGAGAAGGAAAAACAGAGGATGTTGATGAAGTGCATAAGAAAGTCAATGAAGTAAACAGCACGGTTCAGCAAATTATTGAAGGGATGAAAAATCAAAGAGAGTTTAAATAATTAAAAACGAAAATGGAATATCCCGAAAGCGATGAAGAGTTTGAAGAGTTTATCGATAGAACTGAGCATGAAATATCCAGATGCAGAATTCCCAAATCTGAAAAAAGAAATCTCTATTATTTGTTAGACAAAGTTGATGAAGCATATGAAAGAATGGAAGATCTTTTTGATAAAGAAGAACCGTTTATGTATTTAGGGGATGCTCTGGAGATTATGCAGGAAGCGATAAAAAATGGCAAAAAAGATTTCTACGATGATATTGCTAAAAGAATAATTCAAAATTCCCAAAATGTGTGCAAAAAATTGCAGGAAATCAGAGATACATTGGATTTAGTGAAAAGCGACAGAAATTTATTAGAACAAAAAGCCACTGCAGATTTAGTTTTAAGAGAAATGAGGAAACAAGGTTCTAATTAAACCAAACTCTTAAATACCTTAATTTTGTGATATATTTGTAGACTAGGTCGGCGGGTTAGCCCTCCGCTATTTGCAAGCGGGCTTTATGCAGACTGCAAGAAGGCGAGTGATTAAATGTCAAAGAGTCTTTATTCGGACGTTGACGCTTTGCCTGTTTTGATCTTGCAGATGCGAAACGGGTCAGGTCCTGATCGAAGCAGCCCTAAACATTTGTTGAGATGCTTAACAGAAAACAGAGCCGAGGAAGAATAGAGGTAGCTGTTTGGTTTTTATGAGCAAACCTTCGAGTCTACAATTTGAACGACACCTAATCGGTTTCTTTACAATCATTTTCCCTTTAAAGTTAGGTCACGCCTGATTTTAGGTTTTCACGTGCACTCACTGTGTTCGCACAGAGCAAACCTTCTGCTCGAGCCCCCACTCGTTGCAATTAAATTTTCTAGCACTCGTGAAAACTCTCGGTCTACGTTTTTATTTTTCTCTTATTTTTCAAAAAATTAATAAAGTCATTTCTGCTTTTTTATAGATGATGAAAGAGGGGGAATTAAAATTTAATTTTTTAAAAAAGAATAAACGAGGTCAATTTTTTCTAATCGCTGCAGTAGTTATAATTGTAGTCGTTGTAAGCATTGTTACAATTTCAAATTACAGTCAGAATAAAGAAGTGACTAAACTTTATGATTTAGGAAAACAGCTGGGTATTGAGAGCCAGAACGTTCTTGATTACGGAACTTATAACAATCAGGATCCTGCCCAGATAAAAGCATTAATGCAGCAATTTATCCAAAATTATCACCAGTATCAGGAAGAAGCAAGAAATATTTATTTTGTATTCGGAAACAACAATGAAATTGATGTTGTCGGTTATCAGGATATTCAGGCCGAATATGTATGTCTGGAATTAAACCCAACCAAAACCAGCAGTTGTCCTTCATCAAATATTTACAGTGAAATAGGAAGCACGCAGGCTTTTCAAGCAACAACAGGGCAGACGATAAATAACGTCGCAATATTAATAGGAAATGCTCCTGACACTGCTCAGTATGAATTTAAATTAAAAACAGGGGAAAATTTCTATTTTGTAATCTGGCAGACAATAGGAGGTGAAAAACATGTTGTTACAAGCGATACGACGTAAAAACCGCAAAGGATTGAGTATTGTGATAAGTTACGTTTTATTAATCGCAGTTTCAATAACTGTAAGCATATTAGTATATCAATTTCTAAAAACCTATGTTCCGAAAGACACGGTCACATGCGCCGACGGAACTTCATTGCTCGTTAATGATATTTCATGTTCGAGTTCAACATTAAGCGTGACAGTCACAAATAGCGGCAGATTTGGCATTAATGGTTATTACATCCACGTTTCAACTTCCCCAAGCCAGCAGCTTGCAGCAATAGATTTATCCGGGAAGATAAAATCCGGAGGAGCCAGCTATGGAGGCTCAGTTGCATTTTCAAACACTGAGAATTCATTAAGCCCGGGAAGCACGCAGGTTTCAACTTTTGACGTTACAGGTATGGGAATGAATTTTTATACTGTAGAGATAACCCCCACAAGGCAGGAAGTAATTGATAATGTTAAAAGGTTTGCAACATGCAGTGATGCAAAAACAACATGGAAAGATACTGTAACATGCAGCTGATAAATAAAGAACACCTAATCGGTTTTCTTTATCAAACTTTCCCTTTAAGGGAGTGCTCATGGCTGATAAATTTAAAAATATGGCAAACATAGTTATATAAAAGATGGTGAAAAAAAATTTTGGGAAAAAGAACAGAGGACTTTCTCCGACGATAACAACCCTTTTATTGGTGATATTGGTGATTATTATAATTGCAATAATATTTTTATGGTTCAGGGGGATGGTTCAGGAAGGGGTTACAAAATTCGGAAAGAATATTCAGCTTGTATGCGGAGATGTTGATTTTGATGCAAGTTATTCTGCGGGAACATTGACAATAACAAATAATGGGAATATTCCGATTTATCTTGTGAATGTAAAAATTACCACCGGTTCAAGTTTTGTCACAAAAAGTATTACAGATTTAAGTTCTAACTGGCCAAAGAACGGATTAAATCAGGGCGGAATATTCTCCGATACAATTAATGTGGGAAATGCGGACAAAGTAACAGTATTGCCAATTTTAATAGGAACATCTACCGGCGGAAAAAAGACTTTTATTTGTGAAGGGCAGTATGGCAAAGAGATTACATTATAAACTCCAGTTCTCATTAAAAAATCAATGCAAATTCTAAAGATTTGCTAATCTTTTATTGGTTTGATTTAATTCAAAATTATTTTAAAAAAGAAATTACAAAAATTATTTCTAATTAATAACCAAATCTTTTTTAAACTTCAAAGGTGTAATGATTAAATGAAAAGGAAGGTGAAGAACAAAACAGGACTTTCTGAAGTAGTCACCACATTATTGCTGATTGTTTTATCTCTCGTTGCAATCGGACTTATCTGGACTTTTGTCAGCAATTTGTTAAACAAACAAATAAGCTCAAGCGAGTCATGTGTCGGAAATATCGACCAGATAAAATTAGAGCCACATTATACCTGCTGGGAACCTGACTCATCAGGAAACCCTTCTGCAGTAAGATTTTCGATAACAGTCGGAAATATTGATGTTGATAAAATTATAGTTTCAATTGCCTCATCAGATAAAATCCAAAGTTATACTATAACAAATACTCCAAGCAGCGTCGGAGGATTAAAGCCGATTCCATACTCCGGCTCAACACAGGTTGTTCTCCCGGGAAAAAATTCAGGAGCAACTTATAATGCAACAGGATTTACAGGGGAAATTGATTCGATAAGAATTGCCCCGGTGATAAATGGGAATCAGTGTGATGTCTCTGATTCACTTACTCAAATTGAAAATTGCCAGCTTATTGTTTAAGCAATAAATTTACTGGTGTGATAATTGTTAATTGCGACGACACCTAATCGGTTTCGTTCGCCTGACCTTCCCTTTGAAATACTGCTCAGGGCTGATGATTTGCGACGACACCTAATCGGTTTCGTTTCCGGGACTTTCCCTGAAAGTCTTGCTCAAGCCCGATGATTAATTATTTAAATTAATATTTGCTTATTATTTTATAAAAGATGGTGAAAAAAAATTGGAAGATTGGGCAGGTGTGGATAGAAACTGTTATTTATACTTTGATTGCTTTTGTTTTAATCGGACTTGTTCTTTCTTTTGCAATGCCAAAAATTCAGCAGCTTCAGGACCAGGCAGTTATTCAGCAATCCAGTGATATGATGAAGCAGATTGATTCAACAATAACAGGAATCGGAGCTACGGGAAATCAAAGAATAATGGAAATTACAATAAAAAAAGGGGATTTAATTATTGACGGAGTAAACAATCAAATTAATTTTTCAATGGAAAGTCAGGTTGTTTACAGTGAACCAGGAGTGTTTATCAATGACGGAAGCGTCAAAGTTCTTACAACAAAACAGACAGGATATAATTTGGTAACTTTAACGTTGGATTACAGTCAGGCCGGAACAGAACAATATAATCTCCAATTCGACGGAAAGGATGAAGTGAAAACAATCAGCAAAGCATCAACTGCGTATAAATTGTCAATATTAAATAACGGCCCGGATGCAAATGGACAAACTGTTCTGGACTTTTCCCTCCAATAACATGGCAGACATACAAAATTACGAAAAGGTGAAAATAGATTTTCACCCGAAAATTCCTCCTCTTGAAAAAGTAAAAGATAAGACAAAAATAGACGTGAGATATTGTGTAATCTCTCCTTTTGCATTTATACATGTACACTGGGATGAAAAAATTTTTGAACTTGTTTACGAAATTGAAGAGCCAATTTTAAATGAGCAGGAAAAATCTTTCCTTGAACAATTGACTACTGCAATAAGAGACCTGATAAATTTCGAGGGTGTTATAGAAAGAAATGAAGATGTTCTGCTGGATTATATTGACAAAAGACTGAAACTTTTGGCAGTCGAACTTGGGATAGACATCCCTTATGAATCTTATAAAAAAATATATTATTATTTATGCAGAGATTTTATAGGAGTGAATGAAATTGAACCGATTCTCAGGGATTATTTTGTTGAAGATATTGAATGCAACGGAGCAAACAGTCCGGTATATCTAATTCATAGAATTTACAGAAATCTCAGAACCAGCGTCGTGTTTCAAAGCAATGAAAGATTGGAGAGTCTGGTTGAAAAACTTGCACAAAGATGCGGAAAACATATTTCCTATGCCGATCCGATTCTTGACGGAACTTTGCCCGACGGAAGCAGAGTAAATGCAACTTATACTGCTGATATAACCAGCAAAGGCCCGACATTTACAATAAGAAAGTTCACTGCAACTCCCTGGACTCCTGTAGAGTTAATTTCATTCAAAACTCTAAGCCCTGAAATGATGGCGTACCTGTGGATTTTAGTTCAGTATAAGATGAATATTCTTATAACCGGCGGAACAGCTTCAGGAAAGACTACTCTGCTTAATGCAGTTGCTTTTTTCATTCCTCCCGAAGCAAGAGTTGTAAGCATTGAAGATACCAGAGAATTAAACCTCCCGAGAGAAAACTGGCTTCCAAGTGTTGCAAGAGGTTCAACAGGGGGAAAAGGAGAAAATGAAATCAGTTTGTTCACTCTTTTAAGAAGTTCTTTCAGACAAAGCCCGGATTATGTAATCGTCGGTGAAGTCAGAGGAAAAGAAGCATCAGTATTATTTCAGGGGATGGCATCAGGACACTCCTCAATCAGCACAATGCACTCGGATTCGGTGGATACCCTGATAAAAAGACTTGAAACTCCGCCGATTGAACTTTCCCCAACTCTTTTGAATGTTCTTGATTGTGTCTGCATTATGACCCATGCAGTTGTAAACAAGGAAGAAACAAGAAAATTAAGAGAAATTGTTGAAATTGTCAACGTTGATCCGAATGGTATTGCAACAATTAATACTCCTTTCACATGGAATGCTTCAGAAGATAAATTTTATTACAAACCAGGAAGCAAAGTTTTCGATAAGATTTCAAAAAGGTATGGGATAAGTGTAGATGAGCTTGAAAACGAATTCAGAAAAAGGGCACAGTTAATTTATGAGCTTTACAAAAGGAAAGTATTCAAGTTTGAAGATGTCCAGGAACTTGCAAACAGGTACTACAAAAAACCAGATGAAGTTCTTAAAGAATTCGGGATTGCCAGTCAAAATATTTAATAATCTAAAAATCATTTCTAAATAATGGAAAAAGGGGATATTGTATTCTTAAATCAGCTGATAAGTTCTTTAGAAAATGCAGAAGCCAAACTTGAAGAAGCATACAAAAAAAAAGATTATGAAAATTTTAATCAATCGAAAAAAATTATGATGAGGGTTCAGGAAGAAATTTCGGGGATGATAAAATGAATAATAATGATAATATAAAAAAAATAAGAGAGTCGATTTTTAAAGAAAAGAAAATTTCCGCAGAGATTAATTCTTTAATTAATAAAGCAGAAAATTCGAAGAGAGAAGAAGACAAAAAGATGATTGAGTCCCATATTGATAAATTAAGAATTTCCCTTCAGCAGACAAACAGCGAGTTACTAAATTACCTCGAACAAACCAATGTCCCCGCACCTTTGACAGGGAATCTGAACATAACTGCTAATGCAAAACCTGAAAAGAAAATAAGCGGCAAGGAAATTGAAAAAGCAGAAAAAATACCTGAACTTGATAAGACCATTATTGAGAGGCTTAAAAAAGAAAAGGAAAAGAAAGTTGAAAAAAAGGAGGAAAAGAAGACAAACACTTATGCGAATCTTTCAAATAAATTTTTTGCAAATATTTCAATGTCGCTGGTCAAACAGAAAAAATTCAGAACAATCGGGAGAGATTTAATAAAGGCTAATCTTAATTATACACTGGTAAACTATGTTTCCATGCTTTTTCTGACTACAACAATAGCATTTATAGGCTCATTTCTGATTTTCCTTTTTTTCCTGTTTTTTAATTTAAGCCCAACATTGCCAATTATAACAATGGCAACAGAGGGAATAGGATTAAGATTGCTCGAGATTTTTTGGATACCGATTATTTTTCCGCTTGGAACTTTTTTGTTTATGTATAATTATCCTTCTATGGAAAGGAAATCTCTTGGGGGAAAAATTGATGCAGAATTGCCATTTGCAGCAATACATATGTCCGCAATTGCAAGTTCACTGGTTGACCCCACAAAAATTTTCAGCATAATTTCCTCAACAAACGAATATCCTAATTTAGAAAAAGAATTTAACAAATTGCTGAATGAGATAAATATTTACGGATATGATCTGGTAACTGCCCTTAAAGATTCCGCTCTTAACAGCCCAAGCGCAAAACTTTCTGAATTGCTGAATGGCCTTGCGACAACAATAACTTCCGGCGGAAGTCTTTATGAATTCTTTGACAAAAGGTCGCAGAGTTTATTATTTGAATACCGTCTTGACAAGGAAAAGAATACTAAAGCTGCGGAAAACTTTATGGATATTTATATCAGTGTAGTTATTGCAGCCCCAATGATTTTTATGCTTCTTTTGATGATGATGAAAATAAGCGGACTCGGGATCTCTTTAAGCACAGGTTTAATCACTCTATTAGTTGTCGGGGGAGTATCACTGATAAATATTTTCTTCCTTGTATATCTTCAATTAAAACAATCTTCAACTGCTTAAATGACAGAAATAGGAAATTTCATCACAGACAGAAAATCCGCCATTCGTTCGTCAAAGCCGAGCGATAGCACAAATAAAAATTCAGGAGAATTTTTATAATGGAATTAAAAAAAACACACTGGATAGGAATAGGAATCGGCGGAGGAATGATTCTCCTCTCAATGATATTTCTGGGAACAAAATTTTTCCTGTTTATTTTTGGTGCAGGTATATTGTCAATAGTTGCTCCTTTTGTTTTGGGAATCATGCAAAAAACGAAGATTGCCCAGGAAAAAGAAGAAATGTTTCTGGAATTTGCAAGGAATCTCGTCGAGAGCGTAAAAACAGGAACTCCGATAAGCAAGAGTCTTGTAAACTTAAAGAAAAAACCATTCGGGAGTTTAAGTCCAAATGTTGAGAAATTAGCAAATCAAATTTCCCTGGGAATCCCGTTAAGAACTGCACTTCAGACATTTGCAGATGATGTAAATAATGATACCGTTTCAAAAACAATAACCCTTATAGGGCAGGCGGAAAAAGCAGGGGGAAATATCGGAGACATCCTTGAAGCAGTTGCCAAAGCGGTTAATACTGCAGATAAATTAAAGAAAGAAAGGAAATCTTCCATCTCAACACTTGCAAGCCAGGGTTATATAATCTTCTTTGTTTTTATCATAATCGTTCTTGTTATGCAGTTTTATATTATTCCTATGATTTCAGGAATTGCAACCGTCGGAAGTTTGGGGGTTGGGGGAATAAGCACAGGGGGAGGAGGAGGCATAGCAGCGTCGGATATCTCTCAGGCATTTTTATATTTGCTTTTAATTCAGGGTATTTTCAGCGGACTTGTAATCGGCAAATTAGCTGAGGGAGATATAAAAGCGGGAGTTAAACATTCTTTTACCCTAGTAGTGTTATCTTTCCTGATTTCAACTGTTGCCAATATCATCTTCGGAAAATAATCAGCAAGGAATATAAATCTCTAAAGATAATAATGATTATGAAAAAAAGGGTGAACAAAAATGGATCACATGTCGGAATGATTTTATCTTTTGTGATATTCATCACCTTTATAGTTTTTTTATACACCGTCATAAAACCGACAATTCAAACAGGGGAAGATAAAAAAATAATGGTTGAGGAAACTGAAAACCAGATAATACAGAGCCTGTCTTCAAATTTAACTGTTGCAAGTTTCAGCATTAGCAGCACAAACAAAGATTCATGTTTGGAAATGCAGAACTTTCTCTTTGATCTCTTTAACAGCGGAATAAATTATAATTATAATTTAATTACAAAAGACAGTTCTAACACAAGACAGCCTTCTTATCAGGATTCAGCTTACAATCTTGTTTTATCAAGAACAGACACAACAAATTCTTTCTTTAAAGTATATCTGTCTCCTAAATTCCCCTCAGTCGGAGCATCGTCATGCAGCAAGATTATTTCGGAAAAAGATTACAATTTTGGATCGGTTGATACAGGACAGTATATCTATCTCGGACAGGCTGCACAGAATGATGGTGTTTTTGGATTAATAAATTCTTATAATACCAATTATGAATCACTGAAGACACAATTAAAGATTACTCCCGGAAATGAATTTTGGTTCAGCTTTAAAGAAAGCGACGGAAATGTCGATCAGCCTGCAGCAAAACAAATTCCTTCAACAAATGTTTATGCAGATGAACTGCCAGTGCAATATTTTGACAGCAATGCAAATCTTTTATCAGGATATTTGGATGTAAAAATATGGTAGGTGCATAAATGCAGAAAGACTAAAATAGTAAAGAAGATTAAGAATTTAGAAAGGGTTCTTTGAAAAAGAACCTAAATGGTAGGAACAGGAAAAAAGGAGAATAAATAAGAGTGAAACTGATAAAAAATAACAGAGGGTGGATAGAAATTGTAGAAGCATTTGTGGCAATTTTACTTGTAGCAGGAGTCCTGTTAATTCTTGCCAATAAGGGATATCTTGGAAAAACTGATATTTCCGAACAGGTTTATACTGCCCAGCTTTCAATGTTAAGGGAAATAGAGACTAATGATGCATTTAGAGCAGAAATCCTTGCAATATCAAATCTTCCATCTTATGTTCCAACAGATGTACAGCAGCTGATAAACACCAGAACTCCAAATTATTTAACCTGCATCGGGCAGGTGTGCGATATAATTGACTGTCCTCCGAATTGGAATAAATGTCTTGATGTAAACAACAATAAATATTGTTACAATGGGGCATGCCCTACACAGAAAATAGATACTCTTTCCTCGACCTGCTCAAGCCCGACTGCAACACAATGCAGTGATATTAACAGTAAAAAATATTGTTACGGCACATCCAGCTGCCTCACTCCTTCAAATATAAATATCAATCCCCCCTCAAGCAAATGCGATTATATAGGGAACCTTCCTTCCAAAGATGTTTATGCACAGGATATTATTGTAACGTCCACATTGACAAAATTAAGTTATTTAAAACTGAAATTATTCTGCTGGACCAAATAATTTCAAATCCACAAGGATTTTAAACTAAAAAATTCGAAATTTCTTATGAAGGAGCAGAGGTTCAAATTCAGACTTTTTGGCGGAGAGTTATTGCTTATTATTTATACTGAAAAAAATCCAGGAATGATAGCAAAAGAATTTTATTCTGAAGCATTGAGGCTTGAAAAAATATTTAATTTATTTGATGAAAAAAGTGAATTATCAGAACTGAATCAGAAAAGAAAATTAAAACTGTCTGAAGAGTTAACTGAAGTGATTAAAAAATCGCTGGAATTTTCGAAGTTAAGCGGGGGAAAATATGATATAAGCTTGGGAAAAAGGATAATGCAGAGGAAAAAAGGCGAGGAGGAAGATAAAAAAGAATGTTCTTACAAAGATATAAAATTGAATGGGAATTTTGTTACATTAAAAAATAAATCAGTCATGATTGATTTGGGGAGTATTGCAAAAGGCTACATCACGGATAAGCTTGGAAAATTTTTGATAAGTAACGGAATAAAAGAATTTGTGATAGATTCAAGAGGGGATATTCTATTCTCGGGAAATTATGAACACATTATCGGCGTGCAACACCCAAGAAAAAATGAAAGACTGCTTAGTATAAAAATAAAAAATAAGTCAATTGCAACTTCCGGGGATTATCATCAGTTTTATGGAACCTTTGACAAGAGCCATATTATAAACCAGAAAGATTTAGTCTCAGTCACAGTAATAGCAGAAAATCTTACGGAAGCGGATGTTTATGCAACTGTTCTATTCGTTGTCGACGAGAAAACAAGGGAAAAAATCCTAAGAAAAAATAAAAGAATAAAAGTTCTCACAGTTGACAGAAAATTAAAAAACAGGATGTACAATAATTTCCAGGAGGCAATATATGAACAATAAAATTAAAAAAAATCTTGGGTGGACGGTATTATTGTTAGTGTCATTCATTCCCGCATTTTTATGGTTTTTTATAGGGAACGGGAAAATTCAATTATTTACTGACCCGGTTCACAGTCTCGGGCAGATTTTTGGATTAGTGGGGATGACTATGTTTGCATTGACATTTGTGCTCTCGATGAGATTGAGGTTTATTGAAGATGTCTTCGGAGGATTGGACAAAGTTTATGCAGTCCATGGAATTCTTGGTGGCACTTCATTAATGATGATTCTTTTTCATCCAATTTTTTTAGTGTTAAATTTTTTCCCAAATCAGATTAATATTGCAATGAAATATCTGCTGCCAAGTTCAAACTGGCCGGTGAATTTTGGATTAATTGCACTGCTTGGAATGATTCTGCTGATTTTCATAACTTTGTTTACAAAAATAAAATATAATAAGTGGAAGTTTAGTCATGAATTTTTAGGATTAGTTTTTATTTTTGCGGCAATCCATATTTTTCTTGTAAGAGGCAGCGTTTCAATAGATAATATTTTCCCAGGATATTACCTTTATGCAACTATTGTTTCAGTTATTGGAATCGGGGCATTTGTTTACAGTTTATTTTTAAGGAAAAAGAAAAGTTTAGTTTATGTCATTGAGAGTATAAACGAGAAAGGAGATTGTTTTGATATTTATATGACCCCAAAGGTTAAACCTTTATTATACAAGTCAGGACAATTTATTTTTGCAAGATTTTACAGCAGGGGATTACCGAGGGAAGCCCACCCATTTTCTATTGCTTCAAAATCGAACAGCAATAAATTAAATATTGCAGTAAAAAAACTCGGGGATTTCACGAAAGAAATAGGAAAGATTAGCGTCGGTGATGAAGTTTTAATCGAAGGGCCTTATGGAAGATTTAATTCCGGCAAAGGAAAAGACCAGATATGGATTGCTGCAGGAATAGGGATAACTCCCTTCATAGGTATGGCTGCAGATTTGGAAAATTCAGATTCGAAAAATAAAATTGATTTGTATTACATTTCAAGAAGCAGGGATTTTATCAAAGAAGAAATTTTTTCTGAAATCCCGAGAAAAAATAAATCATTCAGATTTATCAAGTGGGAATCAGATATCAAGGGAAGAATTTCTGCAGAAGATATTAAAAAAATAAGCGGAAAGTTGGATGACAAAGAATTTTTTATCTGCGGACCGGAAAAATTTAAGGAAGATTTTATCAGCAAACTTGTTGAATCCGGAATTAAACCTGAAGAAATTCACTGGGAGGAATTTGAATTAAGATGAGATTGAATAAACTAAAAATTTCTGTTCTTGTTTCCCTTGCAATATTCATACTTATTTTTGCAAATATAATCTTTTTCGGATTGCTGCAGGAAAAAAATCAGAACCTTAATGTTCCTGTAAATGATAATAAAAGTTTATATAAATCGGGAGATAATCCAACATTACAAAATGCCAGCCAGGGTTCCCAGATCAGTTCAGCAAATACCCAGAGCAGTCCAATGGTGGCTCATCCAATGATGAATACGCGAGCTTCGTGAATAAAATAGTTAAATACAAAAAAACATTCATCTGTATGAAGTTCAAATTTTTAGAGCATACTGCCGATGTTAAATTTCAGGCTTTCGGAAAAAATGAAGAGGAAGTTTTCGAAAATTCTGCAGACGCACTGAAAGAGGCAATTTGTGATAAGAAAAAAATCAAAGCAGCCGAGAAGAAGGATATAACTGTTGAAGGGGGCGATTACGAATCTCTTCTCTATAAATTTCTTGAAGAGATTATTTATCTTTTGGAAGCAGAAGATTTTTTGATTTCAAAGGTGAAGGAAATAAAAATAAAAAATTTCAGGTTGAAAGCAGTTCTTTCCGGTGACAAAGCCTCGGATTATAATTTTAACAATGAGGTCAAGGCAGTAACTTATAATGAAATGTTTGTCAAAAAGATAAAAAATGAGTGGGTTGCCCAGGTTGTTCTTGACGTTTAGTAATATTTATAAAATTGATTTTTATTGAGATTTTATGAAAAAGAGCCTGCTAATAATTTCACTCCTCTTTCTAACCTTTTCTGTTGCAGGAATTCTTGCTGACAGTAATGAAACGTTAAATCAGACAAATCAAACATTGGATAATGCAACTTTAACAAATGGCACAGTCTCAGTTTCCCCAGGAATAATCCTCACAAATTTTATGCCTCAGGAAGTAAAAGTGGGGGATGTTCAGTTTAATATCCAGATCCAGAATAATATGAATGAAACAATAAACAATACCTTTGCTTTAGTCACAGGGGAAGGCTTTTCTACATATAATATCGTTCCGATAAATTCTCTTGCACCAGGAGAAAAAGATTACATTTTTGTTTATGGAAATTTAAAAGAAGAAGGGAATGTAACTCTGACTATAAATATTGATAATAATATTTTTTATCAGAACATCAGCGTAATTTCAGATACAAGTGACCAGCAGAAATTAGATGAAATTCAGCAGGAGCAGGAAAATGAACAGGAAATACAAAATATTTCAAATCAGCTTAACAGTCTGAAACAAAACTTTAGCTCTATTCAGAATGAATTTGTAAATAAACAGTCAGATAACTATGATGTTTCTATGGTAAACTTTGATGCTTTAAGCGGGTATATTCACAATGTTCAGGCAGACATTTTAACCGGAAATCTTAATGACGCAAAAGTAAATCTTGATCTTGCTTATGACGAGTATAACACTCAAAAAGGAAATTTGGATAATTCACAAAAAGTTCCTCTGATAAGCATTCTCAAAAATAATGTCGTTCTCTTCTCAACTTTTGCGGGGGCAGTTCTGACTTTTTTTGCCCTGTATGAATTGCTTAAGAAGAAGAAAAATGAAGTTGCCGAAATAAGCAAAAAAATAGTTGAAAAAAAGAATAAATAATGTCTTCTAATAGTAGTAACATCAGATAGATTTTTAAAGGACAATTTTGTTAAGAGATTATGGAAAAAATTGAAGAGATACTTATGCAAGACGAATTATTCAGACAGCATTTTGTAGCGAAGCATCCGCCAAAATATGAATTTTCAGGAGAGATAAATCCTGCATTTTTGGGAAGAGACTCTTCTTTAGATTTTTACCTTGACTGGATTAAGGAATATTCTGGATTCCCGTTAATTGAAGATGATTTTTCTATGAACGAACATGCATTAAGGAGAAAATGGAGACGAGAACTGATTGAAAAATATGGAAAGGAAGCAGAAAAATTTTTGAAAACTAATAATAAACTTAGAGGAAATATTTTATCAGGTGTATACAGTGTGGGGAGTATTGTAGTTGATTATCTGGGAAATGAATTTCCTGAGATAGGTAAAAGAGCCGGGAAAGTAGTTGAATTAACAGACCCTAATGTTGCTGAAGACTTAAGCGAAAAAAACATATCTGAAAGGATTGAATTAGTCAGAAAAATTGAAGATCATGTTTATGATTTGTTAACTACAATGAGCAAGTAGTTATATTTAAAATATTTAATTAACTAGAATTATTATGGGATTAAAGAAAATCTCCGATAATACTTATGAAATTTTTGAGGAAGGAATGAATGTTCCTGCACGAATTTTTGCTAGCAAAAAAATTCTTGAAAGCGTGGAAAAAGACAGGACAATAGAACAGATAAAAAATGTTGCAAAACTTCCCGGTATTTTAAAATATGCACTGGCTCTTCCTGACGCGCATCAGGGTTATGGATTTCCGATAGGAGGGGTCGCAGCATTTGATATGGATAAAGGAATTATTTCCCCGGGAGGAGTCGGCTATGATATAAATTGCTCTGTGAGATTATTAAAAACAAATTTGAAAAAAGAAGACATACTGAAAAAACAGAAAGAAGTTGTCGAAGAACTTTACAGAAAAATTCCATCAGGCGTCGGCAGGGGAAGCAGATTGCAGATTACCCGGAAGGAGCTGAATAACATACTTGAAGGCGGAGCCAAATATATAGTTGAAAAAATGAAAATGGGAAAAACCGAAGATTATCTCCATATGGAAGAAGAGGGATGCATGGAAGATGCTGATTCTAAAAAAGTTTCTGAAAGAGCAATGAACAGAGGGATAGGCCAGTTGGGAACAATCGGAGCAGGAAATCATTTTTTAGAAGTTCAGTATGTTGATGAAATTTTCGATGAAAAAGTTGCAAAAAGTTTTGGGATAAAGAAAGGACAGGTGACGATTATGATTCACTGCGGAAGCAGAGGGCTTGGGCATCAGGTTGCAAGTGATTATATACAGATGATGGAAAAAGAATATGGTTTTCAGAATTTGCCGGATAGAGAATTGATAAATGCACCCATAAAAAGCAGGCTTGGAAAAGATTATTATTCTGCAATGTGTGCTGCTGCAAATTTTGCATTTGCAAACAAACAGATAATAACTCACTGGGTAAGGGAAGAACTCGTGAGAATTTTTCCGAAGGTTAAAATAGATGTTGTTTATGATGTCTGTCATAATATTGCAAAATTTGAAGAACAGATTATTGACGGAAAGAAAAGAAAAATCTGCATTCACAGAAAAGGAGCCACGAGAGCATTTGGACCAGGAAGAAAAGAAATCCCTGAAGCATACAGGAAAATAGGGCAACCGGTTATCATTCCCGGAAGCATGGGAACTGCATCATACCTTTTGGTTGGAACTAAAAAATCCGAGGAGATATCATTTGGAAGCACAGTTCATGGTGCAGGAAGAGTTGCTTCGCGAAGCGAAGCTTTAAGAGAAATAAAAGGAGAAGATATCAAAAAAGAAATGAATGAAGAGGGCATTGAAGTTAAAGCAGGAAGCTGGAAATCTCTTGCAGAAGAAGCCCCTGAAGCATACAAAGATATTGATGAAGTTGCAAGAGTTGTCGACGAACTTGGCATAAGCAAAAAGGTTGCAAGATTAAAACCCCTGGTTGTGATTAAAGGATAAAAAGTTATTTATATCCTATTATAAACAAAGTGTTTCCATTCAACTCAGTTTCTATTTTTTTAAATCCAGCTTCTTTCATTGAATTAGTTATTTCTTCTTTTTTAAAAATATAATTTTTATGCTTGTCCAATTCGCATTTATTTGTCTTTTTATCAATGAACATAAAATAATGAATCATAAATCTTCCCTCAACATCGCTTAAATGTATAAGGGAGTTATTTTCATCTAAATCAAACAGGAAAGCTCCGCTTTTTGGATTACTTAAAATTATCTCTGGATTTGTTATCTCAATTATTAATTTTCCGTTTGTATTCAGTGAATTAAATGAATTTTTAAGTGTGCTTTTTAATTCTTTCATATTTAAATTATAATTAAGAGATTTAAATAAAATTAATACGGCATCAAATTTTTCTTTTAGGGAAAATGATTTCATATCGAGAGTCAGGCATTTCAGATTTGTTTTTTTCTTCGCGATTTCCAATAGTTCTTTATTCAAATCAGAACAAACATAATTTGCATATCCCTTTTTCTTAAATTCAACTGCATAATTTCCTGTTCCCGCGGCCAATTCTAATATTGAATCAGTTTTTTTAAGATATTTCTCAATAATATTTGCTACTCGTTCATAACTCTTTCCGCTCTGGCTTATGAATTTATCATAGAGTTCTGCCTTAGATTTGTATAATTCCATTTTTTACGTGATTAATGTTTTCCAAAATATTTCCATTTTATACTCAAATCCATAAAATCCATCTCTGCAAATTTGTTAAAATGTAAATTTCCTTTCCCTATAATATATTTGAAAATTTCCATTACCTGAATATTTGCAATCGTCCCTGCAATGGGTCCGAGATTTCCCGTTTGACTTATATCTTTTATTAACTCAAGTTTGTTTAATCGGTCATGAGATTTTTGATATTTGATAAAATCATCCAATGTCGCAGTCTCTCCAGGAATAATTATCGGACCAATCATCCCGAGATGCATATTATATCCTCCAGCAATACAATAAGGAATTTTGTATTTTGTTGCATACTTATCAATAATCTTAGAAGTCTCTTCAACTGAAGGATTATCTGCACAGTTTACTAAAAAATCTGAACCTTGCACAATTTCTTCTAAATTCTCCTTATCTGAGACTGTTTTTTTGAATGGAACTATTTTAGAATCTGACAATTTCTTTTTTATTATATTTACCTTATATCTTCCAACATCCCTTGAGTTAAAGAATAGTTGTCTGTTCAGATTACTTTCTTCTACTTTATCAGGATCACTTATTCTTATCTCTCCGATTCCTATTTGATATAATCCATTAACTATCCAAGTCCCAATTCCTCCAATACCAAAAACAGAAATTACAGAATCTTCTAACTTTTTCTGAAGCCTAATCGTTTCTTCTCCAGAAGAAGTCAGTTCATCGATAAAAGATATTTGTCGATCGTATCTACCACCTATTTTTGAAGAATCATATTTTCTTACAATCCCTGCGGATTCAAGTGCAGTGATACATTCGGAAATATTTTTTTTATTATATCTCTCTTTTAAACTTGAAAAAAGTTCTTCTTCAGTTTTTTCTCCTTTTAACTCTTCAATTATTTCTTTAACTAAAGAATCGACCCTGAATTTTTTTACTCTTCTTATCCCCGTAAATATCACGTGATATACTTCTTCAGATTCTTTTAAGATACAAATAGAATCCTTAAGTTTTATCTTATTCATTTTTTGTTATCTCACAATAATTTATCTCTTTATCTTCTGGAGATTCAATCAACAAATTTCCTCTTTTATCACAAGGAAAAAATATTTTATAATTAGTTAATGAATTCCTTAATAAAGAATTTTCTCTTAAATGCCATGAACCAAGTAATATGATAAGAGGTTTATCTGTTTTTTCTTTATATTCAAGAATTTTTTTCAAATGGAGATTTTCTCTTAATTTAAGCAATTCTTCAATTTGATTTTCTTCATCAGAGGATAAATCGGATTGGTTTTTTATCTTACTTTGCAAAATTTCATTAAATCCGAAATTTGGCAGATCAATTCCAATCAACTTTATATTTTTATGATAACATAATTCTATTAGTCTATTTACTTCATCAAAAGAAGTCATATTTGAGATTTTTCTTTTTTTAATATATCATCAAACTTTTCTTTAGAATCCAGAGATAAATCTTCTAAATTTTCACATAAAACAAATTCTGGATTAAAGAGATTAATAATTTCTTCCTGTTTTTTGAAATCATCAATAAATCCGGGAGTATCTCCTACAAAAATCAAAGAAAAACTCATTTTAGAATTTTACATCCAGTATTTTTTTAGAAACATGTATTTCTCTCTTTAATGAGGAGTCTAATGTTTTTTTCATAAAAAAAGATAGTTTAATCTTATTTAATCTTTTTCGGTATTTATAAACAGTTTATTTGTTTTCTCTTGTAAGTTACAACAGAAGAAAGATTTAAATATAGATTAATTTATCAATTATCATGGTTGAAGAAAAACCCGAGACTAAATATCGGGAATCAACAGTTGCAGTTGGCTCTACTATCTTAGCAGGATCCATCTTCACTGGACCTCTTGCTCCAGCTTTTGCATTGGTTGGAGGAGCATTTCTCCTTGGAACCGGATTAAGGCATTTACTTAATAAAAATGCAAGGGAACGTTATCATGCAGAACATGGAAAAACTTCCAATAGATATTCTCAAAATCAAAATATTTATCCTGAAAGCCCTGAAACTGCAATAGCTCGGGAAGATCAGGAAGAAGCATCAGAATTATTAAAAATAATTTCAAAAGATCGCCTGTCTAAAAAAGCATTGGAAGTTTCTTCTACAATCAGCCATGATTATCTGACTAATATCTCCCAAAGAAAAATTGATGAAAGTGAAGGAGTTAAAGTTAGTTTCAAAAGAAAAAGAAATTTAATTAGTATGCTATCCGGAAATGATGAGGGATTTGAACTGGA